>DATKFW010000011.1:0-93492 GCA_035511075.1 Vulcanimicrobiaceae bacterium
CGTGGCATTGGTTCCGGGGCCGGCGCCGCCGGGTTGCGATTGACTGGCCCAATACGGCGTGACCCACAGACGAAGCGCTCCCCCGGTATCACATGTCACGTTTGTCGCCCCCGTCGAGCCGAGCGCCGGAACTACGAAGGGTACAACCGTTTCCCCGACGCAGGTTAGGGATTAGGCTGACCAACCTTCATCAAACTCAAAGCTTCCAAAAGTGATCTCGGCGTTGGTGTAGCCCGCGAAATACGCCTCGTCAAAACCTTCGTGGTAAATGGGCGGTTCCTCGGGCACCGGCGCGATCGGCGGACTGGGTTGGGCAAAACCCCTCTGCGCGCAGAATAAAGCCGCCAGAATCGAAACAAACGTTAAACGAGTAAACAGGTTGAGGTTCCAGTGTCGATTACTACCCAATTTGGTTGTCATTGTTGTTTGGCCCAAACGCTCGACCGGCTGACGGTCCAAGACGATATTCTCTCTCCGCTGGCGTCTTTATCGTCGGAGCATCGACGCATAGCAAGACATAAACGACAATAATAAAAACCATTGAATTAACTTACCATGGTTTGATTCGGGTCTGAGAACGGAGATGCTGTCTCGACGCGGGGGGGTTGGTAATTTATTTGCCAAACGTAGCGCGAGGCTTATGCTTTGTCATAACAGATCCCAAAGAAAGGTATGCCGTGAAATACTCAAGATACCGCGTCTTGCTGGTTTCAAGCATGATTGTGCTCACCGGCGCCACAGCCGCATGGACGCAAGATTGGCCGCAGTGGCGGGGACCCAACCGCGACGACAAGGATCCGGGTTTCACCGCGCCAAAAACATGGCCGCAACAGCCGACTGTGAAATGGAAGGTAACGGTCGGCGAGGCCGACGCGACTCCGGCGCTGGTCGGGGGCAAGCTGTTTGTGTTCTCCCGGCAGGATGATTACGAGGTCATCCAGTGCATGGATGCCGCCAACGGGATGACGCTCTGGAGCAATCGATATGAGGTGTTGGCGCCGACGGGTCCGGCTGGCGGCCACGCCGGGCCGCGTAGTTCTCCGACGGTCGCGGACGGAAAGGTCGTCACCTTGGGAGTGCGCGGGACGCTTTCCTGTTTGGAGGCGGATTCGGGCAAATTGCTCTGGCGAAAGGATGATATTCGCGGATGGCCGGGATTTTTCACCTCGATGTCGCCCCTGGTTGTGGATGGCATTTGCATCGCGCAACTGGGGGGCAAGACCAACGGAGCGGTCGTCGCTTATGATCTGGCCAGCGGCGAGGAAAAATGGAAATGGAGCGGCGATGGAACGGCTTACGCCTCGCCAGTGGTGATGACAGTCGGCGACACGAAATTGATTGTCACGCAAACGGATAAACACCTCATCGCACTGACCCTGGCGGAGGGCAAACTGGCCTGGGAGATCCCCTATATCGGCAAGGGGATGGGCGCGGGCAATTACGACACGCCGATTATCGATGGTCAGACACTTATTTACACCGGATTGGGACGCGGGACGATTGCGACCAAACTCAGCAAAGAAGGCGACACGATCGTGGCCGCGGGTCTTTGGACCAATATGGATAACTCGCCCAAGTTTTGCTCACCGGTACTCAAGGACGGCTTTTTGTACGGTCTTGCGGCGGGCGGCAAATTCTATTGCATCGACGCCACAACAGGAAAGACCGCCTGGACCGAGGCCAATGGGTCGCGCGGGGATTTCGGGTCGATCGTGGATGCCGGGTCAGTACTTATTGCGTTGACACCGCAGTCCGAGCTGATTGTTTTCCAACCGAGCGACAAGGAATTCAACGAGGTGGCGAGCCTGAAAGTAGCCGACACACCGACCTACGCCCAGCCCTTGCTTTCGGGCAATCGTCTGTTTGTGGAGGACCAGGATTCGGTCGCGCTGCTGACGCTGGAGTGAACATATATGAGGTCTGGGCGGAAAACGAGTTTGGTGACGCGGGGGTCGAGGTGGGTGATTTTCTACATTGCCTGCCCGGCTTTGGGAAAATAGAATAGGCATTGATGAAATACCAGCTTGATTTTGAAAAGCCGATTATGGAGTTGCAGCGCAAGCTGGACGAATTAAGGAAGCACCCGGAAACCCATTCCATGGGGATTAGTTTCGAGGAGGAAGTCGCCCTCATCGAAAAGAAGATTCAGGAAACGCGACGGCAAATATTTGCCCGGTTAAGCGCCTGGGACCGCGTCAAGATCGCGCGTCATGCCAAACGGCCTTACACGCTGGATTACTTTGCGACGGTTTTCACCGAATTTTCCGAATTGCATGGGGACCGGCTTTTTGCCGACGATTACGCCATCGTCGGCGGGTTCGCGAAATTGGGCGAACAGAAGGTGGTGGTCATTGGCACACAAAAAGGGCGCGACACCAAGGACAACATCAAACGCAATTTCGGCTCCGCCCATCCGGAAGGCTACCGCAAGGCGATGCGCCTGATGCATCTGGCGGACAAGTTTGGATTGCCGATTATTTCGCTGATCGACACCGCGGGCGCGTATCCGGGAATTGGGGCCGAGGAACGACACATCGCGGAGGCCATTGCGGTCAATTTGCGCGAGATGATGCTGCTGGAGGTGCCGATTGTGGCGGCAGTCATCGGTGAAGGCGGATCCGGCGGGGCACTGGGCATCGGCGTTGCCGACCGAGTTCTGATACTTGAAAACGCCTATTACTCGGTCATCAGCCCGGAAGGTTGCGCGGCAATTCTCTGGAAAGACCGATCCGCCGCTCCCAAAGCCGCCGAAGCCCTCCGGATCACGGCCAAAGAACTACACGAGTTGGGATTGGTGGATGAAATTGTGCCCGAACCGCTCGGCGGCGCCCACAGCGACTGGGTGGAAATGGCGCGGATTCTTAAGTCCACCCTGGAAACAAACCTGGCGGCCCTCAAGAAGATGTCCGTTAGCGTCCGATTGAAGACCCGCTACCAAAAGTACCGCCAGTGCGGCCATTTTACGGAGACATTGCAGAAGACGGTGGGCGCCGAAAACGGCCAACCGCATTTCAACGGAGGAAGCGTTCCGGTTGCGACGTAGCCTGTCCGATTGGTGCGGTTGCGAGTATTGATGAAGCTCTACCCCCTTACCTTCGATCCCATCTTCAAGGAGCGGATATGGGGCGGACGCAACCTGGAGACGCTCTATGGCAAGCCTTTGCCTCCGGGGCTGCGCATCGGCGAATCCTGGGAGATCTGCGATCGTCCCAACGACCAAAGCGTCGTCGCCAACGGGCCGCTGCGCGGCAGGACGCTGCATTGGCTGATCACGGAATGTCCCGAGGCGTTGCTCGGACCGCGCCGTCCAATGCCGCCGCGCTTTCCGCTTCTCATCAAGATCATTGACGCGCAGGAGACGTTGTCACTGCAAGTCCACCCTCCCGCCGGGTTGGCGGCGGAACTGGGCGGGGAGCCCAAGACAGAGATGTGGTATGTGGCGCGCGCCGAGCCAAAAGCGGAATTGTTTGTCGGATTGAAAAGCGGCGTCACGCGCGCGAGGTTTGAACAAGAACGGATTTCCCAAACCGTCGCCGGATGCTTTCACCGAATCAAGGTCAAGGCCGGGGACGCGATGTTCCTGCCCAGCGGACGGGTCCATGCGCTTGGCGGTGGGACGGTGATATTTGAAATCCAGCAGAATTCCGACACAACCTATCGTGTGTTTGACTGGAACCGGCTGGACGGCGATGGCAAGGCGCGCGAGTTGCATGTGGCGCAATCCCTGGCCAGCATTGATTTCAATGATTTCGAGCCGGGGCTGTTGCCGCAATCGACACTTGACGCCGTGCCGGGGACAATTCGGCCATTGGTAAAAAACGAATTGTTTGAGGTCGCTGTTCGGAAATTGCCGGGAGGAGAGCGCATGAATTTGACGGATGGCGGAATGCAGGTTATCGGTGTGGTTGAGGGCGTGGTGTGGATCGAGACGGCGGAGGAAAACATCACGTTGCAAGCGGGTGGGTTTTGCCTGGTCCCGGCGCAGGGAGTTGAAGCCATCTTGGGGACTGAAGGCGGGGCGTCGTTCTTGCAGGTTTGTTGATTGATATGATGTTCGGTGGAAACCCCATTGACATCGCTAAAATCCGCGTTTGACGGGGGCAAAAACGGTGCTATGTTCATTTCACTATGAGCGCCAGAAAAGTCGAAACCGCGTCCCTTGGATTCTCTCCGGTTCAAATCCGATGCCTAACACTGCCCACCGAATCAGTAAGAATTCGGAAAAACGGCATTGAATTCCACATTGATCACCCACTTTCTCCGTGGACGGAAATGACCGTCACGCTGCAAGGTCCCGGGGACGCCAAGAAAGTCAATTTCACGGGAGTAATCGTCGAGTGCGCGGGCAACCGGGAGGACGGTTATGAGATTTGCATGTTGTTCACGCACGTTTCGCGGCTCTCGCAGGCGCGGTTGCTGAGCTATTCGTGACTGGTTTTTTGCGGGCGGAGACGGTACAAGCTGGGCGATGGAAACATTTCGGCGCATTTTAGCGGCCGCAGTCGAGGGAGGAGCATCGGACGTTCACCTCAAGATCGGCGCGGACATTATTTTTCGAATCAACCGCAAGCTCGTGGTGGTCAATGGTCCAAAGCCGACCGAGGAATGGATGAACACGATAGTGGAGAACATTGCTCCGCGGCACGTGAAGAAGCAGTTGGAGACCGACCACGAGTGCGATTTTTCGTATTACCTGCCGGATGTGGGCCGTTTCCGGACCAATTGTTTTTACCAGCGTGGGCAACCGTGCCTGGCGATGCGGTATGTCAAGACGCTGGTGCCGAGCTTTGAGGAACTGGGCCTTCTTCCGGTATTGCGCCAGATCGCCGAATCCCCTCGCGGCATAGTGCTCCTGGCGGGCTCGACGGGTAGCGGGAAGTCAACCACGCTGGCGGCGATGATCGAACATATCAACGCCAACAGCCGCAAGCACATTATTACGCTGGAAGACCCGATTGAGTTTGTTTTTGAGGACAATCAATCGGTCATCGAGCAGCGGGAGGTCGGGTTGGACACACATTCGTTTGGCGACGGCCTCAAGTATGTGCTCAGGCAGGACCCGGATGTGATCATGATTGGGGAAATGCGCGACGGCACCAGCTTCACTGCCGCGATGAGCGCCGCCGACACGGGACATTTGGTGCTCTCCACCCTTCACACGACCAATGCGGCGCAATCGGTCAGTCGCATTCTGGATTTTTTCAAGGCGGATGAGCGGGACCAAATTCGGCGGCAACTTGCGGCGACATTGCAAGCGGTCATTTGTCAGCGGATGGTGCCAACCATCGCCGGGTCAATGACACCGGCCCTGGAGATCATGGTCAATAGCGGCACGGTGCGGAAGCTAATCGAGGAGAACCGTTTGGAAAAATTGCCCGCAGCCATCGAGACGGGTGGCGAAGAAGGAATGATTAATTTCAATCAATCGCTTTTCCAACTGGTTAAAGATGGAAAAGTTTCACAGAAGGAAGCGCTTATCAAGGCGACCAACGCCCAGGCCCTGGAAATGAATTTCCAAGGCATCTTCCTCACCGAAGGCAAGAGAATACTGGGGTAACGGCAGGGTCGTGGGTCAGCTCACTGGAAGCCGGGGCGATGCCGCTCGGAGGCGCAAGTATTTCGCGGGCGACTCCCCTGCCCTGTTGATTTCATTTCCCTTGCATTCGCGGTCTGCTTGGGCAGTTTACAGGCAAGCAGCAAACACGATCATTCCCCCACGCTTATGAGAAAGCATCCTCTTGTTATTGCGTCCGTCATGATTGGTTTGGCTGTGTTCGCGGCTCGCGCGCAACCGGAGGCGCCATCCAAGCCGATCTTCGACGGCGCCCTGGCAAAATTGTTTGGCAACAACACGCGCTTTTCCGCCAGCATCGACTTTCATGTCACCCGGTTCTCGGGCGGCGAACTCAGCATGGAGGGCAAGATAGCAGTTTTGGACGGCAAATCACGGGTTGACATGGACCTGTCAAACGTACGAGGTGCAAGTGTGTCCCCGGAGGCCGCCGCGCAGATGAAGGAGATGGGCATGAGCAAGATGACCGCGATCACGCTCCGCGACAAAAAGCTGTCTTATATCGTCTATCCGGACATGAAAGCTTATCTGGAAAGCGCGGGGCGGGAGACGGGCACGGCACCGGCCGAGTATAAGACGAAGGTGACCAAACTGGGTGAGGAAACCGTGGACGGCCGTAACTGCGTCAAGGATAAAGTGTCGGTGACCGGCCCGGATGGCTTCACACACGAGTCAACCGTCTGGTACGCGCCCGACCTGAATCAATTTCCGGTCGAGATTCAAACGACGTCCGAAAAAGGCGTGTCCACGGTCATGATCTTCAAGGACGTGAAGCTGGGCAAGCCCGATGCCGCGCAATTCGATATCCCGGCGGACTTCACGAAGTACGACAACATGCTGAATTTGATGATGAGCCGCGCCAGAAAAGCGCCGCAATGAAGACCATGGAGGGATTCCACCGCCTGGCCATTCTTGTTCTCCTGGCGCTTTTGCTCGCGTTGACGGGTTCGCCCACGGTGGCGGCCGCGGACGAGCCGGCGGCGTGGCCTCCGATAACGCGCCTGCAGAAGCCCTGGACTTATTGGTGGTGGATGGGCAGCGCGGTCGATACCAATAACATCGTCCGCCAATTGACCCGGTTTCATGACGCCGGACTTGGCGGGGTTCATATCATTCCCATCTATGGGGCCAAAGGCTGGGAGTCCCATTACATTTCCTATCTCTCGCCGCGTTGGATGGACATGCTCTCGTTCACCGTCGCGGAGGCCAATCGTCTTGACATGGGCGTCGACATGACGACGGGCACGGGATGGTGTTTTGGCGGGCCTACGGTCACCGACCAGGAAGCCAATGCGACGCCAGTGGTGCGTCAATATGACGTTGAGGCGGGGCAGGACCTGGGCAAGAAGTTCAATCCCAAAGAGGCGCAGGCGTTAATGGCGTTTAATTCCGCGGGAGAAAAGCTCGATTTGCTGCCCAAACTGCGCGCCGACGGTTCGGTGGATTGGAGGGCCGAAGGAGGCCGCTGGCATGTCTATGCGATATGGCAGCGGCCTTCAGGACAAAAAGTCAAACGCGCCGCTCCCGGCGATGAAGGCTGGATGTTGAATCCGTTTTATCCCCTGGCGATGACGAATTATCTGCGCTGGTTTGACGAGGCGTTCAAGGACTATTCCGGGCCCAGACCGCGCGCCCAATACATGGATTCGTATGAATATCGCTCCAGTTGGGCGCCCGATGTTTTCACGCAATTCGAGCGGCGCAGGGGTTACCGTTTGCAGGATGAGTTGCCCGCCTTGTTCGGCACTTCGGAAGACGATCGCGCGGCGCGTGTCAAGTGCGATTTCCGCGAGACACTCTCCGATGTCATGGTCGAGGAAACGATTCCGGCCTGGGTGCAATGGGCGCGCGACAACGGTTTTTTGACCCGTTACCAAGCCCACGGCTCGCCGGGCAACCTGCTGGACCTGTATGGCGACGCGGACATTCCGGAAACGGAAATGTTTCATCTTGACCGCGACAAACTGGTTTCAAAATTTGCCTCCTCCGCGGCGCACGTCGCGGGGCGGGCCCTGGTTTCCAGCGAAACGGGCACGTGGTTGAAGGAGCATTTTACCGAAACACTGGCGGACATGAAGTTTCTTCAGGACGACCTCTTTCTGAGCGGCATCAATCATATTTTTTACCACGGCGCCTGTTATTCGCCCGATGAAGCGGGATGGCCGGGCTGGCTTTTCTACGCGTCTTTCGAGATGAACCCGCGCAACTCGATCTGGCGCGACGTATCCGCGTTGAACGCCTACGCCGCCCGGTGCCAGTCTGTCCTCCAACCCGGCCGCCCTGACAATGATATTTTGCTCTACTGGCCCATTCACGATTATTGGAGCGCGCCGGGCGGGCTGGTCCAGGAACTGACCGTCCACGCGCAGGACTGGCTCGATGACCAGCCGATTGGCCAGATGGCCAAATGGCTTTGGGCGCGCGGCTACCAGTTCGATTACATCTCGGACCGGGGCCTGGCGTCGGCGCGAGGCGCGAACGGGCGGATCGAGGTTCCGGGGGGCAGTTATCGAGCCGCCGTCGTTCCCCGTTGCCAATACATGCCGCTGCAAACATTGAGCAATCTGGTGTCACTTGCCAATTCCGGGGCCGTCATCATCTTTGACCAAAAGCTGCCGGCGGATGTGCCGGGACTCGCGGACTTGGACCATCGTCGCCAGGAGTTCAAGGGTCTCCTGGCTGGCTCTGCGAAGGAATTTCAGGTGGGCGATTTGGAGGCGGAGTTGGACGCAGCGAGGATCGCCCGTGAAACATTGGTCGATCACGCCGGGTTGATGTGCGTGCGGCGCGCGGACAAGGATGGGCGCACCTATTTCATCGCCAATCGCGGAGAGCAGCCGTTTGACGGGTGGCTGGAGTTGGCGACGGCAGCGGAGAGCGTGATGATATCTGATCCGATGACGGGGGCGACGGGTTTGGCCGCCATGCGCCGGGAGGAATCCGGCGCGGTGGGGGTCCGGCTCCAGCTTGCAGCCGGGCAATCGATCCTCCTGCGCGCCCTGGCCGCAAAAGCGGAAGCGCCGCGCTGGACTTATTGGAACCCGGTTGGAGCCTCGGTCGCGCTGGCCGGAACGTGGCAGGTCAGGTTTTTGGAGGGAGGGCCGGAGTTGCCAGCCGGGTTCGCCACGGAGCATCTGGGTTCGTGGGCAGCATCGGCGGACACAAATGCACAACGTTTTGCGGGGGCGGCCCTCTACACGTTGAAATTCGACGCACCGCCGTCGGGTGGCGATCATTGGAGGCTCGATTTGGGCAAAGTCTGCCAAAGCGCCCGCGTGCGCCTAAACGGACGCGATTGCGGGATGTTGTTTACGCCGCCATTTCGAACAATCGTCGGGGGATTAAAGCCCGCGGGGAACGTATTGGAAGTGGAGGTCGCCAACGTGTCCGCCAACCGGATTCGCGATCTGGACCGGCGCGGTATCCAGTGGAAGAATTTTCATGACATCAACTTCGTCAATCTCGATTACCATCCGTTCAACGCCTCGGACTGGCCGTTGACTGATTCCGGTTTGCTCGGCCCGGTGACGTTGACGGCGGTGGCCGATGCGGACATGGCGCGATAATCGGGGCCGGCTACGGCTTGGGAACCACGCCGACTTCGTCAATCTGGAAACTGAACTTTCCCGCCTCCGGGCCGCCGCTAAAAAGGATGGCTTCCGTGTCGTGTCCATCCGAGCCACCAAACGTGGAGAAGGGTATGGTATAATGCTTCCAATCGGCCCCCGCCACGAACGTCGCAAGCTGTGGAATATTTCCGTCGCCGGCCGTGAAAAACATGATCCGATAGCTCTTGCCGTCTCCTTTGGCCCAAAACTGAAGTCCTTCTGCCCTGGAAAGGTTCACGGGAGCGAAAGGACGGGGGCCCGGTGAAAACAAAGCGCCCGCCCAGTTGTAAGGGCCGCCGGCGGCGATGTCTCCGGTAATTCGAAGCGACTTCTTTGTCCCATTCGCGCCTTCCGCGACAATCTCATAGTCCGTGGTGGATTTTCCGCCGATCAAACTGTCCGTCGATTTGGACCAACCGGCGCCAAACGCGGTATGATCCGTGCCGTCCTCAAAGCTGCTAATGGTTCCGTCACGCACCGCCAAAGGCAAAGAACCGGGATCGCCCGCCCGCTTTTCGCTCGCGATTTCCGCCGCATAAGCAGCGCGATCGTCGGCGTGGCCGGCCTTCCAAACAGCAACGATGTTCCGCGTGTCCGTGATGTTCACTGTGGGGTCACCCGTGACGAGGAGCAAGTCCGCGCGTATGCCGACGGCCACCTGGCCGCGATCGGGCAGATTGAAACAAGCGGCGGGTATGGAGGTCGCGCCGCGCAGGGCTTCCTCGGGCGTCAGACCGGCCGCCACGAGTAATTCAAGCTCGCCGTGCATGCTTGCTCCGAACATCGTGCCTGGATTTGGCGCGTCGGTCCCCGCCAGGATCCGCGCGTGCGCGGCCTTCAATTGGCGGATACTCTCCGCTGTTGCGTCGTAGTGCGTCGGTTTGCCCAAACCGAATGACCGACGAAGGTTCAGGATGTCCGGGGCCGGCAGATAATCCGTGATCCGTTTATCGGCGGCGAGAGATTTTCCTTCTTCATTGGCGCCCGAGGCCGACAGCAGCACGCTGAGCGTCGGCACGACGAAGACATGATGGGCGGCGACAAAGGCGCCGAACCCCGGCTCAGGCAGACGATCGATGAAAAGATGCATTAAACCGTCGGCCCCGGCTTCCACCGCCTCACGCGCTTCCAGGTAAGAGCCGATGTGGAAGACGGCCAATTTATGGCGTTTGTGGGCGGCGATGACCAGCGCGTTGACGGTGGGCCGATCCAGGGTCGGGATGACGCCGCCAAAACTGCTGCCGTCTTCCAAAATAATTTTGATATAATCGGAGCCTTCGGCGATGCGCGCGTCCACCCAGTCCTGGGCCTCGGCGGGAGTGGTGAGCGTGGGGATGTCATAGCCGTACTCAGTGCCATGACCATGCGGAACGGTGGCAAGGATGCCGGCGGAATAAATATCCGCGCCCGCCAACCCTGCGCCGCTTCCTTCTTCGGCCTTGGCATGGCGGACGGTGTCTGGAGGGCAAAACATGTCGAGAACGGTCGTCACGCCGAGTGATTCAGCCTCCCTTAAAGAATTTCCAGGATAAGCATGGACATGGGCGTCAATGAGTCCCGGAAGCAGGGTTCGGCCCTCACCCGCGATATTCGGCGTTCCCTGGGGAATACTTGGTTGGTTTCCGACATACGCGATCTTCCCATCCCGCACGATGACTGTCTGGTCCTGCAGGGTACGTTCACCGTCGAACAATCTCACATGCGTGATGGCGAAAGAGCCGCTCGGCGTCAACGGATTGGCGGAGGGTTCCGCCGCATCGAGAATGCAGCACGCTGAGAACACGGACAACACACAAACCTTTTTCACAGGCAGATACCTCTGGCGTTAGCTGAGTCACGGCGGTTCGTGGATGTCAACCGAGAAGAAGAGCATCCGACCGGCAAGCGCAAAATGGGCGCGATTTTTGGCCGGCGATTCATAAGGCGCGAACGTTTTTCCCGGCTTAAGATATTGACAAATCACCCGGTGTTTTTGTAATAAAGGCTGTCAGGTGTCCTTGGGAAAGGAAAGCCCTCTTAACAATAAGGAGCGCAATGGATTGTTTACCATGCGCCCTCATTGGCGTAGTAGTGATTTTGAGAACCAAGCGTTCCGGGCGACACACATTGAACACCCGCGGCGCCTGGGCGCAGTTGCATTTGTCAAGTTGTGAATGGCTCAGATAAATTTTGGCCCAAGGGATCCACGGCCTCGGGTACGAGCTTCGCCGGCGCGGGTTGGATTCTTTGGGTCGTGGCGGCCGTTTGCATAGCCTTCACGCTTTGGCTGCTGATAGACGCCTGGCGGGTGCGGAACAGGATGCGACGCGTAATTGCCATGGGTAAAGCAGCCGCGAAAGAGCCATTGGTGACCGACGGAGGCGATCAGCGCGAACCGACATCGCGCGGACACATTCTGGTGACCTGCCAGCATTGCCAGCGCGGCATCCTTGTTCCTAAAGCGCGACGTTTTCATGAAGTGGACTGCCCGGCCTGCGGGGAAACGAACCCCGCGCCCAAAAAGGACCGGCTGGCGCTTATCAAGGTAGTCTTGCGCTGGCTTCTCTACCCATCATTCCAAGATCGCGATTGAGCGGCTGCTGGTCTTAGAGCGTGATCCTGATGCCCGTCGCGGCCTCGACACGAGGAACATGATCAGGCGGAAAATTGGCGATTGAAAATGGGGCGTCGGCAATCGAATATAAAACAATGATGCACGTTTTCGCCGGAGAGCCTTGCGCGAGTTAAGACGCGCACCGGACCTATGGCGGCCTGGCCGAAAGCGTTCGAGGGGTTTGTTCAAACCGCCCGCAAGTTCATCCACCGGCATTCGCTCAAGGCATTGCAGGTGCGCGACCACCTGGTGTTGAGCGAGGAGGCGCTCCATCTGCTGATGGCGGGGGTCATCGGTTTGATGGGGGGCATCATCGATGTGCTTTTCTACCTCTCGATCGAGGGCGTTCAAACGCTCCTGGTCGGGCATCCGGGCCAAACCATCGTGCAAGTGGCCAAGGAGTTGCCTCCTCTGTGGCGGGTGTTGACGCCGGTTCTGGGCGGATTGGCGGCGGGAAGCGTGTTGTTTTGGGGGTTGCGCCTGGCGGGCCAGCAACGTTCGACCAATCTGCTGGAAGTGGTGGTCGCGGGAGACGGGCGATTGCCCTTTCGCCTCGGCGTTTTCAGGGCGGTGTCGTCGCTGATCAGCATCGGCACGGGGGCGTCGATCGGGCGCGAAGGCGGCATTACGCAATTGTCGGCAACCGCGGCGTCGAAGTGGGGCCAATTGGCGGGGTGGCAGCCGTATCGACTGCGGCTGCTTGTGGCGTGCGGCGCCGCGGCGGGAATGGCGGCCGCCTACAACGCGCCGATCACCGGAGCGATTTTCGCGGCGCACATTGTGCTGGGCAATTTTTCGATGAACCTGTTTGCTCCGTTGCTGTGCGCGTCGGTGGTGGCGTCGATGCTCTCGCGCAGCTTTTTCGGGATCCATCCGTGGTACGTGGTCCCCAATTTTGACTTTACGAGCATTGCGCAATTGCCGTCGTTCCTTGTGCTGGGTTTTCTTGCGGGAGTGCTGGGGGCGACATTTCTGAAACTGCTGCGCGCTTCGCGGGAAATCTTCAAGAACATTCCTCCGCTATACGCCCGCCTGGCGGCCGGCGGCTCGCTGGTCGGAATCATCGCCATCGCCTTTCCGGAAGTCTGGGGAAACGGGTATGAAGTGACCAACGAGATGATCCGGCAACCGATGAAGTTCGACGCATTGCTGGGAATTTTTTTCGCCAAGCTGGTGGCCACCGTCGTTACCGTGGGGTCGGGCGCGGTGGGCGGAGTCATTACGCCGACATTGTTTTTGGGGGCGAGTTTGGGAAGTTTGTTTGGGTCGGCGTTGCAGCTTGGAGGCCTGGGGCCCGCGCACCTGCCCATCGGGATATTTGCGCTGGTCGGGATGGGGAGCATGTTTGCGGCGACGACACGATCGCCGTTGCTGGCCATCGTGATGGTGCTGGAGATATCGCTCAATTACTCGCTGATGCCTGCGCTGATGCTCGCCTGCGCCATCTCGACGCTGGTGTCGCGCGGACTTCACGCCAATTCAGTTTACACGGAGCCGCTGCGGTTGCGGGCTTTGGAAATGGAAAGCTCGCGCCTGGGCGCGGCGACAGAGCAAACCATCGGGGACATGATGCGGGCGCCGGTGGTTCCGGTGCGCGAAACGGCCACGCTGCCGGAGGTTGCCGGGCGGTTCCTGACCGGATCGAACAATTTTCTTCCGGTTGTGGACGCGCAGAATCGATTGCTGGGCGTGGTGGCGCTGCAGGACGTCAAGGAGTACCTGGGAGCCGGCGAGGAAATGGTGGCGGTCATCGCGTGGGACTTGATGCGGCCGATTCCGCCGCGTTTGAAGCCCGACCAGAAACTGCTGGACGCGCTGCCGACGCTGCTGGCGAGCGAGCAGCGCAACGTGCCGGTTGTCAATACTTTTGATGAGAACCAGCTTGTCGGCTCGGTGTTGCGGGCCGAGGCGCTGGCGGCGCTATCGGAGGCGATAGCGTACAGCACTTCGACGACATCCTCGACGGAGAACATTGCCAAACAAACGCAAGCCCACGCACCGCAGCCCAACGAAAGCAAATAGCGGGGCCAGGAATCAATCGTTGGCGGAGGAGGTGCCGCGGGCGGACTCGATCATCTCCCAGAATTTTGGATTTTCCTGCAATGCTTCATCCTCCCCCGTCGGCAAACTGGAGCGAAAAAGAAAATCCTTGAGCGTGTTGCGGCTGAGAATGCGATGGACGACGATGCCCAACTCGTGCCTCTGGAAATAGACCCGGTAATCGCCGATGCGAAAGCGATGAAGGGTCTTGCCCGCGCGTTCCAGATGCCCGAACTGGTGCAAGTCGCTCTTGAGCATTTCGCGGGGAAGTCCGCGAAACTCGCCCAGGATGTGGAGCTGCAATTCGCGCGGCATATTGGCCAATTCCGCGGCGCTGGTCGGATTGAAGATGATTTGGAACTGCACGGAAAGAGATTAGCGGCGGCGGCCGAAAATTCAACATTCATCGCGCGGCGCTTCGCAGAAAGCGCATCACGGTGTCGCCGTGTTTGAGCGTTTTAACTTCCTCCCACGCGGTCGGCAAGGCCAGCGTGTCGCGTTTGGTGTGTCCCAGAACGAAGAGTCCGGCGGGTCGCGGCAATTGCGGCAAATCGGGGTCGTCCAGGAGTTGCTGGGCCAGGGAGGTCGAGCGCCGCCCGGTATTTTTCTCGCCGTAAGGAGGATCGGCCAGAATCAGATCGAATTGTTGACCATCCGCGGCCAATTGCCTGACGGCGGCGAAAGCGTCCTGGACGCGGACCTCGAGCGAATCGGCGGAGAGCCTGGCCCGTTGGAGGTTCTGCCGGATGAACGCGGCGTGACGGCCGGACTTCTCCACGCAGACCGCGCACTCGGCTCCGCGGCTCAGGCATTCCAAACTCAACGCGCCTGTGCCCGCAAATAATTCCAGGACGCGCGCGCCCGACACGCGCGCCCCGAGGCTGTTGAAAACGGCCTGCCGCACCAAATCCGGCGTGGGGCGGACGCCGAAGCCTTTGGGGGCCCGCAGAATCGCGCCCCCCGCGCTTCCGCCGATGATGCGCATGAGCGGGTCAAATCCCCTTGACGATCATAAATTTCAACAGGTCCGCCACGCGGCAGCTATAGCCCCACTCGTTGTCGTACCAACTGATTAGTTTGAAGAAGCGTTTGTTCAACTCGATGCCCGAGCCCTGGTCGAATATGGACGAAAAAGGGCAGTGGATGAAATCCGAGCTGACGACCTCGTCTTCGGTGTAATCCAGATAGCCTTTCAAATAGGTCTGGCTCGCCTTTTTCATCGCCGCGGAGATTTCCGCGTAACTGGTGTCTTTGGCAGTCCGGACCGTCAGATCGACACATGAGGCGGTCGGGGTCGGAACGCGAAAGGACATGCCGGTGAGCTTCCCTTTGACTTCCGGGCAAACCAAACCGACGGCCCTGGCCGCGCCAGTGGTCGAGGGAATGATGTTGATGGCGGCGCTGCGGCCGCCCTTCCAATCCTTGCGGCTCGGGCCGTCGACTGTTTTTTGCGTGGCCGTGTAGGAGTGGATGGTGGTCATCAGACCTTCTTCCACGCCGAAGCCCTCGCGGAGCAAAACATGCACCAGGGGTGCCAGGCAATTGGTCGTGCAGGACGCGTTGGAAATGATGTTGTGTTTTGCCGGATCGTATTTGTCATCGTTGACGCCCATCACCAGAGTGATGTCCTCGTTTTTTGCCGGCGCGGAGATGATGACTTTTTTGGCGCCGGCGGCGAGGTGACCTTTGGCTTTTTCGCCGTCGGTGAAAAGTCCGGTCGATTCGATGACCACTTGAACGCCGTGTTGTTTCCAAGGGAGGCCCGAGGGGTCCTTGGCGCTGACGACGTGAATGTCATGGCCGTTGACGACCAAAATATCATCATCCGGTTTGTCCCCGGCTGATTTGCGGGAGGAAACGACGCCCTGGAAGCGGCCCTGGGTGGAATCGTATTTGAGGAGGTAAGCCAGGTTGTCAGCGGGCACAATATCGCCGACGGCTACGATTTCGACGTCTTTGCCAATCATGCCTTGCTCGGCGATGGCGCGAAAGACAAGGCGCCCGATTCGACCGAAACCATTGATTGCAACTTTAACTGCCATAGTATTTTTACTTTCTAATTTCCCGGTATCATTAACCGAAGTTGGCGCTAAATGTACCGGCGCACACCGGACCGTCAACGAAAATTGACGGGTCGCGCCGAGCCCCGAAGCAACTGCGAACGCAAAGGGAGGCAAACGTCTGGCGAAACATCAGGGGCCGCGCGTAACGGCGTCATGCGCCAAGCTCGCCGGGGTCAGGGCAGCACAAGGAGGCGGTAAAAGGATTGGGATCTGCCAAGGCTGTCGGTCGCGCGGACCGTCCCGTTGGTGACGGTCACCGGCCCGCCAAGATCGATCCAGTCGGGTTGCGATAGGTTCGTCGTGTACTGAACCTGGCAGACCTGGCCAGGCGCCGTGCTCCAATAGATATTGAATGCGCCAGCCGACTGGCTCACCGTTGCCGATTTCATCGTGGGAGGCTGCGCGGTGACGGCAAGGTTGGCGGTGGAGCTAACGTTCGCGCCGTAAAGATTGCTTATAATCACCTGATAGCCGCCGGCGTCTCCCATCCGCGCACACTCGATGGAAAGGAGGCCGGATTGCGAGCCGGTGACGCGGGCGTTATCGGCGAGGTTGGTCCCATTGAGCTGCCATTGATAAGTCATGGCACCGTACGCGCTTACGCAGAATGTCACGTTGCTTCCCTGCGGCGCGGTGACAGGAGCGGGTTGTAAAATAAACTGGGGTAAAATTGTCCACTCATAGGGTGTGTAAAGGCTGAAGCTTTGCAGTCCCGACAGGTTCGCCGGCAGCGGCGGCGGAAAGCCATCGTCGAAGCCGACACCCGCCACGGTGAAGAGGGCCGAGGCACCGATCAGGACGCCCGATCCCAAAGCCGCGTCCCAACTGGTGATGGTTCCCCCTCCGTTGTACCAAACGCGCAATTGGCAAGTGGCGCTGCCGATTTCCGCGAAGAATGGAATTCCGTTGTCCGGATTGGATGCCGTGAAGGAGAGCGGCGTAATGAAACCGGCGGAGGCACTGGTTGGCCCGGTGCGCAACGTGGTGGTATATTGGAATATCGGTTGAAGGGACGAAGCCGGCAAGTCGGCCCCGGCGGCAGCCCACAGTTGGGCCGTCCAGAGAAAGCCGTTTGTAAAATCCAATTGATTTGTCGCGCCGGTGGATGAACCACCCAACAAGGAACCTTGATACGATGTCGTGCCCGTTGGGTAATCCCCGTACGCCGTGGATGGCCCGTAGGCGGTGGCGATGTTGCCGCTCAGATTAGAATCCGGAGTGCCGGCTTGCGGTCCGTAGACGTGGGAAAAGACGACGCCGGACACAAAGTCGCTGAAATTGATTGATTCTTGCGCTAGCGCGACGCCCGGTGCCAGGGCAAGGGCAAGCATTGCCGCCAATGCCAAAGCCCGAAAATCACTTGTTCGGTCGTGAGGCTTCATGGCAGGGCGAAGGCGCGGTAAAATCGCGTTTTATTGGTGGCTGGAAGGGGATCCGTGTAGGTAAACTTTCCGGACGAGCAGAAATTGGTCCCCACCGGCTGCCAGCTTTTCAAATCCGACGACGCCTCGACCACATGGGATTTCCCCGCCCGGCCCGTCAACGTGAATTGGAAATGGCGGCTCTGTAACATCACGGCACGCCCGGCGGCGTCCAACCTTCTAATCGCTGGGGAATCCAGGGTGGAAGTCGCCGGTTTAACCGAGTCGGAGGGGGCAACCATGTCCACACTGAAGTTCTCCGTCCACTGGACCACGCCATTTCCCGCGCGATACCAAAAGGCCTGCGTGATTTCAGTGGTGACTGGGTCCGGTTGCCGCGGCAAGCCGTCCCAACCGTAATTCCCAGGCGGATTGTAATTAAGCGAATCAACGGTAAACATTGTGTAACCGGTGCGTCCATTTCCGGAGTTGAAGTACAGAAAGAGTTGATCTCCATCGAAGCGACCGCTTGCGGAACTGGGAAACGTCAACAAGGTGTCGGCACTCAAATCACCGGCCGCCGGGAGAATGGAACTCACAAGGTTCAGCCCTGGGTATAGCGTGTTGGTCAGGCTGCCGGACGGCACGGTGCCGACCAATGTCAAGGTCACCGCGCTGTTTGGATTATAGAAGGCGGCTCCTGCGCCGGGAGGGAGCATCATCGGGCCGTTTGGTTCGACCCAGCCATTGGTTGCGGTGACGGGTGGAGTCGGGTTGGTGTTGGCTATGTAGCTGGTCCAAATCCCATTTTGCCAGAAAAAAATCTGGCAACCATTGAAGGAGCCGGTCGTATTGTCGATGGAATAAATCAGATCATTGTTGGGAGAACCGAAAAGAGGATATCCAAACAGGGTAAACCCTTGTTGACAGGTTATGTTGACGTAACCAACGGCGTTCAGCGAATACACGTTGGTACTTTGCGCAAGTAACGATGAACTGCCGAGCAGAGCGACCAGTGCTTGAATTGTCGTTCTCATTGAGCCGGGCATCGCAATGACAAGGGGGGCGCCCATAGAGTCATGATTGCCGAAACATTCGTCACGTTCATATTAGTACGCGCCAGACCTTGCGAATGACGTTGAAGGCACTCTAGCCGCGCCGCCTCATGCCGTCAACCCAAGGATTGGTCCGGGGCGTTTGCGGTTTACTCGATCGGAAGTCCTGAGGGGAAATCAAGGTGAGGCGGGGGTGTTTTGGAGGATTTTTCGAGCGGCGGCGGCGGTGCTTTCGGCCAATTCCGGGGGGCGGATGACACGGGCGTTGCCCGCCCAACCCAGAATCCAACGTTCGATTTCTCCGAGGCTGGAGAGTTTCAGGCGCAGTTCGACGCCGCCATCTTCCAGCTCGCGCAATTCCTGCGATTCATGCCATTTTTTCTCGCGAATGTAATCGCTGACCAGTTCGTTAAAGTGGAGGACGACTTCATGATGGCCCTGGCCCGATTGCACGCCAAAGCTGTCGCGCAGGCGCTTTTCGAGCGAGAATTTTTGCGGTCGGGCAAAAGTGCGGCCCGTGGGCTTGGCCTCCTGAATGCGGGCGGGAACAAAAGTGCGGATGTCGCGCCGCAAATGGCACCACGCAAACAGGTACCACTCGCCGTTGATGTTGGCCAGATGATAGGGATCAACCAGGCGCAGTTCGGTGTCGCGCTGGCCGGGCTTGCGATAAGTCAACTGCAATTGTTTGCGTTGCGCGGCGGCCCTGGCCAGGGCGTCGAATATTTCGAGGTTTAAGATCGGCTCGGCGCGGGTGCGAAAGGAAATGGTCTGCTCCCAATCGGCGATGTTCAATGAAACGGTGTCGGGCAGGCCAGCGGCCATTTTCTTGAAGGCGCTGATGAGCGGGCGCTCGAAGTGGGTGCCGCGATACTGTTGGAGGGC
This sequence comes from Vulcanimicrobiaceae bacterium, assembly GCA_035511075.1. Taxonomy (GTDB): domain Bacteria; phylum Verrucomicrobiota; class Verrucomicrobiia; order Limisphaerales; family Palsa-1400; genus DATAUD01. Next base: position 19,178 of record DATKFW010000011.1, read on the forward strand.
CTTCTCCGCGACCAACAGCGCGAAGAGCTCGCCCTCGGTGATTTGGAGCGTCGGGAAGTTGGAGACCTCCTGGGTGTAATGATAGCCTTTGCGCTCCGGGTTGTAGGCCAGGGGCAGGTCCAGGCGGTCGCGCATGAATTCAAGATCACGATGGACGGACTTGCTGCTGACCTCCAATTCCGCGGCGAGAACGACGGCATTGGGATGGCGTCCGGATTGAAGCGCCTGATGGATGCGCAACATTCGCTCCAGCGGCGGACGCGCGTGGAGCGTCTTGACAGGCTTGTCTTTCAGGTGATCTTGGCCAGCAATTCTTCGTTGGTCTTGTGTTTCTTCAAGGCGGCGATGAGCGTTTCCATCGCTTCGACCGGATTGAGATCGACCATCATGCGGCGCAGCTTGCGGATAGGCTCGATGTACTTGGGGGGAAATAATTTCTCCTCCTTGCGCGTGCCGCTCTTGGGAATGTCCAAGGCCGGGAAGAGCCGACGTTCGGAGAGCTTGCGGTCCAGAATCAATTCCATGTTGCCGGTGCCCTTGAATTCCTGGAAGATCAATTCGTCCATGCGTGAACCGGTATCGACCAGCGCCGTGGCGATGATTGTGAGCGAACCGCCTTCCTCGATCTTGCGGGCGGAGGCGAACATTTTGCGCGGAATTTCCAGGGCGCGGGCATCGACGCCGCCCGTCATGGTCCGGCCGCTGCCGCCATGGACGCTGTTGTAGGCGCGGGCGACGCGGGTGATGGAGTCAAGCAAAACAAAGACATCGCGACCGCTTTCGACCATGCGACGGCAGCGCTCGATGGTAAAGCGGGAGAGGCGGACGTGGGTTTCCAGGTCCTGGTCATTGGAGGAGGCGACGACTTCTGCTTTGACGGAGCGTTGAAAATCGGTGACTTCCTCAGGGCGTTCATCGATCAGCAGGACGATGACGGAAACCTCCGGATGATTGGCGGTGACGGCGTTGGCGATTTGCTTGAGGATGGTGGTCTTGCCCGTGCGCGGGGGGGCGACAATGAGGCCGCGGGTGCCTTTGCCGATGGGTGTGACCAGATCAATGATGCGGGTTTCCAGAAGGTCGGGCGACGTTTCAAGGTTGATCTTCTCGATGGGATCGATGGTCGTGAGGTTCTCGAAGCGAACGGACTTGGTATAGGCCTCGAAGGGCTGGTCATTGATTTTGTCAACAGTCCGGAGTTGCGGGCTGTTGCCGCGGTGCGGCGGCTGGGTTTCGCCGGCGACCAGGCAGCCTTCGCGCAAGAAGTTGCGCTTGATGGTGTCCGGTGTGACAAAGATGTCGCTGGGCTTGGGGTGGTAGTTGTTTTCTCTGGTGCGCAGGAAGCCAAACCCCTTTTCAGAGATTTCAAGAAAGCCTGCACCGTAATCGGTGGTCGCTGCGCCGGGAGCTGTACTCATAAGTTATTCATGTAAAACGTGCGAAGGCCATGCCTGAATTGCCCCGAAAAATCACTTTCGTGTGAACTTGGAATTCTTAGAAGACCGGCGCGCCCCTCTTCGGCAACCTGTCCACCGCGCACCCGGTCAGACCTTCAACAATCAGATAGTCGAGCCAAACGGGGATATTTGCAACTTTTTTTTTCAACCCCCAACCTCCGCCCTGGCCTCAGCCGCCAGCGGCGTGCTCAAATAACGCTCGCCGGTCGAGCAGGCAACGGTCACGATCATCTTGCCTTTGTTCTCCGGACGCCGCGCCACCTGCAGGGCGGCGACGACATTGGCGCCAGTGGAAATGCCCACCAGGATCCCCTCCTCTTTGGCAAGCCGCCGCGCCATTGCAAAGGAGTCGTCGTTGGTGACTTGAACGCATTCCACGATCTGCGGGTTGCCTTTGCTGTCCTTGAGATGCAAATTTATGGGAATGAACCCGGCGCCGGTGCCCTGAATCTTATGCGGGCCCGGTTTCAAGGGCTGACCCGCAAGACATTGCGAAATGACCGGGGAATCCTTCGGTTCAACGGCGATGGCCTGGAAGGACGGCTTGCGCGGCTTGATGACTTCCACGCATCCGGTGATGGTGCCGCCGGTGCCAACCGCCGAGACCAAGATATCGACTTTGCCGTCTGTATCGTTCCAAATTTCCTCCGCGGTGGTCTTGCGGTGGATTTCCGGGTTGGCTGGGTTCTCGAATTGCTGGGGAATCCACGAATTGGGCGTTTCGCGGGCCAATTGTTCGGCGCGGGCGATGGCCCCTTTCATTCCCTCGGCGCCCGGAGTCAGGACCAATTTGGCCCCAAGCATCGCCAGCAAGGTGCGGCGCTCCAGGGACATTGTATCGGGCATTGTCAAAATCAATTTGTAGCCTTTCGCGGCGGCGACGAATGCCAGTGCAATGCCGGTATTGCCGCTGGTCGGCTCGATGATGACGGTGTCCTTTTTGAGAATGCCGCGGCGCTCCGCGTCATCGATCATTGCCATGCCGATGCGGTCCTTGACACTGCCCAGGGGATTAAAGAACTCGCACTTGAGCAGGATGGTGGCGTCCACGCCCGCGGTGACTTTGTTGAGCCGGACCAGCGGGGTGCGTCCGACCGTTTCGACGATGTTATTATAAATATGTGCCATGGGAAAAACCGGTTCCTGTTTATAATCTGTGCCCGGAATATTGTCGCATGCCGCGTCAAGGGCAAGAACTTTTTTGTCAGTCTGGCGGATCGCCTGCCGCGGCGATTGAATAGACTTGGCCCTCGTAGGCCAGAACGTAAAGTTCGCCATCCAAATCCTGGGCGAAGCTGGTGATGTTTTTGGGCTGTTCGAGCATTGTGCCGGACTCAGTTACTTTGCCGTCCTGGTAGCGAAAGCCCCAAATTGTCCCCAGCGCGTAGTCGCCATAAATATAAATCCCGCGCAACGCAGGATGTTTGGCCCCGCGATAAACGTACCCTCCCGTCACGGAGGCTCCAATACTGTGCGCGGGAAAGGCCGACTCGGAAAGGAGATTGGTGTTGTGCGGATATTCCATCACGGGATCGATGTAACGGGCGGCGTCGGGGCCGGGTTTGAAATGGTGCGCGCCCTCCCGCACGCCCCAGCCATAGTTGCCGCCCTTGACAATCAGGTCGATTTCCTCCCACTTGTCCTGGCCGACGTCCCCCGCCCAGAGGTCGCCGGTTTGGCGGTCCCAACTGTAACGCCACGGATTGCGCAAACCATAGGCCCAGATTTCCTTTCGCACGCTGTTTTCCCAAAAATCCGGTTCGCCGAAGAACGGATTGTCGGCCGGGATGCCGTAGGGCAACGTTTCGTGGGACCCGTGCAATCCTATCGTTGTGCGGGTGTTGACATCGATGCGGAGAATTTTACCCCGCAACGTAGAGGTGTTTTGGGCCGCGCCGAATTCGTCGTTCTGTCCGCCGCCATCGCCGACGCCAAGGTAAAGAAAACCGTCCGGCCCAAAGCTTGCCAGTCCCGCCTTGTGAACATCGGAGGGCTGGGGAATATCCAACAGGATGCGCTCGCTGTTGGTGTCGGCGTGATCCGGATCGCTGGCGGAGATTTTGAATTCGCTCAGGAGAGTGCGCCGGGGATTTTGCTGGCTGTAGAAAATATAGAAGAGGGAATTGGTCTTGAACCCCGGATGGAACGCCAGGCTCAGCAATCCCTGCTCGAGGCTGGCATGCGGTTGCCGATCCTCGATGTCCAGCAACACTTTGGCGTCCGAGCCGTCCGTGCCTTTGCGGGCCAGAACGATGCGGCCATCCTGGCCGACGATGGCGAAACGGCCCGAACCGTCGGGCGCCTCGGTCATCCAAACCAGGTTGCTGCATTCCAGTTTGGGGAACACCTGTCGAAGCTGGATTTTGGGCAAAGGCTGCGCGCCGGCCAGGATTGCCGTGACCAGGAATGAAAGCGATAGGACACCGCGAAGGCCGCGAAAAGCGCGAAGGGGAAAACTGGTGTTGACACTTCGCGCTCTTCGAATTTCCGATGATGCTGATTCAGGCGGTCCGGCAGTGTGTAACGACGCGTTCATGCGGTAAAATTCGCGTATTAGCACAAATTGTAAACGAACTTTTTGAATTCCTTTGAGCAGACCGTGAAATACGGAGAGTAATCAGCTTGCATTCAGATCATTTCCACTTTTTTGTGTCTGAGGGCATGAGAATTACGATAGATATTGATGCAAAAGTTCTCGAACGCATTCAAATGGCTACCGGCCAAAGGAAGAAGTCAAGGGCCGTCAACCAGGCGCTGGCCGAGTATTTGAGGTCGCGGGAGAGGGCCAAATTTATCGGGCGCGCCCTTGGCGGAAAGACAGATTACTCCCGGAGCAATGAGGATTTGGAAGAACGGGAAGTGTATGAAGCTCAAATCTGATCGGTATTCTCAAACCGTCTGCGCCAGGTAACCGCCGTCCACGCGCAAGTCGGCGCCGGTCACGAAGCTGCTGGCGCGCGAACTGGCCAGAAAAATCACCGCCCCCAGGAGTTCCTCCGCCTGGCCAAACCGGCCCATCGGCGTGTGGCCCAGAATGCTTTTGGCCCGGGGACTGGGCGTCCCGTCCTGGTTGAAGAGCAAGCGGCGGTTTTGCCCGGCGGGAAAGAAGCCGGGAGTAATGGTATTGACACGGACGTTGCGCGGCGCCCACTCACGCGCGAGAAATTGCGACAGATTCAACACGGCGGCCTTGGCAGCCGAGTAGGCCGCCACGCGGGACAGCGGGACGTGGGCCGAGACGCTGGCGATGTTGATGATGCTGCCTTTGCCGCGCTCCACCATGGGCGGCCCGAATTCCTGGCACGGCGCCAATATGCCGCCCACCAGGTTCAAGTCAAAATTCGCCCGCCAATCCTCCACCGCGATTTGTTCGAATTTCAAATCGCCGGTCACGGTGACTTTCGGATCGTTGCCGCCGGCGGCATTGACCAACACGGTGACCGGGCCGAATGCGTCCTGAATTTGCCTGGTGACCGCACGCAGGCTTTCGCGCGAAACGGCGTCAGCGGCGAAAAACCGCGCCTCGCCGTTGGCCTGGCGGATGCGCTGGGCGCATGCTTCGCCTCGCCCGGCATTCCGGCCGATGACGGCCACCCTTGCCCCGGCGCCGGCCAGGCCTTCGGCCATTTTTGCGCCCAACACTCCCGTGGCGCCAATGACCGCGGCAATTTCACCGGTCAAATCGAACATGGACGTCATGGCGCGATGGTGGGCGGCCGGCAGTAAAGTTTAAAGTTTAAAGTTTGAAGTCTGAGGCCAGAAAACGCTCGCGCCATTTGGCCCGGGAAATTTTCCCGCGTTGCCCCTCCGCCAAATCGGCGACAAACCGCCAATGCCGCGGCATCTGCCAATCGGGCAGCGATTTTCCGACGAACCGCCTCAATGTTTCCTCCCCCAAATCACCTTCGACGGAAACGCAGGCGGCGATGATTTCACCGCGCGCCCCGCCCGGCTCCGGCACGCCAAAGACCACGCAATCGCGGACACCGGGATGGCGCAGTATCGCCTGCTCGATCGATTCCGGCGCGATCTTGCGTCCGGCCAAATTGATGACGTCTCCGCGCCGGCCCCGCAAGAGCACGCGGCCATCGAGCAGTTCCACGCGATCGCCCGTGTGGAATCGTCCGCCGCCCAACGCGGGCGAAGGATTCGGCCAGTAATTTTCACCGACCGCCGCGCTCGACACGACCAGGCACCCGTCGCCATCGGTTTCCAGCGTGACTCCGCGCAACGGCGTGCCGACGTCCTGATCGGACGCGCGGGGAATATCAGAGGCATCATAACAAATGCCGCCACATTCGCTTGCGCCGTAAAAATTGTGAATTTTAATTCCAGCGCGCTCGAAGATCGCCGCTTCCAAAGCAACCGGCAGCGGCGCGCCGGCGGAAATGGCCAGTTTGATCGCCGGGGAAATGCCGTTGGTCTCATGCCACACGCGCCAAAGTGCGGGCACCGCCGGAAGAGTCAGGCTGGAAAATTTCAAAGAGGCGCGGCGGACGGCCTCCGGCAATCGCGACGGCAACAAGACCAGCGGCACACCGTGCAAAAGCAGCGGCAATACCAGATTGGAAAAGCCGTAGGAATGGGCCAGCGAAATGACGCCCAAATTGGGCCAATCCGCCCGCAATCCCATCGCCCCGAAAATGTTTCGCCCGTCTGCGGCCAATTGTTCGGCCGTGAACGCAATCATTTGCGGCGCTCCCGCGGTTCCCGAGCTGATTTTGAGGTGGACACACCCGGGCGGGAGCGGCGGCAACACCGGCGCGGCCTGGCCCTGGTCCAGCGGACAGACTACCCGGCCCGTCCGCCACGCGCGAAGAACGTCAAATATAAAGTCGCAACCGCTGCCCGAGGGATGAATCACCGGCCCGTCCCCGCCGCCGCCCTCGCCCGCCGCCTCCAATTGAGCGAAGGTCCACCGGCGTCCGTCGCCGAGATCGATCAGCGCCAGTTCATCGCGGCACAAGCGCGCTGTTTCCTGCCAGGCGGCGTATAACATTTTCAGGGGGGAGGCAGCCGGCTGCAACGCACGATCTTCTCCTGCGGTTAGAGTCGGGCAAAGCCATTGTGCGTCAAGGAATATTTCGACGGCGACGGGAGCCGACCGCTCTGCTTTATCCCGGATTTTCAGAGGGGTCCTAATGCAGCGATTTATCCGGATAGGGCGGCGGCGGCGGGACAGGGACGGGGTCCTGGCGGATTTGGTCCTTCAAAAATTCGACGGCTTTTTTTAGTTGCGCGTCGTCGCCGGCAAAGGTTGCGTGCGGCAGATTATCCACGACGATGTCCGGATCGACGCCGTGGCCTTCAACGAGCCATTTTCCTTCCGGGCCGTAAACGCCGGTTTCGGCGGCGGAGGCCATGCCATTGTCCGAGAGCACGGTATCGAAGGAAAGCCAGATTTCGCCGCCCCACGTGCGCATGCCGACCAATTTGCCCAGACCAAGACGTTTAAACCCCTCGCTGAAAGCTTCGCCGTCAGAGGCGGTCTCCTGATCGCACAAGACGACGATGTGGCCGCGAAAGGCGTATTGCATGTTCCAAAACGGCTCGCCAACACGTCTTTGCCAGTAAAACCACGCTTTGCGCATCAATTTTTCCAGGACCCAACTGTCGATGTTGCCTCCGTTATTGTGCCGGACGTCAATGATCAAGCCCTGGCGCTGGAACACCGGATAATAATCCCGCGCCCAGCGGGCGATATCGGTGGATCCCATGGCGCGCAAATGGAGGTATCCGATTTGGCCATTTCCCAATTGTTCGACTTGCTGGCGGCGGGTGTATTCCCACTCGTTGTAGCGCAGGTCCGCCTGGCGCGCGACAGACACGGGGATTACGATTGTGTCGCGCGAGGTCGTCGCACCGGGAGTTTTGACGCGCAGGAGGACCTGGCGGCCAACCTGATCGCGCAGCAACTCCGATGGATCGGTGGCTGAAAGGGTGTCGACGCCGTTTATCATTTCGATGACATCGCCCTCGTGGACATCCACGCCTGGCTGGAGCAGCGGAGAGAAATCCTCCGGATAATCCGGATCGGACTGGTAGATGTGAGAAACGCGGTAGCCCCCGGCAGCCTGGTCGCGGACGAGGCGGGCGCCCAGGGCGGCAATTTGGATCTGCTCCGGCGATTCGCGAAAATCGCCGCCGAAAACAAAGATGTGGAGGGCGGACAACTCACCAACCATCTCGGAGATCAAGTCGCTCAATTCGCTGCGATCGGTCACGCGGCCGGCGGCGGGCAGGTATCGCTTGAGAATGGCGGGCCAATCCTGGCCCTGCATGTTCGGATCGTAAAAGAAATCGCGTTCCATGCGCCAGGCTTCGACGAACATTTGGCGCCATTCCTGGCGAGGCTCGATGGGGAAAGTCCAATTCCTCAAATCGACGCTCTTTTCCAGTTTGGCCGGGGCGCTCGAATCGGAGTCTATGATGTAAAAACTGGCGTCCTTGTGGATGAGGATTTTCTTTCGATCCAAAGATACTTCGTAATCGCCGACATGTTCGGCAAGGGCCTTGAGTTTCGGCTCCGTGTTGGTGATTTCCAGGGTCATGAGCGTCAGATTAGTTCTGCCGTCGAGGCCGGAGCCGTGCTCGATGAGGAACAGATGCTTGGCGTCTGCGGACAAGTCGCTGTAATTGCCCGGCGGCACGGGAACAGCCTGAATACGGGACTCGATGCCGGACAGGTCGATCTTTACATCGGGCGCTGAGTTGGTGTCGTGATCACGGTCCTTGTGTTTGTGCTTGTGCTTGTCGGTGTCTTTGTTCTTGTCATCTTTTTTCTTTTCCTCCGCCGCGGGATGTAGTTCGTCCGCGGGCTGGAACGGTGAACGTTGGCCGCTGACCAGTGAGAGAGCGTAGAGCTTGACTGGTTTGTCGAAGTACGGTTCAGGCTCGCGCAAGCCCCAGGGCGAACTGACCGCGGATTCCAGGTGGCGCTCGGAAAGGAAATAAATCCACTTGTCATCGGTGCTCCAGACCGGGCTGAAGCTGTTGACGCGATCGGTGGTCAGGGCAGTCGTGTTGCCGTCCTTGAGTCCGTAAATCCAAATTTGGGGGTAGGTATTGTCGGCGCCGCGGACGTAGGCCAGCCAGTGGCTGTCGGGCGACCATCTCAGGTCGGAGAAACCGTCCCAGCGACTTGTCGCGATGCGCCGGTTCTTCTTGTTGTCAATGTCGTAAAGCCAGAGTTGCATGTTTTTGTCGTCGTAGGCGATCCATTTTCCGTCCGGCGAGGGAACGCCCGCAAAACGGAACACATGGCCGTCCGAGGTAAGTTGCTCGGGTTTGCCGACGCCATTGGCGGGAACGCGATAAAATTCCAGCTCGCTTGTGGCGTCCGAAAGCGCCAGAAGCGACTTTCCGTCGGGCATGAAACAGGCGGCGCGATAGCGAACGTCGGGTTGGTGGGTGACGTCAACGAACCGGCCTTGTTCCGCCGGGGCCACAAAGACTTCGCCCCGCGCCGTAAGCGCCAGACGATCGCCGTCGGGCGACAAATGCGCCGCCGTAAGGTACTCCATCGGATTCTTGACCCATTTTTCCCGCTCCTGATCGAAGTCGGAGGCAAGAGTGATGGGAATAATCTGGTCGGTGTTGGCCGCAATGTCGTAGAGGTGCAAGTCGGGGCCGAGTTGATACACGATCCGTCCCTGGGACGCAGAGGGAGATTTTACGTCCCAATCGCGATGGTGCGTGACCTGGCGCAAGTCGCCGCCGTTTTCGTCCATGGACCAGAGATTCATCGAGCCGTCGCGGTCGCTGACGAAATAGACGCGTCCCTGGCACCAAACCGGCGCTTTGCTGGTGCCGGCAAAATCGGCGGTCAGCGGCACGGCTTCGGCATCGCCCGCGGTGAACTTCCACAAGTTCTGGATAAAACCGCCCTTGTAGCGTTTGGTGCTGCTGCCCTGGAATGGCAGGCGCGTGAAATAAAGACTCTTGCCGGTTGGATCGAAGACCCCGTCGCTGGCCTGACTCAATGGCAGGACGGATTGCTCCCCGGTCTGGATATTGAGAGTTGCCAATTGGCGATTCGGCAACGTGGAATACTTGGCCGTTGCATAAAGGATTTTGCCGTCGGGCGTCCAGCCGACGACACCGGCGTATTGCCCGTCGAAAGTGCGGCGGACGGGCAAGCCCCCTTCGGCGGGCATGGTATAGACCTCGGTTGGCCCTTCATATTCGGCGGAAAAGGCGAGGGTCTTGCCGTCCGGAGAAAAGGCGGCCTGGAACTCCGCGCCCGGATGGGAGGTGAGCCTTTGAGCCAGGCCGCCCTGGATTCCAACCCGCCACAGATCGCCTTCGGCTGTGAACACAACGGTGTCGCCAAAAATCGTAGGATACCGGTAATAGCCTTGCCTGCCGGAGGCTTCAGCATCATCGGCATGAAGCCGAAATGCCCCCAGGAGCGAAAGGACAAGAATTGTGCGGAGGCGGAAAATTCTGGTTCGAGGGGTCATATCATTTCCATGGACACCGATGAAAGCGGATATGTATGAAAATTTCAAAATATATTTGATTCAGCGGCTCGGTTCGCGCGGAAAAATGGCGGCCACATTTTTTATGGCGGTTCCCGCGTCGTAATCCTAGTCTTGAACCGGTTCTCCTTATTAAGACCAATGGAACTCACTGAACAAGCCGGGGAAATTAGAACGGCGACCGGCGCCGGACGGGCGTTTGACTTTTACGCGGACACGTTCTCGTATCGGAACGAATTGGTCTGGGAATATCGGTTTGATCCGGAGACCCGGAGGGCCAGCACCCGAAAGAACGATCCCCCGCCCTGTTACGCCCACCATTGCTTCGTTGTCGTGCGTTCCGCACGACAGTTTTATTTGCATGGTGCGTTCCTGCCGGATCGCCAAGCGACCGACGCGACCGGCTACCGGGAAATCATTCGTTCCGTCACTGGGCGAAGCGCGTTTCGTCTATCGGCACCGGGGGACCGGATCGCCATCCCTGGCTTTGCCAACCTGCGGCAGTTTAGCGCGGCGCATGGTGACTTGTTGCGCGAAAACTGCGGCGGCGCGTGGCAAAGCTACACCCAGCGCGGAAACTGGCGGATGATTCTGCCTTTCACTCGGCGCGGGCAGGCGAGGATGGCCGGGGACATTCAGGAAGCGCTCGCGTCCGGACGGCTTCCCATCATCCACGTGGTGACTTTTCCCCGGCTGACGATCAACCACGTATTGCTGATCTTTGGAGTGTCCACGGCGGGGGGCGGGTTGGAATTCCACTGCTACGATCCAAATATTTGCGAGAAACCGCTCATCCTTGTGTACGACAGTGCCGGGCGGACATTTATTTTTCCCCGCACGCACTATTTCCCGGGAGGGAAGGTAAATGTTTACGAAATTTACCGCGGGTGGTTTCTCTAAATATTTCCGTGTACCAGAGCAACCAGCGCCAGGTGTCCGAAAGCGGGCGGATTTTGCTGCGTTCACCGCGATAAATCGTTTGAACCGGAACAAATTCGACCCGGAAACCGCGTTGGACAAACGACAGGAGCATCTCCGATTCATATTCGAAATGGCGCGTCGCCGCTCCCGCCTGGCGCGCCCGCCGCAAATCAACCAGGCGAAATCCGCACTGCGAATCCGGCAAGGCGCGCCCCGCGTAAAAGGACAGACAGGCGCTCATGGCGCGATTGGCGGCGCGGCGCGACCAGGGCATTGACCCTGGCGCCATCGTTCGGCTGCCTACGACAAGGTCCGCGCCCGTATCGCGGCCGCACGACAGAAAGCGCGGGATGTCGTCCGGGGAATGTTGTCCATCGCCATCGAGCGTTACGGCGTGGCTGAAGCCCAACACCTCCAAGTGTCGAAAACCGGCCTGGAGCGCCGCCCCCTTGCCTTGTCCCGGCCACAACGCAAGGCAGTCCACACCCATTTCCCGCGCGATCGCGCCCGTGGCATCGCGCGAGCCGTCATCCACCACCAGGACCGCCGGCAGAAATCGCCGGACTTCCTGCAACAACCCCGGCAAGGCCACCGCCTCGTCACGGCACGGAATCAAGGCGGCCCATGAATGGGACTGGCGCATACGAGCATTATAAAACCGATGGGAGGCCAGCGGGACAGAAAATATTGCGCATCTTCTTTTGACTGGCCAAAACCGCCTTGATAAGGCAATGTAAAGGCCAAGATGAGCGATTTGGAGGCCATTCGAGACGTCCTGGCTCGTGCCGCGCGCCGCCGCCGCCTGGAATGCGCCTTGGATGGCTTATGGAATGGACTCTTCGCCGGCGCCCTGCTCTGGTTGACGGCCCTCATTATCTACAAAATTGCTCCGGTTCCGTCTTTTATTCTCGTTGTCGCCGCTTCATTGGGCGGCTTGTTCATGGCCGGGGGATTTATCCGTGGCTGGATGCGAAAGCCAACTTTGCAACAAACGGCCCGGCGCCTGGATCAACGGCAGGATTTGCAGGAGCGCCTCAGTACCGCCCTTGAGATGGCCTCCTCCGGGCCGGACACGGGCTGGCGCGCGTTACTGGTGTCGGATGCCGCGCGATTCGCCGGCAAATTGGACCCGCGCAAGATTTTTCCGTTCCGGCTTCCGCGCGTGGGCTTGTGGTCAATGACAGCCCTGGCACTGGCGGCGGGATTGGGGTTCATGCCGGAATATCGCAGCAAGGATTATCTGGCCAAGCAGCAGGACTCCCAGGCCATCAAGGAGGCTGGCAAGAAAATTATCGAAATCACCCAGCACACTCTCGCTCACCGTCCACCGGCGCTGGAACCGACCCGTCAGGCGCTGGAAAGCGTGGAGCAATTGGGATTGCGCATGGACAAGGCTAATTTAACCCGCAACGACGCGCTGAAAGACCTGGCCAATGTCGCGGACAAGCTCAAGGCGCAGTTGCAGGATTTGGGCAAGAAGAATCCGGAGTTCAACGCCCTCGAACGCGAGGCGCGCCAACCCTCAACCACTCCCAATAACGGTTCGGCCGCCCAAAAACAAATGGACGACCTGCAAAAATCGCTTGGCAAAGCCGGCGAGAATCCAGCCGCGCTGGATAAGCTGTCCGAGGAGATGCAAAAATTGCAGCAAGCGGCCGCGGGGCTGTCCAAGGCCAGTCCGGCCCAGGCCGCCGCCGAACGGCAAAAAATGGCCCAGAAGCTCGCGGACCTCGCCAAGGAGGCTAAAGAGCTTGGGCAACCGATGCCGAATCTCGACGACGCCATCGCCGCGCTGGAAGCCAATCGAACGGACAGTTTTCAGAAAGACATGGACTTGGCGACGACCGATCTGGAGAAGGTCCAGCAGGTGGCCAAAGCCTTGCAGCAGCTTCAGAAGCAGGCGGACCGGGACGGCAAAGACCTCCCGGAGCAGTTGAAATTTGGTCAGGCCGAACTGGCGGGCAAGACGCTGGAACACATGATCGACCAATTGCGATCAGGCAGCATGACCGACCAGCAGGTTGCCCGGATGCTCGATGAGGTTTCGCGGTCGGTGTCGCCTGCCACACCCTATGGGGATGCTTCGCATGACCTGCACGAGGCGGCCCAGCAGCTTCGTTCCGGCGATAAGCCCGGCTCGGCGCAATCTCTGGCCGCGGCGGCGAAGGAATTGGAGAAAATCATGGCGCAAATGGAAGATGCCAAGGCCGTGCAGGGTTCGCTGGATGCTTTGAACAAGGCGGAAATTTGCCTCGCCACTCACTCGGGATGGGGGGAGTGCCCATTTTGCGGCGATTGCAGCGGCCGTTGCCTGGAAGCGGGCCATTGTCTGGGCCTTGGCAGAGGTCCAGGCGGCCGGGGCGTCGGCACGTGGACCGATGACGATTCGCAATTGTATCCGAAGATGAGCGGTTTGTGGGACAATAGCGGGGCTAATCGCCCGGACACGGCCCCGCGCGGCTTGACAGATCGCGGCGACCCTCAGTTGGCGGATAATCTGGCGCCGACAAAATTGCATGGCCAAATCAGTCCCGGCGGGCCGATGCCGAGCATCACTCTCAAGGGAGTAAGCATCAAGGGGCAGAGTTCCGTCAGCTACCAGGAAGCGGCCACCGCCGCGCAGAGTGACGCCCAGAGCGCCCTCAACCAGGACCAGGTGCCCCGCGCTTACCAGGGCGCCGTCAAGGATTACTTCAACGACTTGAAGAAGTAGCCGGCGCCGGCAAAGACAATCACGGTGGCAATGGCCACGACCCACCAGAACCAGTGGATTCCCCGTGGCACGGGTGATTGCTTCGGGTCCAATTCGCGTTTAACAAATTCGTCGTAGTCGAACGATTCATCAGGGAGACCCAAACCGCTGGCGTAAGCTTCCTCGGACCACCCGGTGTTTTCGTCCGCGCCGCATTCCGGACATGCCTTGGCGCCCCTGGGGACATCGGCGCCGCATGCGGGACAAATTTCGGGCGTCCTGGATGGGTTCAATGCGGCTTGGATTGGGAGAATTCGCCCACGATCCCGCGGGCATTCAACATGGCCGGGGAAGAGGCGCACGGGTCCACGCTCCAGCGCGCCGCAAGTTGATTGACGTTGTCCGAATTGGCGGTAAGCACGTCACGAATGGCAAAGGGATTCTGCTCGGTGCCGTATCCAAAGCAAACCAGGCCCAGGTCCCGTTCGGCCGCGGTGACCGGGCCCTGGTTCCACAACGTTTCGCCGGCCCACGCGTAAGCCCGATAGACATGGCCCCTTTCGAGCAGGGCCCAGCAATGATAATTGACGACGCGGCTGGCGCTGAAAAACTGGACGTGGCCCAGCTTGCGGCTTAATTCGGTCAAGAAGCGGTAGCAGAGATCGACATCCTCGGCCGGTTCCGGCAATCCCGGTCCAACGACCAGCACCCACCCGGAAACGGGAGGCGAGATGAACAATTTGTCCTCGCGGGCTTCCGCCAACCCTTCCTCCCACGAACACGCCGTCGGCCGATTGAGGTGGAAGGCGGCTTGCACGACAGAGGGATCATTGGCTTTGACAGCCAGCCATCGGCTCGGCTGCTCGAACGGGGACGTCCGAAAGCCATCGGTCCCGGTTGAAGCCGGCAGCCGATTCGGCGGCGGATCGGAATTCACCCCCGAGGCGCGGCGCCAGGCGCAGTAGATGAAAAACAGTCCGGTTCCCAAAACGATTCCAAACGGAATCAGCATCAGGAGCCACGCGACTTCCTTGATCTCAGCCGGGCTCACACCAACCTCATTCTAGTCCTCTGTTTATTGTCTTTCAATGACAAATGTGTCTGCGCCGCCAAAATCCTTCAAACAAAATCGACCGCGGTCCGCATGAATCTATTATACACCGAGTCCGCGAGCAATTGCCATGCGGAATTTGCCCTTTTTTTATTTGATACTTTTCCTCACGGTCGCCCCGTTCCAGAATCAGCCGAGTCGTCAATGCGCAAGTTTTTCACAGCCAACTGGAGGTACCTGATGCGCCGGAGGCCGGTTTGACAACGCGCCGGGGTTTGTTAGCTTATTTAAGACCGAAAACAATGCTATGAAAACACTTCACGCCTTATCCTACTGGCTAATCGCGGCGGCTTTCGCGGTGAGCGCAACTCCGCTGCTGGCGACAGTCGCGCTTGAGGAAGGCAATGTGGCCCCGCTTTTCACCGGCCACGACCAGGATGGCAAGAAATTCAATCTCAAATCGGAAATCGGCAAACAGATCGTGCTGCTCTATTTCTATCCCAAGGACGACACCAGAGGCTGCACCGCCGAGGCTTGCGGCTTGCGCGACAGAATGCTCGATTTCAAACAGCGCGATGTCGAGGTGGTTGGCGTCAGTTTCGACAACGCCGAGAGCCACCAACAATTCGTTTTCAAGTACAACCTGAACTTTCTGCTCCTGGCCGATACCAAGGGCGAAATCGCCGACGCTTACGGCGTTCGCGCGACGCCAAACGGGAAGATGGCGCGGCGCGTGAGCTTTTTGATCGGGCTCAATGGCCGCATCGTGCATATCACCGATTCGCCGGATCCGGCGGTTCACTTGCGCGAGATGCAGGAAGCGATCGGGCACCTTGAAGAAAAGACCTGGCCTTAACCGAATTTTCCGCCCTCGCGACTGGAAGATTGGTTAACAAGCCCTGGTTACCCGTGCGCGGTAATCCAGCCGCCGCCGACGACCAAATCATCGTCATAAAACACGCAGGCCTGGCCGGGCGTGATCGCGCGCTGCGGAATATTCAACTTGACAACAGCGCCGCCGTTCGCCCGCGGCCGGACTGTGGCTGGCGTTCCCGGGTGGTTGTACCGGATTTTCGCCGTCACCCGCATTTCTTCGGGGGGCTCCTCGAACGGAACCCAATTGCAGCGCTCGACCTGGAATTCATCGCGATCCAGCTCCGAATCGTCGCCGACGACAACGCGGTTGAGGGCGGCGTCCAGTTCAATCACATACAGCGGCCTGGGCGACGATAATCCCAGGCCTTTGCGCTGGCCGACGGTAAAAAATTCGATGCCGTCATGGTGGCCGAGCAGGTCGCCGCGCGCGTTGACAATATCGCCGCGATGCCGGTCAACGAGTTTGGCGGCGGAAAGAAACCTCCCGTAATCCTTGTCCGGCACGAAACAGATTTCCATGCTCTCCTCCTTGTCGGCAGTCTTCAACTGGCACTGGCGGGCGACCTGCCGCGTGTCCTGCTTGGACATTTCGCCGAGCGGAAAGAGGGCGCGCGACAGTTGGTTCTGGCGGAGGGAAAAGAGAAAGTAGCTCTGGTCCTTGCGCGGATCGCGGCCCTTCTTGAGGAGCGTGCGCCGGCCATCGGGGCTTTTTTCCAGACGCGCAAAATGACCGGTGGCGATGTAATCCCCACCCAGTTGGCGCGCGCGCTCGAGCAAGGCGCCGAATTTCAATTTTTCATTGCACATCACGCACGGATTGGGGGTGCGGCCCGCTTTGTATTCCTCCGCGAAGTAGGCGATGACCTGCTTTTGAAACGCGTCCGCCTCGTCGATCAAATAGTAGGCAATCCCCAGTTTGTGACAGACGCTGCGGGCGTCCATGACCGCCTGCGGCCCGCAACACTTGTCCTCCGCGCGCGAGACGCAATCCTGCGGCCAGAGTTTGAGCGTAATGCCCACGACATCATAGCCCTGCTCCAATAGCAGCGCCGCCGCCGCCGAGGAATCGACGCCGCCGCTCATTCCGATAATGACCCGTGTTTTTCCCGCATCCGACATAAGCGGGCAACATACGTGCGAAGCGCCCGTCTGTAAATCCGCGAATTGACACCGGGCGGGATTTGCGCTTTTGTCCTTGGCTCTGGTGAAGAAAACCCAGTTCAAAGTCGTCAAGGGTTCCGTTGTTGCCCCGCAAGGGTTTCTGGCCGCCGGCGTTTTTTGCGACATCAAACGCCTCGGCACGGGCAAAGGTTCGCATAAACCGAATAAGCCTGACCTGGCCCTGGTGGTGTCCGAAGCGGCCGCCACCGTGGCCGGGACTTTCACAACGAACCAGGTCTGCGCCGCGCCGGTAAAACTGTGTATTGACAGAGTGAAACGCGGCGCGGCCCGCGCCGTTGCCATCAATTCCGGCAACGCCAACGCCTGCACCGGCGAGCGCGGCCTCCGCGACGCCGCGGAAATGGCCCGGATTGCCGCCGCCGCGCTGAAGGTTTCCCCCGCGGACGTCTTGGTGGCCTCGACGGGGCGGATTGGGGTTGCGATGCCGATGGAAAATGTCCGCAGAGGCATTCTAAAGGCCGCAGAACGCCTCGATTCGTCAGCGGAAAGCGCGGCGCTCGCGGTCCAATCCATCATGACCAGCGACACGCGGCCCAAGCACATCGCGGTGGAGTTCAAAGTTGGGGCCACGACCGTCCGAATTGGAGGCATGTGCAAAGGAGCGGGCATGATTCAACCTGGCATGAGCCAGACCGGCGCGCGTCCAGCGTTGCATGCCACGATGCTTTGTTTTTTGACGACCGATGCCGCCGTCGAGGCCAAAACGCTTCAAGCCGCCCTGAACCGGGCGGTGGCCAGAAGCTTCAATCGCATCACGGTCGATGGCGACATGAGCACCAACGACACGGTATTGGTGCTGGCCAACGGACGCGCCGGAAATCCGCCGATCACGTCCCGCTCGCGCGGTTTGCCCGTGTTTCAAGAGGCGCTGGACCACGTGACGCTCGAACTGGCGAAGAAAATTGTGCTGGACGGCGAGGGGGTCAGCCGTTTTGTGACGGTGCGCGTCGGCGGCGCGCGGACTTTCGCCGAAGCTGACTCCGCCGTCCGGGCGGTGGCCAACAGCGCGCTGGTCAAGACCAGTTGGTGCGGCGGGGACCCCAATTGGGGCCGCATTCTCTGCGCGCTCGGCTATAGCGCGGCGCAAATAGTGGAGAGCAAACTCGATGTCGGCTACAGTCTGCCCGGGAGCCGGAGGATACGCTATTCGCTTCGGGGCGGGCGTCCGACGAGCGTTTCGTTCAAGGAGCTTTGCCGGATTACGACTGCCCCGGCATTCGATTTGCACATCAACCTGAATCTGGGCGGCGGGGCCGCCCTGATGTACGCGGCTGACTTGACGGAATCGTACGTCGATTTCAACAAAGGCGACGTGAATGATCCGACGACACTTGGCGGGTAAGGAAAAGGCGGGAGCATTTTCGGGGGATTTCCGTCCAATTTCGAATGAAGACGAAATTACGTTCCATCATTCTAATTGTGGCCGCGGCGGGACTCAGTGCCGGCGGCTACGGGTATGTCAGCGCGCTGGCTTCGCGCACGCGGCTGCTGGAGGCGCGATTGGCGCGCGTCGAAGCCGGCGTAAACGGGAACACAACAGCCATTGCGCGAATCGTCGCGCTGCCCGCGGGGTCTGCCAAACCGGGCGCGGTGTCGACGCTGTGGCCTCCCCAGGTTTCGCCGCCCGGAGGGCAGCAGGATTCCCTCGAATGGCGGGTGGAGAAGATTGAACGGGAGCTGACTCCGCACCTCGAATTTATTTCCGTGGCCGCACCAGAGGCGCCGGACGCAAAGCGCTGAAATTTCAGGCCTGGACGGTTTACAATTCGCGCGTGGCCGCATCGGCCGCTTTGGCGAGAGATTGCAGTTTCTCGAGGAACTTCGTGCTTTGACCGACGAAGAGCCCGTCGTCGGTGAACCCTGCCACCGCCGCCACGGCGCCAGCAAATTTATCGGTCAGTGGGCGAATGATCGAGACATGGGGAAGGCTGGGGCTGATGAATTCGCAAGGGACCGGGAAGATCAGGCTGGGCTGAATCAGCGGATTGAGCGGGCTGAAAAAGTCGGGAAACGTGACGCCGGAAACGGAGTCCGTAAACGGCGCCACAGGGGCTTGGACTCCATTGCCCGAAAAATCAACCCATTCCAGGAAGTGGGCGATCTCATCTCCGCCGATGCCAAGGGTGATCTGAAGGACTTCCGGGCCGGTTACTTTCTGGCTCATGGCGGCGTAAAGACTCGAACCGCCTTGCTCAATCATCCCAAAATGAAAGGCTGCCACATTCGCGATGGCCTGAATCTGCGCGTTGCCAGGAACGTTAAAATTGGGATCGATGTCGCCAAAATCGGCGTCCGTTCTGGGAATGGCGGTGACGTCCTGGAGACTGATGGCCTGTGGGAAAGTGGCGCCGAGGTCTGGATTGGTGGCGCTGCGGTAGCGAACGAACCAACTGGTGTCAACATTGAGATGCATCAGGTTGGTGAGACGCTTGATGCCTGAAGAACCCGTGGCTGTGCTTCCGTCCAAGGTACGGAACTCGTCGAAGTTGACCGCCTCGGCTCCCCTGGACTCCAGAAAGGCGTTGAGGAAGTCAGCGTGGCTGATTTCATCCAGCGTGTTGCTGGTGATGTATTGCGGACCGTCGGGATCGAGATTGGACAAGGCCAACTGATAGTTGTTTAACGCCGGGTTCGGGTTTATCTCAATCGGTTGATTATCGCCGATTCCACCCAGTTCCGCATACTGCGTCCAAAGGTCCGACTCGATCAGTTCCGCCGCCGCCAGAAATCGTAGAATCGCCGCGTCGCCGCTGTTGAGTGGGGGGCCGTAACCTGCCGCGCGGGCGCGCGACGGGTTGGTCAACAAAGTGCCAACGGGCAACGACGCTGCCGCGCCCACCATCCCCAGCCGTTTCATAAAGGACCGCCGGCCAATTGTGCCTTCAGTCATAATTTTATCGTTCATACTTGTCTGTTCTGTTTCTAGTTACATCGCGACGATCATCTATCACGCTTTGCGTGAGCTTCGTCGTAATCTAAGAGGAGGCGCTTGCGCATTTGTTCCAGGAAATCCTCGACGGGAATTATTGTGACAGATAAACTGGCCGCGTCTCCGCGAACCAACTCACGGCAAACGATGTCGGCGCCGGAAGAGGCAAGACGGCCATAGTTGAGCTTGCTTGCATCAGAAAACTTGATATGAACGGGGAACCTCGGAACGGCCGGTTGTGATTCGACGCCGTCCCGGTGTTCTTGAAGTAATCGGTCAAGGTGAATTTTGTTTAGCCATGAATTATCGCAATTTTGGACGCATGGGATGGAAGGTCTCGGAAATCAGTTTCGGCGCGTGGGCCATCGGCGGGGCGTGGGGAGAGCAGAACGATGCCGTTTCGCTCGCCAGCCTGCACCGCGCGCTGGACCTTGGCGTTAATTTCATCGACACCGCCGATGTCTACGGCGATGGCCGCAGCGAACAGCTTATCGCGCGACTTCGCCGCGAACGCTCCGAGCCTTTTCACGTCGCCACCAAGGCCGGCCGGCGTCTCGCGACCCAAACCGCCGACGGTTACAACGAGAAAAACCTGACCGCATTCATCGAGCGGAGTCTTAAGTATCTGGAGACCGATTGCCTGGAACTGGTGCAACTGCATTGTCCGCCGCCGGAAGTGTATTACCGGCCGGAGGTCTTCGACATCATGGACCGCCTCACCGCCGCCGGTAAGATCCAGAATTACGGCGTGAGCGTCGAGAAGGTCGAGGAAGCCCTGATGGCCATCGAGTATCCAAATGTCAAAACGATTCAGATTATCTTCAATATGTTCCGCCATCGGCCGGCCGAACTGTTTTTTGGGGAGGCGCGCCGCAGGCAGGTGGGGGTCATCGCCAGGGTCCCTCTGGCCAGCGGGATGTTGAGCGGCAAACTCACCGCCCAAACGAAATTCGCGGCCGATGATCATCGCAACTTCAATCGCCAGGGCGAGGCGTTTGACCGGGGCGAAACATTTTCCGGCGTCGATTATGCAACCGGGCTGCGGGCCGTGGAGAAACTACGCCCGCTCGTGCCGGCCGGCGCGACCCTTCCGCAATTGGCCCTGCGCTGGATTCTTATGTTTGACGCGGTCTCGTGTGTGATTCCGGGCGTTCGCCGTCCCGACCAGATCGACGACAACGCGCACGCCGCCACCCTGCCCCCTCTCTCGCCCGCGCAAATGGACGCAGTCCGGCAGATTTACGACACCGACATCCGGCCCCTGGTGCATCACCGGTGGTAAACGTCGCGAGTTTCAACGCGGTTTGCCGCCGCTCTCATCATCAATCCGTGTGGCGAGTTTTGAGAGGAATATTACGATCCTGTCGCAACACTCCATTCTGAATCTGGGTTTGACTTTCTCGTCGTTAACGGATGTATGTCATCACCACTCATGCGCGTTCTCATTGTCCCGGACAAATTCAAAGGGAGTTTGACGGCCCATCAGGCCGCCCGCGCCATTGCCCGCGGCTGGCGCTCGGCGCGGGCCGGGGATTCGCTTGATTTGCTGCCAATGAGCGACGGTGGCGACGGGTTCGGCGAGGTTCTCTCCGGCCTGCTGGGCGCGCAACGCCGAAGTGTTCACACGGTGGATCCGGCGCGACGGCCGCGACGCGCTATTTGGTGGTGGCACTCTGCGGCCAAGATGGCGATCGTTGAATCGGCAAACGTCGTCGGACTGGCCCTGATGCCTCCGAAGAAATTTCATCCCTTCAACCTGGACACCTGGGGTCTGGGAAAAATTCTCAAAGCCGCCGCGCGCGCTGCGCCGCGCCAATGTCTCGTGGGAATCGGCGGGAGCGCCACCAATGACGGGGGTTTCGGCCTGGGCCGCGCGCTCGGATGGCAATTTTTTGACCCGGCTGGCAATGAATTGGATCAATGGCCGCGGTTGCGCAACCTGGCCCAAATCCGGCCTCCTTTGACGCCGCTCAAATTGCGCGTGACCGTCGCAGTGGACGTCCGAAATCCTCTGCTTGGCCCCCGGGGCTGCTCGCGCGTTTATGGACCGCAAAAGGGACTGCATGAATTTGAGCTGGCGGAAAAATGCCTCGAGCGCATGGCGTCGCTGCTCAAGCGGCAACACGGCATCGATTGCGGCGACGTCCCCGGCGCGGGGGCGGCGGGCGGCCTTGGTTTTGGCATGATGGCGTTTGCCGACGCGAAGATCGAGTCGGGCTTCGACCTTTTCGCGCGGTATGCGCAATTGGAAAAGCGCATCCGCGACGCCGACGTCGTTGTCACAGGCGAGGGCGCGATGGATTTGCAGACGCGCATGGGCAAGGGCGTCGGTCAAATCGCCGCGATGTGCGCAAAGCGCCGTGTTCCGTGCATTGGCTTAGCGGGCATGATCGACACAACTGTCAAACTCAGCGGCATTTTTGCCCAAGCGCGGGCGTTGACGGAAATCACCACGGCCAGCCGCGCCCGGGCTGAGGCGGCGGATTTTCTGGAAAGACTGGCCGCCGAGACCGCAAGGAGAGTTTGCTAATGGGGCTATTTCGGTGTTCAGTTTCAGGATGAGTTTGGAAGATCATTTGGGCGACATCATTGCCAAGGGACGCGGCGCAAGCGGCGTGTCCGCCCAGGTTGCGGCGCAGGCCGCCGGATTGAATCCGGCCGAATTCACCGCCCTGGAAGAAACTGGCAATAGCCCGCGCCCCGTCAATTTTCAGGCCCTGGCCGGTTCTCTCGGCCTTAATGCTGCCAAACTCGAAGGCATTGCGAAAGGCTGGCTGCCGGCAACGCCGGACCTTGGATTGTGGCGCGAGTTGCGGCAGATCACCACCGCGGCTGACGGGATCATTGTCCATTGTTATCTCATTTGGGACGAAGGTTCGCACGAGGCGGCGTTGTTCGATACGGGCTTTGACGCCGCGCCCATTTTCCAGTTGATCGAGGAAAATGACCTGACGCCGCGGCACCTTTTTCTCACACACCTGCATCAGGACCACGTCGCGGCCATGGGCGCCATTCGCGAAAAATTTCCGAAGGTTCATCTTCATACCAATTCCAAGACCGCCCCGCCGCAAAATCGCAATCGCTCCAATGATTTCACGCATCTGGGCAGCCTGCGAATCACCAATCGCGACACGCCCGGACACGCCGAGGAAGGTGTCACGTATATTGTCGGCGGGTGGCCGGAGGACGCGGCGCACGTCGCGGTAGTGGGCGACGCGATTTTTGCCGGCTCCATGGGCCGTGGAAAACAATCCTGGGAACTGGCGCGGCAAAAAGTCCGCGAGCAGATTTTCTCACTGCCACCGGAGACCTTGATTTGTCCGGGGCACGGCCCGCTCACGACGGTGGGCGAGGAAAAGGCGAACAACCCGTTTTTTTGACCGGGCGAAAAATGATGAAAATGGGGGTTGACCGGCGTGGGTGGTCGTTGTTAGTTTTCGCCAGATGAAATTTTTGGCCAGTTTGCTGCAAGGCGTTCGCGTCGTCGTTATTGACTGACGCGGCCTGCGGCATTTGCTGGATTACAGGTCGCCCGCCGTCCCTTGGGACGCGGGTTTTTTAATTTATGCGACATACCATATCTGTGCTCGTGGAAAACAAATTCGGCGTCCTGACGCGCGTGGCCGGACTTTTTAGCGGCCGCGGCTACAATATCGACTCGCTCAACGTCGCCCCCACCCACCATGCCAACACCTCGCGCATGACGATCGTCACCCGTGGCGACGACGCCACCCTGGACCAGATCGTCAAGCAGCTCAACAAACTGGTCAACGTCATCGAGGTCCACGACTTCCGGCAGGCCGAATTCATCGACCGCGAGCTGGTCCTGGTGCGGGTGGCCGTCAACGCCAAGACCCGGGCCGAAATCATGCAGATGACCGACATTTTTCGCGCCAAGATTGTCGATGTGCAGGCCAAAAGCCTGACCATTGAGATCACGGGCGACGACAGCAAAATCGAGAAATTCCTCGGTTTAATGAAGCTCTTCGGCGTGCTCGAGCTTACCCGCACGGGAAAAATCGCCCTGGCGCGCAAATGAAACCCATCAGTCAAACCTAAATACACTCCCATCCTATGCCAGCAAAAGTTTATTCCGACAACGACGCCGACCTGAAAAATCTCCAGGGCAAGACCCTGGCCGTGCTGGGCTTCGGCTCCCAGGGCCACGCCCATGCGCTGAATTTGAAGGACAGCGGCTGCAAGGTCATCATCGGCCTTTACGAAGGCAGCAAGTCCGCCCCCGTCGCCGAGTCCCACGGCTTTGAAGTCGTCAGTTCCGCGGAGGCCGTGCGGCGGGCGGATGTCATTTTTGTGGCGATACCGGACACCAAGCAGCCAAGGGCTTATGAGCGGGACATCGCGCCGAACCTGTCCGCCGGCAAGACGCTGTTGTTTTCGCACGGTTTTTCGATTCATTTCAAAACCATCGTTCCGCCCAAGAACGTCAATGTGATATTGGTGGCGCCCAAGGGGCCGGGGCACATCGTGCGCCGGCAATTCACCGAAGGCAAAGGGGTGCCCGCGCTCATCGCCATTTATCAGGACCCGGGCAAGAATTCCAAAAAGATCGCGCTGGCCTGGGCCAAAGGCATCGGCGCCACGCGGGCCGGCGTCATCCAAACCAGTTTCAAAGAGGAGACCGAAACGGATCTCTTCGGCGAACAAACCGTCCTGTGTGGCGGCGCTTCCGCCCTGGTCATAGCCGGCTACGAAACGCTCGTCGAAGCCGGCTACCAGCCGGAAATGGCGTATTTTGAGTGCCTGCACGAGCTTAAGTTGATCGTCGATCTGATGAACGAAGCCGGGATCAGCGGCATGCGCTTCTCCATTTCTGAAACCGCAAAGTGGGGCGATGTGAGCGTCGGCCCGAAAATCATCGATGCCAGTGTCAAGAAGCGGATGAAGGCCGCGTTGAAGGACATTCAATCGGGCAAATTCGCCAAAGGCTGGGTCAACGAATACAACGGGGGCTACAAAAAGTACAATGCACTTCTCAAAGCCGGTGAAAAGCATGACATCGAGCGCGTCGGTCAGCGCCTGCGTTCCCTGATGCCGTGGATGAAGAAGCGTTCGGTCAAAGGCGTCCAGGCGGCGTATTAGAAACGCGCGATTGCGGGATTACAGGCTGCGGAGAAAAGTCTTGACACCCTCGAAGGCCGCGGTGTCCCACGGCCAGTACCCCTTCTCCGCGGCTTTGCCGACATACAGGTCGTAGTCTGGGTGCGAGGACATCCACACACGCACCTTCGCCTTCGACGAAAAGACTTTGCGTTCGGACTTTTCCGCAACGCATCGAAAATATTCGTCAACACAGGCAAATTCCGGACGGTCGCTCACGCTCTTTAGGCATAGGTCTTCCAACATGCCGCGCCTATCGTTCGGGGCAATGATGAGGACGCCAACTTTGATCGGTTCTCCTGTGACTGCGGCGTTGGCCTGCGGCGCGGCATATCCGTTAGAAATCAGAGCGTCGCGGACACTTTGGAATGCGGCGGCTGCATCGTCATCGGCATCCCGAATGATGCCAATGGAGGCGACTTTGTTTTGCGCAAATTCCGGCCGCTGCTGAATCTCCCTCAAGAAACTCCGGAGCTTATCCTTGCCCTGAAACGGTTCGACTACGACGTCGGATATCCGGCTTGCATGCACTATCCCCGTTATGACAGCCACGTCGTCGGGCCCTTCACAAAACACGAACTTCCGACCGTTCATCGCATTTCCCAGTGCAATTCCTTGGCCGTACCAAGCCCATCCTGGTCGATGATGGTAGCCTTGATGTTGTCATCCACGCGATCAAGTCGGATCAGGTTGAGCGCGTATGGCTCCTGCTCACGGGCCGCTTGATCGGCGGCAAGCACACATTCCCAACTATGGGTTGTGGCGAAAATTTGAATGCCGACTTCCTGTGCGGCATTAAACAAACCGGCCCAAATAGTTGGCATTACGCTGTGGTGAATTCCATTCTCGATTTCATCTATAAGCAGGACATTGGCCTCGGCGGCCACAATCTCGGAATAAATGTCAAGAAGTCGATTAAAACCCTGGCCCATTTGGGTCACGGGAATCATTTCGCTGAGGCCGACGTCGGCATAGAGCAAAGGCTCTTTCCCAGTTTGCAGTGTCTCAATTGTCTCGAGCCTGGGCTCAACCGTTCGCAACATCGCCTCGACCTGCCTTTTCCCCCGCTTTAATACGACCCGGTTGTAGTCTATCGCATCTTGCGTGGGATCTGCTGGACGGGTGGAAAATGAGACCGCTTTTAGTTCGACGCTCATTTTGTCGTCTGTGGCCCACAGGAACAGCGTTCCAAGCTTGGTTGCCAGTTGTTGCTCCAAAAAACCGGCAGGTGGCGAATCTCCAGTCAACGTCACCCCGCATTCCTGTCCATCCTCTAATTTGCCGCGTATGAATGCAAAACGCTTTGCGTCCTTGTTGTAGATAATCCATTTCCAAAAATTCTCAATTTGGTCGCCGCCGGTAACGCGGAATAACTGCGGAAGGTTTCCCGCGGCCTGGAGTGGTTGGGCAAGCAGCAGAGCCAGCGCTTCCAGAACTCCCGTTTTTCCGTTGTTGTTTTGGCCTATGATCAGATTGACGCGCTTCAAGGGACCAATGGTCAAGTCTTTGAATCCACGAAAATTTTGAATTTTGATCTCAGTGAGCACGGCGGAATCTTAATCCTCCAACCGCTCCGCGATGTCAATCTTCAAATGCCCTCTTTTGCCTTGGGCGCGGGTCGATTTCTCGTTTAAGATCCGGGCATGCGATCTTCGTTGAGCCGCCGACGATTCCTGGCCGGAGCCTCTGCCGGGCTGCTCTGCGCCGCGGCGGAATTGCGCGCCGCGCCGCCATCCGGCCGCCGCATTTGCGCCTTCGAAAAGCCGCTCCAGTTTCTTGATGACACAGATTTGGCCACGACGATGGCGATGCTCGGTTTTAACGGCATAGAGGCCACCGTCCGGGAGGGCGGACGGGTTCTGCCCAGGAAAGTCGAGGAGGATCTGCCGCGCTTGTGCGATGCCATGGCCAAACGCGGTCTGGAAATCACCATCATCGCCACCGACATCAACGACGCGACCCAGCCGCGCGCGGAGCTTGTCCTGCGCACGGCAGCCAAGCTGGGAATTCGCCGATACCGGATGGCGTGGTATCGATATGAGCCGGCCAGGCCAATCCCGGCCCAACTGGAGATCATCGCCACCCGGCTTCCGGCTCTGGTGGATTTGACGCGCGAATTGGGGATGACCGCCATTTACCAGAACCACTCGGGCGCAGACATCGTGGGAGCGCCGGTGTGGGACATTTACGGGTTGCTCAAGGATTTCGATCCCCGCGTCATCGGCATTGGTTTTGACGTTCATCACGCGATGGTCGAGGGGGGCTTGTCGTGGCCCATTCAATTCAAACTCATTCAATCGCACCTGGCTGCCGTTTATGTGAAGGACTTTGTGTGGGACAAAGGCAAGGTCAAAGACGTGCCGCTGGGCGACGGCCAGGTGGACCGCAAGTTCTTCCCGATGCTGCGCCAAACGCCATTCACCGGTCCGATTTGCCTTCACGTCGAGTATTTGGAAGGCAAGAAAAACGAGGACGCGCTGGAAAACGCCTTCGGCACGGACCTGGCGACTCTGCGGTCATGGCTCGCTGGCTGAAGGCGTGGTTGCAGGGCGTCGCGGCGCTCCGCCCTCCCGAAAATCGTCATACGCCCCTCGCGGGTTCTAAGTGAAACCGGGGATGGACATAGGCCCGTCGGCACGGTACAATCTCGAGCAATAGATTCTGATGAGCCCCTCCATCACTCAACCAAAGATTCTCCTGGTCGAAGATTCCGAGGATGACGTTTTCTTTTTCCAACGCTCCCTGAAGAAGACCGGCATCCCGTGCGACTGTGTTCATGTATGGAATGGAGGCGCCGCGACATCCTATCTCAAGGAAAACCAGGACCTACCCCACCTGGTTTTTCTGGACTTGAAAATTCCCGTGCTCACCGGGTTTGAAGTCCTGAAGTGGATTCAAGCCCAACCTTTCAAGGACCGGCTGGACGTCATCGTTCTGAGCGGTTCGGACGATCCGCGCGACATCTCGTCGGCTCGCGAATTTGGGGTCAACGACTATCTGGTCAAACCGGTGTCCGTGGAAATTCTCACGCGAAAGCTTCAGGCCTGGTGCGTCAAATAGCGGCTGGGTCAGGGGGCATCGACGTTTTGGCCAAGCTCGCGGAGGCGCTGCAATTTGTAGATCAAGGCGCGGCGGCTGATACCCAGGGCCTTGGCCGTGGCGGTCCGGTTGAAATCATTTTTGCGCAAAGCCAGCAGGACGGCTTGCGCCTGGATTTCCTCCAGTTTGCCGGCGTCCATCGGCTCGACCCGGGCCACAGAACGAGATTCGGGACGAATGCGCGCTGGGAGATGCTCGGCGACAATCAGGTCGCCACGCGACAACAACGCGGCGCGCTCCATGGCGTTGCGCAACTCGCGCACGTTGCCCGGCCATGCGTAACTCTCCAGGCAATCGGCCACGGAAGAGGACAGCCGCGCCCTGCCCTGTGTAAACTCCGCCAGCAATTGAGTGGCCAGCGGCAAAATGTCTTCGCGGCGCTCGCGCAAGGGCGGAACGTTTAATTCAACGACGTTGAGGCGGTAAAAGAGGTCTTCGCGAAATCGGCCCGCTTTGACTTCCTCCTCCAGATTGCGATTGGTCGCGGCCAGGATGCGGGCGTTGACGTGGATTTCCGCGTTGGAGCCGATCCGCTGGAAACGGCCATCCTGCGCGACCCGCAACAGTTTGGCCTGAAGTTGGGGGGCCATATCCGCAATTTCGTCCAGAAAGATTGTGCCGCCGTCGGCCATCTCGAATCGGCCGATGCGTTGCGCCACGGCGCCCGTAAACGCGCCTTTCTCATGCCCGAAAAGTTCGCTTTCCAGCAGCGTCTCGGGGATTGCGGCGCAATTGACCTTCACAAGCCGGCCCGCGGAGCGCGGGCTCCAGAGGTGAATCACGTCGGCGATGACTTCCTTGCCGACGCCGCTTTCGCCGGTGATAAGCACGCGGCTCTCGGAGGCGGCAATGAGCGAGACATCGCGAAAGAGGGTCTGCATCAGCGGGCTTGCGGCGACGATGTTGGGCGGCAGCAGTTTGCCGGCGTCGAACTTCAGCGGGGCGTGATGCGAAAGGCCGGTGGCCTGGCGGACCGAGGCGAGAAGTTCATCCAGATCAATCGGCTTGGAAAGATAATTGACAGCGCCGTCGCGCATGGCGCCGACGGCGTCGCGAACGTCGGCAAAGGCGGTGACAAGAAGAATGGGAAAGGAACCGTGCTCCTTGCGGGCCAGGCGCAACGTCTCCAGGCCGGTCAAGCCGGGCATCCGGACGTCGGAGATCATCATGTTGATCTTTTGCTGGCGCAACACCTCCAGCGCGCGTTCGCCCGACGAGACCGGCACGGTGTCGAAACCCTGGCTGCTGAGGAACGAGTCGAGCAAGCTGCGCTGGCCCGCGTCGTCATCGACGATCAGGAGGCGCGGGGAGCGCGTGCTACCCTGGAGGGCTTCGATTGGCACACTCTTCACTCCTTCATCTTAAGTTTGACATGGGAAATGCGAAAGAGCGCACCCGCTGAATCGTTGGGCACGCATTCGATTTCCCATCCATGCGCCAATACAATTTGCTGGACGACGGCCAGGCCCAATCCGGTGCCTTCCTCATGGGTGGTGAAATAAGGTTTGAAAATCTCGGCGCGCTGCTCCGACGGAACGCCGGGGCCGTTGTCGGAGATTTCGACAAATGCCTCCTCGTTGTTGCGCCGGCTGGCCCGGATGCGGATGACGCCGTGGGCCGGGACGGCCTGGACGGCGTTAAGCACCAGGTTGAAAAGCGCCTGGCGCAATAATTGTTCGTCCGCCTCGATCACCACCGATTCCACGAGGACCTCGAGCTGTATCTTTTTCTCCTCGATGTCGTAATTGAGCGCGCGGGCCACCTCGGTGGCGACGGCGTTGAGGTCGGTGGCGGCGCGGCGGACTTCCCGGGGGCGCGAGTAGTTGATGAACTCGTTCAACTGGGCGGTGACGCGGTCGGTTTCGCTGATGATCTCGAGCGATTTGGCGCGAATTTCGGGCGACCCGTCCTGGACCTTGGAAATAAGCTGCGCCATGCCGCGAATGATGTTGAGAGGATTGCGGGTTTCGTGGGCCAGGCCGGCGGCGGCGAGGTTCATTTCCTTGAGGTGAAGGTTTTGCTCGCTGGCGCGGACCAGGCGGAGCTGCAATTCAGAAGTCCGGGCCCAATTGCGCCAGCCAAAACCGTAGCCGACGACCGCGGCGGTGCCCAGCAGCGCGATGATGATCCGCATCCAAAGGTCGTAATCCTCCGCGCGTCGCACAGGCTGCGTGAACATGACAAGCACAAAGCTGTGCGCGCCTTTTTTCTCGATCAATGTCTTATATTCCTGCTCCGTGATCCAGGAAGGCCGTTCCCCCCGGCGCCAATCAAAAAAGCCGCCGCGACGGGGAGCATTGGTGCCGGTCATGGAGGCGGACGGGGAGGGCGGACTGTTGCTGTCGGCATTGAGTCGGTTGGTGGCCAGCGAGCGCATTTCTTCCCGGGGCATGACCAATTGGGCCATGTTCGTGCCCAAATCAATTGGATTTTGCAAAATGGCGATCGGGCCATCCCAGAACACGGCGCCGTTGAACTCACTGCGCGCCGGCATCTCGATGGGCGGGCCGGCGGCGGCGACGACGTCGCCGGCGCTGTTGAGAAGCTCGACGGACCGCAGTTCATTGGTGTAGCTGGCCACCAGTTCATTCAGGGCCCCTTCGAGGCGTTCCGTGGTGACAACGCCAAAAAAGCTTCGCGCGCGCAAGAGCAGGCCGCAGGTGGTGGAAACGGCGCGGCCATGATCGATGAGCATGTTTTGATAGGCCTTTCGCGCGCGCAAATGCTCGGCGGTCTGCCAGCCGATCAGGGTGGCCCAAACGACCACCAGCATCCCGTAAACAGCCCAACTCCTGCGAGTCATCATGCGTCAATAATATTTATTGCGAGTGCGGACTATGCGCCGGAGGAGGCGCGGCGCCCGGCGGCGTCTGGTCCTGCCCGGGTCCCAAATACTGGTTCAGCACCTTTTGCGAGAAGGCCTTGGGCGCCAATTCCGTGCGGCTGCGCTCGTCCTGGCTCATGCGGGCCAGGTCCCCGGGCGTCCGGACGACATAGGGTGTCAGGAGAATGATCAATTCGGTCTTAACATTGGATGAAATCTTGTGATGGAACAATTGCCCGATGCCGGGGATGTCACCCAGGAGGGGTATTTTGCTGTCGGTGCTGGTCTTGCTGTTCTGCATCATTCCACCTATGACCACCGTCTGGCCGTCCGGCGTGACGACCACGGTATTGGCGGAACGAATATCGATATAGGGCGCGGTAATGGCCGCACCGTTGGTGGCATAGGCGATGGCCTGGGAATGCGTGGCATCGACCTCGGAGATTTGCGGCGCCAGGATCATTTCCACCATGCCGTCATCGGAAATAAACGGCGTGACTTGCAGAATGATGCCGACATTTTGGTACTGAATCCCGTTATGTTCATTGCCGAAGGTGTCGTAGGTGACGCTGGTGATGAGCGGGACTTGCTCGCCGACGACGATGGTGGCCTGTTGGTTGTTTCGAGCCAGGACAGTCGGACGGGAGAGGACTTCGATTTTCCCGACTTCCGAGATGGCGCGCAAGGTGGCGGTAAAGTCGTTGCCCACAATCGTATAAATTCCGGCGCCGGGAAGCGTGTTGACACCGGCGGAATTGGGCGTGATGCCCTGGCCCGCCAGGCCGAACAAACTGGAGACGGTATTGGTGGTCGAGGCATTGATGTTCTTGGTGACGGTGCCTTCGATGCCGACGTCCACGCCTTTATTATACGTGACTTCCAGGAAGACGACCTTGATCAATACCTGCGGCTTGGGACGATTGAGGTTGGACACCACCTGGCTGACGAACTTGGTGGTGTCGTCGTCGCCAATGACAAACAGGGTCCGGGAATCCTGGTCGACGTAGAATTGGGGACTGGCGACCTGGCCGTTGGGAGGGCGGTTGACGTCGCTGCTGCTCGACCCGGAGCTGGAAGAACCGCCTGTGCGGCTGGCCCCGCCGCCGGCGCCTCCGCCAAGTCCACCGCCCCCGCCCCCACCCCCGCCTCCGCCACCGCCGCCCGTCCTTTCCTGGGCCAGCAGCGGGAATGTCAGGCAAAAGAGGCCGACAACCGCCAGGCAGCAGGCCCGGAGATTTGCTGTTTGGATCGTCATATCTTTCATGTGTTTGGGGAGATGTTGCGGTTCAATGCAGGGCGGAGGAACCCGAACTGCCGGATCCGAACCCCGATGTGCTCGATGTGGTGCTGCTGGATTGACTGTTGTTGTTGCCTTGTGTGCGCGCGCTCAAAGCCGTCGTGGTCGTCGAGGAGGAAGAGGAGCCTGTGCTCAGGAAAAGGCCGGCTATGGTCTGTTGCACCGCGGCGGGGTCGGCGCTTTCCAGGGGAATGGCCGTCACATGGGTCATGCCTTGATTGCCCTCATCCAACTGTGTGATCATTCCCTTGATTTCCTCCATCAAATCCCGCGAGGCCGTCACGACGATTGATTCGGTCCTGCGGTCAGCCACCGCCAGCACGCTGGTCTGCTGTTTCATTCGGTCGCTCTTGGCGGCACCCTGGGAGGCTTGCTGCATCCACGGCGGGGCAAACCGGAAGCCCATGCTGCGATTGTTTTGGTCGCTGCTCGCGGTGGAGCTGGGAAACAAGTCGCCCAGTTCGGTGGCGATTTCAACCGGGTCGGCGTGCTTGAGACGGAACACCCTGATTTCAGTAATGTCCTGGCTCGCCTGATCCAATTGTTGGATAACGTTGGTGATGCTTGGCATGTAACTGGGAGGCGCGCTTGCGACCACGGCATTCATTTGATCGTCGGAAACAAACACGGCGTGCGTCTGCGAGTTTTTCGCTTCGTCGCTGCTGCCGCCGCCGCCGCCGCCGCCACCCATGCCAAATGGGTTGAATCCCCCGCCGCCGGGGCCGCCCCGGCCCCGTTGGGCAAAGCTGTTTCGCGCGTTGGCACGGCTTACATCCGAATCGGCGCTTTCATAAACTTCCTTCAATTCAGAGGCGACGGATTTGGCGTCGGCGTACTTGAGGACGAAGACCTCCACGTCGGAGACGGCCGAACTGTCGAGGGCGGCGATGATTTCGGAAATGCGATGAACGTCCTTGCCCGAGGCGGTCATTATGATGGCGCTGCCCGCATCGTTGGCGGAGACGGTGGCGTTCTTGGGAATCAGCGGCTCGAGGTCCTTGATCAATTGCGCCGGGTTCAAAGTATTGACGGGCAGTATCTCCGTCACAATTGCATCGGTCTCTGGGATCTGATTGGGGCCGGAGGCCACTTTGACAGGGGTCGTGGCAAGGGACTTGATGCGGTCGATATCCATGATTTGGAGAGTGCGGCCCTCGAGGATGGCGCCCAAATTATTCCTGCTCAATTGGTCGTTGAGCAGGTCCACAATTTCATTGGTGCCGATGGGTTGTTTGGCCACCACCGAGACGGTGCCTTGCAAATTCGCGTCGTAAACAATGACCAATCCCGCCTTGGCGCTGAGATAATTGAGCACGGCGCTGAGGGGTACGTTGTGAAAATTAAGGACGATGCCGTTGGTAGGGAAGGCTTCGGCCGGCATATTGGTGTCCGCAACGGGTTGAGCCTGCGCTGCGTCGGCGGCGGTGTTCGTGGCGCCGCCAACGTCGTCGCCCGCGGCGGAGGCGACCCATCCGGCGGTGAATAGGGCTGTTGCAATGGCAATGATATCTCTTGTTTTCATTTTTCCTCCTGTTCGCGTCTCAATCTGAGTTTTCTTTCGATGGCGGATTCTCCGGGATGCGGCGCTTCCGCGGAAGCTGCCGGGGCTGCCGCCGTGTCATCGGCGCTATTGGTGGCAATGTCAACGGGATCGGCCTGATCCGACGACCCCTCCCACGGCCCGCCATCCACACGGCGCAGGCTCCTTCGGTCATCCATGTCCAGGACGAATGTGTTGCTGGCATTGGTCAACCGGACACAATCCGGCGTAATCCGGCTTAATTCAAAGCCATCCACATGATCGCCGATCTTGAGGAACCGCTCGGGTGCGTCGTTGCCCCCGAAATAGGCTTCGCCATGGGTGGGATCGACCCCGATTGCCAGTAAAGTAATCCGCTCGATCCGCGGCTGGCGGCGCCGGCTGCCGAGCGCGCTGACCCCGATTCGTGATTGGTCAAAAATATTTTTTCGGGCGATGATGTCGAACGAACTGAAATCCTGCCCCGGCGGGGCATTAGTTTCCTGGGCGGACGCCCCCACGCTGCCGCCGGCCAGCAGCAACGTAATTAAAATGAGGGTCAACGGTTTCATTGCGCGGAGGCGGGAAGGACCAGCCCGCTCAGGTCCAGCCCGAGCGTCATTTGTCGGCCGTTGTCGTCGCGGGAAGTCAATTCGAATGACTCGATCTTAACACCCAGCGGATCTTTTTCCATATTATAAAAGAAGTGGAGGAGCGTTTGCATATCGCCGGAAACATCGGCCCGGCAGTCAACGGTTGAATAATTGTCGTCGGTCTCCTGCAATTGCGGGCGGAAAGAGCCCTCGGTTGCGCCGCTCTGGCTGACCCAGTGGTCAAAGGCGGTGAACAACTGCCGTTCCGCCGCCGCGGGATTGCTGTCCAGGGCGTTGGTCTGCATGTAGTCCCATCGAGCCTCCACAGTGTCCTGCCGGCGGATGAGCATGGCGCCGTTGGAAATTTTATCTCTCAGGTCTTTGATTTGCCTGGTCCGGCTGTGCCAGCCGTCGATCAGCGGAGAGATGACCAGGTAGTTCAGCAGCAAGAGCGCGAGAGCGGCGCCCGCCGCGATGGCAAGCATTTTTTCGCGGTTCTTAGTTTCCATTTTCCACCTCGTCTCCAAATTGAAATTCCAGGCTGAATTGCATGGGTTTTTGACCGCGCACCTCGTTATGGACCTGGCTGATCTCGTTGGTTTCGTCGCTTAATTTGCTGAATACGCGGACGTAAGAATCATTGTCGCGCGCCACGCCCGTGCAGGTGACTCTGGCAAGGTCGTGGACATTGATCGTCTTGGCGGACACGGCGCCGTCGTCGGGAAAGGCATCGGTCAGGAGTTTGAGGATGCGCAAATCGCGGAATGTTTTATCGTAAAAATTGCGGAATTTCTTGATCTGGTCCTGATCGGCTGTCAACGCGGTGACGCGCGGCTCCATCGCCTTCCATTTGGAGGTCAACGTGGCAATCTCCCATTGCTGCCAGGCGAATGCGAGGGCGATGCAAACCACGGCTGCCGCGGCCGCTTCCGCCGCCCAGACGAGCCTTTTTTTGGACATGCCGGAACTAAGCATTTGCTGCCAGGGCTGAATGCGGGGCGGAAGAAAATCCGGATTGGAATCGGCGCCGCGCACCCACGCCGCCGCCAGGGCAACCGCCGGGGAGACGGCGATCTCGGACGGCAGCGGTTTGTCGAAATTGGCGTTCGAAACGAGCTCGACCGCTTCGGTTTTCAACCCCATCGCCGCCAGCCTGGGAGAAATATCGTTGACGAATTGACGCGTCATTTCGCCCTGGCCGAAAATTCTGATCTTGCCGGGACCGTCGGCAATCCCGCCGGGCAATTGTCCGAGGGTGATCCGGATTTCGCGGGCGATCAAATCGGAGGAAATCCGCTTTTGGGCGCCGTGGGACTCAATGGCGCTGTCAAGCGAACGCAACGCGATGATGCCGCCGCCGCCGCTGACTTGAAGGTCAACGCCAGTGGTCCGAACCGCCAGGGCGATCACGCGGTCCTTATCGGCGGCGGGAGGTTGGAGGGCTGTGGCGCCGATGGCGAAGGTCACGGGCTTGAGTTTGGCGGCGCGGAGCACCCGTTCCAGCGTGGCCAGGTGGTTGCGCGGCACCGCCAAAAGCGTGGCGAAAGTTTCGCCGCCGGGCGTGGTAAAAAGTGAGGCGGCGCTGAACAAGGATTCCGGCCCCGAGTGAAATCCGCGCTCTCCCTCCAATTGCAGGAAGCTGGCGCGATCAGCGTCAGACAAGTCGGGAACCTTGGTTTGCAGCGTCAACACCCAGCCCAGCGGGAGGCAAACCGCCACCCGGCGCTGGCTGATTCCGGCCTGGTCGAGGTGATTGCGAATTTCCCGCCCAACCAGTTCCGGGGCGTCGGTCAGCGGCGAGAGCGCCAATTGGGCGACGACGGATTGGCGCACCTGCACCGTTCCGTTGGAACGCCGCAGGACAACGGCTTCGAGGCGATTGCCGTCGAGGGCCATGCCCAGGACGGAGGCGGAGCGTTTGGATTTAAACAAGTCAATCATTTTGAATTATCGGCTAATAATTTATCGTGCAGCTTCTTGCCCAGCGCCCAACCGAGATTGGTCAAGTCCTGGCGATAGATGATCAACGGCGTACCGCTACTGCAATCAAAAACAAATCTGACGCGTCTGTAGCCGCGATTATCGTGGCCCACGGCGGCAATGTCCGCGGTGAATTGCCAGGAGTACGGCGTCACGTAAGGCCCAATCGTCGCAACGAGCGAAGGGTCGGTGATGGCGCTGGTGAGCCAGGTGATCGACGGCGTCTGCGGCGGATTGGACTGGCGATAGGCGAGGATCTGCGGGGCAAGAGTGGCGCCAATGCCGGGAATGCATGAAAGCGCGGTGGCGGTCGCGGTGTTGACATTGATCAGGCCGACGACCGACGGATTCATGAGGAACGGCTCGATTTGCTGGAAATCGCTGGCCGACATACCGGTCTGCGAGTACAATTGAAGGACGCTGCTGTAGGTGCCCGCGGCCGCCGTTGCTGCGCCGCCGGTGCGACCGCCAGGACCGCCAGCGCCGCCTGCGCCGCCTGTTGAATTGGGGAAGTAGTGAGACAGCGAGGGATAGTTGGACGAAATAAAACTGGTCAAAGCGGCGGTGTTGGCCACGGAAATGCGCGGGGAACCGTTGGTGCCGATAGTCGGCTCGTGGCTCCAAACGGTGACGTATTCGAGCAAGCCGGGGTCCAGGATTCCGTCCTGGTTATCATAAGGCGGCAGGGTCATGCCGTCGTTTTCATTGGGGTCAAGTATGCCATTGAGATTGGCGTCCTCGCCGTAGAGATAATCCATGTTCAATCCGAAAACCATGCGCAATTCCTCGGGGGATTCGTAATTGGAGCTTTTGCACAGATAGGGAGGGTTCAAGGCGGAATAGGTCTCGGATTTCGCGCCGTCAGTGCTGGGCGTGGCGTTGGTGCCCTGCCAATCGAACATCGCGGCGGCGGTGTTTTCGGTCATCTGCGGCAGAAGTTGCAGCATGGCGGCGGTGGAATTGTTGAGGCTGACCCTGGAACATTCGTCGATAAGCCCCCAAACGGGATGGTCTCCCTGCGCCGAAGTTTGCAAATCGTTTGTATCGCGTCCAATGAGCCAGAACTTGGCGCTGCCGACCTTGACCGCTTCCGCGTGAAAAAGGTCCGGAGTGGGAATCATCATCATGTTGTTGCGAGTGGCCAGGATGTTGCTGACGTAGAGCGCGCCGCCTTCGATGGCCTGGTCCGCTTCCATTGAGGCCACGTTGTTGTCCGCTGCCTTCAACTCCAGCATCATCGAATTGGCGAAGTAGAGCGCGGTGGCCACCAGGCCCAGAGAGACCCACAACACGATGATCAACACCGAGCCGCGACAAGAAGAAGAATTGGAGGCGCCCAGTTTCATTGCAGGCCCGTGATGGGGTTGGTGGTCAACAGGACATCCAGCGGAATGACCAATTCCAGAGGCTGGGTCCGGGCCACCAGACCCGGTTGCGCGGCCATTTGAATCTGCACCTTGATGGCGGTGGGCAAATTGGTTTGTTGCGTCGTGTCCCAACTCGGCTGCCACGTCGTGCCGTCGTAATAAAGAAACGTCAGGTTCTGCACGCCGCTGAGTATGGCGTGTTTTTCGTCCGGCTGGGGCGGCTGCGTGACCGGCAAGAGATTGCGCGTCACCGCGCGAATGAGGTCCCGGCCCGGGCCGCGATTGCCGTTGGTCGGCGCGGAAAGCAGATAATCGATTTTCTCGGCGTTGCCCCACGGAACCATTCCGTCCAACTCGCCGCCCGTTGTGAAAAAGTCAGGCCCAATCTGGTCGGGCAACGTATTGGTGGGATTGGTTGTTTGGAGCGGCCCGAAGAAGACGCCGTTGGTCGTGGTGACGATATTGGCCAGGTCATGCTGAATGACGTTGAGGGCCTGTTCCTGCGGGAGGCTGGCTTCCAGGGAATCGACCATCGTATTGCGCAGGTGAAGCGCCGTGAAAAAAACCGTGTGAATGGCCACCAGCAAAATGCTGAAAATCGAGACGGCAATGAGCATCTCGATCAATGTAAAGGCCCGGGTTGATTTGGATCGGGGCCTCATAATTGTGTCTGAGGCGCCTGAAGCGTGCTCAGCCGGACATCGTAGGTTTTGCCCTGTGCGGTAAAGGATACAGTGAGGGTGGCCACAGTCATCTGGACCAGCGGGTCTTCGGTCCACGCTTCATTCTTGACGGTCCAGCGATAGGTCAGGCCGCCGTCCTGCACCACGCCGCTTTGGCCGGAGTTTTGCAACTGGCCGGTCACCTTCAATTCATTGAGCCGCGTGTTGGCGATGCGCGCCGCGACCATTTTGCGCTGCGCCACTTCTCCCGCCAGGCTTGCGACATGCAACCCCTCCATCGCCACCGGTATGACAATGGCCATGAAAAGCATCGCCGCCAGCACCTCCACCAGCGTGAACGCGCCGCGGCGCCTTCTAATGGGTGGGTTCAATGTCATATCTCAGATGCGATGGCGTTTCGGCGATCATTATCTGGCTGCCCGTTCCCTGGCGCAAAAATATCTTTTCCGGACTGCTGTCGCTTATAAAGCCGTCCGGCTGAAAACGGATTTTTGTCACCGCGCCAAACTGCGCCTTGGCCTGCGTCCAGTAATTGGAGCGCACCAGCACGGAGGAAGGCGCCGAAAAGGTGATTTGAATGGTCTCGTCGAGGTTGAAGTTCATCGGGTTGGTTTGGGTCTCGGTGAAACCGGAGACCGCCTGCAATCCGTATGAGCCCTGCCTGGGATTGATCCAAAGCTCGACGGGAACCCCCTCGGCGACGGCCCGGCTCTGGCCGTAACGTGTCAACGACAAAAATCGCCGCGCCTCGTTGTCCAGGTTGCGCCCGCGAAAGAACCCCTTCAACGATGGGAAAATGACGCTCAAAAGAACAACCATGATGGCCATCACCAGGATCATCTCGACCAACGTGAAGGCGGCGCATAGCGGGTTCTTAGCGTTTTGCTGTCCAATTTCCATAGACGGTGCCATCGGGCCCGGTGGCGTAGAGATCGTAGCCGCTGGGATTGCGTTTTCCCGGACATTCATAAACATAGGGGTGGCCCCAGGGGTCCAGCGGAATGTCCTTTTCCATGTAGGGACCGTGCCAGTTTTGCGCGTCGCGCGGCTTGACCATCAGGGCCTGCAATCCGTCCCTGCCCCGCGGATAATTGCCGTTATCGACCTCGTAGGCGCCCAACGCGGTGCCGAGAGTGGAAATCTGGGTCATCGCCGCCGTGGTGCGGGCGCGCTCCGTGCTGCCCGTCATTCTGGGCAGGACGATGCCGGCCAGAATGGCCAGAATAGTCAGCACCAGAAGCAATTCAACGAGCGTGAACGCGTTCCGCCTCAGTGCCGCGGAGTTCCTTCGTTTCGGGGTCATGATTTTCATAGAGGTTTCCTTTCTGTTATTTGATATAGTCCTGCATCGAGAAGATCGGAAGGAGCATCCCGATGAAAATGAGTCCGACAAAAGCCGCGATGAAAAAAAGCATCAGCGGCTCCAGGAATGCCACCGAGGTCTTGAGGTTCCGGTCCAGGTCCCCTTCCGTCACCCCCGCGATGCGCACCAGTTCCTGGTCCAGCTTGCCGCTTTCTTCGGCGACCGAAATCATCTCCAGCACTGAACTGGGAAAAAGATTGCGGCAGTCCGAGAGGCTCGCGCCCAATTGCGCGCCTTCCTTGACGCGGTCGATCGAATTGGAGACGGCATCGACGAGGATTTGATTGCCGATGGATTTGCGGGCGACATTGAGCGCCTGCACCAGCGGCACCCCGGCATTGAGGAGCGTCCCGAGCATCCGGCAGAACCGCGCCATGGCAAACTGGCTCAACAACGGCCCCAGCACCGGCACGCGAAGGACGAGTCCTTCCCACGAGCGGCGCCCCTCCTCGGACGATATCCAGTTGCGAATCAAGTAGCCCACAATGACCACGCCAATCCCCACGTAAAGCCCGTAGGCTCGAACCAGGTGGCTGATGTAAACGATAATGCGCGTCAACAGCGGCATCGTTCCGCCGAAACCCTCGAACATCTTCTGAAATCTCGGAATGAAAAATGTCATCAGCACGATCATCACGCCGATGGCCAGGACGAATAGAATGGCCGGATAGAGTAGCGCCGCCGTCACCTTCGATTTCAAATCCTTTTCGCGCGCCTGAAAATCCGCGATTTGCGCCAGCACAAGGTCCAGAAACCCGCCGGTTTCCCCAGCCGAAACCATGGCGACGTACACCCGCGGAAACGTCTCCGGCATCGTCGCCATCGAATCGGCCAAAGTAACGCCGTCGATGACCGAATCGTAGATTTGCTTCCATTTGGCCGACGCGGTGGGATTGGACGCCTCTTTGCAAAGAATCACCAGGGCGCGGCTCAGCGGCACCCCCGCCGCCAGCAGGCTGGAGAGCAGCCGGGTGAAATTCTCGAGCATCCTCGGCGTGACTTTTCTTGATTGAAAGGTGAATTTCCCCGCTGTCGGGGCGGCGCTGGCGCCGTTTTTCCCCGGGCCAGCGACGGACTTTTCCGCCAGCGTGATCGGACGCAGGCCCTTTTCCTCCATTTGGCGAAAAGCCTCCTGGCGTCCTCCGGCTTCGATCTGGCCCTCGGCGGTCTTGCCGTCGGCTTGAAATGCCTTGTAGGTGAAGACAGGCATGCTCTACTTGACCACTGCGCGGGGGTTGGCGGGCGTTTCCGTTGTCACTTCCGCATGGCCATTCTTGGATACGGCGGCCATGCTCTGGTCCTTAGCTACGCGCATGACTTCCTCGGGCGTGGTAATGCCGTGGCCGATGAGCCGCCAGCCATCGTCGCTGAGGCTGCGCATGCCATTGCGGACGGCGGCCTCGCGGATTTCCCCGCTGGAACAACTGCGCAGCACCATCTGGCGGATTCCGTTGTCCAAATCCATCCACTCAAAAATTCCGTGCCGTCCGTGATAGCCCGTGTTGCGGCAGGCCTGGCAGCCGGCCGCCCGAAACACCTTCACCTTGGAAGGGATGCCCGCCATCTCCTTGAGCGCCGCTGTCGTTTCCGACTTGTCTTCGGATTTGCATTCCGGGCAAAGCACGCGCACCAGCCGTTGCGCCAGCACCGCCTCCAGCGAGGAGGCCACAAGGTAAGGCTCGACATTCATATCGACCAGCCGCGTCAGCGCGCCGGGCGCGTCATTGGTGTGAAGGGTCGAAAAAACCAGGTGGCCCGTCAGTGATGCCTGCACCGCAATCTGCGCCGTCTCCTGGTCGCGAATTTCGCCCACCAGAATGACATCGGGGTCATGGCGCAAAATCGAGCGCAAGCCGCGCGCAAAAGTCAGCCCGGCCTTTTCCGAAACCTGAATCTGGTTGACGCCCCGCATCTGATATTCAATGGGGTCCTCAATGGTGATGATCTTGCGCACGGCGTCGTTGATGGCCGCCAGCGCGGTGTAAAGGGTCGAAGTCTTGCCGCTGCCCGTCGGGCCTGTGACCAGGATGATTCCGTGCGGCAGCGCCAGCACCTTGTTGAATGAAGCCAGCACCTCCGGAGCCATGCCCAGTTGTTCCATGCCCAGCAGAGTCGCCTTTTGCCGCAGCAACCGCATCACCACCGCCTCGCCGTGCAACATCGGTATGATCGAGACGCGGATGTCGACCTCGTTATTGGCAAGGCGGATCTTGATGCGCCCGTCCTGGGGCAGGCGCTTTTCGGCAATGTTCAAGTGGCTCAGAATTTTGACACGCGACACGATGGCCGGCTGAAAGCGCTTGATTTGCGCCGGCACCGGGATTTCCTGCAAGACGCCGTCTATCCGGTAACGAATTCGCAACTCGTCCTCGAACGGCTCCAAATGGATGTCCGACGCCCGCAATTCGATCGCGTCGGACAGGACCTGGTTGACAAATTTGATGATCGAGGCGTCTTCGGCGGCATTGTCCAGGTTGGTGTCTTCCGCGCCAGATTCATCGACGACTTGCAACGGCGCCACGTCATCGAGCGTGTCAATGGTGTCCGCGCCGACGCCCAGGCGCCTCTTGATCTCGCGGCGGATCGATTCGGTGGGCGCCAGGACCGGCTGAATCTTCAGCCCGGTCATCGATTTAAGCGTGTCCAGGCCCTGCGTGGCGAAAAGCCGGCTTGTGGCCACTTCCACTACGTCATTGACGCGCTTTAGCGGCAGCAATTCCTCCTTCAAGAGAACGCGCGCGGGAAACAGGGACAGCAGTTCGCGATCCGGCTCCAAATCATCCAGCGACGTGTAGCCAAGATCATATTCCTTGGCCAGCCAGCGCAGTACATCTTCCTCCGATTCCATCGGCTTTTGGCTTCCGGACCGGATTTGCTGGTTAAGAATGGATGCGTCGGTGGAGGACAGTTGCCTGGCTTCGACCATCTGGTCGAGGTCGAGCGATTTTGTCGTCGGCTTTTCCGCTGTTTTTGTTTCGTTCGCGTTCATATACGTTGCAGGCCCGTAGCGGCAAGCGCGCCGCCACGGCGCCATTACCTATAGACTCCGCACAGCGGAGATTTATTGCAAAAGACCGTTGACTGTGGCGATGGCCTCCTGTTTCGGGGTCAGGACACTGCGCAAATCCTCCTGGGCTGCCAGGAGTTTGGCTTGCTTATC
Organism: Vulcanimicrobiaceae bacterium; assembly: GCA_035511075.1. Taxonomy (GTDB): domain Bacteria; phylum Verrucomicrobiota; class Verrucomicrobiia; order Limisphaerales; family Palsa-1400; genus DATAUD01. Next base: position 61,769 of record DATKFW010000011.1, read on the forward strand.
CTTGATCTCCGCGCGGACAGCCGCCAGCTTGGTTTTGATTTCAGCCGTCGGGGCGTTGTCATCGATTGCTTTTTGGAGCGCCTCGAGGGTGGCGCTGGGTTCGCCGAAGGGACTCCGGCGCGGCCTTGCGTTTTCGCCGCCATTATCGCCGTTGTTGTTGCGGCGTCTTCCGCCAAAGCCGCCGCGAAATCTCATTGCCATGACGTCGCGGCCGGCATCGAAGACCTTGCCGAGCTTTGGCTCGATGGCTTGCCATTCCTGGTCGTCCTTGATCTCCATTTGATCGCGGAGCCTGTCCATCATGTCCTGTTTCATCTGGGCTGGATCGAAATTTCCGCGCCCCTGGGCCATTGTATTTCCGGTGCCCAAAGCCAGAAGGGCGGCACATCCGCCCGCTATCAAAACTTTCCTCAATATGTTCATAATGTCTGTCAGAGTTTACGGTTAACCGAGTTCGTGGACGCCCATTCTGCGGCACGAACAATTGACGTCATCGCGTCATATGCAACAATCGTGCCAGCAACCCAAGAGGTTGATATTCAGGTGGAAAACCGGTTTGGACCCCTGGATTTGCGCACTTGTTGCTCACTGCTGCGCAACAGTTGCGCACCCCAAGGCCGAGATTGACTGCTGATTCGCGAGGTGTAGTCTCGCCCATAGTGACCGACACACGAACCCGCCTTTTTCAAGTAATCATCGTGCTGCTGGGCGCGTTCTCTTTGTCGGTCATTCTCGCCTTTCACAATATCACCGACGGCGATCTTTGGGCCAAACTGGCCATTGGCGAAACGGTGTGGAAAACCGGGCACATTTTCCGGCACGATGTCTATGCCTTTACGCCCACGCTGCCCGAGTATATCGATCACGAGTGCGGAGCGGGCGTGGTCTTCTACGATTTGCTTCACTGGTTCGGCCCCGCCTCGCTCATCGTCCTGAGAATGGTTTTGGCGCTGGGATTGCTTGCGGCCGCCGCCTGGGCCGGACGGCGGCAGGGATGCAGCGTGAATGTGCTGCTGCTTCTGGCGATTCCGGCGGCCGCCTCCATTCTAACGGGATACATCCCCGTCGTGCGGAGCCACGTGTTTACGTTTTTCCTTTTCGCTGTGACCCTTCTTTGTGTCGAAGAATTGCGCGGCGGGGCGCGCTGGCCGGCCGTCGTCCTGCCTTTGCTGACGCTGGCAGGAACCAATCTTCACGGCGGATTCGTCGTCGCGCTGGGCGTTGTCTTCTTCTATTGCGCTGTCGGCTGGTTTGCAGGGAAAAACCGCGCGCTGATGGCTTTTACGGCGGCAGCCTGCGCTGCGGTGACGCTGATCAATCCGTACGGCTTGAACTTTTGGCGCTACTTGATTCCAGCCTTGTTGCATCCGCGCGCGCGGATAGCGGAATTCCGTCCGCCGCCGTTGCTGGCATCGGACGATTTTTGGGGTTTCCGGCTGATGTTTGCAGTGGCGGTCATTGCGGTGGCCGCCGGATGGCGTCATGTCTCGCGCCCGAATTACCCCGGGCTGGCCGTCATGGCGGGGACCGCCTTTATGGGATGGCACAGCCGCCGGCACGGTCCGTTCCTCGGCGCCGCGGCGTTGGCCTTCGCCGGCCCTTATGCGGAAGCTTCCTTGAAGACCCACGCCGCCCGGCTCAGATTCAACCCGGTTTACGGCGTCGGAATCCTGTACGTGGGAATCGCCTTTTTCGTCGCGTTGAAAATTCTTCCGGGCGCGTCGTTGCAGCCGTTGGCGCCGGTCGGCCAAGACCCTGTGCGGGAGGCGGACATACTGGCATTGGCCGGGGCGCGCGGAAACCTGGCGACGCCCTTCGCCTGGGGCAGCTATCTGAGCTGGCGTCTTTATCCCAAAATCAAGATTTCAATGGATGGCCGTTACGAGACGGCCTATCCAGAATCCACCTTCGCGCTCAACAACGATTTCTTCGATCATGGAGCGGATTGGTTCCGGCTTTGCCGTCAGTTTAAGGTCGATTACGTCATCCTGGATTTGCAAACGGAGCGGCTGCGGCCGGAAGATTTGATAGCCCGAGGCTACGTGTTGATTTGGAAGCAGGACGATCTTTCGGCCCTTCTTGCCCTGCCCGAGCACGCGCAATTGCTTCTGCAAACTGCGACGAATCTCCCGCCTACGACCATTGATCCCCTGGACCTCCGCGTGAGGGACAACCCCTCGGCCCCGTGATCAGATTTTCCCGTAAACCTCTTCGACGACGGCGCGGAAGTTGTTGTCGCCGACGTTGACAATTTTCATTTCGCGTTCGGCGCTTTCCACGGAATCGCTGGCGTGGGCGGCGTTGACCATGATCGTGGAACCAAATTCCCGCCGAAGCGATGCGGGCGGCGCCTTGGACGGAGAGGGGCACTGAAGCGGGTCATATCTCGACATTGGACAATTTGTGTAATGTTGAAATGACCTCTTGTATCAACCCCTTTATGTCCAAGGTGAGGCGACCGGAGCTTTAGTGCCCCGTGGTGCTGCTGCGTGGTCTTCGGCGTGAATTTGCCTGAACGAAGTCAGCACGCCCACGCTGAATGGAAAAATATCGAATGGCGCGCGTTTTCACGCGTCGTCGAGGCAGATGGCCCCTGAAAGCATGACTTTCCTTTTCGACGGCACACATTAAGATTCCAATTGATTATGGCAGCCAAGAAATCCATTCCAAAGAGCGGCTCGGTGAAGCTCAATGAGGACCAAATTGCGTATCTCGAAGGGCAGATGGCGCGGTTGGCTGAGCGTAATCCCTCGTGGAAGATCCAGACCAGCGACCACAAAACCCTGTTTCCTTACTTGGTAGCACAAAAGCTCACCTATCTCTACGACGATGAAGTTTTCGAATTGCTGACGCCCGTAGATACGCATCTTACGGGAAAGGAAGAAGAATTGCTGGACCACTATCTCATTTTGGACACCGGGGAGGAGGTGCAACTGAATCTCTTCCAATTCAAGTTCCGGCCGAAATACGACGGTGGAGTTTCGACCAAGGAACTCTACGCTTTTGTTGAACGCATGAACAAGGTCTTTCTGCACGGAGACTTGCAGGACGAAAGGACGCTCGAAGCTTTCAAAGAGGTTCGAGATGCGTTTGAAAAGGCGCTCAAGATGAATCCCAAGGCCCGCGCCCGCGTGCATTGTTTCTATATCGTCAACGGGCAGAATGTCTCCTCAACCGACTCCGCCAAACTGGAGCAGATACGCACGGCTTTTCAAGGGGATCGCCAGGCTTATGGCTTCACCTTCGAAGCCTACGGCGGGTTGGATATTTTCAATCTCTGCGTGCATGGGCGCGTTCCGATTCAGCGGGAAGTGCTGGAGTTGGAGTGTCCCGCGGAAAAGGCCGTTCTCCATCTCAATATCGGGCCCAACCCCAACGGTATGCCAATTCAGGTGGTGCAGGGGTTTGTCAATGTGAACCAGTTGGTTCGTTTAGTGGATCGCTATAGCAACAGCGAACTGTTCGAACGCAACGTCAGGCTCTTTCTCGGGGTCAAAAAGGAGGTAAACAAGCGAATCATTGAAACGATCACCAGCAATCACAGCAGTTGGTTCGGCTTTATGAACAACGGTGTGAGCATCACCGCCGACGATGTCGTCGTGAATCCGCCTCCCTCCGGGAAGAAGCTCCGCGTGATGGTTGATAACATGCAGATCATCAACGGCTGCCAGACAGTCAATGCGCTTTACCATGCAAAATATGACCCCGCCCTAAAAGACAAGTTCCAAGGCAATTCCAATGTCCTGTTGCGGATTTATCACATCGATCCAGCCAACCAGCCTTTCATGGAAGCGCTGATTATAGCGACCAATTCCCAAAACGCGATTCGCGCTGAAGACCTGGTTGCCAATGATCCACCGCAAAAGGAACTGGAGACGGAATTCCGAAGGGCGGCCGTGGCATACGAACGCAAAGAAGGCAGCCGCAATGGCGGCCGGTTTTGGTTTGTCACCACCAAAGAATCCGCTGCCATGGCCTTCATCGCTGTCTTCTGGGAAGGTTTTGCCTCCAAGCTCCGCAACTCTGCAAGCCGGCGGGAAATATTTCGAAAGGGCGACGAGTACCTGGAGATTTTTTCCTGGGGCGACGACCAACCAGAAGCCACACGTTACCCGGCAGACACAATCAAACATCGCGCCGTCCAGATGTTGGCGGCCACACAGATCGAAGGAGCGATGCGGGAGATGATTGCCGATTCTGAGGGCGATCGTAAACGACGAGGCGGCCTGCGCAAGGCGGCGTACTTCCTGGCGAGAGCCGTCTATCTGCAAAACCGAGCGGAGATCGAAGCGGAGATTAAGAACCTCAACGGTGCGACCCTCAGTCAGCCAAGCGCGCAGGAGTTTTCCCAAAAGATCAAGAAGCTTGTCGGGCAAAGCTATACCGGCGTGGTCAAGATTTTCGACCAGACCATGCAGGCATATCTGAGAGCCGAGGGCAGTGACGAGGATGCGGCACTGAAAAACACCAAGTTTGCAAAGGCTCTCGAAAAAGCGGTCAAGGGAAAACAGGGGAAAGCAGATTCTAGCCCTTGACCGCTCCGTCATGGAGCGTGCCGCACCACACCCGATCTCCGAAAAATTGCTTAAATACTAATGCCCTAATTGGATGCGGTGTTTTCATGCCCCAAACGGGGAGACTTGGTCTAGGGACTCCTTGGATCGTATGCTGACAAGGGGCAGGGTGATTCCGGCTTGGGTTGAGAATTCCAATTAACGTTTTGGGGTGTTAAGTTCTGCTTTTACCCTCTGGCAGAAGTCTATAACAGGCATTCCTCCGAAAGTCGTCCGAGTCTGAGGACTTTGCAAACGGAGCGCTTGCAGCCGGAAGATTTGATGGGCCGAGGTTACGTGTTGATTTGGAAGCAGGACGACCTCTCGGCCCTTCTTGCACTGCCCGAGCACGCGCAATTGCTTCTGCAAACTGCGACGAATCTCCCGCCTACGACCATTGATCCCCTGGACCTCCGCGTGAGGGACAACCCCTCGGCCCCGTGATCAGATTTTCCCGTACACCTCTTCGACGACGGCGCGGAAGTTGTTGTCGCCGACGTTGACGATTTTCATTTCGCGTTCGGCGCTTTCCACGGAATCGCTGGCGTGGGCCGCGTTGACCATGATCGTGGAACCAAATTCGCGCCGAAGCGATCCGGGCGGCGCCTTGGACGGATCCGTGGGTCCCAGGACATCGCGAATCTTGCCGATGGCCTCGACGCCTTCGTAAATCAAGGCAATGCACTTTTCGGTTCCCGGCTGGCGCGCCGTTGCGGGATCGCACTCGCCCGGGGTGCGGCCGGACATGAATTTGACGATGTTGTCGAACTGATTGTCGCCGAAGGCCGGCCCGAGGATATCGCCGATTTGTTTTTCCTCCGCCGCCGGAATTTTGAAGCCAAACTCCTTCTCCAGGACGGTCTTGGCGCGGGTGGCGACGACATCCTTAAGCTTGTTGCGCAACACCTCGCGCACCGGCCCGTAAAACTCCGCGGCCTCCGCCACGCTCATGCGATGGACCTTGATACCGACGATGTAAAGGCCGGTGCGCGAGAGGAAATCGATGACGTTGCCCGGACGCCCGGTGGCAAATCGAAAGTTGTCCGGCTTGATGAGCACCAGCGTCCGTTGCGGCGTCTCTCCCGGCTCATAGATCAGGGTATTATTGACAATGCCGCCATCGGTCTCCGAATAGCGCGCCCAGAGTTTGAGTTTGATGCCGGCTTCTTCGGGGATTGGCGCGGCGAGGACCGCCGGTTCGAAATACCGCACCTGGTCGTGCTCGTCCAGGACCAGGTCGCCGTAAGTGTCGCGAATCGTTTCGCCGCCGCGGCGGAAAGTGGAAATGTTGCCGACGACGGAACGAACCTTGCGAACCGCTTCCTCGCCGCGGAACAAGAGCATCATGGCGCGGCGCGGGCGTTTCGTCTTGGGGTCCGGCGCCAGGTTGCGCAGGATGTAGTCGCGAATCAGTTCTTGAATCCGCCGGTCCTGCGGATCAGCTGCAGAGATGATGACGTCAGAATACTGCTGCACCAATTCGATGCTCGGCGCGAACATGCGCGCCGCCGCCAATTCAAGGCCGGTGCGGGTGATGAGACGCGCCAGAATGCCGCCGGTGCGGGATTTGTGGAGCGTGTATGGGGTGACGATGACGTAAGCCAGTTGTTGGACCATAGGAATGTCAGCTCGGCTGGTTGACGCCTTTGGGCGCAGGGGCCGAAGCGCCGGCGGGTGCCGCGGCAACGGTCGCTTTGCCACCAAGTATCTTAAACATTACCACGCCGCACGTGGGACACTTCCCTTTGATCGCTTTCCTCCCGTTCTTCATTACTTCTTCAACGGCCTCGGCAATTTCTTTCTTTGCTTTGCACTTAACACAATATCCTTCAGCCATAAAATCAGACTGGACAAAAACGGCTTCAAGCAGCTTCTGTCGCAGTTCCTATAGTTTACGTGCCGCCTATTGCCACCGTCAACTGGTAAAAGTCTGCAATATACATAAGATGCTTATTATTCGATAGATATGATTTATTTTTGCTTGTTTTCCTCAAATGAGCTTCCGGAGCTCGGTTTTTAGCACTTTTCCGGTCGCATTGCGCGGCAGCGCGGGAAGGAAAACAATCTTTCGAGGCACCTTATAGTCGGCCAGGCGCTCCCGGATAAAGTTATGCAAAGCCTTATCATCCAACTGGATGTCAATCTCGGCTGCGACAAACGCAAGCGGCTGCTCGCCTCTTCGGGCATCGGGGATGCCGATGACGGCGGCTTCCTTGACACCGGGGAATTGATAGAGGACCTCCTCGACTTCGCGCGGATAGACGTTGATGCCGTTAACCAGCAGCATGTCCTTCTTGCGATCGGTGATGTAGAAGTATCCGTCCGGGTCCACATAGCCGATATCGCCCGTCAAGAGCCATCCGTTGCGCAGTGTGTCGGCGGTTTCTTCGGGAAGGTTCCAGTATCCTTGCATGACGTTGGCGCCGCGCACGCAGAGTTCGCCGATTTGTCCCGGCGGCAGAATGTCGCCCTGGTCGTTTTGAATGGTCACCGTCACGTTGCTGATCGGCACGCCGATGGAACCCGCCTTCCACGGACCGCGAATCGGCGTGAAAGAAACGACGGGACTCGCCTCGCTCAACCCATAGCCTTCCAGCAGCGGAATGGGAAATCGCGCCATGAATTGCTTCAAAATTTCCGCTGGCAACGGAGCGCCGCCGCTGATGCACAGTCGCAACGGCAAATCGGCCGGCAGCGGACAATTTGCCAGTGCCCGGAAGAATTGCGGCACCGCGGGCAAAAGCGTGGCGCGATGCTGCACGATTTCCATAATGATGCTTTTGGGCGGGTGCAGCGTCTTGATCAGCACAATGGATCCGCCAATGAGCATCGGCAAGAGGACTCCGACCGTCAGCATGAAACTGTGAAACATAGGCAACAGGACGACGAACCGGTCTTCACCCACCGCCAGGAGTTCCTCCGTGCAGCTTTGGACATTGGCGAGCAAGTTCGCGTGGGAAAGCATGGCGCCTTTGGGATGTCCCGTTGTTCCGGACGTGTAGAGGATGACCGCCAGCGCGTCCGGGGCGCTTTCACAAGGCTCGCCAGAGCCGTCGTCGCCGCCGCCGAAGCTTTCGACCGGGAACGATTGCAATCCTTGGCGCTGCGCCGCCAGAATTTCAAAACCCGCCGTCATGGATTCGTCGAGGATGACGATGTCGATTCCGGCGTCAGCCAGGATGAATTGAACTTCCGGCGGCTTGAGGAAATTATTGATCGGCACGACGACCGCCCCGGCCTGCCAGACGCCGAAGATCGCCGGCACAAACTCAGGGCAATTCTTCAACCAGATTCCCACACGGTCGCCCGGCTTGACACCGAATTGGGTCCCAAGACGCGCGGCGACGCCGAGCGTTTGCGCCCGGAATTGCCGGTAGGAAAATTGGGCCTCCCCCCAAAACAGCGCGGTTTTGTTCGGATCGCGTTGCGCCGATTGCGCGAAAGCAAGAGCCAGGTTCATTGGAATTAAGAATTAGGAATTAAGAATGCAGAATCCAGAATCCGGAATCCAGAACCTTTATTAGGCTTGATTAACCTTAACTGGGGCACACTCCTAAAAAGCCGCAAAAGTGCCATAACACGCCATTTTATAATGGTTTACGATGTTGAAGACCTCGCAAAACGCGAAATGCGCGAATATTTCAGAGCAACGCAAGCTATCATCCAAGCTGCCGCTGAATTTCGGTTTTCAAAGAACAGCGCCGAACGCATTCGGGTCTCACAAAGTCGATACTACCACGTTTTCGTGGGAATTCAACAAATCCGTCACTCGCGCATAACCTTTCGCAAGAAAAACCGGGGTTCAAAGCTCAGAAGTTTATTTGCGCCCCTGCTCAACGCAACCCCACAAATAAACTGAAAGATTCCCGCGCAAGGGCCGAGTTATAATAAAGGACGAAAATTTATTTGAACAACTGTATGAAACTTCGAAATCAATTGCAGGTTTTTTGGCTTGACAATCCCTTCAAACGTGGTGGAATGGCGGACCACAACGAAAAGAAGTCAAAACCAATGAAAACCGATATTATTGACGGTCCTCGTGAGGCGAGGACACAGTTCGGATTCACACTGATTGAACTGGGCGTCGTAATCGCCATGATCGCCCTTTTGGCGGCGCTCCTGCTTCCTGCTTTGGCGAGGGCCGGCGTGCAAGACCAGGCCGTCCAATGCATGAATAACTGCACCCAACTGATCAAAGCCTGGACGATGTACTCCAGCGACAACAAGGACAGATGCGTCAATAATTACGGAATCACTCAAACCGAGTACGACGAGCAACGGGGTCTGTACAACACCTGGTGTCTCGACGTCATGGATTGGACGTCAAACCCGCAAAATACCAATACGAGCCTTCTGCTAAAGGCGCTTTTGGGGCCGTATATGGGAACGTCCGCAAGCGCCTTCAAGTGTCCAGCCGATAACTATCTCAGCAGCGCGCAAATCTCGGCGGGATTCAGTGAACGGGTTCGAAGTTATTCCATGAACGATTTTGTCGGGCTGTTTTCAGATTGTCCCGATTGCGGTGACGGCGGTCCCGGCACCGGCGTTGATTACACCTTTCAATCCAAGAACGAGTTCAACACGAGCTGGCCCCAGTATCTGACATTGGCTGCCATTCCGCAGCCAGCGACCATTTATATCTTTGTTGACGAGCATCCCGACAGCATTAACGATGGCTACTTTAGTACTGGAACCCAAACCCCTCCGGACGATTTGACACCGCAGTGGTCGGGATCCGACACGCCGGCTTCCTATCACAACGGGGCCGGCGGCTTTGCCTTCAGCGATGGCCATTCGGAAATTCACCAGTGGCTTAATCCAAAGACAATCACCCCGATAAACCCGGCAGCCTTCGGCAACGGTCCGACGCCTCCGGGGCCCGGCGGCGCCAACGGAAGCTTCGTTGATCGCGCCTGGTTGTGCGCCCATGCCTGCATACAGTGATTCACTTGGCGAACATGAAACCGCGCACGAATTCGGGTCTTTTCCTCAAAGGAATCGCGGTGGCGATGTTTGTCCTCTCGGCCCTGCAGGCGATGTCCGCGACTCAAATTGTCAGCCAGTTGCCCCCAGCCGCGGTCATTTCCGCTGTGGGTGGAGGACGTTCCTACGATCCCATCATCACTCCCGACGGCCGATATGTGCTTTTTGCCAGCACGTCGGCCAATCTGGTCGCCGGGTCCGGCGGACCAGGGATGCCGCAGGCCGTCCAGCCGCGCATGAACGTTTTTCTACGCGACCGGCAATCTGGCATCACCGTGTTGGTGAGCGTCAACGCTGACGGGACGGCGGGCGGCAATGGCGATTCGTTTCCGAGCGCCATCTCGACCAACGGGCAGTTTGCGTTTTTTGAAAGCGTCGCCTCCGATCTCATTGCCGGAGACAACAATTCGGCAAGCGATATCTTTATGCGGGACACGGTCAGCAATACGACGACGCTGGTGAGCGTGAGCACCAATGGCTCAGTCGGCAACGCGGCTTCGCACGACGCGGCCATCACGCCGGATGGCCGGTATGTGGCCTTTGACAGCGCAGCCAATGATCTGGTCGCGGGAGACAAGAATGGAATTCCGGATGTTTTCGTGCGCGATCTGACACTGGGCATGACTACGCTGGAAAGTCCGGGCGCGGAGAAATTTACCGGGACGTCCGGCACTCCCCTGACGCCCGGGAGCACTTCCGTCGGGCCGGTCCTTTCGGTCGATGGCCGCTACGTGGCGTTTTTCAGCACAGCGGTGGGCCTGGTGTCAAACGTGACCAGCTCGGGTGAACTCTATGTTCGCGACCTGGTTCAAGGGTCCACCATTTGGGTGAGCACAAACGCGCACAAGATCAATTCCTCGGCCGTTTCGGCCAATTACGCGATGAGCACCAACGGGCAGTTGATTGCGTATCAAGCCACCGGCGGAACCCCGGGCGGGCTGGTCTTCCGCTACAACGTGGCGACGGGAGCGTGCGACGACATTTGCACAAACGGCGCAGTTGTGGCGTCGATGGACACCGTAGCGCGCAATATCGATATCAGCGCCGACGGGCAGTTTGTGGCGTTTACCCAGGCGAATTCCTCCGCCGGCGCGTCGATCCAGTTGTGGGACGCTCAAAGCGGCGCGACTTCATTGGTCAGCGGCGCAACGATGGGGGCGCGTTGCGACTTCCCGCGACTCGACCAGACCGGACAATACGTCGCTTTTACGAGCGACGACCCATCGCTGACGACCAACAGCGACGGCGCTTGTCACATTTACGTTCGTGACACTGCCACGGACGCCATCCAACTGGTGGACGTGGGCACCAATGGCTCCGTTCCGATCGCGTTTATTATGACGCCGTTCCGCTTGAGCACGGATGGCAGCGCGGTCGCGTTCGATAGCCCGGATGGCGCCCTGAGCATCAATCCCCATAAGTACGACGTTTTCCTGCGCGATTTGAACTCAAACACGACGGAGATCGTTTCCGCGCCGGTGCCGGCATTGCCCTCGATCACACCGCTAAACTCAAGCGGCCTGACTACGTCTTCAATCAGTTCCAACGGGCAATACGTGGCGTTTTTCAGTTCCGCCGACGGGATAGTCAGCACCGACACCAACGGCTGCCGGGATGTTTTCGTGCATGATCTTGTTAGCGGCTCGAATACGCTCGTATCGGTCAGCGTGTACGGTTCGTATTCGGGCAATGGCAATTCATCGGAACCGGCGATCAGTGGCGACGGCCGCTACGTCGCGTTCAGCAGCTACGCCACAAACCTGGTGACTAACAACGCCGCCAGCTCGTGCAATGTTTTTTTGCGCGACCTTCAACTCGGCTCGACCGCCCTGGTCAGCGTGAACGCCAGCGGCTACGGCGAGGGCAACGGCAATTCATTCACGCCGCAAATCAGCGCCGACGGCCAGCGCGTGCTGTTTTTTAGCGTTGCGGACAACCTGACCACCAACAGCGTTGCCACGGGCACGAATATTTTTTGGCGGGACCTCCAAGCCGGTCTCACCTACGCCCTGACCACGGCCGGCAGCGCCGGGGTGTCGGCGATGACACCCGACGGCAGTAACGTCGTGTTCGGAGTTGGGACTAATCTATCTCTCTGGAATGCCCAGAGTCAGTTGACTACGAACGTCGCGACGCTGAGTTCTCCCGTGATTGACGCGGCCATCAGCCCGGACGCCCAGCGAGTGGCTTACGAAACACTGAGGGCTTGCTACGCCGCAGACCTTGTTGCCCAAACCACCTTGATGCTAGGCGCGATCGCCGCGACATCGCACACGCAGTGTCAATTCAGCGGTGACGGGCAGTTTCTGGCGTATCTTGGCGCCGAGAGCGTCCTGGGCTCAAACCAGGTGTATCTTTACGACTTTGAGAACGCGACAAGTACGCTTGTCAGTCAATCCTATAATTCCGCCTCCGGTGGCAATGGCCCGTGCGATTCTCCAGCCATCAGCGCCGACGGGCGATTTGTGGCGTATCGCAGCGCAGCCACCAACCTGGTTCCGGGAGACACCAACGGCTTTCCCGACATTTTTCTGTATGACCGGTTGACGGGCGGGACGACACTGGTCAGCGTCAGTCTGTTTGGCGCCAGCTCGGCCAGCGGGCCCTCGCTTTGCCCGGTTTTCAGCGGCGACGGCCAGACATTTTTCTTTGAAAGCTGGGCCTCGGACGTGGCTTCGGGCGACTTCAATGAATCCAGCGACGTGTTTGCCCTCGCGCTGGCGGAAAACGGATCAGCCAACACCACCAACGCCACGCCGTCGCCTGAAATTACCGGAATCGCCTGGGATACGGCCACCGGCCAGTTCTCCGCCGGCCAACCCCTGACGCTGTCGTGGTCCGCGGAGCCCGGCGCAGGCTACCAGGTGGAGTTCACAGATAATTTAACGGATCCCGAATGGCAGCCACTCATCGGCACCGGCACCATCGTCGGCAACCAGGGCCAGATAATTGACCTCTCTCCCGGCGCAAACCAGCGGTTTTACCGGATTGTTTCATTTTAACCCGGGCAACGATTGCAATAAGTTTCGCGAATAATAAATAATTATTGGTTGCAATCTGTTTATGATGTATGTTGACCCGGTGAAAGCTTCAACTCTGGACGACGTTCCGGGTCGGTCGGGCAATCTGCCACATCGTGGCGGGTTTTGCATGCACCCCCTCTGACAGGCAAGCGGGATAGGAGTATTTCTGTGTTAGAAATTTCGGGCCGCGCATCCGGCTGGCGGCCCGCCCTACTGTCAGCCGCCCGCGGCGCAACTTCAGCATGGCACGCCGGAGCCATAAAAAGATCGATAACAAATGGAAAATATGAAATTGAAACGGATTATTGACTGCAAAACCCGCGTCTTTGCGGCCTGCGCCGTCGCTGTCATGGCTTGGGCCATGATGATGGCGGTTCCCGCGGCGTACGCGCAACCAGACCCCGCCATTTTGTCCCCGGAATTGCAGGAAATTGTCAGATTTACCCAGGCGCACATGACCGATGAAGTCATCGTGGCTTATATCAGAACCTCCGGCAAGAATTACTATGTGAGCGGGGACGCTCTGCTCGTGCTCAACAGCATGGGGGTGTCCCAACCGGTTCTGGGCGCTTTGCTGGCGACACCGCAGACCGCGCCGCCGCCGGCAGCCGTTGCCCCGCCAGCGCCACCCGAAACGCCGACGATCGATTATTTCCAGGCGCATTTGACTCCGTACGGGCAGTGGATTGACGTGCCGGACGTCGGAGCGGCGTGGGTCCCGGCGGAAGCCAACAATCCCGGGTGGCGGCCCTACATGGACGCTGGACATTGGCAATTCACCGATGCCGGCTGGTTTTGGCAGTCCGATTACGCCTGGGGCGACATGGCCTTCCACTATGGGCGCTGGATCAATAGCGAATTTACCGGCGGCCGATGGGCCTGGGTGCCAGGGTATAATTGGGCGCCGTCGTGGGTGTCCTGGCGCGAAGGCGCGGGTGGATTGGGGTGGGCGCCGCTGCCGTGGGGAGTGGAATTCCGGCCCGGCTTGGGCCTTTATTGGCACGGAGCGCTGGCGGTGGGGGGGATTGATTTCGGTCTGGGTTTCGGCGCGTTTGTCTTCGTGGGAACGGACCATTTTTGGGGAGGCAACTATCGCACCTACGTGTTCGACGATGTCCGGTCGCGAGAGTTTTTCGTCCACAGCACGTTTCATTCAGGTTACCAGATGCAAGGCGGGCACCTGGTGGCTGAAGGTTTGGGGCGCGATCACATGAGCCAGATTACGCACCATCAAATTGTAGTGCAGAAGGCGACTGAATTGCGCCGGACCGAAGAGCATCATGATTTTGCAACACGGACCCAGGAGCACCACGAATTGGCGCGTGTCACAGTACACGCGCGGGAACCCGCACGCCCAGAGGCCAGCCGTAGCCCGGCGGCCCGAGAACATGCGCCCGGAACAGCGGCGGAACGGACGAGCGTGCGTCCCGGTTCGGAAAACGGCGCAGCCAGAGAGACCCCTGGGCATCCTGGTTCGGCAACTGGCGCAGAGAGAGAGACGCCTGGTCGTGCTGGTTCGGCAACCGGCGCAGAGAGAGAAACGCCTGGTCGTCCTGGTTCGGCAACCGGCGCAGAGAGAGAGACGCCTGGTCGTCCTGGTTCGGCAACCGGCGCGCCGAGGGAGCCGGCTGGCCGCCCTGGCTCAGCCCCCGGCGGAGCAAAGGTGCCGCCCGGCCATGCCAAGCCGGACTCGGCAGGCTCCAAGCCCCCGGAAAAGCGGCCGGACCAGTAATCAAGTTCCGCCGGAAGGCTGGGTATTCAGTTTCAACATCGTCGTCGGCGCAATGCCGGCGGCGATTTTTTTTGGCCGGCGGTTTGAAAACCGAATCCGGTCCAAAGGGCGGCGCATCAACTGAAAAGTCTTTTCGACAGTGAATTGCCCGGACTACCATCCGCGCTGGGATGAAAGATTTCGCGCGCGCCCTCAAATACTTCCGCCCGGACGGGGGCCGCATCGTTTTTGTGTTCTGCCTGATGCTGGCCAGCGCCGGACTCAGCGCGCTTAAACCGTGGCCGCTGGCGTTGATCGTCGATTCGGTGCTCGGCCATAAGCCGCTGCCGCACCTGATTGCGCCGAAAGGTGTGATTGACACATCATGGCTGCTGGCGTTTCTGGCGGGCGCCATCTTCATGCTGCATTTCGCGCAGGCGGCGGTGGCGTCGGCGCAAAATTATGTCTCGATCCAGGTGAGCCTGCGGGGATTGACGCGTGCCCGGGACGAGTTGTTCGGGCGACTTCTCGGCCTCTCCGCGCGATTTCATCAAGGCGCCACCGCGGGCGATTTAATTTACCGCGCGTCGTGGGACACGTATTCGTTTCAAACGCTGTTTCAACAAGGGCTGATGACATTTGCGACGGCGCTTTTGTCCCTGCTGGTGATGGTGGTCGTCATGGCGCGGTTGAGCGTCCCGCTGACGCTTGTGGCGCTGGCCCTGGCGCCGCTGCTGGTGATCGGGGTTCGCGTCTTTGGCAAGGCGATGCGGGAGCGCGCGGCAGCGGCGCAACAAGCCGACAGCCGGGTGACCGCGATGGTGCAGCAAAACATCGCGGGTCTGGCGCTGATCCAGAGTTTTACGCGGGAGCAATTCGAGGGCGGGCGCTTCCACGCGACGGCAGTGGAAGCGCAAACGCGGCGGAATTCGCAACACGCCTGCGAGCTGGCATACGGCTTTGTCATTGCGGCGATTTTCGGATTTGGCGCGGCGGCGACAACCTGGCTCGGAGCCAGAGAGGTTACGGCGGGGGTCCTGACCATCGGCCAACTTCTGGTCTTCCTGTCGTACCTGGCGCAGCTTTACGATCCGCTCAACCAGTTGTCTCACGTAGGCGCGACCGCTGCCGGCGCGATGGCGGGGTCACGGCGCGTTTTTGAAATACTTGACACGCCGGACGAAATCAAAGAGCAGCCGGACGCCGCAGCAGTCCAGGATGTCGGTCTGAAGGTCCAGGGGCGGGAGATCATCGCCTTCCGCGGCGTGTGTTTCAGTTATGAGGCGGGGCGGAACGTGTTGCACGATGTCTCTTTCAAGCTCAAGAGCGGGGAATCGGCGGCGATCATCGGGCCGAGCGGCGCTGGCAAGACGACCCTCCTGCACCTGCTTCCGCGGTTTTTCGATCCGACGAGCGGGGAAATCGAATTGGACGGCGTTGATTTGCGGAAGCTGCGGCTCAAAGACCTTCGGGCCAATATTTCGCTGGTGTTGCAGGAGCCGATCATTCTGGCCGCGACGGTGGCGGAGAACATCGCTTACGGCAAACCGGGCGCGTCACAGGCGGAAATCCAGGCCGCGGCGCGAGCGGCCAATGCCGACGGCTTCATTGAAAGGCTGCCGGAGAAATACCAGACGCGCACCGGAGAGGGAGCGGCGCGATTGAGCGCGGGAGAACGGCAACGGATCAACCTGGCGCGGGCGTTTTTGAAGGACGCGCCGATTCTGCTGCTTGACGAGCCGACGAGCGCGCTGGATGGGGAAAGCGAAGCGTTGATCGCCGAGAGCCTTGAGGCGCTTCTCCGGGGACGGACGACCCTGGTGGTGGCGCATCGCCCGGGAACCATCGCGCGCCTGGACCGGGTGCTGGTGCTGGAGGAGGGGCGAATTACCGAATGGGGCACGCCGGCGGAATTGCGGGCGGCGGGAGGGTATTACGCGCGCGTGATGCAAGCTTGATTAATGGAGGGGATGGGGCGATGCTCTGGCGCATGGGCGTTCCAACCGATCCAATAACATTGACTCCGGACCAGTTGACGGAGTTGAACGAGAAACTCGGGCACATGCGGCATGAGATCAATAACCAACTGTCGTTGATCGTGGCGGCGCTGGAATTGCTGCGCTTGAAGCCTGAGATACGAGACAGAATGCTGGAGACCCTCGGCCAGCAACCGCCGAAAATCACCGCCGAAGTGGCCAAATTCTCGGTGGAATTCGAGCGCGTTTGCGGGATCACGCGGCCGTGACATAATCGCCGCCGATGCGCTGTAACTTTTCCAGCGCGCCGGACGTCTAGGGTGACAATATGAAAAGAATACTTATTCTGACTTTGGCGTCCGGGTTGCTCTCGGTCGGAACCCCCGCCCTCTTGGCGCAGGTCTCGACCAATTCTCCCGGACAAAACGAGACCCAGACTCCCAGCCCGCACAAGCGGCAGGGGGGCCGGCAAAAAATGATGAAGATCCTGGGCCTTACGCCCCAGGACCTCAAGGGGCTGACCCCTGAGGAGAGGCACGCCAAGATGAAGGAAGCCACCGATCAGAAAGTCACCGAATTGCAGCAGAAAAAGGCGGACGGCACCATCACCGCCGAGGAACAATCCGATCTGGCCTTCCTCCAAGAGCGTATGCAACGCGCCGCGGCCAAGGCCAAGAGCGAGAATTGAATGGGCGCCCCCGGGGAATCTTCTACTTTGTTTGAGGGGCGTGTGCTGGCAAACTGGACCGATGGAACCAACCGAGGCGGAGCTGATTTCCGCCGTGCTCAAGGGCGACTGCGCCAGTTTTGAGCCGCTGGTGACGAAGTATCAGGGGCGCGTTTTTGCCACTGCCCGGCGTTACGCGCGTCGTGAAAGCGAGGTTGAGGACATTGTCCAGGAGGTCTTCATCAAGGCCTTCCAGAAGCTGTCGGGATTTCGCGGCGAAGCTCCCTTTGAGCATTGGTTGATGCGCCTGGCCGTGCGGACCTGCTACGATTTTCTTCGCAGCCACCAGCGTAATCGGGAAACAGCATTCACCGAATTGACCGAAACGGAAACCGATTGGCTTGAGCAATTTATCGTCGAACCCGACGGTGCGAGCGAGCACGCGGAGGCGGCGCGCCAGTTGATTGAGAAGGTCCTCTCACGGCTTTCGCCGGCGGCGCGCCTGGTGATTACGCTTCTGGAAATTGAAGAGCGGCCAGTCAAGGAGATCGCCGAACTGACCGGGTGGTCGGTGCCACTGGTCAAGGTGCGCGCGTTTCGGGCCCGCGCTGAGATGAGAAAGATAATGGCCAAAATGACCCCTGAGAAGTATCTGTAACCCTGAGACGGCCAGCGCCGTCCAAATCATTGTTGCTTATGAATGAGAGAGAGTTGCGCGCCAAACTGATCGCGGCGGCGAGGAACAATCCTCCCGGCGCCCATGTCCCGCACGCGTTTGAGAAGCGGATCATGAACCGCGTGGCGGCGAGTCGCGCGCCGAGTGTCTGGGCGTTGTGGGGCGGTCCGTTGTGGCGGGCGGCCCTTTCGTGCCTGGCCATCACGGTGTTATGCGGCGTGTGGTCTTTTGCCACTCATCGGAAAACGGAACCTGCCGACAATTTTTCCCAGGATTTTGAAGCGGCGGTGTTCGCGCCCGTGAGCCAGCATCTTGAGGATGCCTGGTGAGTCCGTGGAAGGTCATATTGGCCACGATGGTGATATTCACCTGCGGCATTTTCACCGGCGTTTTTGTCACCCGCACGGTGCCGGTTTCCGCGGCGGTTTCCCCCACCCCACAGCCCCAGTCTGCGTCAACTAACAAAACGCGTCTTCCCGCCTTCGCGCAGTTGCAACTGCAACGGCCGGAATTCCTGAAAAAGCTGGACCGGCAATTGGATTTGACACCGGACGAACATGCCGAAATCGAAAAAATCATGAGCGCAAGCCGCGAACGGACGGCTCCGTTTTGGGAAACGATTGCGCCGCAAATGCGCGACGAACTCGCAAGGGTGCGCGACGAAATCCGCCAGGTCCTCACGCCTGAACAGCGGAAAAAATGGGCGGAACTGAACAAGCATGGCCGCCCCCCGGCGTTCGGCAACCCGCGCACCGACGAGTCCATTCACCCGGCTGAATTACCAGGACCCGCGACCAACACGCCTTAGAGCAGTGAATCGGAAAAATTGCGCGCAGAAGTGGCTGAAGGTATAGTGAGGCACCCCCCAAGAGACGCCAGTCGTACCGAAAGGAAACAAATGTACTTGACGCAAAATGTCCGCATGAGGCTTGTGAGGGCGCCGGCGTTGATGGCCGCCGCGTTGGGACTGCTGGCCGCGGGCTGTTCCAGCCAATCCCCTCCTCAACCTCAGCCGCCGGCCGCTCAGGCGGCTTTCCCCCCGCCCGCGCTCACCGCGGACCAGATGGCGCAAGTATGCCAGGCCGCCCCGGACACCTGTCATCGAATCCAAACTGCGCAACCGTTGACGTTGGTCGACGTGAAGGTCATGGCCAAGATTGGAATCGGATCCGATGCCATTATTAGCCAGGTTCGGAATTCACACACGGTCTATCATCTGAGCGCCAACGACATTATTGATTTGAAAAACTTCGGCGTGAGCAATCAAGTCATCGATTTCTTGATCACCACGCCTAATTCCATTGGTGGTTCGACGCCCGTGCCGGAGCCGTTATCGAACAGTTCTACAGCACAGACGCCGCCGCCGGCGCCTCCACTCGAAATCGCGTCCGAGGCTCCCGCACCGGACTATGTTTGGATTAATGGCGATTGGGTATGGAACGGCGGATGGGTCTGGGTGGGCGGGCACTGGGTACTCCCGCCGTTCCGTGGCGCGGTCTGGATTAATGGCCGCTGGGGACGAGGCTGGGGCGGCTACCGTCATGTGCGGGGACATTGGCGTTAAGAGCGTGTTTTGAAAATATCTCGGGCGGTCTTGCGGCGTGGCGGTGCGGCTGGCGTCGTTGCTCCTCAGTCGAAGATCCACGAGGGATATTCTCCTTCGTCGCGCCTCGCCATCCACCCCGCCACGCTGCAATCCCTTTTCCGATCTATTTTCAAAACACGCTCTAAGTGGGGCCTTATTTGTATGTTGCCCGGCCCCACAAAAAAAGATTGAGGGATTGGCGCAATTTTGCTCCCATTAACGGCATGGAAATGAGAGGATAACAACTTGAGAGTTCTGATGCTTTTTGTCGGCTGGTGCATCTTGTTCGTGCTTTGCTGGCCCTTGGCGGTGCTTGCGGTGATTCTTTTTCCGTTCGTCTGGCTGGTGTCGTTGCCCTTCCGCCTTCTAGGCATTACGCTAAGCGCGGTATTCGCCCTGGTCAGTGCTGTGCTGTTTCTTCCGGCGCGCTTGCTTGGTTGGAGAAGCTGCAATTGTCGTTTTTGAAGATACCGAGTTGAGATGCGCAATAGCCGGCCGGCGATGGAAATCGTCTGGCAAACATACGGAGCGGCTGCTAGTATCGGCGCCATGAAAGCGCCTCAACTGTTTCCCTGCCACGGCAGCAAGAGGGATCGCGCGATCCTTTCGTGAAACTCTCGGTGAAAAGCGATTACGCGGCCCGCGCCGTTCTCTGGCTCTCGCAACATTACCAGGAAGGCGGCGCCCGCACCGTTGATGAAATGGCTTCGGCCCAGGGCATTCCGCCGAATTACCTGGTTCAAATCCTTATCGAATTGAAGTCGGCCAACATCGTAAGGAGCCAGCGCGGCAAGGAGGGGGGCTATCTGCTGGCCCGGCCCCCCGGGAAAATCACTTTCGGGGATGTTCTTCGGTGCATCCACGGTGAAATATTTGACTCAACGGGATTGAACAATCCGCAGACCCCGGCGGAACTCCGCCAGGCCTGGCAACAAATCAGCCAAGCTGTCAATAATACCGCCGACGCGATCACCTTTCAGCAGTTGCTCGATGCCTCGAACCAAAAAGGCAAGATGTATTACATTTAGGCCGGACCCCGCGTCCCGCGGCACGGTTCAGACGGCCGCGGCCACCCAATCGCCCGCTTCGGAGGTGGAGCAGCCCATCTTTCCGGCGGCGAGGCTCCTGATTTTTGAGCGGGTCACGTTGATGACCGCGGATTCAATGGCTTGGGCGGCCTGAACTTCGCCCAGAAAATCGAGCATCATCTGGCCCGCGCAGATTGCGGCCAGCGGATTGATGACCCCCTGCCCCGTGTACTTGGGCGCGCTGCCGCCAATCGGCTCGAACATGCTGGCGCCGGCAGGGTTGATGTTGCCGCCGGCGGCGATTCCCATTCCACCTTGTACCATTGCCCCAAGATCTGTAATGATGTCCCCAAACATGTTGTCCGTGACGATGACGTCGAACCATTCGGGATTTTTGACAAACCACATGGTAGTCGCATCGACATGGGCGTAATCCCGTTTGACATCGGGAAAATCCTTTTGGCCGACTTCGTGGAAGGCCCGTTCCCACAAGTCGAACGCGAAAGTCAGCACGTTGGTCTTGCCGCAAAGGGTCAGTTGGGATTTTTTCCCGGCGGCGAGGTCCTGGGAATTCAAGCCGCGCCACGGCTGGCCGCCGCGGCGTTTCCGGGCCAGCTCGAAGGCGAAACGCAGGCAGCGCTCGACCCCGCGCCGGGTATTGACACTTTCCTGGATGGCGATTTCGTGCGGGGTGCCCTTGAAGACAAACCCGCCGGAACCCGTGTAAAGTCCCTCATTGTTCTCGCGGACGACGACGAAATCGATGTCCTCCGGCTTCTTGTCTTTAAGCGGACAAAATCGTTCGTCATAAAGTTTGACGGGACGAAGGTTGATGTACTGTTCCAGCTCAAAGCGCAGCCGCAGGAGGATGCCTTTTTCCAGAATGCCGGGCTTGACGCCGGGGTGGCCGATGGCGCCCAGGAGAATGGCGGGAAATTTGCCCAACTCCCCGACGACGGTGTCGGGGAGCGGTTCCCCGGTGCGCAAGTACCGCTCTCCGCCGAGGTCGTAATGCGTGTAATTGAATTTGAGTCCAAATTTTTGTCCGGCTGCGTCGAGCACTTTGATGGCTTCGCGGATGACTTCTGGTCCGGTGCCGTCGCCGGGGATAACTGCGATATTGTAGGATTTCATTAGTTCCCGCGTCAAATTGCGGAGCGCGGATGCTATCAACGCGCCGGTTGGCCGCGCAAGTGGGAAAAGCCTGGTGCAAGATTTGCAGAGGCTTTCCGTAATGGAAGGTGAGTGATTATGAAAACGACACATCTTTTCGCAATGCATGGCCATTTCGGGGCGGACCGCGGGGTCCTGGCGCTGGTGATCTTCGCGGCGGCCGCCTTGCTGATCGCGTTCTGGCCGGACAAGAGCCAAACGAAGTGACGCCCTGGAGGTTGGGGCAAGCCCGCCCCGATGCAGAGGGGCGGGCGCTTTAACTAAACGGAGGGATCGCGGGAGCTCGCCCCTCCCGGCGGAGGGAAGGGAAATTCAACGAATGGCGTACTCGTACCGCGAGACGAAGTAGGGGCCGACCTGGCGGTCACTATGGTGACGGAAACCAAAGCCCTCGTACACGGCGCGCAGACGGGGCCGCGCAGCCTCGCAGTCCAGGCGCAGATACCGGCATTCCAGTCCACGGGCGCGCTCGACGGCCCACTGGAGCAGTGCGGTGGAGATCGCGCGGCCGGCGAATTTGCGGCGAACGGCGAGACGGTGGATGAAAGCCGACTCCTCCTGCCGAATGTCGGGCCAGAATAATTTGTCCTGGAGTTGAAACTTTATCGTTCCCGCCGGCTCAAGGTCCGCTTCGGCGAGATGGAAGAGGCCGGCGGCGACATCGGCGGCGACGCTCGCGGCGGTTAATTCGCCGTCACGCCACATCGTCATCCCGCGGTCTTCGAGCCATCGAGCCGCTTCGGTCAGAATACCCGAAACAGTCTGCGCATCGTCCGGCCCGGCCTGGCGAATGGACACGGTCATGGCACCAGGAACATTGATAAAGTCAAACGGGCCCGACAAGGAAGAAATCGGCGACGCAGGAACGCAACCGGGACGCCCAAATTTTCTTTGCCGATCGGCGGGATATGAGCCAGAGTATGCGAGTATCGGTTATGAGAGCCGCCGTATTTGTTGAGAGGGATGGGATATTGAATTGCGACCGGATGGAAGGAAAACAGCCGGCGACACCGTTGTCTCTGGACCAGTTGGAACCCAAAATCGACTCGATCGAACCGTTGCGACAACTCAGGGCGGCCGGATATTTACTCATCGCCACGACCAATCAGCCCGCGCTCTCGCGAGGCGAGTTGTCGCGGCGCGAAATGGACCGGATGCATGACATCCTGCGGCGAATTTTTGCGCTCGATGACATACTGGTCTGTCCCCACGACGCCGCCGATTTTTGCCCGTGCCGCAAGCCCAAGCCGGGACTCCTTACGGAAGCGGCGTTCAAGTGGCACCTGAACCTGGAGCAATGTTTTGTCCTGAGCAACAAATGGCAGGACGCGGAAGCCGCCATGAACGCGGGTTGCACGTCGCTCCTGATCGCCTCGCCGTGGATCGGCAAGGGGCATCACGACATCGTGCTGGCGAGCCTGGCGGATGCAATGAAGCGCATCCCGCGCTTGCACGCCGGGACAACGGCAACCCCCATGCCGCAGCGGGCCGTCGGGTCCTATTGACTGCGTGCGGACTCGGCCGTCGGGGGCGGGATGTCGCTCTCCGAAAGGCGCCGCAAGCCGCCGCCCACATAGATCGTTCCGTCATCCGTGGCGCGCAGGACAGGTCGGGTGGAACTGTATTCATGCCTTTGCCGCGCGATGAGGCGCCCTTCCGGGGTGATCACCGAGTAGGTGAACGATCTGGCTCCGGTCTGCACCAGGACGTGCAGGTTGTTGAAGCGATCCAACTGCGCTTCCGGTTCGCTGAAAGAAAGCATTCCCGACAGGGGGAAAACCTTCAGCGTGCGGCCATTGCTGTCAGTCAGCCGGAAATACAGCGTCAAATCGTTGAGATAGGCGACTTTAAGCAGGCTGTAATTGCGAACTTCCGGGACGGCGTTGGAGACTCCAGGCGGCGGCGGCACGCCAAACTGCAAATTGACGCGGCCATGCAGAGGCAGGCCGTTGGCCACGGTGAAACTTACGGGTTTGCACGGGATTTCCTGGTTCCACTGCGAAATTTTGATGGTCGCTCCGATGCGATAATGGCCTGGACGCCGAAAATCAAAATAGGGCGTGAGGTTCAGCGGGAGCGCGCCGCTTTGGCCTGAGGGCAGCGTAAAGTGGCCGCTGACAGGCATCTCGGATATCTTGGGGACGATGAAACTGTTCTCGCCCACGATGTTGAAGGTAATCCATTGGTTATCCTGGCCGAAGGAGACGGTCTGGCCGGAGCGATTGGTGATCTTGACTTTCAACTGCAAATCTTCATCGGGCAGGTATTGGTCCTGGATCAACTGGAGCTCGGCTGTGATGCCGTTAAATTGCGCGCGAGCGGGGCCGGCGACAACGGTCAGCAGGGCCAACAGGAGAGCAATCCTCTTCATGGTCGCGATTGTAGAACCGGCCCCCCGGGGGTTCAAGATTCAAATTACGCGGCTTCCGCGGTCAGCGGCGTTCCGGCAATTTTCTCCAGAACGCGGATGGGCGCCTTCTGGGGATATACCATCGCTTGCAACGGAATGATAAATGTTTGCTCCAGGGCATATTGGCCGGACAAAACGGAGTGCGGGACGGAATCTGTGTAACAGAGCCACGTGGAACCGGGGGGGAAATCGATTCGTATTTTCTGGCAACTCTGCTGGAAGGCGGCGTTTTCCTTGAGGTAATCGTGAAAGCGCAGCATGAAGCGGTCATAGGCGGAGTGGTCCACCGCTTTGAGGCCGAAAGCCTTCTTGAGGCGGCGAACCAGCGGATGCGCGCGCGGACTGCCCTGCGCGGCGATGACAGGCAAACCGGCGTCGGCAGCGAATTTTTCCGCCAGGGCCGGAAAACCGTCGGTGGTGTTCCAAACGCGGGGCTCGGTAGGATTGATGTTGGTGAAGCACCGGAGAATACGCCGCCCGTACATGGGCCGGGTCGGAAAGGAATCGACGTGCAGGAGATCATTGCGTTTATGGACAGAAAGGTCCCGTCCTTGCTCCTGTTCGGGACGAAAACTGGCGAAATCGAGCTGGAGGTGTTCCGCGTACGGCAAAAGCAGATGGCGAAGAAAATCAGTGACCTCCCTGGAATAGCGCCGCATGACCTTGTGCAATCGGTCCACGTCGTCGCGGTCACCGGCCGCGCCGCGCAGGACATCCTGCCGCGGGCGGTAGGAGACATTTTTGTGCAGACGCGATCCGCTCTGGCGCTGGGACAAGAGAAATTCCCGGTCTTCCGGGGGAAAAACAAACGGAATGCCGTCGAAAAAAAGAATCCGTCCGTCCTCAAGATGCTCGCAACACTGCCTGGCTCGGGACGCGGCGGCGGATGGCGGACTCCAGCCCGGGGGGAGTTTAAAGTCGTTGACGCGGACCAAAACGTCCGGCTCAGTCAGAGGCGCGCAGGCGGTTCCGTTGGGAGATGCACTCGTTGCCATCATGGCTTTCGGTTCAAAATGACCGCAGACAAAATGTGTCAGCAACATCGCCTCGTCAAGTGCCGAAGCGCGCGACCGCTTTTCCACGAGTTGTGCCAGATTTTGTGCTGGTATCGTGGTGATTTTGGAGCGTGTCGCGATCACGAGGCGAAAACTGAGACAAGCGATGTTGCGCCAATAAAATCAGGGGTTGCATCATGGTTTCAAGTGATGAAAAGAGATGGGAAGGGAACCCGAAAAGGGCAATTTTGAGTCCAGCGCGTCTGGCAATTCCGCCACATCTGAACAATCCAACTGCCCGCAGCCATTAAACTATCAGGCCGCCTCTCGGTTGCGCTAACTCTATTTGTAAACGTCTCCTCGCAGCCCAATGTGTGCGACGACAACCGTGTCAGTCGAACGATCGTGCATGTAAATGACGCGCAAATCCCCGTGACGCATTCGATGGAATCCGGCCCACTCACCGGCCATCGGTTTGACCCCAGACATCGCGTTGGGATTTGAGGCCAGCCGTGCCAGTTTAGCCACCAATTGCGCTTTGATTTTCGCATCCATTCGCTCCAGGCAACGCGCGGCGCGACGATGAACGACGAGCTGGGGCATTGTTACAATTTTGACAGTGGAATGAAGGCGTCGGTCTTGCGCTGGCGCCATTCCCGTCTTGCGATGCGCAGGTCCGCGACGGCATCTTCATCGAGATCAAAGCCGAGAGCTTCGGCAATCTCACAGAACTGCTTCCACGGGATGATCGCCTCCATCGGCGCGCCATGCTCGTCCACGACGATCTTCTTTTGGATTCTGATCACGGGGCAATCTACCGTGCCCGAACTTAAATCGCCAGCGAAAACGACAGCGCAAGGGCCCATAGATGCATCCCGGTTTTTGCGCGGCCCCTGCTGATCTTAGTCACGCGCGCGCAGGCGCAGCCGAATTCGCCTCAAGAGGTACTCGGGACTTAGGAAAGCGGTGTTTGCAGAGCTTCCTGCGCTTTTTTGAAGACCGCCGCGGGAGAGATCGAGTGGAGGCACGCCAGCTTTTCCCGATAGGCGCAAGTGCTCTTGAGACAAGGGACGCAGGGCAGGCCGGCCGTCTGCATTACGTTCTGGAGCTGGCCATAAGGGCCGGTGTTTGCCGGATTGGTCGGCCCAAAGATGGCGATCACCGGGCGGCCGAGGGCCGCGGCAACGTGCATCGGGCCGGTATCATTGGTGATCACCAGGCTACTGAGCCGAATCCACTCAATCATTTCATCGAGCGACGTCGCGCCGGCCAAATTCAAACAGAAATCCGGGTCGGCGGCGGCGATCATTTCGCCCAGCGGACGCTCGTCTTTGCTGCCCAAAACAACCAGTCGCAAACCCGGAATTTCGCGGAGACGTTTTGCCAGGTCGACAAAATATTGCACGGGCCAGCGTTTATTGTCCCACCGGCCGCCGGGAAGCAAAACAATCCACCGCGCTCCCTGGCGCTCGGGCGCCCACTTCTCCCCCAGGCTCTGGAGGGCGGCCGGGCGGGGCGGCAGCCATTCAAAGTTCCAATGCACAGGCACGTTCAACAATGGCAAGACGGCCAGACAGCGGTCAACCGCGTGCGCGTTGGGCGCGGCGCTCGGCGGTGTCAAGTCATAGAAAGCGCGGGCGCCTTCGCGCGAGCCTTCGCGAAGGTTGTCCAAACCGACGGTCAGGCGGGCGTCGGCCAGCCAGGCGAACATCCCGCTGCGGGCCAGCCCCTGCAAATCGATGGCCAAATCAAAGCGATGTCCGCGCATGGCCGCGACGCTCGAGATGATCTCGGGCCATCGATGCGGCGCGGCCCACCGTTTGCGCTGGAACGCGATGATGCCCGTCAAATCGGGGTCCTTTTCCAACAGCGGAATGAGATTGACGTCCAGCCACCAATAAATCCGGCTCTCGGGCCAGTGACTTCGCAAGAGCCGCAGCACCGGCAGCGCGTGAATCACGTCGCCCAGGGAACTCGGCTTAAGGATGAGGATTTTCAACGCCGGCGGGCTGAGAGCTTGTGCGGGGACTACTTCCCGAGCGCCAGGCGTTCGGCCAGGCGCGCCGGCAATCCGGCGTCAATAATTTTTTTCTGCGCCGCCGGAATGTCGTAGTCCAGGCGACGCAATTCAATGGAGCTTTCGGCCATGTCGTAAACGACGTAGGCCGCCTTGGGGTTGCCGTCGCGGGGCTGGCCCACGGCGCCGACGTTGACGAAGTACTTGCGGCCCGGCTCGACGCGGAACTTGGAGTAGGTGCCGCCGCGCACGACGCTGTCGCGGATGAAGGCCACCGGGACGTGGGTGTGGCCAAAAAAGCAGACCGGCGTGTTCTGATAGGTGAAACTGGCGGCGGCGGCGAGTTTTTCGAAGACGTAACCCCAGCGCTGGGGGACATCGAGAGTGGCGTGAACGACGGTGAAATTGGAGATGAGGCGGACGTACTTGAGTTCGCTGAGCCATTTCTTGTCGTCGACATTCAATTGTTTGCGCGTCCAGTTGACGGCTTCGGCGGCGTGCGGATTGAAGCCCTCCAGGACTTCATTGCTGGAACAATACTCGTCGTGATTGCCCTTGATGCAGGGAATATTCATGGTGCGGACGGTGTCCAGGCATTCCTTGGGATTGGCATTGTAGCCAACGACATCGCCCAGGCAGCAAACATGGGTGCATTTCTGCTTTTCGATGTCGTCCAAAACGACCTGGAAAGCCTCCAGGTTCGCATGGATATCGGCGATAATAGCGTACTTCATCTTCCTCGTCCTCGTCCTACTCTAATGCGTGATTTCAAAACCGCGAAACTCATTTTTTGCGTCCGCCCAACAAGCCTGTTCCTGCCGGATGAAACGGCCCACCTCCGATTCCCGGATGGCAACCAGAAAGGCATCCAACTCCTCTTTGGCCCCTTCGGCCGTGAGTTCGACGCGTCCGTCGGGCAAATTGCGCACCATGCCGGTCACTTCAAATCCCGTGGCAACGGTTTTGGCCGTGTAACGAAACCCGATGCCCTGAACGCGGCCGGAGAATAAATTCGTTACTCTGTGGCGTTTCATCCATTTCCTAAAAAGAGATAAAGCCAAACCCGCCGCCGGTGCGCAACTGAATTATGAGTGGTGGATGGACCCCTTCAGCCCCCGGCCATCGCCCGGTCGATGGCATTCCACCAGAGATCGTAGAGGTCCGCCACGGGAGGCTTGACTTCGGCGCCGGCCAGTTTGATCGAAAGCTCGCCGCCGCCGACGGTCCCAATCCGGGCCGCGGGCACGCCCAAAATCCTCGCCCGTTCGACCACTTTTACGAGGTCTCCAGCGGCGATGGAAATGATGACGCGGCTTTGGGTCTCGCCAAAAAGCAGGGCTTCGACAGGGGTGTTTTCAGGCGCCATGGATGTCAAGTCGATTTGTGCGCCGATCAGGCGCGGAGTCTCACGGGCGATTTGCCGCGAGATGCAGCATTCGGCCAGGGCCACGGCCAGGCCGCCTTCGCTGCAATCGTGCGCGCTTTTGATCAGCCCGCAACGGATGAATCCGAGGAGGGTGTGGTGCAGGCGGGATTCCCTTTCCAAATCGCAACGGGGCGGGACGCCCGTTTTCATTCCGTGCAGGCATTGCAAATAAGCCGAGCCGCCCAGGCCGCGCAATGGATCGTCGCCGTCAACGGCGTCGCCCAGCAACAGAATGGCGTCGTCCTGATCCTTGAACCACTGGGTGGTGATGTGTTCGGGCTTCTCGATGAGTCCGACCAGGGCAACGGTGGGCGTGGGATCGATGGGACCGTTCGGACTTTGGTTGTAGAGACTGCAGTTGCCGCCTGTGACCGGAGCGTTGAAGGCGCGGCAGGCCTCGGCCAAACCGCGCACAGATTCCTTGAGCTGCCAAAATAGTTCGGGATTGTGCGGATTTCCGAAATTCAAGTTGTCGGTTGACCCCAGCGGCGCGGCGCCGGAACAGGCGAGGTTTCGCGCCGCTTCAGCCACGGCGATTTTGGCGCCTTCGTAAGGATCCAGATAAACGTAGCCGGCGTTGCAATCGACGGTCAGGGCGATGAATTTTTCGGGCACCGGGGCGGTTTTGTCTCCGGCGTAATCCGGCAGGGAATCGGCTTTGATGCGAAACACGGCGGCGTCCGACCCGGGACAAACCACCGAACCGTCGCGCACCATGTGATCGTATTGCCGGTAAACCCAGTTCTTGGACGCAATCGTGGGCCAGGCGAGCAACCGTTTCAGATCGCCGGCGGGGTCCGTTGACGGCGGAATGGAACCGGCCGAAAATGCGCGGACGGCCTGCAAGTAAGCAGGTTCGCTTGCAGGGGGATGATAAATGGGGGCTTCGTCCGCCAGCATTCTTGCGGGGATGTCCACGACGTCGATTCCGTTGTGTTTGACAACCATTCGGCCGGTTTGTGTGACACGGCCGATTTCAGCCCACGGGAGGTCCCATTTGTCGAAAATGCGTTTGACTTCGTCCTCGCGGCCCGCCTTGACGATGATGAGCATGCGTTCCTGCGACTCGCTGAGCATGATTTCGTAGGGGGTCATGTTCGGGGCGCGCTGGGGCACGCGGGAGAGTTCAATCTCGATGCCGGTTCCGGCGCGGGCCGCGGTCTCGCAAGTCGAGCAGGTCAATCCCGCGGCGCCCATATCCTGGATGCCGGCGACGGCATCGGTGGCGAGGAGTTCCAGGCAGGCTTCGCAGACCAGTTTTTCCATGAAGGGATCGCCAACCTGCACGGCGCCGCGTTGTTGATCGGCGGATTCCCGGGTCAAATCCTGGGAGGCAAAGGCGGCGCCAGCAAGGCCATCGCGGCCCGTGGCCGGCCCGACGTAAAAGACCGGATTGCCGATGCCTTTGGCCGCGCCGCGGGCGATCTGTTGGTGGCGCAGGACGCCGAGGCAAAACGCGTTGACCAGGGGATTGCCTTCGTAACACTTGTCAAAATAAACTTCTCCGGCGATGGTCGGTATGCCGAAGCAATTGCCGTAATGGGCGATGCCGCTGACAACGCCGGCAAAGAGGCGGCGATTGTTTGCGGCGCTTCCATTGCCCTGGATCGGGCCAAAGCGGAGCGAATTGATCGCGCAGACGGGCCTGGCGCCCATGGTGAAGATGTCGCGGATGATCCCGCCAACGCCGGTAGCCGCCCCTTGAAACGGCTCGACCGCGCTGGGATGATTGTGGGATTCGATTTTAAACGCGATGGCGAGTCCGTCGCCGATATCGATAATGCCGGCGTTTTCCTCGCCCGCGCCGACGAGGATGCGAGGGGATTTGGTCGGGAAAGTTTTGAGCAGGGGCCGGGTGTTCTTATACGAGCAGTGCTCGCTCCACATGACGGAAAAAACCCCCAACTCGGTGTAAGTGGGCTGGCGTCCGAGGATGGACTTGATTTTCTCGAATTCCTCCGGGGTGAGATTGTGTTTGCTGACAAGTTCGGGTGTGATCTGGGGGTCGCTCATGAAAATTGCGCTTCAAGCCGCCGCGGCCAGCCTGTTTTCCAGCCATGAAATCAAGCTCTCGAAAATCAAGCGCCCATCCGCGCAGCCCAGCAAGAGTTCGCTGGCGCGCTCCGGATGCGGCATCAGGCCCGCCACGGTGCGCGCCTCGTTGCAGATCCCCGCGATGTTCCATAACGAGCCATTCGGGTTGTTCGCCTCGGCCAGCGCGCCGCCGGCATCGCAATACTGCCATAGAATCTGGCGGTTGTTGCGCAGTTTTTCCAGCGTGGCATCGTCGGCAAAATAACAGCCTTCGCCGTGCGCAATGGGAATGCGGATGATTTTTTCCGGCGGAATTTTGTTGGTGAAAGGCGAATCCTGCGTGGCCGTTTTGATGAACACGTGCTCGCAACGAAATTGCAGCGATCGGTTGCGGATCAGTGCGCCGGGGAGCAATTGGGCCTCGCAAAGGATTTGGAAGCCGTTGCAAATGCCAAGCACCGGGCCGCCGTTGGCCGTGAATTGCCGCAGCGATTGCATGATCGGGCTAAACCGCGCGATCGCGCCGGTGCGCAAATAATCCCCGTAGCTGAAACCACCCGGAATGATGACCGCGTCGAAGCCCGCGAGCGAATTCTCCTTGTGCCAAACCAGCCGGCCCGAGTGGCCGAGGACGTTTCTTACCACGTGGAGCGCATCCTGATCGCAATTGGACGCGGGAAATTGGAGGACGGCAATATTCATTTCATTCGATTTCGAAACGGTAATCCTCAATGACGGGATTGCTTAGTATTTTGTGGCACGCCTCGTCGATTTGTTTGTGCCAGGCAACCTTGTCGGAGTCGGGAAGTTCGATTTCCAGATATTTGCCGACATGCACGTCGCCGATGCCTTTGTAGCCCATGTGTTCGAGGGCGCCCTGGATGGTTTTGCCCTGCGGATCGAGCACGGCCTTTTTTGGTGTAACTATAATCTTGGCTTTCATGTTAATGGCGCGCTGCCAGCGGCACGCCCCGATGTTAAGGGAGGCGGCGAGACATGCCAGTTTTTTTTGGGCGCCCAACGACGAAGTTCGAAAGGCGGAGGCAGAATTTGCGCCTGCACTTGACGTTTTCGTTGGAAGGTTCAGCCAGTTTTGAAAATCGTCGCTTGCCAGGGTGTTCCTGGCCAGCAGCGCGTAGCCGTCGGTGAGGGGATGGCTGTCGTCGGCGTAGAGCGGGCTGGGCAACACCGCGGGAACCAGATGCGGAATCTTGTTGTCCGTCAACCACGCCGTGACGCCGTCGCGGAGGTTGCGGTAAGGAGCGAGGCTGTCCTGGGCAACCATGTGTTCATTGAAGGGGCCAAGGATCACAAAAACGTCATCGCCCCGTTCACGCAGGGTATTGACGATCCGTCGAAATGCGCCCCACTGAAGGGAGGTATCCAGATTAACCCATTCAAAGGGCGTGGGCCCGCCAGTCTCAGACCAGGGCTTGTGGCGGGGACTCCCCTCCCTTCTCCCTCCCC
>DATKFW010000012.1:0-2743 GCA_035511075.1 Vulcanimicrobiaceae bacterium
CTGCCGCGCCCGAAACTGGACGGCGAAAAGCCGACCATCCGCAATGCGCCGGCCACGGAGGAATTGAAGGAGTTCGTGCAATCGCTCGCCGCGCGTGCCGAGAGATTAAAAACCGGCCGGGTTGACCCCAGCGAGGACAACATGCTCAAAATCACCTCCGAGGGACGGAAGGCGGCGCTTGATATTCGACTGATGAAGCCAGGCGCGCCTGACGAACCGCAGGGCAAAGTGAATCTGGCGGTTGAAAAGATTTTTAACATCTGGCAGGAATCCAAGCCGGAGCATTCCGCGCAGCTTGTCTTTTGCGACCTCTCCACGCCAAAAGACCGGGGATTCTCCGTCTATAATGACATGGCGCAGAAGTTGGAACGGCTTGGCATCCCCGGCCCTGAAATCGCCTTCATTCAAGATCACGATTCCGATGCTTCCAAGTTGACGCTGTTCCGTGATGTGCGCGCGGGCAAAGTCCGCGTGCTTTTCGGCAGCACGCAAAAGATGGGTTCGGGAACGAACGTGCAGGAACGATTGATTGCCTTGCATCACCTCGACGCGCCGTGGCGTCCGGCAGACGTGGAGCAACGCGAGGGCCGGATTTTACGGCAGGGCAATAAAAACTCCGTTGTGCAAATTTTCCGCTATGTCACAGAAGGTTCGTTCGATGCCTATATGTGGCAGACGTTGGAAACGAAGGCCAAGTTCATCGCGCAGGTGATGAGCGGCGACATGACGATTCGGCGCCTTGAGGATTTGGACTCCGCTGCGTTGACCTACGCTGAAGTGAAGGCCATCGCATCGGGCAATCCGCTGGTGATTGAAAAAGCCCAGGTGGACGCGGAGTTGATCCGGCTCACCCGTCTGCGTTCCGCTCATGCCGAGGAACAATACCGAATTCGTTCCAACCTCCGCCGCTCGCACGAAGATGCGGAAATCTTTACCACACGCCTTGACAATCTGCGGCAGGACTTGGGTGTTCGGCAGGATACGTCCGGCGATAAATTTCGCATTGAACTCGACGGACAGGAATCCAACAACCGGGGCATTGCGGGCGAATTGATTATCCGCCGGGCGGAAAAACTAAAGGCCCGGTTTGGCGATGACATCCGTATCGGGCGCTTCGCCGGTTTTGATTTGTTCCTGCGTCCCGGTTTCAACAACACCACCGAAATGGTTTTACGCGGCAAAAACAGTTACAGCGGGCGAGTCACGGACACGGCTCTCGGCACCATCCGCTCGCTGGAGGCGACGGTTCAGGGATTTGAAGAACGCGCGGAGAGATTGGAGTTGGACATCACCGATGCCAACAAGCGCGTCAGAGAGCTTGGTGAAAAAGTTGGCGCGAAGTTCGAGCGCGAAGACCGTTTTCAGGAGTTGACTCGCCGTCAGAGCGAGATTGAGGAAAAGCTTGATCTTACCAAAAACCAGGCCCCTAGCCAGGTTGAGGCTGATTCGACTGATGGAAACGAGCAGAAGAATTCCGAGAAACAAACCCAAACCCATTCGCACCGGCACGACCGCCGGACAGCCATCCACATATGAACTCGACCATCCATTGTCAAATCGGACTGCGCCTGCGCAAGTTTCGCCGCCAGCAACGCCGTTCCCAAAGAGAACTTTCCGTCTGGCTTTGCGCATTTCATGCCCCGATTACGCGCGACATGATTGCAAATTGGGAAACCGGCCGGGCAGCAGTGCTCGCTGTTTATATTCCAATTCTGGCTTACGCGCTCCAGATCGAAGTGGCGGATATTCTGCCCCGCCTGACCTTAAGGAATTTGAAAGCCGGCCAGATCATGCCCATGTTCGGCAGCCCCCGGCGTCGCCGGAAACTAATCTGACCATCAACCATCACAGCCGTATGAATGTGACTGCCCAACAAGCGGAATTTCTTAGTTGGAAGTGCGTTCCCGCCCGGCTTGATGCGACCCAGGCGGCGTGGTTTCTCGGCTTTGAACCGCACGAGATTCCAAGGCTGGTTACTGCGGGTTTGCTCAAACCCCTCGGCCATCCCGCCCGCAATAGCACGAAGTTCTTTGCCACGGAAACACTGGAACAATTCCGTCGCGACGAGAAATGGCTTGCCCGCGCCAGCGATGCCATTGCCAGTTACTGGCGGGAGCGCAATGCCCGCAAAGCAGCTACTGCCCAAAGGAAGCCGTCCATTATCAAAGGTAGCTCAGGAATAGCTGCATAGCTGCCGTGACCAACGCTCGCTCCGATCTGCGACCCGTCCATCGCTAACATCGCTCTGGCCCCGTCGCCTCTCTCCGCGTGCGCTCGTCACGGCTTGCAAGGCGCACAAAAGTGCGGGGCTTCCGTCTGGCGGTTGGCTCGCGTCATTCCGCTGCGGCTTTGCTCCGCGCCGCCTTCGCTCCACTCCCGCTCCCCAACCGCCAGACCGAAGCACAGATTATCCGCACTTTTCGCCATCTGGCGCTAATGGGCGTGTTGTCTCGTACACCCGCCTGTCCAATCTGTGCTCATCGCAGGGCCTATGCGGCGGGTCCGCCGTCGCGTCCTCAGCGCGATGAAGTCCGAGGGCGATTGTACGGCGGGTTCGGAAAGTTCAAGGATACTACGGGTCGTGGCTTCCGTTCCTCCTTGAGCTTTCCGAACCCGCCAAGGCCCTCGCCTTTAGGTTTTCATCGCGCACACCTGTCGCTGCGCGACAAAACAGAAACTCAGAACGAAAGGACAAAGATATGTCAGATCAACTCTCAATTCTGTCCGAAGCGCGAACATGGCC
>DATKFW010000013.1:0-10802 GCA_035511075.1 Vulcanimicrobiaceae bacterium
CGGCCCGAAAGCGAAAATGATCATGGTTGCCAGCATGAAAAGAAACGGGTCAGCGCCGAGGAATTTGTCGGGATTACTGAAAATCGTTTTGACTTTGTCAAAATCCGCCGTCAGATACGCGATGATCATGTCGAAAGCCAGAACCGCCGCAACGACCCGCGCGCCTAAGCCGGATAACAGGAGGAGACCGCCAAAGCATTCGGTCAGCCCCACTATCCAAGCGTTGAGATAGGGGAAAGGGATATGGAGGGTGCGGAAGAACTCAGTGGTGTGATCCAAATGCATTAGTTTGCCCCGGCCCGTCAAAAAGAATTGCCACCCCCAATAGAGCCGCAGGACTAAGAGTAAGGGAGGTTGGAATCGCATGGCCACGCCGGCGAAAAGTCGGTAGCAGCGTATAAAAAGGCCGGAAATGGCGGAGGTGTTTTCCATAAATATGTGAGTGGGAAATCGGGCTACTTCAAGCGGCAGAACCAGCCGAGTGAGGCCCAGGTTTGGAACCAGGATTTGATCTGCGCGCCAAGGTCGCTACAAGCGCCCTCGGTGTCAGCCGCCGCTTTGCAAGCGGCGGCCATGGTGGCGTTGGCCTGAAAAGCGGACAAGAGGATAAACTGGCCGGCTTCCAGCCGCTTGTAATAGACAGTGTTTTGGGAGCGATGCACCGCCAGGAAAAGGATCTTGCGGCGTAAATGCCGTTTGAGGCGGCGTCGAAGACGCGCGCGGCGTTCTTCGAGTGCGTTGCTGGCTTCGTCGCGCAGCCCTTCGTCACGTTTGATCTGAATCAAGAATTCGTCCAGTTCGTAGTTGAGACGTAATAAGGTAAGGTGCGGCTGCAATTGCAAACGAATTCGAGCCGGGTTCACCCCAACGAATGAGTTGATCTTCAGGCTCGGTTTGGCTTCGTTGTCAAAAGCCTCGATGTGCGCCCATTCCAGTCGCGCCATGTCCATCGCCACTTGGGTGTGCGGCTCGACCCATTTTGGTTCCGACTCCAGAAACTTGATAAGACGCGAACCCAGATTGCGGAGTGTAAATGATTGCGATGGATGCTTCTCCAAATACGCGCACGCCATTTGCTCAAAACGGCGATCCCCCAAAACCGCGCGAAGCCCCGGATAATCATCGCAAAAGCAATCCTTCAATCGAAACCAATATTGCCGGTTGTAGATTTCCAACCGTTCAAAAGAAGACAGCCGCTGGTTGGGTTTGATAAAATCCGCCGCCACTGCTTTCATGGGCCGCCCGGTTGGCGACGTAGCTCTCATGCCGCCGTGGGGTGCCAGAGGCAGCATAACGGTTCCGGCCATGAGTCGTTGCAGTTCCAGGAACTCGCGTTGAGATTGGCGCTTAGGCTGCGATTTCGTTGGAGTTAAGGTTTTCAATGAATCGGTTAGCTTTGAGTGCCTCACGGTGGACTTCATCGAACGAGGGAATCCGGGCATCCCATTCCAAAAGCGTGGCCGTCCGGCCCGTCCGTCTAATCGCATGTTCATACAGCTTCCAAACCGGATCAATTACCGGATGGTCATGCGTATCGAGAATGTATTTTTGATACTTCGTGTGACCGGCGATGTGGAATTGGGCCACTCGTTC
This sequence comes from Vulcanimicrobiaceae bacterium, assembly GCA_035511075.1. Taxonomy (GTDB): domain Bacteria; phylum Verrucomicrobiota; class Verrucomicrobiia; order Limisphaerales; family Palsa-1400; genus DATAUD01. The sequence continues at coordinate 1,594 of DATKFW010000013.1, forward strand.
GCCGGGAATGTTGTCTATGTAATCGACGGGATTGAAATTATGGTTGCGGGAGGAAACGTAGATATTGTTGACGTCCAGAAGAATGCCGCAATCGGCCCGTTCGACCACCTCCGACAGAAACTCCCAGGCGACTATCATTTTCTACATTTGACGCTGCACGAGTACTTGGCGGGATGTGCCATCGCGCGGCTGATCAACGACCACGGCTGGGAACGGCTCAGCTTCAAAGGCAGCGTCGATGCGGTGCGCCACTTCAGCGGAGCCATCGCCAGAGCCAGAAGTAAAAGCAGGGCCGCCGCCCTACACATTCGCCGCCGCCAGGGTCACAGCGAGTAAAATCCGCGAGGCGCGCGACTTTTTGGAAGTGCCGATAGCGGTGGAAAACGTCAGCAGCTATGCCGAGTTCCATGTCTCCGAAATGACCGAGTGGCATATTGGGTGAACTCCGTATATGCGGTGCAAGCGTCCCAGGCATAGAATTCCCTCTTGAGCGCTTTATGGCTCTTCCAATAAAGGAAAGTCTGATCATGCAGAAACAAAAAGCAGTCAAGGCAGAGCCTTCCACAAGGATTGTGATTGTGGGCGGCGGCTTTGCTGGAGTGACCCTGGCGCAACGCCTCGAACGAGTGCTGCCGACAGAGACGGAAGTCATCGTCCTGAGCGCTGAAAATCACCTGGTCTTCACTCCCATGCTCCCGGAAGTGGTGGGGCGCACCATCTCTCCCCTGCACGTTGTCGTGGCCGGACGCCAATTGAGCCGCCGCACCCGATGGCTTGAGGCGCGCGTTAGCCGGATTGATCGCGAGAACAACGAAGCGCACTATGTTCGTCGAGACGGAACAGAGGCTGCAATGCGCTACGACCATTTGGCGCTGGCTTGTGGTTCGGCGGCAAATCTGGCGGAGATTCCGGGCCTGGCCTCGCGGGGTTATGCCTTGAAAACGGTCATGGATGCGATCGTCATGGGCAACGACTTGATCGGCAATTTCGAAGCCGCCGCGACTGAGCCCGAACGGGAGGCGCGCCAGCGGCTGCTCACCGTGGTCGTGATTGGCGGCGGCTTCAGCGGTGTGGAAGTGGCGGGACACATTGCGGACTTGATGCGGGCGACTCACCGGTTCTATCCAGAGTTGAAAAAGGAGACCCCGCATGTCGTGCTGTTACATAAAGGCAAGCACCTTCTGCCGGAACTGCATCACGAATCGTTATCCAGTTTTACTTTGCATAAACTTCGGCAAAACGGAATCAAAGTGCAATTGCAAACAACGGCCCAGAAGGCCGACTCGGTCGCGGTGCATCTGACTTCGGGCGAACGGATCGAGACGGGAATGATTGTCTGCACGGTGGGCACGGAAACGCATCCGCTGATCAAGCGCCTGGGGCTTCCGCTGGAAAAAGGCCGGTTGAAAACCGACCCGGACATGAAGGTGAAAGGCACTGCAAATCTTTGGACACTGGGTGACTGCTCACTTGTCCCCAATGGCTACGACGGCCGGCCATGTCCGGCGACGGCGCAGTTCGCGATGCAGCAGGCCCGGCAGTTGGCGGAAAATCTTAAGTGCGCTTCGCGAGGCCTTGCAACGAAACCATTCTCATTTCGTTCGCGCGGCATGCTTGCGTCCATTGGCCATCGCAATGCCGTGGCGGTCGTTTATGGAGTAAAATTTTCCGGCTTTTTCGCCTGGTTTTTATGGCGAGGAATCTACTTGGCGAAGTTGCCAACGCTCAGTCGCAAGCTTGAAGTGGCCATAAACTGGGCCGTTAGCATTCCATTTCCGCCGAATATTGTTCAGCTTGGGCAGTCGAAACAGCAGCCGTTGAAAGCTGCCAGCCAACGGGCAGACGCACAATCCACAAACACGAAGCACCATCATGAATATCAAACTTGAAGGCAAGCGCGCCCTCGTCACCGGCGGCAATTCCGGACTTGGCGCGGCGATTGCGCTGGCTCTTGCCGAAGCTGGCGCAAAGGTGGCGATTAACTATGTGGCGAATCCCAAGGCAATGGCCGCGCTCCTGCAAAAGATCAAAAAAAAACACGGCAAAGCCATCTCAATCCAAGGGGATGTATCCGCCGCCAATGCCGTCGAGGACATGTTTCTGCAAATCGACAAGGCGTGGGGCGGCATCGATATTCTGATCAACAATGCCGGCATTGACGGGCCGCGTGCTCTGGGCTGGAAGGCCGATATCGAAGCCTGGCGAAAAGTGATCGAGATTAATTTGTTTGGCGCGTTCTACTGCGCGCGCGAAGCACTCAAGCGCATGGTGCCGCAGAAAAGCGGCGTAGTGTTGAGCACCACTTCAGTGCATGAAGAAATCGCGTGGTCCGGCTACAGCGCCTACACGTCCAGCAAGGCAGCCATCGGCATGTTGACTAAGACTCTGGCCCAGGAAGCCGCGCCCTACGGCGTGCGCGTCCTGGCAGTGGGTCCCGGGGCGATAAAAACTCCCATCAACCGCGCGGTTTGGGACAATCCACAAAACATGAAAAAACTGATGGAAAAAATCCCACTGAAGCGCATTGGCGAACCGGATGAAATTGCCCGCATGGTTGTGGTGCTCGTTTCGGACGCTGCCTCCTACGTTACCGGCCGCACGGTTTTCGTCGATGGCGGCATGACCGATTATCCCGATTTCGCCCATGGCGGTTGATCCCGGGACCCACCATGAGAATATTATGTCAACGTTAAATCGTAATGCGCCCGGCGCCCCCGGCATCGCGCCACGCTGGACATCTAGCGCCAAGGACGGCATCGGCACCGCCTATCATACCAGTTCCCGCCTGTGGTTCACCTTGAGCCACGGCATCGTCAACGAGGTCTATTATCCTCATGTGGACATGCCGAACACCCGCGATCTGCAATTCCTTATCACCGACGGAAAGACATTCTTCCATGAGGAGCGGCGCGATCTCGACCATCTGACCGAAATGCCAGAGAAGAATGTGTTGCTCTACCGGCTCACCAACTCGGACCGCCAGGGCCGCTATCGCATTGTCAAAGAAATTATCGGAGAGCCGCACTCGTCGGTTTTGTTGATGCATACCCGGCTTGAAATCCTGGACCCCAAGCTGCGCGGCAAGCTGCATCTCTATGCGCTGCTCGCCCCGCACCTCAAGGGCACCGGGCAACACAATTCGGCCCGGTGGCGCGACACTGGAGGTCGGAAGTTTTTTCAAGCCGCGCGAAAGGATGTCCACATGGTCTTTGGTTGCGCGCCCGATTTTACGCGGCGCTCCGTCGGCTACGCCGGACACAGCGACGGCTGGCAGGACTTGAAGGACCATTTCAAGATGGATTGGGACTTTGAACAGGCTCAGGACGGGAATATCGCGCTGACGGGCGAGATTGATTTATCACACGGTCTGGAATTCATCGTGGCCGTCGCGTTCGGGCGTAGCGCCCAAAGCGCCTCGACCCAACTCCTGCAAGCCCTGGCCACGCCCTTTGCACAGCAGCGCGAGAAGTATGTGAGCCAATGGCAGCGCACCCGTTCGGAAATCGATTTGAGTGCGCAAACAAAGGATGGAGGCCACATGGTACGCCTGAGCCAGTGTGTTCTGCTGGCACATGAAGATAAGACCTTCCCGGGCGCGTTTGTGGCGTCATTAAGCATTCCTTGGGGTGAGACGAAGGACGACAGTGATCGCGGCGGCTACCATCTGGTCTGGACACGAGACATGGTGCAAACTGCCACAGCGCTGCTCGCTTGTGGACGAACCGAATCGGCGTTGCGCGCGCTCATCTGGCTGGCTTGCGTGCAAGAAGGCGATGGCAGCGAGCCGCAAAATAGTTCAATCACTGGCGAACCATATTGGAAGGGCATTCAACTGGATGAAGTGGGCGTGCCGATTCTGCTTGCGTGGCGCTTGCGCCGGGCAGGCGCGTTGAGGCAGTTCGATCCTTGGAACCTCATCTCACGGGCCGCCGGCTATTTAATTCTCCACGGCCCCGTAACCGCGCAGGAACGCTGGGAGGAGAATGCCGGTTATTCACCTTCAACGCTGGCAGCGATCATCGCGAGTCTGGTTTGCGCAGCAGAATTTGCGCGCGACCGAAAGGAAAAAACCACAGCGGATTTCATGCTCGCATACGCCGATTGGCTCTCCTCGCGCCTCGAAGCATGGACAGTCACCGACCAGGGTGAACTCGTGAAAGGGAAGCCCAAGCACTATGTGCGCATCACTACCGCTGTCCCAGAGCAGGCGGACGGGATGGCCAATCCAGATAATGCCGTTATCCAGATTGCCAATGGCGGTGGCCAACATCACGCTCGGAATATCGTCGGCGGGGATTTTCTCCAGTTAGTCCGGCTAGGGGTACGCGCGGCGGATGATCCGCTGATCGTCGATTCCGTCGCGGTCATCGATCAAGTACTCAAACACGATTTGCCGCACGGCCCGTGTTGGCGCCGTTACAATCACGATGGCTACGGGCAAAAAGACGACGGGAGTGCGTTTGATGGGACGGGCGTCGGCCGGTCCTGGCCAATATTGACGGGGGAACGCGGTCATTACGAATTGGCAGCCGGACGCGATCCCATGCCGTTCATCGAGTCAATGGAGAAATTCGCGAACCTGGGCGGGATGTTGCCCGAGCAGCTTTGGGACGCGAACGATTTGCCGGAAAAACACATGAAGTTTGGCGGCCCAACCGGTTCAGCGATGCCTTTGTGTTGGGCACATGCGGAATACATTTCGCTCGTCCGCAGCGCTCACGATAGAGTGTGTTTTGATCGAGTCGAACCGGCCTTCCAGCGCTACGTCGTCAAACCGGTAAAAAATTCGCATGAAATGTGGAGCGCCTGTCATCCGATTAGCAAAATGCCGACTGGACAAGTCTTGCGCCTCATCGTTGCTGCTGACGCAACCATCCTCTGGTCCGCCAACAGTTGGGCAAGCACCAACAAAGTGGACACCACTCAGATAAGCGCGTTGAAAGTGTGGTTCGCCGATCTGTCCACGGCGGCCTCCCTTCACGATTCAGTGATCGAATTTACTTTCTTCTGGAAAGAAGCCGGGCGCTGGGAAGGGCGGAATTATTCAGTCGCGGTAAGCGGGCCAAAGTGATGTCATTGCACATGCCCGAGCGGGAATCTGTGAACGCAAGAGGTGGGAACAAAGTCCAGCGGCAATTGCATAAACTTGTCACCAGGTCACATCACGCGCCTCAACCAAACGATGATAGAATACCCGCCACAATCTTACAGGCCGGAGCGCCGCGTTTTTGGCTGGCGGTTTTTGGCATTGGCGTCGGTGCGGGCGTAGCGGCAGTGATACTGACTCGCCTCTTGGAAATCGTCCAACATCTTGTTTGGGCTGGTTCAGGCACGGATATTCTTGACGCAGCATCGCACGCTGGAGCTTGGCGTCGTATGGTGGTACTTTTGGGCGCGGGGGCCGTCGTCGGAATCGGACAACTTGCCCTTGTGCGGCTTTCCAGCGGCAACGGCATCGATATCACATCTGCCATCTGGTTTTCGGCAGGCAGATTGCCCGTGGTGCGCACTTTGGGCAGCGCGGTGCTTTCAGTCGTTGTCGTCGGCATGGGTGCCTCCCTCGGACGCGAAGGCGCACCCAAACAAGCCGGGGCTGTTGTCGCCGATCTCATCTCAGACAAAGCGCGACTCTCCGACGAGCAACGCCGGCTTCTCGTAGCCTGCGGCGCTGGAGCGGGCATGGGGGCAGCCTATGGCGTTCCGCTGGGGGGAGCACTTTTTGCGCTCGAAGTGCTGCGAGGAATGTTGGCTCTGCGGCTTGTGCTGCCTGCTTTGCTGGCCTCGCTAGTCGCGACCGCCATATCATGGCTCGCACTACCGAACGCGCCTACCTATCACATTCCTTCCTTTCCCTATTCCACTGGCGTTCTTGCCTGGGCGCTCATCATTGGGCCCATTGCCGGGCTCGTCTCCGTGGGATATGTAAGGACTGTCGCCTGGGCCGATCGCAACAAGCCGACGGGATGGAGCCGATTGGCTGCGCCAGTTCTGGCCCTCGGTCTGCTTGGTTTGATTTCCGTCAAGTTCCCGCAACTGCTCGGAAATGGCAGCGACCTCTCTCAGTTGCTCTACGTGGGCGGAATCACATCTTCAGCAATTCTACTGCCGCTTCTAATTCTTAAGCCTGTTGCAACTGTGACGTGCCTGGGAAGCGGGGCGCCGGGCGGCTTATTCACTCCCTCTTTAACGCTTGGAGCCTTGCTCGGCGGGACGTTAGGGCATTTCGGCTCACAGCTCGGGTCGGGAGTTCCACTGGGACTATCCGCCGTTCTTGGCGCAGGAGCAGTGCTCGCCGCCACGACCCAAGGACCGATTTCGGCAGTCGTGCTTATGATGGAACTCACGGGGCGGGACAGATCGTTCATGGCTCCTCTATTGCTTGCCGTGATCGCGGCCACTTTGGTCTCGCGCCTGATCGAGCCACGCTCCATCTACGACGCGCGCTTATCGGACAAGGAAGTCAAGGCACGTCTCGCCGCGCGTGAGCCATCCCCACACTAGGAAGGGCGGAAACCATCCGCAGAGTTATCAAAAAAGAACCGCAAACATGCTGCACTGGCTGCATTCTTTCCTACCACACGTTCCTCGTTACGGTTTCGTGCTCGGCTTCGCCGTCATATATTCGCCCTCCCTCCGCCAAGGATGGACAACACCAGAACGAAAACATAACATCAATCAATGGCTCCAACTAACACATGGAGTGGCACAGAAAAGTGAACCCGGTCAATGGCCCAACTCTTTAAACGCCGCGCAAATGCCATCGCCCACGCCGCGATTGCCGGCGGAGCATTGATTATCCTTGCCGCGTGCGGCGTGCTTTATGCGCTGGGACGTTCGGATTATTGGACGCGCACCGAAGAGCCGCCCGCCCAACCTGTGCCGTTCAGCCACGAGCATCATGTCGCGGCACTGGGGATTGATTGCCGGTATTGCCATACTTCCGTCGAAAAATCGTCCTTCGCTGGCATGCCGCCAACTGAGACTTGTATGACTTGTCATTCCCAAGTTTGGAAGGATGCGCCGGTTTTGCAACCGGTGCGGAACAGTATGCAAAACGGTCAATCGCTCCGCTGGACGCGAGTCTACGACTTGCCGGATTACGTTTACTTTGATCACAGCATCCATGTAAACAAGGGAATTGGCTGTGCGAGTTGTCATGGGCGCGTGGATCAAATGCCGATGACCTGGCAGGCGCAGCCGTTGTATATGCGTTGGTGCCTGGACTGTCACCGGCAACCGGAAAAGCATCTACGCCCCCTTGATGAGATCTTCAACCTCGCGTACGCCTCGCCGAAGAATCAGATTCTGCTCGGCACCAAGCTGGCGGAACAAAACCACGTCAACCATGAGGGTTTGACCGATTGTTACACCTGTCATCGATGAATATGAACATTTGGCGCAGCATGGATGAGTTGGAGGACAAGCCGGGATTCCGCGACTGGCTTCAGCGCGAGTTTCCGCCGCTGGCATCGGAATGGACGAACGAGGCGACTCGCCGGAGCTTTCTGAAAATAATGGGTGCTTCATTCGCGCTCGCGGGCTTGAACGCGTGTACCCGGCAACCGTTGGAAAAAATTGTGCCTTATGTAAAGCAGCCGGAGGATCTGGTGCCCGGTCAGCCGCTCTATTTTGCAACCGCACTGAACCTCGATGGCTATGCACGCGGCGTGCTGGTGGAAAGCCACGAGGGGAGACCCACGAAGATCGAGGGAAATTCGGAACATCCCGCAAGCTTGGGCGCGAGTGACGTTTTCATGCAGGCGGAAATCCTCACGCTCTACGATCCGGACCGATCGAAGAGCGTCTTGAATGGAGTGGAGTTCTCCACATGGAATGAATTTTTGGCGCTGGTCGTCCGGGAGCGTGAGAAATGGAAGACAAATGGCGGAGCCGGTCTGCGCCTGCTGACGGGTCATATCACCTCGCTCACGTTGCTTTCGCAAATTGCGGCGCTTTTGAAGGAATTTCCGAATGCGAAATGGCACACTTATGAGCCACTGGCACCGTTCGTGCCGCAACCATTTTACGATGTAGCAAAGGCCGAAGTGATTCTTGCGATTGAGGACGATTTTCTTGGCCCTGGGCCTGTACAATTGAAATATGCCCGCGATTTTGCCAGTCGTCGGCGTGCCAATTCGGGCACCACGAATTTCAACCGTCTTTACGTTGCTGAAAGCACTCCGAGCATGACTGGCGCGCGCGCTGATCATCGTTTTGCGCTCGGGCCGCGAGCGTTGCAGGAGTTTGGGACGGCACTAGCGACAGGGGCTTCGTTACCAAGCTGGGGCGTTCCTATTTTTGCTGATCTCACGCGCAATAAGGGCAGCAGCCTGATACTCGCCGGTGATTCGCTGTCGGAAGAGGTGCGGCAATTCGCGCGGAATTGGAACCGGCCGCTCCAAATCGCGGAACCTTTCGCTTCGACTGGTGATTCGCTCGCAGAATTAATGCGCGATGTTGAGGCAGCCAAAATCGAAACGCTTGTCATTCTTGAAGGAAATCCGGCTTATGACGCGCCGGTGGATTTCAAGTTTGCGGAAAAGCTCGCCCTCGTGCCATTGCGCATTCGCCTTGGACAATACGAGGACGAGACTTCAGCGCTTTGCCAATGGCACATCGCCGAAGCGCACTCGCTGGAAACGTGGAGTGACTCACGCGCGTTCAACGGCACGGCTACGATCATACAACCACTGATCGAGCCGCTTTATGGAGGCAAATCAGCGCACGAATTGATCGCTGCGCTCACCGGAAACGAGGTCGCGAGCGGCTACGAAATCGTGCGTCAATATTGGCTCACGCAGCACGCAGGCAACGATTTTGAGATGTTTTGGCGAAAGTCGTTGCACGATGGAGTGGTTGAAGGTAGTGCGGGCGGCAAGCCGTCCCAGTTTGTGCCGCGCATTCCCGCGGCAGCTTCCGGCGGCGGGCTTGAGCTTGTGTTCAGGCCGGGCCCATCCATTCGTGATGGCCGGTTTGCCAATAATGCCTGGCTTCAGGAATTGCCCCAGCTGTTCACAAAAATCACCTGGGACAACGCGGCGCTGATTTCTCCCGCAACGGCGAAACGCCTGCAACTCTTGAACGAGGATGTGGTTGATCTCCAGTATCGCGGACGCTCGGTGCGCGCACCGGTTTGGATCTTACCAGGACAGGCCGATGATTGCGTGAGCGTGCATTTGGGATATGGACGCACGCGCGCAGGTCGTGTA
>DATKFW010000014.1:0-11864 GCA_035511075.1 Vulcanimicrobiaceae bacterium
GGGGATCCCAACGATTTCGCAATTAAATGGCCGGATTGCCTTGCTCCGCGCATCAAATTCCCTCATAAATGCCGGCGCAATGTTAGCCCGCGTTCTGTCCGCCGCTGTCAATGGCATCGAAGCCTTCCCCGTCGAGGTGGAGGTCAATTCCGGCTGAGGCAATACGACTGTGGCAACGTTGTCGTGTAATCTCCCAATGCCTTCGGCCCGACATTGTCGCAGGGAGCCCTGGAAAAGGATTGGCCTTCCGCGGGAAATTGGGTTATAGTTTTGGCGATATGCAAACAGTCGCTGTGGAAAAGGCCTAGGCCGCGCTGCCGGACCTGCTCAAACAGGTCGCAGAGGGCGAGGAATTCACCATCACCCAGAATGGCGAGCCGAAAGCGAAACTTTCCGCAGTGACCGCACACCCTCGCACACAGGCGCGCGCGGGAAGTTTGCCGGGAGGAATCTGGCTCTCGCCGGACTTTGACGTTCCTCTGGATGACTTCAAAGACTATATGAGATGAAGCTGCTGCTGGACGCGCACGCATTGCTTTGGTTCATTGGCAACGATCCGCAATTGAGCGCCGCCGCCCGCGAGAACATCGAGAATCCGGCGCACGAAAATCTCGTCAGCGTCGCCAGTCTGTGGGAAATCGCTTTGAAATTAAGTGTCGGGAAACTGAAGTTGCCTCGCCCATTCAATGAAGTTTTTCCGCGGCAACTTGAGACCAACGGTTTTGAATCGCTCCCGATTTCGCGTGCGCAATTGAATCAACTGGCGGATTTGCCCTTTCGTAAGCGGTAAAGGAACGTCCCCATTGATAGGGACGCTCAAACGCATCGGTCAGCCGAAATCAAGTGCTTCTCGGAGTCAATGAGATGCCCCTAGCTCTTGAATGGTTTTTTTTGGCACGACCCCCGCGAACCATTCCCCTTTGCCCGCGGCCCGCTTTCTGAATTCAAGGAATCCTAAACAGCCTGCGGCCTTGTGCGCGACGATCACGGAGAGATGATGCGGTAGTACCGGCCTGGACAATTTGTCCAAGCGGGGTCACTGAACTGGAAAGAACCGCCCGCAAGCGCGTTTGTTTGAATCGGTTGCCATACCGGGTTGGCCAGATTTGTGCAGAATTCGATTACGACCCAGCGGTTTGTGACCCACGAGACACTAAAGCTAAATCCGCCGGCGTTTATTCGGGGCTTTGTGCTGCCTTCCAAAATCATCGGATAAGGAAGTGTCCAGAGTGCTGTTGGAATATCGCAGAAAGTGGAACCCCATCCCGAGGTGCCCGCCAAATAGTAAGCCGTCGAATTAGTGTCTCCTCCAAATACATATGTGCCGCCGTTGGGAGCATCTCCTTCGAAAAAGGCTGCGGTCAGACCGGGGGAAAGATAGAACGCGTTGCTTCCTAGATTAGCAACGCTGGCTGGAATCGTGACATTTGTCAGGCTGCCTAAGATCGCGAAAGCAAAGGCTCCGATTGTGGCGACTCCGTTGGGTACTGTGTAGGACGTCGCGGCGTTGCCTGCCGGATAACCTAAAAGCGAGGTCTGATTCTTATTGAACAAAACGCCTCCAGAACTGCTGTACGCCGGGTTGTTTGAATCCACTGTTATCGTGGTCAGACTGGAGCAGCCTTCGAATGCAGCCTCTCCAATTGCGGTCACGCCGGTACCGATTGTCACGGTAGCCAGATTAAGGCAAAAACCGAACGCGCTATTCGCGATGTTGGTTACGCCATTGGGGACCATAACGCTGCCAAGGCTCTTGCAGTCGAAAAACGCCGCAGGTCCGATAATCGCAAGGCTGTTGGGCAGCGTGACACTAGCGAGGTTGGCGCAATCGAAGAATACGTAATCCGCTATACTGTTGACTCCCTCTTCGATGGTAAGGCTCGTAAGGCTGAAGTTGTCATCGAATGCGTGGGTCCCGATGCCGGTAACCGCCATGCCGTCGAAGGAAGCTGGAATGGTCAGGGCACCGGCGGAACCGCCGTACCCGGTAATGGTAATCGTTTCGCCATCTGAGTTTGTCGTGTAGGTGAATTGAGCTTGGACCGCAAAAGACGCGGCCAAGAACACCGGTAATGCCAGCTTCAGCAAGCTTAGAAGTCTGTTTTTTTTCATATTTTAAAGAGATTCTATCACTGCGCTGGTCAAACAAATTTTCGTCCCTTTATTATAACTCGGCCCCAGCTTGGGAATCTTTCAGTTTTTTTGCACTGTCATCCGGTCTTGACGAAGTTGACCGCTTGTAAATCACTAAATGGGAGAGACATGCGGATGAAATGCGATGTGAGCGAATCCGAAATTTTCTCGCTTTTTGAAGTCATTCGAGCCCATCGGCTAAACATTAAGTCTTGATCGTTTCCTTCCGAACTCTAATCATGAACGATCAGATTTGAATTGCCGTCCTGCTCCTCTTTATTTTGACAGCCGTGGCGCAAGCCGGCGTCAAGAACCTCGAGCGCGTCACCGTTTCCGGAAGCGAATACGTCCGCGTCGCCGAATGGGCGGACAACGCCGGCCTGACCATTTACAGTGTCATTTTTCCAGGACTGTTCCTTTCACTTAACTCTTCTCGATCTTCCGAGCCAGGTGACCGAGGATGCCAATGCTGCGCTCCATCTGTGCATTCCAAGTCTGGCCGCAGTTGAGGCGGATAAAATGGCGAAAACCGCCGCGGGGGCAAAATAGCGGTCCCGGCGCAATGCTGATGCCGGCCGCGCGGGCGCTATGAAACAGCTTGATTGAGTCCACCGCCGGCGGCAATTCACACCACAGCAAAAACCCGCCGCGTGGTCGCGAGAGTCGGATCCCCTTGGGGAAACAGTCCACAACCGCCTCCTTCATCCGCGCTATTTGCTCCCCGTAGATTTGCCGCACGTGTCGCAGGTAGCGGTCGTAGCCGCCGTTTCTCAGAAATTCGGCCGCGGCCAGATTCAGCAGCAGTGGGCCGCTGAGCGAGGCGCTGCGTTTGAGGTCTAGAACGGCTTTGCGCCAGCGCCCGGCCGCAATGTAGCCAATCCGATAACCTGGCGCCAACGTTTTGGAATAGGACCCGCAGAGGATGACCGAATCGCTGGCATCAAAGGCTTTCATGCAACGCGGCCGGGGCCCTGCGTGGGGCAGGTCGCCGTAAACGTCATCTTCGATGAGTGGCACGCGACGCCGCGAGAGCATCTCGATAACATGCTTCTTCCGCTCGTCCGCCATGGCAAATCCTACTGGATTGTGAAAATTGGGCGTCAGGACGCAGGCAGCCACGCGGTGGTCGCGCAGCGTCTTCTTCAACGCTTCCACATCGATGCCATGGTCGCTGTCCACCACGACGGGAAGAGCTCGTAAGCCAAGGTCATGCGCCATGCGCGTGATGCCAAAATAAGTCGGCGCCTCAACTACGATGCTGTCGCCCGGCTGGCAGACCGCGCGCAACGCCAGTGACAGCGCTTCCGTGGCACCGACAGTAATCACCAGGTCGTCGGGCTTGAGCGCGCAGCCCCACTGCAACGAGCGCCGCGCGATCTCCGTGCGCAAGGCTTCGGCGCCAGCGGCCTCATCGTAAGCGGCGCCGGACGGGCCGAGCTTTCGCGCCACAGCGGCAAGCGTTCGCGCCAATTTGACGCCGGGCAGCAAATCCGGCGCAGGCACGGCCAGGCCCAGTGGCGTAAGACGCGCTCCGGCGCGGTCCTCCAGCAGCACGTCGAGCGGATCGACCTCGGTGAATTCCATGGTCTTCTGGACACCCGCTGGCGACTTCGGCGCTGGAACCAAATCGGCCACGCGCGCCCGTACAAAGAATCCGGACTTGGGCCGCGCTTCGATGAGATGGCGCGTTTCCAGCAACGTGTATGCCTGCAAGGCTGTGGGAACGCTGACTCTTTGTTGCAAACTGAACTGCCGCACCGAAGGGACTCGGTCCCCGGGCCGCAGCGAGCGGCCCTGAATCATTCCCTCCAGAAGATTTGCCAGTTGCATATACATGGGCACCCGATTGTTTTGCTTGCGCGGTTTCATACGCCGATAGAATACCGAATTCTTATAATTTGCACAGACACAGAATGGCCTTAATTAAACCTGTACAGATTCTGCTCCTCAAAACTGTACAAGAGCAAAATCACGCCGACTGTCTCTGTTCAGCAATCCCTTCGTGTGCGAAAACTGACGCATGAGAATAAAAATCACGGTCGCCGCTGCGAGTGCCTGCGTCAGCGCCATCCTCTTCTTCACACCTTGCGTTTCCGATTGGGTCGCCGGCACGGCGTCGGACTTCGTCGCCCCGCTCGGGCCACGCAAACGGGAGATGCTCGAAAATTACATTCGTCTTAAATTGTGGAAGGCCGACGCGCGGACTTTAGTGGCCGCGCTCAGGTATTTATGGCAGTGCGCCAACTCCTCGGAATCAAGCCGAAGCGAGCGGCCCGCAACCTGGCGCGAAACCGTCACCGCGCCCGTTCGGGCAGCGATCCCGGCGCAGATGAGCGTCCCAGCGCCGCAGGGCAAATATAAAATTGAGGGGGTCACCCATGAGTGAAACGATGCGTTTCCGGGGGTTCCAAAACAGGGATCGAAGTAAATAGTCCCTCCTCGAGTGAATGCGGCGGCCAAGCCCTCTCAACAGCGCAAGGCGGGCTGCAGCTTGCCGGCCGGAGTTTTTCAATAAAGAGCGGCCTGCGCTTGCGCCGTGTCTTTGAGGAAGGTGTCCATGCCGGTGTCCTCACTTTTTGCACTGATTTAGAGTGGCAGACTTTATTGTTGGGCTGGCGCCCGGATCAAAACTGATCGCGACCGCTTTTCTTCAAGGACCTGCTAAACCACCCAGCGGTCGCATCACTCCCCCAGGGCATATCACGCGAATGAACGGTCGCGAAACAACGCAAACCAGGCGGCAGCCGTGCCCGGAAAACCAAAATAAAGCGTGGGCGGGCGCATCGCTCTAAACATTAAGTCTTGATCGTTTGCTTCCGAACTCTAAACATGAAGAACCAGATGCGAACCGCCGTGCTGCTCCTCTTTATTTTGGCGTCGCGCCATAGCGTCCGTCGCGAAGGCGGGATGCGAATTGCCGTCCTGCTCCTCTTTTTTTTGACTGCCCGGGCGCAAGCCGGCGTCAAGAACCTCGAGCGCGTCACCGTTTCCGGAAGCGAATACGTCCGCGTCGCCGAATGGGCGGACAACGCCGGCCTGACCATGAAATGGAACAGGAAGGACCAGGACATCGCACTGTCCGGCCCGGTGGAACCGCTGGAGTTTACAGTCGATTCTCGTAAAATCCAAATCGGCGGGGTGACCGTCTGGCTTTCCCTTCCCATCGTCAATCGCAGCGGCGTCGCCCTGGTTTCGCTGGCGGATTTGCGGACCACGCTCGAACCGGTGCTTTTTCCGCGAAAATCCGACGCGCGCGTCCAAACGATCTGCCTGGACCCCGGCCACGGCGGCAAGGACTCCGGCAAGACCGATCACCACAATTACGAAAAACAATACACCTTGTTGCTCGGCCGCCAGGTGGAGTCCTTGCTGAAGGACGACGGGTTTAAGGTCGTCCTGACTCGGACGACAGATGAAACCGTCGAATTGCCGGACCGGGCGCTGATTGCGTCGCGCCGCGGGGCTGACCTCTTTGTCAGCATGCACTACAACGCCGCTGACACCGATGTCCGGGGAGTCGAGGTCTATTGCTTGACGCCGGCCGGGATGAACTCCAGCGATGTGGGAGGCGGAAGGTCGCCCCAATTGCCCGACACCGGCAACGCGCAAGACGAACGCAATGTGCTTCTGGCCTATGAAGTGCAAAGGAGCATAACGCGCAGCCTGCCATTGGAAGATCGCGGCATGAAGCGCTCGCGGTTTGAGGTCTTGAGGGAGGCCCGGATGCCGGCGATTTTGATCGAGGGCGGTTTTATGAGCCAGCCTGAGGACGCCAGGAACATTTATGATGCGGCCTTTCGCAAGCGCATGGCCCGCGCCATCGCGGACGGCATCCTGGCCTACAAACACGCGGTTGAAAGACAAGGATACGACAAATCCTTTTGAGCCGGCCGGCGCGCCACGGCGCCGAAAGTGCTTATCGAACGGAAATTCAGCAACACGCTTTGAACTTTGGCGTCATTGGGGGTAATATGAAGGCCCAAATGCCGACCAGCGGAAAAATCGCCGATATCCCACGAAAACCAGAATTACTGGCCCCCGCCGGCAATTGGGAGTGTGCCAGGGCGGCGGTCGAAAACGGCGCCGACGCGATATACTTCGGCCTGGACCGGTTCAATGCCCGAATGCGCGCTGATAATTTTACGGAGGCGGATATGCCGCGGCTTATGGATTTTCTGCATGGCCGCGGCGTCAAGGGTTACGTGACATTCAACACGCTGGTTTTCGCGGACGAAATGGCGGCGGCGGAACAATATTTGCGCGCGTTAATTGCAGCCGGAGTTGATGCCGCTATTGTGCAGGATGTGGGGGTTTGCCGGCTTATCCGAGAAATATCGACGAGTTTTCCGATACACGCTTCAACGCAGATGACCATCACCAGCGCGGCGGGGGTCGAATTTGCCCGCGATCTGGGCGCCAGCCTGGTGGTGCTGGCGCGCGAATGCTCGATCAAGGAAATCGAAAAAATCCCGGTCTCCACGCTGCCTTTGGAAGTTTTTGTTCACGGGGCGTTGTGCGTCGCTTATTCGGGGCAATGCCTGACCAGCGAAGCCCTGGGCGGGCGTTCGGCGAATCGCGGCGAATGCGCCCAGGCGTGCCGCATGCCTTACGAATTGGTTTCCGACGGGAAGACTGTCGCGCTTGGCGACCGGCGCTATCTTCTCAGCCCGCAGGATTTGGCGGGATTGGAAGTCCTGCCGGACCTGGTCCGCGCCGGGGTGAGTTCGCTCAAGATCGAAGGGCGCCTCAAGTCGCCGGAATACGTTGCCAACATCACCCGGATTTACCGGCAGGCTTTGGACAATGCGGGCGCGCCGCGCGACGAAACGCGCTACGACCTGGAGATGGCATTTTCGCGCGGGCTTTACACGGGGTGGTTCGGCGGGATTAACAACCAGCGTCTCGTCCATGCGCGGTTCGGCAAGAAACGGGGTGTCTATCTGGGCGATGTCCGCCGGGTCGGCAACAGCAGCGTTTTTGCCAGTCTTCAGGCGCCCCTCAAGCCCGGCGATGGCATTGTCTTCGACGCGGGCCATCCGGACCAGGAAGAGGAAGGCGGCCGAGTTTCCAGGCTGACAAACGGGCAGGAGTCTGAAATCCGCATTTTTGGGGAAATCGATTTCAATCGCATTCATGCGGGCGACAAAATATGGAAAACCAGCGATCCCGAACTGGATCGGAAACTGCGCCAAAGTTATTCCGGGTCGGCGCCGCATTTTCGCCGCCCGCTCGATCTTGAAATTCACGGGCACGCGGGCGCGCCGATGACGTTGATTGGCCGCGACGGGGCCGGGCACGTGGTTCAGGTGGCCTCGTCGGCGCCTCTGGCGGCCGCGGAGAAGCGCCCGTTGATCGAGGAAAGATTGCGCGAACAATTGGGGCGGATGGGGGGAACGGCGTTTCGATTGGGACGGCTGGAGAACCGGCTGGAGGGCGAGGTCATCCTGCCGATAAGCCAATTGAACAGCCTGCGGCGCGAACTGGTCAGTCAAGTTGAACAATTGCTCGCCAGGCCCCAGCGATGGACGATGGTGGAAAGTCCGCCGCGCACCGACCGGCTCGCCATGGACTCCATCGGCCAGCCGCGCCTGATCGTGCTGGCGCGCAATCTGGAGCAATTGGAGGCGGCGATCCCTTTTGATTTGGCCGCGATTTATTGCGAGTTTGAGGACCCGAAAAAATATTCCCAGGCGGTGGCGCGATTTCGCGCCGCCGGGACGGCGTCGGAGATTTTCGTGGCTCCGCCGCGCATATTCAAAGCGGGGGAGGAGTGGATCTTGAAACAAGTCCGCTCGTGCGAGGCCGATGGCTACCTGGCGCGCAATTATGATCACCTCAATTTTTTTGCCGATTGCCGGCGGATCGGCGATTTTTCGTTGAACGTGGCCAACGGGCTTGCCGCGGATTATTTCAAGAACCGAATCGGTTTGGAGCGGCTGACGGCGTCGTACGATTTGAACATCGGCCAACTGGAGGCGTTGTTGAAATCGGCCCCGCCGCAATGGTTTGAGGTGACGATTCACCAGCACATGCCGATGTTTCACATGGAGCACTGCGTTTTCTGCGCGTTCCTGAGCCAGGGGACCGATTACACGAATTGCGGGCGCCCGTGCGACAAACACCAGGTGCAAATCCGCGACCGGGTGGGGCTGGAGCATCCGTTAAAGGCCGACGCGGGCTGCCGCAATACGGTGTTCAACGCGCGCGCCCAAACCGGGGCGGAATACGTCGCGCGGCTAATGACGCTGGGGTTGCGGCATTTTCGCATCGAATTTGTCAACGAAAGCGCCGCGGAAACCGCGCACGTCATTGGCCGGTATCAGGCTTTGCTGAAGGGAGAGATGACGGGCGCACAACTTTGGCGCGAATTGAAACTGCAAAACCAACTCGGAGTTACGCGTGGGGCGGTGTGACGGCCGGGAAGCCAACGCCAACGCTCTCTCAGGGATTGACCGTGATGTCGTCCCAACTCATTTTGTGGCGTTCGGCGTAAGCGGCCAGGATCTTTTCATGTTCAATCAAAACCGCCCGGACCACCGCCGAGTCATCGGCGTGGCCGAATTGCGGGATTGCATCCGGGATGACGTCAAATTGACGGTCGGCGTATAAGATTGCGAAAACCGAAGAGGCGGCTGTGATGTAAGGGAGGTCTTCCTCGACGCCCTCGGCAAAATCCTCCACCACATTGGCCAGGAACTCCAACTGATCGGAAAGGTGCGGAAATGCCGGATCATTAAGCTCGTTGAATTTGAGCTTGAGAAACGGGAGTTTCTTGTGGACGCCTTTGAGGATGTTAGGGGTGATGGCGGCCGCCCCGTGATGCATAAACTTCGCAGTCTCCGACATGCCGGCGACCATACCCGATCCCGCTCTGCATGACAAGTCGTTATTGACTGCCCGCTCCAGATGATACTTTTGCGGGCGATTTGGGTTGCGTGACCCAATTTTACGGTGTTTGCGGACGCGGTAATGCCATTCGTGGACGCATGGCGGAAGACGGTGAATTCCTGGCTGGTCTGCCAGGGACTGATCGCGTTCCGGCCTAATAGAAACGAAAAGTGTCAACCCATTTCCCAAGAAATTGGTGTCGTCATTAACTTAGTCGCGCATGGCAAAACAAAGGGCAGGTTTTACTCGTTTTTGTGCGGCGGCTGTGAGAGATTTCACCCGTCACTTCAACAAAAGGCCAAAGCCAATGAAAAAATGCGTTTTGATTCTTCTCAATTTAATCCTTCTCACCGTCGCTGATGGCCTGCTCGCCCAGGGTACGGAGTTCATGTATCAAGGCCAGCTCCAGCATGGCGGCAGTCCGGCCAATGGGCTTTACGACTTTGAATTTTCCCTGTTCAACACGGAGAGCGGTGGCGGCCAGGTTGGCAGCACCGTTACCCATCTGGCAGTCGGCGTGACCGACGGCCTGTTCAGCACCGCGCTGGACTTTGGCGCCGTCTTTGGGGGCAACACCACCTGGCTGGCCATCAGTGTGCGCAGCAATGGCGTTGGCAGCTACACAGCCTTAACGCCGCGGCAGGAGCTGACGCCCGCTCCGTATGCCATTTTTGCCAATACCGCCAGCAATTTGAGCGGCACTATTCCAACGGCGCAATTGAGCGGCACGGTGGACAACGGCGAACTGGCCCACAGTTCCATCACGGTAACGGCCGGCACGGGACTGACCGGGGGCGGCACAGTGGCTCTGGGAGGCACGATCACGCTAAACGCGACCGGTGGCGGAGGGGGAACTGGGATAACCTCAGTGAAAGGCAATTCTGACATCACTGCGACGACCGCCAGCGGCGCGGTGACGCTGGGCGACACGGCTACGAATGTTGACGCGGCCAACCTTATCGTTAAACGTGACGACACTGGCAGTTTTCGGGCCAAAAACATCATGCTTGATGGCGCGCTGACCCTGCCCGCGACGACAATCAGTCCGGACATCATCTACTTCGGGACCGAGCTTCTCTTATATGGTGATAACTACGGAAATTTCTTCGCCGGCCAAAACGCGGGCAATGCAACGATGGCCGCCTTGGGCGGCACCAACAACACGGGCTTTGGCTCCAGGGCACTTTCCGCCAACACCACCGGCCAGGACAACACGGCGTTTGGCTCTTCGGCGCTTACCAACAACACGAGCGGACTCGGCAACACGGCCTTTGGTTGTAAGACCCTTGTATTCAACACGACCGGCTCCGACAACATTGCCAACGGCGTCGGCGCGCTTTACTCCAACACGACCGGCTCCAACAACCTGGGCATTGGCGACGTTGCTCTTTTCTACAACACGAGCGGCTCCGAAAACACGGCCGACGGCTTTGGTGCACTTATCCAAAGCACCACCGGGGACTTCAATATCGCGCTGGGTATATTGGCTGGCGGGGCCTTTACCGGGAATGAAAGCAGCAACATCGACATCGGCAACACAGGGGTTGCAGGAGATATGAGCATCATTCGCATCGGCGCCACGCAGTCGGTGTGTTATATAGCGGGCACGATCTATGCCGATGGCTTCGACGTCTACGACGAGAAAATGTTGAGAGAGAATTTGGAACCGGTGGATTATAACGCGGTGCTGGCCAAAGTGGCGGCGCTGCCGTTGACGCAGTGGAATTACAAGAGGGACGGCAAGGGCGTGGAACACATCGGCCCGAAAGCGCAGGATTTTCAAGCGGCCTTCCAATTGAGCGCGGACGGCACGCACATGTCTGTGATGGACGAGGGCGGCGTCGCGCTGGCCGCCATCAAGGGATTGAACCAGAAGGTGGAGGAACGGGACCAATCGCTTCACCAGCAACTCGCGGAAAAGGAAGCGGAGATTCAAGACTTGAAACAAAGCGTGGAAAAGTTGAGAAAGATGGTGCAATCGCTTGCCGAAAGGAAATGATGCGTCCCCATGGGAGGATTAAGCCCGGATTTCCCAACTAAACGTCACAAGCAGAAGCTAGAGACTTATGGTGAAGCCGCATAAACAAAGGCTTTCGTCTATGTCCAACCAACAAAAAGCGGAAAATCCAACCCGCAGCCTCATCAGGATGAAGGAAAAAGTGAAAGGAACGCATGAAAACGATGGAAACCTTGAGCGTAAAAGAAGAAATCAAAAAGTATATTACTAGCCAACCTGAACCAAAACGTAGTGACATGCAAGAGTTGCACCGGATCACACTTCAAGTGTTACCAAAATGTAAATTATGGTTCCACAATGGTAAGAACAGCAAAAACCAAACTATTTCCAACCCTACTATAGGATATGGAGTTCACACCATGAAATATGCCAATGGAAAAACTAGAGAGTTTTTTCAAATTGGTATAAGCGCAAACAAGACCGGAATCTCTGTCTATATCCTTGGTATCAAAGATAAGACCTACCTAGCCCAAACTTATGGAAAAAAACTAGGCAAGGCGAGCGTGAGCGGGTATTGCATTAGGTTCAAAACTCTCAAAGATATAAATATTGATATACTTGAAGCCGCAATACGATATGGGGTTGAGGCTCAGAATTAAGGGATCAGTCCCGGGACTGACCCTTCCATTGACGACGCCCCTTATGGCCCGAATGGCCCTAACGTTCACTGCTCACAATGATTTCCGGTACTCAATTTGCAGGCCCGGCAAATAGAATGAGGTTGCCGTCAGGGTCTTTCACGACAAAGGTTTTGGCTTGCCACGGTTCAGTCCTCAGGGACTGAGCGAGAGGCGCTCCGGCGCTTTGGTAGGAAAGGAAGAGTTGC
>DATKFW010000015.1:0-191601 GCA_035511075.1 Vulcanimicrobiaceae bacterium
ATTCGTTGTTAACGAAGCCTCGTCATCAATTCGTCGAAATCCCCCATCGAGGCAAATACCGGGCAACAACTTGACAAGCCACATCCATGAACCCACCCGCCTTAACTAAGCGCCATTCGTGTCAGTCCTAACTTTTGACACAATCTGTGCATTTGTCATTTTTTCGTTTCGCGCACAAGAGATTGGAGACATGGGTCCAGGCGTTCGTCACCATTCGCCGCGCGCGTAAGAAATCACCGTTTCGCTCTCAGCGGCCACCTTTTCCCCGTAAATGCGTCTGAGCCGCGCGCCAAAATCAGGCCAGTTGCCGGAACCGGACAGGCAATGGCCATCGCCTTCCGCCGGAATGGTCGGCGTCTCCAATTCTCGAAAGAGACGCGTAAACGCCTCCCGCTCTCCAGCGGGCAGCGCCTTCAATTGCTCAATCAGTTCGGACGCACTCATCTGCCATAACCATAATGTGTAACGGCGTAAACAGTCAAGAAACACCCCACGTTCCGAACGACGCCCCGCGGCGGCGCTTTTCTCTTGTCATCAATTGCCTGATAGTTTACAAGAGTTGGCGAACGATTGACCGCGCTGAAAACCATAAACCATAGGTGCCAGTGCTGGATTGGATTCGTCAAAAAAAATCAACTAACTCCGAAAAAATGAAACTTTTCTCCCTCTGGGTCACCGCCTGCCTCGGTCTGGCATTGCAGAGCGCCGATGCCGCGCCTTACCGCCTCGTCCACGCTTTTCGAGGCGGCAAGAGTGATGGCCGCACGCCAACTTACGAGGCTTCCCTGACGCCGGCAGGCCCCTATCTTTATGGCATGACCCAGGATGGAGGCCAGTACAACAACGGCGTCCTCTTTCAGATCAAAACGGACGCCACGCCCATCAAAATCGTTCATGCGTTTAACGGATGGGCCGTGCTAAACATGACAGGTTCCAAAGAGGACGGCGCACTCCCCTGCGGGACGCCGGTATTGGACGGCTCCACCCTTTACGGCATGACCCAGGAGGGCGGCAGCAACGGGTTTGAGTATGGCGAGGGCACCGTATTTTCCGTGAACACCAATGGGGGCGGATTTCAAGTCCTTCACAGTTTCGGCGCTCTTAACGACGGCTATAATCCGCGCGGTTCCCTCATCCTTTCCGGCTCGACTCTTTATGGCATGACGGAGGCGGGCGGCACCAACGGCATTAGTGAAGGCATCATTTTTTCGATTGGGACAGACGGCAGCGGTTATCAGATCCTGCACAGCTTCATTTCCGAGGGCGGAGCTCCGCAAGGCTCTCTGACGTTGTGGGACGGGACACTGTTTGGGATGACGGCTGGCGAGATATTCCTGCTCAACACCAATGGAAGCGGCTACCTGCCGGTGCATGTATTTGCCGGCGCCCCCTACGACGGGGCAAACGCTTCTGGTTCGCTCGTCCGGGAGGGTGCGTACCTTTACGGCATGACGTCGGGCGGAGGAGCAAACAGCGTGGGGACGGTGTTTCAATTATACCTCATCGGCAGTCGTTTCCAGATTCTGCACAGTTTTGCCCTCGATGAGGCATATCAACCTTTCGGCGATCTGACGCTTTCAGGCTCGACGCTTTACGGCATGACGTACGGCGGTGTCACCAACTTTCACGGCGGCTTTGGCGGAAGCGGGGCGGTTTTCCAAATCGACACCAACGGGAGTGGCTATCAAGTAATGCATACTTTTCAATTTCCAAGCCCTGCCAGCGACGGCAGCCTGCCTTACGGTACGCCCATCGTGCTCGGGTCCGAACTCTACGGAATGACCTCTCTTGGAGGTTCCGAGGGGCTGCCCCTCGGCTCGACGGACGGCGGTTGCATCTTTTCGCTGACCATTACCCCTGGCTCCAGCTCCGGCGGTGGTGTCGCCCCGACGATCACCACCACCAGTCCGTTGCCCAACGGGAAGGTGGGCGTTGCATATCATCAGCAACTGGCGGCCAGCGGCGGAACGACGCCGTACACCTGGGCAGTCAGCGCCGGCCATCTGCCGCCCGGGGTGACCTTGAGCGCCGGCGGCGTCCTCGGGGGAAAACCGACCGCAGGCAAGGCCGCCGCCTTTTCTATCAAGGTCACCGGCCACGACAAACTTTCCTCCACGCAGGCCTTCGACCTCACAATCGAAGTCGATCCGACTCTCACCGTCAGCGCTCCGAAATCCGGGCTGAGAGTGACGAGTCCAACCTTGACCGTCAGCGGCACGGCCAGTGACGCCGTGGGCGGAGTGGGCGCAGTGTATTTCCAATTGAACGGCGGAGCGTGGACCAAGGCGCAGACCGCCAACGGCTTCGTCAATTGGAATTATCCAGGTCTTCCCCTTGCGGCGGACGCAAATGTTTTCAGCGCCTATGCCGTTGACACCTTCGGCAATTACTCCAAGACCAACACCGTTAAGTTTGAATATTTTGTCACCGGCCCATTAATCGTCAAAACCACTGGCGGCGGCAGCTTCATGCCAAACGACAATGGAAAGAACTTTCAAATCGGGGCAAACTTTTCCATTACTGCCAAGCCCGCGCGAGGCTTTGACTTCGTGGATTGGACGAATGGCCTTGGCGAGGTCCTCACCAACAAGACGGCGTTGAAGTTCGTGATGGAGTCAAACCTGACTCTCGTCGCCAATTTCGCGGCCGTGCCCGAATCGGCGCTGGCCCATGACCCGGACCGCCCAGTCGCAAGGCCGGACAAAATTGCGACGAAACCGTTCCTGGACGGATCGGGGATTTACTATGGCTTATTTGCCCAGTCCGAGGGCGCCCGCCAAAACGCCAATTCCGGCGCGATCCGGCTCGCTCTTACCGAGTCCGGTTCGTTTACCGGCAAGCTGCTCGTCGGCCCCGACACGCTTGCCTTCAGCGGCAGCTTCGACCCTTCGGGCGCGACGCGGATTCTCCTGGCGCGGAAACAGAATGATTGGACAGTCACGCTGCAACTGGATCCCGCCGGTCAAGCACTTACGGGCGAGGTAACCGACGGCGCGTTTGTCGCGCAGGTCAAGGCGTATCGAAACGCATTCAGTTCCAGTAATCCCGCGAAAAACTACCAAGGGACATACCGGGTCACTATCCCTGCTACGAACGATGCGCCGTTGGCGGCGCTTGGCTTTGAATCCGTCACGGTGGATTCACTGGGGAACGTCACCTTTGGCGGCACCCTGCTCGACGGGACGATGGTGAGCCAAACGAGCTTGGTATCGCGCGATGGCTATTGGCCGCTTTATCTTCAACTTTACGGGGGAAACGGTTCGTTCTGGGCCTGGAGCCAGTTTACCAACGGGACGGTCCATTCGTTGCCGAAGTCGGCCAGTTGGATCAGCAGAATGAACAGCACCCAGGCGTCGGCGGACCCGGCAGCGATCACAGACAGAGCCGTTCAGATCATCGGCTCCAGCCGCGACGCGGGGAACCAGTAGTAGCTTCTGGTGTCCTCACCCCGTCTTGACACGACTTGGTGCTAACCTCATTGTTTCTTCATGAGCAAGACTCACAATTTGTTCGAGACTCTGAAGGAATTTGACATTGGCAACGGGAAAAAAGGCTCGCTTTATTCGTTGCCTGCCCTCGAAAAAGCCGGCGTCGGCCCCATTTCAAAGCTGCCGGTCTCCATTCGCATCGTCCTGGAATCGATACTGCGCAATTTCGACGGCAAAAAGGTCGCCGAATCCAACGTCAGGGAACTGGCCCAATGGCAACCCAACGCGCCGCGCACGCAGGAAATCCCGTTCATTGTCGCGCGAATTGTTTTGCAGGATTTTACCGGCGTTCCGTTGCTGGTCGATTTGGCGGCGATGCGCTCGGCGGCGGTGAAGCTGGGCAGGAATCCAAAAATCATCGAGCCGTTGGTGCCGGTCGATTTGGTGGTGGACCATTCCGTGCAGGTCGATTTCGCAGGCACGCCCGATTCGATGGCACGGAACCTCGACCTTGAATTCCAGCGCAATCGCGAGCGCTACCAGTTTCTAAAATGGGGCATGCAAGCCTTCGATACTTTCAAGGTTGTCCCGCCGGGAATCGGCATCGTCCATCAGGTCAATTTGGAATACCTCGCCAAGGGCGTTCTGTCTTCGCCGTCCTCTCTCTATTATCCCGATACACTTGTCGGAACCGATTCGCACACCACGATGATCAACGGTCTGGGAATCGTCGGCTGGGGCGTCGGCGGCATCGAAGCGGAAGCGGGGATGCTCGGCCAGCCGGTTTATTTCCTGACGCCGGACGTTGTGGGAGTTCATTTGACAGGCTCGCTCAAACCGGGGACGACGGCGACGGACCTGGCGCTGACGGTCACACAAATGCTTCGCAAAGCCAAGGTGGTGGGCAAGTTTGTCGAGTTTTACGGACCGGGCGCCGAGGCGCTTGCGGTCGTGGACCGGGCGACCATTGCCAACATGGCCCCCGAGTACGGCGCGACGATGGGCTTTTTCCCCATCGACGGGGAATGCGTGGATTACCTGCGCAAGACTGGACGCAGCGAGGAGCATTGCAGGGTCTACGAGAATTATTTCCGCGCGCAGGGACTCTTCGGAATGCCGCGGAAGGGCGAAATTGCATATTCCACCGAGCTGGAATTGGACTTGGCGAGCGTGGTGCCAAGCGTGGCAGGCCCAAAGCGGCCGCAGGACCGGATCGAATTGAACCAACTCAAGCAGGAATTTATCAAGGCATTTTCCAGGCCTGTGACTGAAAACGGATTTGGAAAGGACGCATCGGATTTGGGCCGGGCTTTCCCAGTCAGTCACGACGGCGGTCCCGAACAAAGCGGAGGCAGCCAGGAGCCGGTCTCGCGCGAACGTTCCCTCCGGCAGAACACCAACCCATTAACCGAATGGGAGATGGCCAACAACCGCCCCACTGAGGCGCCCACGCAAGTAGCGGGGGGCGGCCCGAATGGCGAGCTTCATCATGGCGACGTGCTCATTGCCGCGATCACCAGTTGCACCAACACCAGCAACCCGTCGGTCATGCTGGCGGCGGGATTGCTGGCGAAAAAGGCAGTCGAGGCCGGCCTCCGGCTCAATCCCCTCGTCAAATCGTCCCTGGCCCCGGGTTCGCGAGTGGTCAGCGACTATTTAAACAAGGCCGGTTTGCAAATTTATCTTGACAGGCTGGGGTTCAACCTCGTCGGCTACGGATGCACGACCTGCATCGGCAATTCGGGCCCGCTGCCGGCGCCGGTGGAGGACGCGGTGACCAGAAACGACGTGATCGCGGCGGCGGTGCTGTCGGGAAACCGGAATTTCGAGGCGCGCGTGCATCAAAACATCAAGGCCAATTTTCTGATGTCGCCGCCGCTGGTGGTGGCGTTTGCGCTGGCGGGCAGGGTGACAATAGACTTGACAAAAGAGCCGATTGGCCGGTCCGGGGGACGGGAGATTTACCTCAAGGACCTCTGGCCGGCCCAGCACGAAGTCCGCGCCGCGATGGAGGCGGCCCTGAAACCGGAGGTCTTCAGGGAATTGTACCGCGATTTTGTCGCCCAAAATCCGAAGTGGAACGAAATACCGGGCAGTGTGGGGCAGGTTTACGAGTGGGACACGCGCAGCACTTACATCCAGGAGCCCCCCTTCTTCGAGAATTTCAGTCTGCAGCCCGGTCGCGTCGCCGAGATCAGGGGCGCGCGGCCGCTGGGCATTTTCGGCGACAGCGTCACCACCGATCACATCTCGCCGGCAGGGAGCATCAAGAAGACTTCGCCCGCAGGGCGGTATTTGATGGAGTGCGGCGTTAATTTTGTTGACTTCAACAGTTACGGCTCGCGCCGCGGCAACGACCGCGTCATGACGCGCGGCACATTCGCCAACGTCCGCATCAAGAACCTGATGGCGCCCGGCACCGAGGGCGGGGTCACGAAATTTCAGCCGGGCGGTGAGCCGATGAGCATTTTCGACGCATCAGTGCAATACGCGCGCGCGGGAACCCCGCTGATTGTGTTGGCGGGACAGGAATACGGCACGGGCAGTTCGCGCGATTGGGCGGCCAAGGGAACGCGCCTGCTGGGGGTCAAAGCGGTGGCGGCTCAGAGCTTCGAACGGATTCACCGCTCCAATCTTGTGGGCATGGGCGTGCTCCCGCTGCAATTCAAGGAAGGAACGTCCGCCCAAACGCTCAAACTCGACGGCACAGAAATCTACGACGTTCTGGGACTCACCGAGCAACTCAAGCCGCAGCAGGACCTCATCCTTCGCGTCACGCGGGCCACCGGCCAATCCGAAAACATCCCGGTGACCTGCCGCATCGATACGCCCATTGAGATAGATTATTACCAGCATGGCGGGATTTTGCCGTTCGTCCTGCGTCAACTGGCCACTGCCGGTGTGTGAGTGAAACAGCGTCGTCGAGGCGCAACTTTATATTGCCGTTTTTGCGCCAATTTGGTAGGTTTGGTTCGTGGCTGCGGCACTTGAAGAACAGGCCAAACGTTGGACCTACGAGGAGTACTGTAAACTCGAGGACGACCAACGTCATGAAGTGATCGACGCTACTCTCGTTATGGCGCCCGCTCCCGACATCTGGCACCAGGACTGGCTTAATAAGCTAAACGTTTTAATCACCCTCTATGTCAGGAAGAAGAATTTGGGCCGCCTCTTCATTGCGCCCGTGGACGTGGTTCTGGACGATCAGAATATTGTCCAGCCCGACTTGGTTTTCGTGGCTGCCAAGAATTTTGACATCATTGAACGGCGCGCGATTTTTGGAACGCCGGATTTGCTCGTGGAACTCATCTCCCCATCCAGCGTCCACCGCGACCGTTACACCAAGATGAAGCTTTACGCGCGCTTCGGAGTGAAGGAGTACTGGATCGGCGACCCGGCCAACCGCTCGCTGGAAATTCTCACATTGTCGGGCGGCCGCTATGAACTCCGCTGTTCAGCCGACGAAAAGGGGAAGCTAAGTTCGCTGGTCCTGACGGGGTTGAAGTTTGACCTGGCCGAGACGGAGGGGTAGACTGCGGATGATTCAGGCCACATCAACCCACCCGTTGCGCTCGTTGCTTTTCATGATTGCTTCGCAGACGGCGACTTCCTGGTGGCCGTCTTCGGCGGTGGCGTGCAATGGCGCGTCCTTCGAGCCGGAAGCGATCCGCCCGTAAACCGAGCGGAAGAGCATCTTGAACGTGTCGGGAAAACCCTCCACGTGGCCCGGAGGATAATCCATGAATCCCGCCGCGCCGTCCCCAAAAGCGGGCGTCGCGCGCAGGGCGGTTTGGTTTGCGGTGTCGCGATTTCCGAAGTAGAGCTTTTCCGGTTCCTCCGAGCACCACCAGGCGGATTTCTGCGAGCCGTAAATTTCGATGCGGAGGCAGTTCTTGCGCCCCGCCGCCACCTGTGAGACCGCAAGGTTTCCATGCGCGCCATTGGTGAATCGGAGCAGCACACTGGCGAAATCCTCGGTCTTGACCTCGTAAGTGGCGTACTTCATGGCGGTATCGGCCTTTGAGAAGGTTTGCACTTCGCCCAGCGGACGTTTCCGGGTCTTGTGGAATGTTGCCAGGTTGGCCAACACCGCGCCGATTTTGGCCCCAAGAATGAACGTGGCCGTATCCATCCAATGGGTGCCGATGTCCGCCACGGCGCGCAGCTTGCCGCCTTCCGCCGGCAGGAGGCGCCAATTATAATCCGTTTCCTTGTACAGCCAGTCTTGCATGTAGGAACCGTTGACGTGGATGATTTCTCCCAATTCCCCGTCCGCGACCAACTTGCGCATTTGCAGGACCGCCGGGTAGAAGCGAACGTTATAGTTGACCGCAAAGACGGTCCCGGTGGTTTTGGCCAGTTTGACGATTTGAGCCGTCTCGCCGGTGTCCATTGCCAGCGGCTTTTCACAAATGCAATGTTTGCCGGCTTCCAGTGCGGCAACGGACATTTCGCGATGAAAACGGTTTGGCACCGTTATATGAACGACATCGACATCCGGCGATTTGAGGAGTTTGCGGTAGTCGCTGAATGCCTGCGGAATGGCGTGTTTGGCGGCCATCGTTTCCGCAAGGGCGGGAACGTCGCACAAAGCCACCACCTGAACTCCCAGTCGCCGCAAAGCTTCTATATGAACCGGACCGATAAAGCCGGTCCCGATTACGCCCGCACGAAGCTGATTGATGAGTCTGGGGGAAGTCGCGCTTTTTTTCATAAGTCAATGAGCAGTGGCGAATCGGGATGAGTTTGTCAAGTTTTCGCAGGCAGCCGCAAATCCCGCTTGACACCATCGGACGCAAAAAGCAACTCTTCCTTATGAAAGTTTGGCTACTGATGTTCGTTTCTTGCTGCCTTCTGACTGGATGCGCCTCTGAGAATGGCAGCCCTTCGAACGGAAACGCCGCCGGGAATGTCTCCGTGGCGTCGCAAGTGGCGGGGGATTACACGGGACAGTGGACCGCTTCCGACGGCGGGACCGGCAAATTGCGCGTTTCCTTAAAAAAACCGGCTGATGCCCCGTGGGAGGCCACGGTGGGCTTCACTTTAGAAGGGGACGAAGCGTCCACAACCATGAAATCCGTCGAAGTAAACGGCACACACGTCTTACTGGCCTTTGGCTATGAAGTTCAGGGACGCACGGGCGCCGCGGAGATGACTGGCGAACTGGCTGGCGACCACCTGGAGGGCAGCTACAAGGTTACGATGGGCGAGGGAAATCCGGGTACTTGGATTGCGAGCCGCTCCCCATGATGAGCACGGCGGCCCGTGAAACCGCTACTGCTTGCCACTTTCTTCACGGCGTCACCTACGACGCTTTCGCGCGGCCGCGGAATGCCTGCGGCCTCTGATTTGACAAAGCGGAGCAACGAATAACATGAGAACGGACATTTGCGCGGGTTTGTTGATCGTTTCGACACTCGCATGGCCGGCAGTGGCGCAGACGAATTGGCCTTCCTTTCGTGGCGCCCATGCCTCTGGCATCGTGTCCGGGACGACTACCGCCTCGGTTTGGAACGTGGAAAAATCGGAGAACATTCTTTGGAAAACGCCGATTCCCGGACTGGGCCACTCCAGCCCGATTATTTGGGGAGATCGATTGTTTGTCACCACGGCGATCAACCAGAGCAAGACCGCGCCGCTCAAAGTGGGCCTATACGGAGACCCGGCTTCGGCCAATGACAACGACGTTCAGCAATGGAAAGTATTCTGCCTGAACAAGAGGACCGGCGAGATTCTCTGGCAGACCATTTCGCATGAAGGCGCTCCCAAAGTGCATCGACATCCCAAGGCCACCCATGCCAATTGCACGATGGCCACCGACGGCACAAACGTGGTGGCATTCTTTGGTTCGGAAGGCCTCTATTGCTACGATTTGGACGGCCATCTGCGCTGGCAAAAGGACTTTGGCATATTACGGGCCAACCCGACGGTTTACAACGACGCTCCGGATCCAGATGGCGCGACCCTGGAATGGGGCTTCGCCAGTTCGCCCATTATTTATGGCAGCCGTGTGTTTGTGCAATGCGACGTGCTGAGCAATGGATTTGTCGCGGCGTTGAACATTGCAAATGGCGAAGAGATCTGGCGCACGCGCCGCGACGACACGGCCACGTGGAGCACTCCCACCGTATACGCCGAAGGGTCGAGGCCGCAATTGATCGTCAACGGCTGGAAGCACATGGGCGGCTACGATCTTGAGACAGGGGAGGAAATTTGGCGGATGTCAGGCGGTGGCGACTGCCCCGTCCCGACGCCAGTGGTCTGGAACGGCCTCATTTTCCTGATGAGCGCGCATGGGCCGCGCAGCCCGATTTACGCTGTCAAGACAGATGCCGTGGGGGACGTTTCGCTGCGCCGCGGCTCCAGCACCAATGAGCACGTCGCATGGAGCACGCCGCGCGGTGGCTCTTACATGGAGACGCCGTTGATTTATGGGGACTATCTTTATACTTGTCAGACGTCAGGCGTTCTTTCCTGCTACGTGGCCTCGACGGGTCAGCAATTGTACAAGGAGCGCCTTGGAGCGGGCGGCGACGGTTTTACGGCCTCGCCCGTGGCTTCGGACGGAAGACTTTATTTTACCAGCGAGGAAGGATCGGTTTTTGTGGTGAAACCAGGGGCCAGTTTTAGCGTGCTGGCGACCAACCAAATGGGAGAGATTTGCATGGCCACGCCTGCCATATCGGAGGGCACTATTTTCTTTCGCACGCAAGGGCACGTGGTGGCGTTGGGCGGTCAGAAGTAACGGTGTTTGACCCGACCGCTGAAGGAAAAATCCGCAGCCTGAGGTTCCGTCCGGCGGGAATTTCATTGTGGACGATGCCGTCTGGCGGGAATCATCATGACCGGCGAAGGCCCCGTCACCCGACGCGACCGCGAGCAGAAATGTTCACGCAGCGACCTGCCAATCCGGGACTTGCAGTTCAAACGCGGCGCTTTTAGTGTTGAACGCAACTAATGGTATGCTGACATCTCACGAATTATTTGGATTTATGTCCCCGGCGCTGGCGGTGCGCATCATTGAATACACGCACGACAACAATAAGGAGCTTTACCGCAACGCCCTGGGCGCCGTCGCCGAAGCCAGGAAGCTCCGGCCCGCCTTTTTGGAACGGACGCCGCGCGCGTCGCGTCACGCCAGCATGGCATCGGTTCTTTCCCGCCCGCGACTGGAGTTGATCGCGGCCAACTTGCTGCGGGAATGGTTGATGAAGCGGCAAACCGCCATGCTCGGCGATTTTCTCGATGCCCTGGCAATCCCGCATAAAGACGGCGCGGTGGACGATCTTCCCGCCACAGTCGATGACGAGAAGCTGCGCATGGCTGTGGATGGATTGCTTGGCAAATATCCCGCGGAGGAAAGCGCCGTTTATTTGAATGCTTTTTACACGATGAACGATGTCCATTGGCCCAACCTGGAGTCGATGCTCAAAACCGATCCGCGCCTGCAATTCGGCGGTTAGAGCGTTTTAAGAAATACTGTAGCCGTTTGGAGCGAGGATTTTTGGGTTTTGGCGAGGCTTTGGCGAAGGAGCATGCCTACGGCACGTGACTGAGCCGAAACGAAGCCAAAACCCAAAAAGACCGCTTCTTAATTCCATTCAGCCAAATGGCAACAGTATTTCTTAAACCGCTCTAAGCGGCCGTGGCCGGTTCCTGTTGTGTGATGCAATGAAATGAACCGAGTCCCCAAATCAACTCCGTTGAGTCAATCCCGATGACTTTCCGGTCGCCAAACTCGCGCTGCAATGTCTCCAGGGCCAGCCGGTCGTTTTTGTGCCGGTACGTGGGGACGATGACTATTCCATTGGCAATGTAAAAATTTGCGTAGCTGGCCGGCAGGCGCTGGCCTTCGTATTCGACCACTCCGGGCATTGGCAGTTCGACGACGCGAAAATTTCTTCCTTCCGTGTCGCGCATTGTTCGCAAACGCTCGAGGTTTTCGCGCAAAACCGCATAGTTCGCGTCGGCCGGGTCTTCCTCGACGACGGTCACCAGCGTCGTCGGGTTGACGAAACGCGTCAAGTCGTCGATGTGGCCATCGGTGTCGTCGCCGGCGATGCCTTGTCCGAGCCAAAGGACCTGCCCGGCGCCAAGGTAGTCCAAAAGATATTCGGCGATTTCGTCTTTGGTCAGTTGCGGATTGCGGTTCGGATTGAGCAGACAGGCGGTCGTGGTCAAAACAGTCCCGCGTCCGTTGACTTCGATCGCTCCGCCCTCCATCACAATACCGGGCGAGTAAAGCGGCAACTGGCGCAAACGCGCAACGTGCTGCGGAATGGCGTCATCCAGGTCGTACGGCGGATATCTGCCGCCCCAGGCATTGTAGGCCCAATCGACAATCGCCCGCTCGCGGCGTCCACTTTCGTCCCGCACCAGGAAGATGGGGCCGTGATCGCGGCACCACGGTTCATAGGCGGGGAAATGGTGAAACCGCACGCGTTCCAGCGGCGTGCGTTCGGCTCGCAGCAATCCGCGCACCCATTCCTCCATCTCCGCGTTCCAAACATTGATATTGACTTCCTCGGATTGAACCAGGTGGCGGATCAATTGAGCATAAACCGGAGGGACGGTCTCGTATTTGCCCGGAAAACTGATGCCTTCGGGCCGCGGCCAGGTAAGCCACGTGCCGGCATGGCGTTCCCATTCGGCCGGCATCCGAAAGCCCAGCGTCTTTGGCGTCGCGGAGATGGAAGGTCCAGTTTGCACCGTGCCGTCCGTTTTAAAACACCGAACACTCAACACTGGCAAACTAATTCGCTTTGGAACAACCTGTCCCGTTGAAATTGTGTTGGATTTATTCCCCCGCCGCGCGCCGCTACGGGGCGGCGGCGCTGGGCGGACTCCTGCTGAGCACGGCGTTTGCCCCGGCAGAAATCGCGGGCGCAGCGTGGGTTGCGCCCGGACTGATCCTGTTCTCCGCTCTTGGAGCGACTGGTCCTGCGGCCTTTCGGGCCGGTTTTGTCGCGGGATGGGCGCATTTTCTCAGTTCACTTTATTGGCTGCTGGCGATGCCGTTTGCCTGGCACGGAATTCCCCTGGCGCCCGGCCTGGCGTGGCTCTCCTTAAGCGCCTACTGCGCCCTCTTCATTGCGTCATGGGTATGGTTCTGCTGGAAAATCTTCCCGGGTGATATTGCCCGACCGGGACTCCCGTTATCGGTTCTCATCGATAACTTCCTGTCCGTTCCCGTGTGGAAACGGGCCGCCTGGGCAATCCTCTGCGCGTCCGCGTGGACTGCCCTGGAATTCACTCGCGGGTTGTTTTTGAGCGGCTTTCCGTGGAATTTTCTCGGCGTCTCGCAGTACAGGCTTCTTCCCGTAATCCAAATCGCGTCGATCACCGGCGTCTACGGGGTCACGTTCCTGGTCGTGTGGTTCTCCGCGGCAATCAGCTCGGCGATGCTCGTGCTTGCGCGGAAACCGTCCATGCACCCGGTGTGGGGCGACGCCGCGTTGCCGCTGCTGGCCCTGGCGGGAATCGTCAGTTTCGGCATGGGCAGGTGTCTCTCCGCGCCCCCGCCGACGCGGCGCCTGAGGGTGGCGCTGGTCCAGCCGAGCATTCCGCAAACATTGATTTTCGATCCCGCGGCGGACACCGAACGTTTCGGCGAAGTTATCTCCCTCTCGGAGCGCGCGCTGGAATCCAAGCCGGACATATTGGTCTGGCCGGAATCGGCCGTTCCCGATCTGACTGTGGATAATCAGCATGCCATCGGCAGGCTGCTTGAAAGCCATCCGGTTTGGCTCCTGTTCTGCGCCGGTTCCTCCGCAATACTGCCCTCCGGCGCCACGGCCATTTACAACAGCAGTTTTCTGATCAGTCCGAAGGGGACCTGGGAAGGCGTTTATCACAAACGGCGTCTTGTGATTTTCGGCGAGTATATTCCGTTGGTTCGGTGGCTGCCCTTTCTACGCTGGTTGACGCCAGTTGGGGACGGCTTCACGGCCGGCGATCGGGTTGTCCCATTCAACCTGACCGCCCTTGCAGCCAGCATCTCCACGCTGATTTGTTTTGAAGATGCCTTCCCTCAGGAAGCGCGCGCGCACACCGGACCGGACACCGACTTCCTGGTAAACCTCACCAACGACGGCTGGTTCGGCGACGGACCGGAGCAGAAGCAACATGCCGAAATGGCCCTGTTTCGGGCTGTCGAAAACGGCGTCCCCCTGGTGCGCTGCACGAACAATGGCCTCACGTGCTGGGTGGATGCGCAAGGACGAATTCGGCAGCTCCTCGAGACAGGCAGTAGCATTTACGCGCAGGGATTCATCACGCCGGAGATTCCCCTGCGCGATCCCAATCGCGGGCAGACGTTTTACAATCGGCACGGCGATTGGTTCCCGTGGGGCTGCTGGGGAATCAGCCTTATTGCGCTGGTGTCGCGGAGGCGGCGTTTGTCCACTGACCTGCGTGTGAGTGTCCAGTAGTTAGACTTCGACGCGCCAAATATCTTTGCAAGCCTTTGGTTTTCAGATTAATGCCCAGTGCCTTGCTCTCTCGAAACCCAGTTGGCACATGGTCTGCTACTCAGGCACGCATGGTGTCAATCGGAATACGAATCTTGTTTTATACGAAGTACTACTTGGTGCCCCAAGTCTCTTTCGGACTCTTCCTGCTGGCGGAATCAGTTTTTCTTTACGGGCTCTACCGCGCTTTCGTGGCGCCGTAATCGCCCGCACTCGACGAGCGGCGTAAGTTGATTCCCCCTGAGTGGAATAACTCACGGGTTCTTCGGCGGTGGCTCGGAGACATACGGCCAGGAGGAAACTATCAAACCGAGATTCGCGCCAGAGGCGCTCTCTCAGAACTGGTCTTCTTTCTCCTTGAAAAGGATATTGAACGTCGTCATCGAGCCGTAGCAGCGCGTTATATATTGCTGCATTTCCACTTTCTCCGCGTCAGTCAATTTCTCATGCGCGTTTATTTTCTGTTCCAACACGCGCAAGTTGTTCCGGACCATGACAATTTTGTGGAAAAACACCTCCAGTGGCACTTCTTTGCTTTGCAGCGTGGCATCGGTCGGGCGAAGCACCAGCGTCCCGTTCTGCCAGCGCCCCGCCAGTTGCCCGACGATCGAATTGTCGCGTTCCAGTCCGAGCTCCTTGACCATTGTGGCGACCGTTTCGGTGATCAACGTCGAGAGTGGCACGCTCAAACCGGTCAGTTCGGCCTGCGTGTCCGCCGGTTGCAGGTCGCATTGATCCGGCGCCAGCGTCCGCAAGCCGGAGTCAAACCGAATGTCCGCCAGGTGCTCGGAAACGCTCTTGACCGTCCCCACGCCATAGTCGGGATGCCGGACCTTCATGCCCACGTGCATCGATTGAAGTCTCATGTCCCTGATTTTCGCTGCCGCGCCGAATTCTGGCAACTTCTATCACGTCACGAATTCAATCCCCACTTCGGGAAACGCCCTGACCGTTTGGCCTACTTGAGTTCCGCGTCGTAGAATTCCTTCCAGTCATCCAGATTATTGAGGTTGACGGCGTCGCGGCAAGCGTGGGCGTCGTCCGGCACACCGCTGGCGGAGAGGACTGTTTTGCGGGTTTGATCGTCATGCATGTAGCCGCAGATGGCCGCGTTGAGCTTTTCGATGGATGCTTTATCCACCTTGGCGCCGGGCTGATTTTTTATCCATGCCTCGAACTGCGGATAGGTCGGGCGCTTGGTCTTGATGAATTCGATCACGGCTTCGCGCTTGAGACCCAGGCCGTCGATGACCATTTGATCGTAGCCTTTGCCCGCGCCGGGATAACCCGGGGCAAGTTTGCCGCGGCATTCCAGCGACACTTTAAGCCAAAGACGCGGCAGATGCATTACGCCCAGGGGACCTGCCACACCGGAACTGATAAGAGGAATAATTGTATTCATAAGATTTCTCCGTTATTGGATTTGTGCCGCCAGTTTAAGAACACGGACCCAATTGGGCAAGCGCGTTTTCTTCCATGTTCCAAATTTCTTCCGCGGCTCGCGCTTCCCCGTTTTTCACTCGACCTTGCGCCGGCGTTGCGCCACCGTCGCGGACGTTGCCAAATGAAAATTCTGGTCATCGGCTCGGGCGGGCGCGAACACGCGCTGGTTTGGAAACTGGCGCAATCCCCGCGCGTGACCCAGCTCTGGTGCGCCCCCGGAAACGGCGGCATCGCCGCGGAACCGCGCGTTCAATGCGTGGACCTGACCGCCGAAAATCTGCCCGCTTTGCGCGCGTTTGCCGCCGAAAACCGGGTCGATCTGACGGTCGTTGGCCCGGACAATCCGCTGGCCCTGGGCATCGTCGATCTTTTTGAGGAACACGGCCTGCGCATTTGGGGGCCCAATCGGAAAGCCGCACAGTTCGAGTCCTCCAAGGCGTTTTCCCAGGCGTTCATGGAAAAACACGGAATCCCGACGGCCCGTTCGCAAACGTTCAGCGACGCCGCCGCCGCAAAAAGCTTTGCCTCGGGCCTCGGCGGCCAATGCGCTGTCAAGGCCGACGGATTGGCGCTCGGGAAGGGCGTTCTGCTTTGCGCATGCGCAGAGGATGCAGACGCGGCCATCGACGAAATGCTGGTGCGGCAAAAATTTGGCGACGCGGGACGCCGCATTGTCATTCAGGAACTGCTGCACGGGATGGAGATTTCGCTCCATGCCTTTTGCGACGGGCGGACGGCGCGCGCTTTCCCCACCGCGCAGGACCATAAACGGGTCCGCGACAACGACACCGGGCCTAACACGGGCGGCATGGGCGCCTATTCGCCAACGCCCTTTCTTTCTGCGGCGGAATTGGAAAAAGTGGCGGACGCGGTCTTGGTGCCGTGGCTCAAAGGGTGCCGCGAGGAGGGGATCGATTTTCGCGGAATCCTCTACCCGGGAGTTATGTTGACAAACCAGGGCCCCAAAGTTTTGGAATTTAACGCCCGCTTCGGTGATCCCGAGGCCCAGGTTTATCTGGCGCGCCTGGAAAACGACCTGGCCGACGTGCTCGAGGCCTGTGTCGAGGGCGCCCTGGACAAGGTCCAATTGCGGTGGCGGCCTGAAGCGGCCGTTTGCGTTGTCATGGCTTCGGGCGGGTACCCGGGCGCTTACGCCAGGGGAAAAATCATCCACGGCCTGGCCGAAGCCGGACGGGTGCCGGGAACCAAAATCTTTCACGCGGGCACGGTTGCCCGAGGCGACGAAGTGGTGACCAGCGGGGGACGCGTGCTGGGCGTCACCGCACTGGGCCTTACGCTGACCGAGGCGCAGGATCGCGCTTATCAAGCCGTCGAAAAAATTCAGTTCGACGGCGCGCAGTTTCGGCGCGATATTGGGGCCAAGGCTTTTGGAAAAGCAGCCAACTGAAATAACGATGAAAACTCGCAGCGTGATATTTTGCCTGTTTCTTGCGGCCTTGGTTTGCCGCGCGGACCCCGGCAATTCCGAGCCGGGGTTTGATGAAGTTTATCAGGTGCTCGGCACCAATCTGGCCGGAGTCACGCCCGATGAGTTGAATCGCGCCGCGGTGCAAGGGCTGCTCGATCAATTGGCGCCGCGAGTCACGCTCCTGCGCGCCCCCGCTGGCGCCCAATCCGCCGCGTCCAATCCGGCCCCGCTGGCGCAGACGCGCGTGTTTGACCAATCGTTGGCTTATTTTCGCGTCGCATCGGTCAACAGCAAATTACCCGGAGCCTTCCGGGACGCTTACCGGGCCCTCAACGAAACCAACGGTGAAAAAATCAAAGGAATTGTGCTTGACCTGCG
Source organism: Vulcanimicrobiaceae bacterium (assembly GCA_035511075.1). GTDB lineage: Bacteria > Verrucomicrobiota > Verrucomicrobiia > Limisphaerales > Palsa-1400 > DATAUD01. Next base: position 17,148 of record DATKFW010000015.1, read on the forward strand.
TTTTGCCGGCGGCGGCGATTACCAGGCCGCCGCAGAAACCGCGGACTGTTTTGTCAATTCCGATGAGCCGCTGCTGGATTGGCAGCAAGGTTCGGCCAGGGCCACAAAGAAGAGCGACGCCATCCTGGCGCCGGTTGCCGTCCTGATCAATTCCCAGACCACTGGCGCGGCGGAAACGCTGGCAGCCGTGCTTCGGGAGGCTGGAGTCGGGCTGATTCTTGGCGGCGCCACCGCCGGGCAGGCCAACGTTTTCAAGGAGTTTCCGCTCAGCAACGGCGACAAATTGCGCGTGGCGATCGCTGGCGTCGTCGTGGGCGACGGCAAGGTCCTGACCAACGGCGTTGCGCCGGACATTTCGATTGGGGCCAGTTTGGAGGATGAACGCGCGTATCTGCAAGACCCCTACAGCGACCTTCATCCCGCGGGCCTGCCACAAGGGGCCGATGGCGAGACTCAAGAAACTGAAGTAGGTCCCTCCAAGCGCCTTCATCCCGCGGATCTGACCCAGGCGGACGGCGGCAAAGTCAGCGCCTCCGAAGCGAGGCCCCGTTTCAACGAAGCGGAATTGGTGCGCGAACACAACGCCGGCCAGGACACTGACGATGAATCCGAAGACGCCGGCCCGATCCTGGCCGAACCCAGCCCGCCCGTCCTGACTGATCCGGTGCTGGCCCGCGCCCTCGATTTGTTAAAGGGCCTGGCCGTCGTGGAGCCGAATCGTCCGGGATAAACAACTGCCGACTCTTAAGCCGGGCCCGTCGCCAGGTCGCCGCTCTAGCCATTTTTCCCGCAACAGTGCTTGTACTTCTTTCCGCTGCCGCAGGGGCAGGGATCGTTGCGTCCCACTTTTGGCCCCGCGCGAACCGGCTTGGCTTTGGCCACGGCTTCGCTGGCCTCCGTTACCATGTCGCTGGCTTTCTTGCCGGACGCGGCGGGCGCGGGCGCGGGGCTGGGAGCCGTCGTCGTGCCGGCGCCAAAGGTGTCCACCGCTTGATGAACCGTCCGTTGCGGCATGTTGCGGATGAAATTGTCGAAGGCCATCATGCTCGACGCGCTCCGGAAAATGTTGCGGCAGATTTCCGTTTTGATATTGACCATCAATTCCTCGAACACTTTGAACCCTTCCGCCTTGTATTCGATCAGCGGATCGCGCTGGCCGTATTGCCGCAGGCCGATGCTTTCGCGCAAGGTATCCATCGCGTAAAGATGGTCCTGCCACAACTCGTCCACCGCCCGCAAAATCGTGTAGCGCTCGACCGATTTGAGGGCTTCGGGCTGCTCGAAGCTGATCTTTAATTCGTAAGCTTCCCTCACCGCCTTGCAGATGAACTGGCAAACGGCAAACTGCGCCGGATTCAACCCGTCAAAGGCCGAATCGGGCACCGGCGATTCGCTGCCCGATTGCGCCGCCTTTATGATTTCCTCCTCCGGCGCGCGTAGCGGGAAATTAACATTGACCCAATCCGCCAGCGCGCGCGCGTTCCATTCCGAAGGCTCCGGGTTTTCCGGCGTCAACTCATGCACCTTCTGAATGACGATTTCCTCCATGATGTCCATCAACCGGTCGCGCACGTCTGGGGACCTGATCACGTCGTTGCGGAACCCGTAGATGACCTCGCGCTGCTTGTTCATCACATCGTCGTACTCCAGCGTGCGTTTGCGGCGCTGGAAGTTGTGCTGCTCGACCCGTTTTTGGGCCTGCTCGATGGATTTGTTGAGCATGAAATGCTCCAGTTCCTGTCCCTCCTCCAAACCCACTTTCTCCATGACTTTGACAATCCGGTCGGAACCGAAGAGCCGCATCAGGTCATCCTCCAGCGAAATGAAGAAATGCGATGAGCCGGGATCGCCCTGCCGCGCGCAACGTCCGCGCAACTGGCGGTCGATGCGCCGTGATTCGTGGCGCTCGGTGCCTATGACGTGCAGACCGCCCACTGCGGCCACGCCTTCTCCCAGTTTGATGTCGGTGCCGCGGCCGGCCATGTTGGTGGCGATGGTGACCCCGCCTCGCTGGCCGGCGCGCATGACGATCTCCGCCTCCTGCTGGTGGAATTTGGCGTTGAGAACCGAGTGAACGATGCCGGCTCGTTTGAGCATTCGCGACACCTGCTCGCTGGTTTCCACTGACACAGTGCCCACAAGGATGGGCCGGCCCTTGTTGTGAATGGTTGTGATTTCGTTGATGACGGCGTTGAACTTCTCCCGCTTGGTCTTGTAAACCGAATCGTTCGCGTCCTTTCGCGCCACCGGCCGGTTGGTTGGTATGACCATGACCCCCAGCTTGTAAATGTCGAGAAACTCTCCCGCCTCGGTTTCGGCGGTGCCGGTCATGCCCGCCAGCTTTTTGTAAAGTCGAAAATAGTTTTGGATCGTGATGGTGGCCAGCGTCTGGGTTTCGCGCTCCACTTCCACGCCTTCCTTGGCCTCGACCGCCTGGTGCAAGCCGTCGCTCCATCGCCGGCCATACATCGGCCGCCCCGTATGCTCGTCGACAATGACGACCTTGCCGTTCTCAATGACGTAATGAACATCGAGCTGGTAGAGGCTGTAGGCTTTGAGCAATTGGGAAATCGTGTGGATTTGCACCGCCTTGGCCTCGAATTCCGCCTGGACTTTCGCCTTGGCCTCCAGCCGCTTTCGCGGGTCGGGATCAGGGCTGGAATCGATCTCGTGAAATCTCGTCGTCAAATCCGGCAGCACGAACCCCTCCGGGTCTTCGGGGCGAAGGTAGGTGCGCCCTTTTTCCGTCAGGTCGGCTTCGTGGCTCTTCTCGTCCATGGCGAAGAACAATTCCTCTTTCTCGGCGTAGAGGGCCTTCTTGCTCTGGTCGGCGTGCAACTCCAGTTCCGCCTTGTTCATCATGCGGATGTTTTCCGGGTCTTCCAACAGTTTCGCCAGGCCTTCGGAGCGCGGACTGCCCATTTTGACGCGATAAAGCAGCAACCCGGCCTCCCTTTCCACTGCCGCCGGATTGGAGGGGTTGGAACCGTCGGCCGGATGCAGTTTCTTAATCAATTCCTCCGCCTCCGTAATGAAGCGCGCCGCTAATTTGTCCTGCGTGCGCACCAGCGCCTCGACCGTCGGTTTGACACGGTCGTATTGATGGTCCTGCGCAATCACGGACGGTCCGCTGATAATCAACGGCGTCCGCGCCTCATCGATCAGAATGGAATCAACTTCATCGACAATCGCGAAAAAGTGGCCGCGCTGCACCTGGTCTTCCTTGCGCAGGGCCATGCCGTTATCGCGCAGATAATCGAAGCCAAACTCGGCGTTGGTGCCGTAAGTGATGTCGCAGGCGTATTGCGTGCGCCGGTCTGCCGGCGTTTGATCGTGCAGAATGCAGCCCACCGTCAAACCTAGAAATTTGTAAACCGCTCCCATCCATTCTCCGTCGCGCGCGGCAAGATAGTCGTTGACCGTCACGACGTGAACGCCCCGCCCGCTGAGCGCGTTGAGGTAAACCGGCAGCGTGGCCACGAGCGTTTTGCCTTCGCCCGTCGCCATTTCGGCGATCTTGCCCTGATGGAGCGCCACTCCTCCTATAAATTGAACGTCAAACGGCACCATTTCCCACTTCAACGCATGCCCGCGCACCATGATTTCCTTGCCGCACAGACGGCGGCACGCGTTTTTGACGACGGCGTAGGCTTCGGGCAAAATCTCATTGAGCCGGGCGGCCAACGCGTCGCCATCCTCGATCAGCGACAATTCGGTCTTCCACGCGGCCGTTTTTTCGCGCAGCGCTTCGTCGGGCAACGATTGCAGGGAAGCCTCCATCTCATTGATCCTGGCCACCAGAGGCCGGACCTTCCTGACCTGCCGATCGTTCTTCGAACCGACTATTTTCTTGATGATGAAATTAATCATACAGTCCGAACCGGTGAACCTACGGGAATTCAGGGCAACCGTCAAAAAAATAGCAACGCTTGATTTTGGCTATTCCTTCTTCTCGTAAAACAGGCCAACCTCGGAAATGGCCGGGCTAACCGGCGACTGCGTGATGCGCACGCGCACTTTGCCGGCCGCCATCGGGTCGCCGCTCGCCAACCGGCAGTTGCCAATGCTGGACCCTCGCGCAAATTCCTGCCATTGGCCGTCCCGCCACCCTTCCACGACATATCCCTCCACTCGCTGGCCCAGCGGCAGATATTCTCGCAGGCGCACGACGTTGAACGTCACGGGTCGCGCGAATTCCAATTCAATGTCCGCATGGGTCACCCCGTCGTCGGTGGCCCAATACGTGTCGCGCTTTCCATCAATCACATTTTCGGGCCGGTAGCGGCCGGCATGGCCCCGGACGTTGGAGGCGGTCACGCGCGCGTGGCGGGCCAGGTCGTCGGCGAAGATGGCGTCGCGGCGCCGGGCGAATTCTTGAAGTGAGGCGATGTCGGGTCGGTGGATTTGACCGCGACGGTCGGGCGGAATGTTCAGGAGCATCGTGGCCCCGCGGCCGACCGATTTAAAATAGATGTCGAGCAGTTGTTCGGGCGTCTTCACCGCCCCGTCTTCTTCGGGATGATAAAACCAGCCGGGCCGGATGGATACGTCGCACTCGGCGGGCGCCCAATCGGTGCCGGGTCGGTCGCCGCGGTTCAGGCGCGCGGCGTCGGCGTCTCCGGGGGCGAAGTCGCGGAGGTTGAGGGTTTCCCAGCACGGGTCACCGGCGATGCCCCCCTCGTTGCCGACCCAGCGGATGTCCGGGCCGGCATCGCTGAAAACGCAGGCCATAGGTTGCAATTGGCGGATCAATCGAATCGTGCCGGGCCAATCATAATAGGTCTTGCGATCGATGCTCCGGGTTTCCCGCGCGCCCCCGTAATAGCCGTCACCGCCGTTGGCGCCGTCCAGCCAGACTTCGGAGATGGGGCCGTAACCGCTGAGCAGCTCGGTCAGTTGATTGCGGTAATAGGTGATGTAGGCCGGCGTTCCGTAGAGGGCGGAATTGCGGTCCCAGGGCGAAAGGTAGATGCCGAATCTCAAACCTTGTTCGTGGCAGGCCTCGGCGATTTCTTTCACGACGTCCCCGTGCCCGCCGAGCCAGGGGCTGCGTTTAACGGAGTGTTCCGTGAAGCGGGACGGCCAGAGGCAAAAGCCGTCGTGATGCTTGCAGGTCAGGATTAACTCCTTCATTCCCGCATTTCGGGCCACTCCGACGATCTGCCCGGCATCAAACTGGCTCGGATTGAACACGCTCTCGCTCTCGTCGCCGTATCCCCATTCCTTGCCCGTAAAGGTATCAACTGTGAAATGGGCGAAGCCGACAAATTCCATTTGCTCCCACTGAAGCTGGCGCGGACTGGGCACGGGTCCGTAGGGCGTCGGCGGCGCGACGCCCGCAAAGGTGACGGGGGACGCCGTCAGAATAAAGCCGGACAACCACAGAATGACGCTGCGATTCATGATCACCGTCCATTCTCGCACCCGCCAGAGGGAAGTGAAGTCAGAACTGTTTGCCGGAAAGAACGCCGATCTTCCAATTTATGGCATCGGCATCATCTGGGCGGCCACCATTTCTGCGATGCCGATGCACGCCAGCACGATGGCAAAAATCCAAAGAGGCTTTTTCTTCGTCAGCAGACACATCGACGCGGTGGCAATGGAGACGGAGAAGAGCGAAATTGCAAGCCCCAGGCGGCCGCCCACCCGCCCGGCATAATCCCGCTTTAGTTCCAGCTTGTCCGCCACTTCCTTGATTTTCGCCTTCCGGTCATTGTAATCGGCGATTTTCGCGTCGAATGACTTCTGCTGCTTGAGTGCTTCGGGATCGTTGCCGCTCCTGACAACCTGGTCGCGCGTCAATTCGAAGAGGTGCTGTTTGATGGATTGCGCCTCGTAAAGATTCCACTGATCGGAAGCCTGGGCCTGCGACATCTGTCCCATCCCGGAATATTTGCCCGCTCGTTGCGCGGCGATCGATGCCACAACGGCGATCAGCACGACTGTCAGCGAGACATACCGGGTCCACGCCTCGCGCCGCTCCTTTTCCTTTGTAGCCGCGCGATCCGCCTTGAGGTCCGCGATAAACGCCTTCAGTTCATTCAATTCGCCGCGAAGATCATCCATGGTTCAATTCTCTTTTTATTCAGCGCATCTCATCTAGCGCAAGTCGAACTTCGTCGCAAGCCCGTTGTTTGAGGCGTATTACAATTTTCGGGAGGGCGGAGCGCCGCGCCGCCCTAATTATATAAGGGACTTCCAAGGTGTAATCCGGTCCAATGGAAGAATTCTGTCCCACGCCCTCCACGAAAATGGAGTTTTTTTGCGACGCCCTGCCTGCCTTCACTCGTAAAACTGACTGAACCCGCGCGATTGGTAAATCTCGACCTTCGCGCCGGGTTTGCGAACTATTCGCACGAAGGCATTTGGCGTTTTGGCGATGAATTTCAGGGCCGCCTTTGGCTCCAACACGCTCATCACCTTGGTCAATCCGTCTGCGGTAAAATCGTCCGGCGCGATCACCGTCACCAACCTGTGATCTGTCAATCCCATGCCCGTTTGCGGGTCAATGATGTGCGAGTACCGCGTGCCGTTGACTTCAAGCCGTTGAAACAGGTCGCCCGAAGTTGATATGCCGACGTCCGACACGATCACATAGCGCGCAGGCGGCGCGTTGGTCGCGTCGAGCGCTCCCAATTCAATCCGCCAGCCGGGCTTGCCCGGAGGAGGTCCGCTTACGGCCATGTCACCCCCGCCGGAAACCAGGGCGTTGGTGATTCCGAGCCGGCCAAGCGTCCGAAGCGCCTGATCGACGGCGTATCCCTTTGCGATTCCACCCAGATCCAGTCGCATATTTGGCGCCAGGAGTTTCACCCCGTGATGCGGCGGGTCCAACTGCATTTTCGTGTAGCCGACCGCGGCGCGCGCTTTGGCCAGTCGGTCGGGATCGGGCATGGCTCCTTCCCGGCGCGCGTAACGCCAAAGATTGACATAGGGCCCGACGGTCACATCGAAAGCCCCGTGGCTCCGTTCGGCAAGGTCTTGCGCCCGCTCCAGCACCACCCAAAGATCGGGGCTGACCGGCACTTCCTTGTCTTGGCCGGAGGATTGCGACAGCCGGCTCAATTCGCTGTCCGAATCGTAATCCGTCATTACGTCATTAAGCTGCGCGATCCGCGCGAACGCCGTCTCCGCCGCTCCTTCCGCGGCGTTTGCGGTAGAGGCATAAAGGACAATGCGGAACGGCACACCCATTTCCGCCCGTTTAAACTCGTAGCGAACCAATGGTTCTGTCTCCTCGCGCGTCGAAACGCACCCCGCAACCAGCAAAGCCAAACCCAAATACCCGGCAATCCTCATCGTGATATTATCAGAGATCAATTTGCCTGAAACAATGAATTTCAACTCGGACCCCGGGTTGTGCCGGATTGACGGAAGGATTGCGCGCGGGGTAAATTTTGGGATCGGATGAAATTGAGCATTCCAGATTCCCCGCTTAAGCGCATGGCCGTAGCCATCGGCGCGGCTGTGGCGATCATGGTGGCGGTCGGCCTGCTTTACCTTCTCATCGCGGAAGACTCTGCCCCGGGGAAAATTGACGGTCTCAAGATCGTCGCCGCCGGCAGCGCCTACACGCGGGCGTTGATCGCAAGCAAGCTGCCCGTCCCAAAAACCGTTTCACTCGACGAACTACTGACGCGCGGTTACCTCAAACCTGCCGACGTTGCCCCTTTTCAGGGATTGGACGCCACATTGGTATTAACCGCCGACGCCTCCAATCCTCAGCGTGTGTTGATGCGCGTCCACATGCAGGACGGCACAGACCTTGTGCTGACGGGTGACGGCGCCTTGCAACAGCCGGCGCGCTAATATCAAAACAGGCGGTCCAACGGCGTTTTTGGCCGCGCGTTGGTCCAATAGCTCTCGCCGTTGGGACGTCGGAGCCGGAGGGGGTCCTTGCCGATCGCGCGGCGGATCAATGCCACGGGCGTCACCACGCCGATGAAGAAAAAGGCCAGGATGATTCGGCCCGCGAACTGGCTGATGCCAAATCCGAGCCGCATGGAGAACCTGTGAAACCCGCGAAACCACCTCGGCTCAACCGCTGCCGCCACCGCCGTCGCCGCCAATGCCGCCAAAACCCCGATCCAGAGCGCGATGGGCAAAACGCCGCGCCATCGCAACAGACTGCTCAATACCGCCAGTCCAAGCGCTGTCATCCACGCCCCTTTGCGCCATTCCTTCGGATCTTCGCTCAGCTTGAGTTTCATATTCAATCCGATTGCGGCGCGACGCGGCGCGGTGACGTGCGGGCGGGCTGCTCCGTCCGGTCAAGCAAAAAATTGCCGATCACCAGATAATCCATTTCCGTGCTGACGAAGCACCGGTAGGCATCCTCCGGCGAACAGACGACCGGTTCGCCCCGCACGTTGAACGAGGTGTTTACCAACACGCCGCAGCCGGTCACGCTCTCAAAACGCAGCAGCAATTCGTACAGCAGCGGATTGACCTCGCATGTCACCGTCTGGATGCGCGCGGAATAATCGACGTGCGTCACCGCCGGAAGTTTCGAGCGCGTTTGCTTCAAGAGCTCCAGCCCCCTGCCTTCCGGCGGCGCGGGCAGTCGCCATTCCTGGCGCAGGGGAGCGACCAGCAGCATGTAGGGCGAATCGGCGGAAAGTTCGAAATATTTCTCCAGCCGTTCGCGCCGCACCACCGGGGCGAAGGGACGAAACGATTCCCGGAATTTCACCTTCAAATTCATCACCGATTGCATTCTGGGCGAGCGCGCGTCGCCGAGAATCGAACGGTTCCCCAGCGCGCGCGGGCCAAATTCCATCCTTCCCTGGAACCATCCCACCACTTTCTCTTCGCGCAGCAAATTGACCGTGCGATCGAGCAAATCGGTCGTGGGCAATCGTCGAAATTTCGCCCCGTGAACTCGAAGCGTCGTTTCAATCTGGTCATCGCTAAATTCCGGGCCAAGGAACGATCCTTGCATCGCGTCGGACTTCGGCCCCGGCATTTCGTCATCCTCCTGCGCCAGGTGCCAGGCGGCCAGGGCGGCGCCAAGCGCTCCTCCCGCGTCGCCGGCCGCGGGTTGAATCCACAGGCGATCAAAAATCTTCTCCCGCAAGACGCGCCCGTTGGCCACGCAGTTGAGCGCCACGCCGCCTGCCAGGCAAAGATTCTTCTGACCGGTCAACTGGCGCGCATGCCGGGCAATGCGGAGCATGACTTCCTCCGTCACCGCCTGGATCGACCGCGCCGCATCCATGTGACGCTGCTGGATGGTTTCTTCCGGGCGTCGCGGCGGGCCGCCGAACAAGTCGTGGAATCGGCCATTGGTCATCGTGGTGCCGGTCAGAAAGCCGAAATAGTCGAGGTTCAGCCAGAACGATCCGTCCGCCTTCAAGTCGAGCAGTTCCTTGAGAATGACGCTCTCGTATTTCGGTTCGCCGTAGGGCGCGAGGCCCATCAATTTGTATTCCCCCGAATTGATGCGGAACCCGCAATAATCCGTAAACGCCGAATAAAGCAGTCCCAACGAGTGTGGAAAGCGGACCTCCTTGAGATTTTCGATGCGATGGCCTTTCCCGTGGCCGATTGTCGTCGTGGCCCACTCGCCCACGCCGTCAATGGTCACGATGGCCGCCTCGGTGAACGGCGAGGGGTAAAAAGCGCTTGCGGCGTGCGCCTGATGATGTGCCGTAAAGAGAATCGGGCAATCCGGGCGCAACCCGGGCAGTTCCTCGCGGATGGTTTTGCGGAGGTCCAATTTGCCCCCCAGCCAATTCGATAGAACCTCGGGAAATGTCCGCCATCCGCCGGGGGCCACGGCCAGGTAGGTTTCCAGCAGGCGCGTGAACTTGAGCACCGGCTTGTCGTAAAAGACAACCGCGTCCAATTCTCCGGCGTTCAACCCGCCGGATTGCAGGCAAAACTCTACGGCGCGCTTCGGAAAGTCCGGGTCATTCTTGATTCGCGTGAATCGTTCCTCCTGCGCGGCGGCGGCGATCTGGCCCTCGCGCAGCAGCGCGGCGGCGGCATCGTGATAGTAGGCGGAAATCCCCAGGACGTGGCGCGGCGGGGGCATCGTTCACATAAATGGATAGAGCGCCCAGGCGATCCCCGAACTGGCGGTAAACAGCAGAATGGCTCCCAGCACAAGCAACAGGACAATCAGCGGTATCAGCCACCACTTCTTCTCCTGCCTGCAAAATTTAAGAAACTCTTTGAACAGCGACCACATGATTCCCGCCAGAATAGGCGATGCGTGCCAGATTGACAAGAGCGCGAAAGTCCATGGTCCCGGTACTCTGGCCGCGCCGGGGGGGCGCACCGCGCCGAATCCAGGTCCGCCTTGGTGGATTGCCTCGACACCACGGACTCTTCCTGAAAAACTCCGCGGCGTGAAACAGTCAATCGTTGCGCTGGATCTGGAGGGGGTGCTCGTGCCCGAAATCTGGATCTCTGTCGCTGACAAAACCAAAATCCCGGAACTCCGCCGCACCACCCGCGATGAGCCCGATTACGATAAACTCATGCGCGGACGCATCGATATCCTCGACCAGCACGGATTGAAACTGGCCGACATCCAGGAAGTTATCGCGACCATGCGTCCCATTCCCGGCGCCGTGGAGTTTCTCGGTGAATTGCGCGCGCGAACCCAGGTCATCATTTTGTCGGACACTTTTGAGGAATTCGCCAAACCGTTGATGCGGCAATTGGACTGGCCGACGATTTTTTGCAATCGCCTCATTGTCATGGACGGAAGGATCGCCGGTTACAAATTGCGCCAGGACAATCCGAAGCGTAGTGCCGTGGTCGCGCTCAAAAGCCTCAACTATTACGTGGCAGCCGCCGGCGATTCCTTCAACGATACCGCGATGCTGGCCGAGGCGCACGCGGGTTTTCTGTTTCATTCACCGGACCACATCAAGAAGCAATTCCCACAGTTTCCGCCTTTCGAAGAATATGGGGATTTGCTGCAAGCCATCACAACGGCCCTGACACACTAGGGGTACCCCTCTAATCCTCGTGCTTCATGACCCGGCCCATCAAGTCCTCCACGGCTTTGCGGACTGACTTGTTTTGGTAAAGCATTCCGTGAACTTCGTCGATGATCGGCGTTTCGACGCCCAGCGTCCGCGCCAGTTGCCACGCGGCTTTGGCCGTGGGATAACCCTCCGCCACCGAGCGCGTGCTGGCCAGGATCGCGTCCACTTTTTCCCCTCGTCCGATCCGCTCGCCGAAGGCGCGGTTGCGGCTGAGCCGGGAGTAACAGGTCACCACCAAATCCCCCAATCCACTCAATCCGGAGAACGTTTCCGCCGACGCGCCCCGGGCGACGCCCAACCGCCGCATTTCCGCGACTCCGCGCGTGATCAGTCCGGCCTTCGAATTGTCGCCAAAGCCCAACCCATCGCCGATGCCCGCCGCAATCGCGACGACATTCTTGACTGCCCCGCCCAATTCGACCCCCAACGCGTCCTGCGTCGTGTAAACCCGGAACGCCGGACGATGGAAAAGTAGTTGGGCTTTCCGGGCCACATCCAGGTCGCTGTGCGCCGCCACCGCGGCGGCCGGTATGTCCCGCGCCACTTCCAGCGCCAGACTTGGCCCGGACAAAACGGCCGCCAACGCGTGCGGCATGGTTGTTTTGAGAATGCCGGACATCGTCAAGCCGCTCTCGGCTTCAATTCCCTTGGTCACGCTGACAGCCAGACCCTTGAAATTGGATATCCGGCTGCTAATTTCGCGAAAAAATTTCGACGGCACCGCCAGGACGACGCAATCGCACTCGGCCACCGCCGCCAGTAAATCTGCTTGACACCGGATTCCGGGCGCCAGCGCGATGGCCGGCAGGTAAAGATCGTTGCGGCCGCTGGCCGTGATTTGCTCCAGGAGCGCCGCATCGTGTCCCCACAATGTGACGTTGTGGCGGTTGTGCCGCAGCAAATTGGCCAGGGCGGTTCCCCACGCGCCCGCGCCGATGACGGTCACTTTCATGCGATTCAGTTTTTCTTCTTGCCGATTCGATTTTCCGTGCCTTTCAGGAGGCGCTGGATGTTGCCCTTATGCTTGTAAATGGCCAGCAGGCTCAATGCCGACATGACGTAAGTCATCGTCGGACTACCCTTCCATAACCAGACCGCAAACGGCAGGGTCACCGCCGCCGCGATGGAAGCCAGAGACACATATCGGGTGATCAGAATGACCACGCCCCACACACCGAGAGCGGTCAAACAAGCCTGCGGCGCCCACGCCATGACCACGCCGCCCGAGGTGGCGATCCCTTTGCCGCCCTTGAAACGCAGCCAGCAACTATAATTATGTCCCAGGATCGCCCCAACCCCGGCCGCAAGCGACAGACCCTCCCGCCGCGCGCCCGATGCCGTGAAAATATGCAATGCCAGCGCCGGCACGAACCTCGCCGCCACGAATCCCTTCAGCCCGTCCGCGATCAACACCGCGATGCCAGCCGTCCTTCCCAGGACGCGGAAAACGTTGGTCGCGCCGATGTTCCCGCTGCCCACCGTGCGAATGTCGATGCCGCGCACCATGCCGGCGAGATAACCCGACGGCGTCGACCCCAATACGTAGGAGACGACAACAACAAAAATGTAAACGCCGATTGCCAAAAAATCCGATCTTCTTTCGTTCCTTTGAGGGTGGAGAATGCAGCCGGAGTTTAAAAGTTGAAAATTTCGATTTAGCCGCGGTATCGCCGGGCGATGGGCTGACGGATTATCACGGCAGGGACTTCTTGAACTTTATCGACTTTGAAGGACACACTCCGGGCTGTTGAAAACGAAACTGAAGGTCGCCGTGTTGGGCGTCGGCTCGCTGGGGAAGGAACATGCCCGCATTTATGCCGAGATGGCCGCCGCGGGGCAAATCGAATTCGCCGGTGTGCATGACGTATCGCCGCAACACGCCGCCAGAATCGCCGAGAAATACCGCGCGCCGATTTTCGCTTCTGTTGACGAGGCGATCGCGGGAGCCGACGCCCTCAGCGTGGTCACGCCGACTCATACGCATTTCGACCTCGCCCGACGCGTTCTCGGAGCGGGCAAACATGCCCTGGTGGAAAAGCCAATGACCGACAACGCCGCGCAGGCGGCCGAATTGGTCCAATTGGCCCGCGAGAAACGCGCAGTCCTCCAAGTCGGCCACGTCGAACGCTTCAACCCCGTGCTGGCTTACCTGGAAAAAGTCGCCACCGACCCGCGCTTCATCGAAACCCATCGGCTTTCCCCTTATCCCAACCGCAGCACCGACATCGGCGTGGTGCTCGACTTGATGATTCACGATTTGGACGTGGTGCTTGGTTTTGTGCGCTCGGAAGTTGCAAGCGTGGATGCCGTGGGCATTCAGGTGCTCAGTCAATCGGAGGATATCGCCAACGCCCGCCTCCGTTTTGCCAACGGCTGCGTTGCCAATCTGACCGCCAGCCGCATTAGCCCCGAGAGGATGCGAAAAATTCGCGTCTTCAGCGGCGGCGAAATGCCCAGTTACGTCTCGCTGGATTACCGCGCGCAGGAGGGTTTTATTACCCGCGTGGCGCGCGAAGGGGAGGAAGAATCTTCCCTGTTGAAAAAATTGCTGCGCGGCAAGGACTCGGCCATCGTAAGCGAATTTGCCGGCAGAAAAATCGTGCGCGAACCGGTGCCGATTGAAAAGGACGAGCCGTTGAAGCTGGAATTGCGCGATTTCGTGCGCTGCATTCAATCCCAACAAACTCCGAAAGTCAGCGGCGCCTCTGCCAAACGCGCGCTGGACCTGGCGTTCGAGATCACCCGGCAAATCCAGGCCGGCCACTAGGAATCCCATGGGTGGTTTGTTTCTTATCGTCCCCATTTTGGCTTTTGACATTTGGCTCTCCTGCACGACGGGCAGGCGGCAGCTTCAGCTCTGGACCGGTCGCCGGCAACGTCGTCCCATCGTCTATATCATCTGCGCCGGACTCCTCCTGGCTGTCTTGCTGACTTTTTTTGTCCGCTATCAGTGGGGCCCGGACCAGCGCGTCGGTGGCTTTCCAATCCCGCTGGTCTTCTTCCATAAAGACGGCAATGCGTGGACTCGCACGACCTTGCCCGAGGCGATGCCGTATATCGGCGGGGCGGCGGATTTCCTCACCGGACTGGCGGCTCCATTGATTCCGTTTAAAGTCGCCGAATTCCTCAAAAAAGTGAAAGCGGAACTGTAATGAAACCCACCACTGTCATGGTCGTGGCGGGCGATCCGAGCGGCGACGCCGTGGCCGCCGACCTCGTCCGCGCGCTGGCCGGGTCACTGGGATCGGCCCGGTTTATCGGCGCCGGCGGCCTAAGGATGGCGGAGGCGGGGGTGCGATCCTCTTTCGACTTGACGGCGGACGCGGTCATCGGCGTGAGCGATGTGTTTAGGAAGTTGCCGCTTTTTCGCCGTCGCATGCGCGAATTGACCCGCCTGGCGGCCGAAGAGAAACCGGAACTCATCGTCTTGGTGGATTTCAGCGGCTTCAATCGCCGCCTGGCCCGCGCGATCCGAAATGTTTGCGGCCGCGGTCCAAAGATCGTGCAATTCGTCTCGCCGCAGGTCTGGGCCTCGCGCCCAGGCCGCGCGGACAAGATGGCCCGGGACTTTGACCTGTTGCTTTGCCTCTTTCCATTCGAAAAGGAATGGTATGCGCGGCGCGTGCCGCGATTTCGGGTTGAATGGGTCGGGCATCCAATACTTGACAGATACAAGGCCGGCGGGCGCGAAGAGGGACCGGTCCCAACGGTCGTCCTGCTCCCCGGCAGCCGCCATGGCGAATTGAAAAGGCATCTGCCCGTCGTGTTGGAGGCGGCCAATCTCATCGCGGCCAAACACCAGGCGCGATTCAAAATGGTTGCGCCGAGCCAGGAAATGGCGGACATGGCGCGGGCCGGCCTGGCGACGGGCGCGGCGAAGATTGAAATTCAAACCGGCGGCCTCGAAGCCGCGCTCTCCACGGCCACCATCGCCATCGCCTCGACCGGAACCGTCACGCTGGAATGCGCCTGGTTTGGCGTTCCGACCGTGGCGTTCTATAAGACTTCGGCGTTAACCTACGCGATTGGGCGGCAAATCGTCAGCGTCAACTATTTGGCCATGCCGAACATCCTCGCGGGCAAGGCGCTGTTTCCCGAATTGATCCAGAACGAAGCGACGCCGCGGAATATTGCGGGTGCCGCGCTTGAATTGCTGGAGAATGCGGCCCGCCGCCGCGAAATCCAAGCTGGCCTGCGCGAGGTCGTTTCCGCTCTAGGCGGCCCAGGCGCGACAGCGCGGGCGGCAGCCGCCATCTTGGATTTGGAATTTGAGGCACCGGAGAAGTCCCGATGACGACCAGGTAGATTCTTTGCAGCATTGTTTTTCCAGTGAAGTGGCCTTAATTTGTCGGCATGATAAATCCGCTGGCGATAATGCAGGGGCGCCTCGAGGAGATTCGTCGTCTCGGGGCGCGCCGCGTTGGGGTCTTTGGATCCTTTGCCAGGGGCGATGCCGCCGAGGACAGCGATGTGGATGTTTATGTCGAGTTCGACGATGCCAAGCGGACTTACGATAATTATTTTGCTCTACACGAGCTTTTGGAAGCGTCCCTGGGGCGCCGCGTAGACCTCGTGACTGACAAGGCTTTGACAGAGACCAAGGCTAAGATTATCCTGCCGACCGTCCGTTATGCTTCCAACGACAGTTGAACTGCTGCGCGACGTCCTGCGGGAGGCCGAATTCCTGGAAGCACAAGTCCGGAAATCCACCCAGGAAGCGTTCCCGAGTGATGAAGTGCTCAAACGCGCTTTCGTGCGGAGTGTCGAGGTTATCGGCGAAGCCGCCAGAAAAGTTCCGCCAGAAACCCTTCGGGAATTTCCTGCTGTCGAATGGCGAAAAATGGCTGGGATGCGCGACCGGTTGATCCATGATTATGGAGGCGTTGATTATTTGATCGTTTGGGACGTTGCGATGAATAAGGCGCCGGAAGTAGCGGCGCAACCGCGTCCAATCATCGAGGCTGCTGGACATCCCCTAGCCCCGGAGTGAAAAATCAAACCTGGGTAATCTTCGTCATGCGCCTTGCCTGTGTGAAGCTCGGGCCCAAAAAATTGAGGTTTGAGATTTGAGATTTCCTCCATTAGTCTGCCTTTGTGTCTAAAGCGAAGAACGCCGATACTGCCGCAGCCGACCCGCAAGACCCCCCCTTTGAGGAGGCGCTCAAACGGCTTGAATCCATTGTCGAGTCGATGGAGGCGCAGGATTTGCCTTTGGAAACGCTCCTGGCGCGTTACGAGGAGGGTTCAAGACTCGCGCTACTCTGCCAGGCCAAACTCAGCCAGGCTGAACTGAAAATCCAGCAGCTTGACAAGAATGCCAAAGGCGAATTAGCCTTGAAACCGGTCAATTTCACGGACCAATCCCAATGAGCCGCTATATCGATATGGTTGATCATCCCTCGCACGTCAAGAAATTGACGACCGAACAACTGCAACAACTGGCCGGCGAAATCCGCCATGAACTGATCACCAAGCTCGCCAAAAACGGCGGCCACCTGGGGCCAAACCTCGGCGTAGTCGAATTGACCATCGCCCTGCACCGGGTCTTTTCCACCCCTCACGACAAGTTCGTCTGGGACGTCAGCCACCAAAGCTACGTTCATAAACTGCTCACCGGGCGCAAAAATCGTTTCCATACCATCCGCACCACCGACGGATTGAACGGTTTCTCGTTGCGCACGGAAAGCCAGCACGATTGCTACGGCGCGGGCCACGCCGGCACGGCGCTTTCGGCGGCGCTCGGAATGTGCGCGGCGCGCGATCAACGCGGGTCGGGCGAGAACGTCGTCTGCATTTTTGGCGACGCGGCATTGACCAACGGCATCTCCTTCGAGGCCCTCAACAACATCGCGCACACGACCAAACATTTTATCGGCATACTCAACGACAATGAGTGGAGCATCGCCAAGAACGTCGGCGCCATCTCCGCCTATCTCAACAAGCTCATCACACATCCGCGCTACAACCAGTTGCAAAAGGACGTCGAGCGCCTGGTAAAACGAATGCCGAAAGGCAATCTCGCCGTCCGGCTGGGCCATAAGGCGGAGGAAGCCCTCAAAGGCGTCTTCAACGAAGTCGCGCTGGAACAGAATCCCGCGCAAGTCGATACCGACGGACGCGGTGGGTACGGCAGCAGCCTCATTTTTGAGGAAATGGGATTGCGTTACCTGGGTCCGATTGACGGGCATGATTTGCCGCTGTTAATCAGTTCCCTGGAATATGCCAGGGCCAGCGAGGTGCCCGTCGTTCTCCACGTCCTGACCACCAAAGGCAAGGGATACGAAGCGGCGTTGAACCACCCGGAAAAATTTCACGGCTTGGGCCCGTACGACCCGGTCACCGGCGACACCCCGGCCGCCAAACCGGGTACCCCTCCCAATTACCAGGACGTGTTCGGCCAGACGATGGTCAAGCTCTGCCAGAAGGACAACTCCATCGTGGGCATCACCGCCGCCATGCCGACCGGCACCGGACTCAAAGCGCTGGAAAAGGCCCTGCCGAAACGCTATTTCGACGTCGGCATCGCCGAGGAACACGCCGTGATTTTCGCGGCGGGCATGGCAACCATGGGGTTTCATCCGGTTTGCGCGATCTACTCCACATTCCTGCAGCGGGCGTACGATTGCATTGTGCATGACGTCGCGCTCCAGGATTTGCCCGTCATCTTCTGCATGGACCGCGCCGGCCTTTCCGCCAACGATGGCCCGACCCATCACGGCCTGTTCGACATCGCGTACTTGAGGTGCGTCCCCAACATCATCTCGATGGCGCCGCGCAACGAGGACGAATTGGCCGACATGATGTTCACGGCGACACACCAAAAGCACCCGACCTTCATCCGGTATCCGCGCGGCGCCGGGGAGGGAGTGATTGTCAAGGAACAGCCGGCGCTCATGGAAATCGGCAAAGCCGAAGTGACGCGCAATTTTTCCGCCAAGGGCGGGCGCAAGGTCGCGCTTTTCGGTCTGGGCAACATGCACCGGCTGGCCGAACAGGCGGCGGTGCAGTTGACAGCGGAAGGTTTCGACTGCGCCGTGATCAACCCCCGCTTCATCAAGCCGCTGGACGCGGGCACGACGGAATTTTTCGCGCGCGGGGCGGAACTGGTCGTCACGTTGGAAGACCACGTTTTGCCGGGAGGTTACGGGGCCGCGTTGCTGGAATTTTTGAACGAAAAGCGCGTGGCGACCCAGGTGTTGCGGATCGGGTGGCCCGACCAATTCATCGAGCATGCCACAACCGTCGATTACCTGCGCGAGAAATACGGTCTGACCGCCGCCCACGCTGTGGCGCAAGTCAAGGCGCTGATGGCCAAGGAGGAACCCGCGCGCCTCACTGTCGTGGCGTAGCGCGCTTGTGGTCTCCATTCCCACTGCGGGCGACAACGTCCGGCTGACGATTGATGATATTGCCTTTGGCGGCGAAGGCGTTGGCCGCCTGGGAGAATTCGTTGTCTTTGTCCCCTTCGTCGCGCCGGGCGAGACGGTCGATGTCGAATTGACGGAGATCAAGAAGCGTTTTGGGCGCGCCCGCCTTATCAGGATCGTCGAACCGTCGCAGGACCGTGCGGAGCCGCCCTGCCGCTATTTTGGCGATTGCGGCGGATGCCAGTACCAGCATCTCAATTATGCGGCGCAACTCCGTGTCAAATATAAGCAAGTCCGCGATTTGTTTCAGCGAATCGGGCGCCTTGATCCGGGGCTGATCGACCCGGTGGTTCCGTGCCCCGAGCCCTTTGGCTATCGCAATCGGATCATGATTCGCAGCCAGTGGGACAAGTTTAAACAAGGGCTTAACATCGGTTTCATCCGCGCGGATAACCGCCTGGTCGTCGACATCCAGGAATGCAAAATTGCCGAACCGGCCTTGAACCTGCAAATCCAGGAAGTGCGCCGGCATCCACCCCCCAAAGGCGGCCTCAAGTTCGTGCTGCGCGTCGCCCCGGAGGGATGGCACGTGCCGCGGGACTCCTTTTTTCAAAATAATTTCTTCCTGCTGCCCAGGTTGGTGGAGACAGTGCGGGATCGCCTGCGCGATGCCGGCTCCCGATTTCTTATCGACGCATATTGCGGCGTTGGCTTCTTCAGCATTGAACTGGCGGATTTGGTCGAGGAGTTCGTGGGCGTCGAAGTCGATACCGCCGCTGTCCATGCTGCGCGCCAAAACGCCCAGGAACGTGGCCGGCGCAATGGCCAGTTTTTGTCTGGGCGCACCGAGCAGTTGCTGCCGCATATGATCGGGCGGTTCGACCCACGGTCCACGACGTTGATTCTGGATCCGCCGCGCACAGGCTGCCCGCCGGAGCTGTTGCAGGCACTGCTGGCGCTGCGCCCCAGCCAGGTCTTGTACGTTTCCTGCCATCCGGCAACACTGGCGCGCGACTTGAACGTTTTATGCGCGGACGATGTCTTTCAAATAACGAAAATCGTGCCCTTGGACATGTTTCCGCAAACGCAACACGTGGAATGCGTCGCTGACATTAGGACGCATAATTCCTTGCCTGTGGCCGCCACCGTCATCCAGACTGAGAACATCCATGACATTGGAAGCAAAGAGTAGCGTGCCCCGCAAGCCTCCGATTCTGCTGTCGCCCTGGCTGGTGGTGCTGGTGGCCTTCGTGCTGTACGGACTTACCCTCAACCACTGGGTGACGCTGCGAAGCCTCCAACTGGTGTCCCAAACAACAGGCTGGGACTGGCATCCGTTGCCGCTGTCGTGGCGGACAGAGCCTATCGACCCGCTGTTCTTGGTTGTAACTTACCCGTTCCGGCTCCTTCCCGTGGCGTGGCAGCCGGTTTGCCTCAATGCCTTCACCGCCTTCTGCGCGGCTTTAACGCTTGGCCTGCTGGCTCTTTCGGTGCGATTGCTTCCACATGACCGCACTCGGGACCAGCGCGAACGCGAAGGAGGCGAGTTTGCGCTGCTTTCGATTCGTGCCGCCTTTCTGCCCCCTCTCTTTGCCGTCCTGATGCTCGGTTTCCAACTCACTTTCTGGCAGCACGCCGTCTCGGCCACCGGCGAGATGCTGGATTTGCTCGTGTTTGCCTTTTTGATATTCTGCGTGCTGCGCTTCCGCATCTCCCAAAATGACAGGTGGCTCCTGGCGATGGCCTTTGTCTATGGAGCGGGCGTCACCAGCAATTGGGCGCTGATTGGATTTTTCCCGTTGTTCCTGTTTGCCCTGATTTGGATTAAGGGCCTTGGCTTTTTCAATTTCAGATTTATCGCGCTAATGGCCGTTTGCGGGGCGGCCGGACTTCTTCTTTACCTATTGGTGCCGGCCATGGACAGCCTGGGCGGCGACCACGAAAATTTCTGGTACCTGCTTCACGAGGAATTGAGCGCGCAATCCTTCGCTCTGCAAATAATACCGCGGTACGTTGTGCTGGTGGCCTCGCTGGCCACGATTCTTCCGCTTATTTTCGCGGGTGTCCGCTGGCCCGCTTTCCTCGGCGAAGTAAGCCCGGTGGGCAACATCCTGACGCAAATCATGATTGAAATGCTCCACGTGGTCTTCCTGATCCTGCCGCTGGTGACGCTCTGCGAGTTCAAATTCAGCCCCAGCGCAAGGATGCGGGAAATGCCCAACAGTTTTCTCACCTTTTACTATGTGGCCGCGCTCTGCGTCGGGTATTTCAGCGGTTACCTTCTGCTCATCTTCGGACGCAAGACCCGTCAGGCATGGGGAAGGCCGGGACCGGCAAGAAAATTCCTCAACCGCGTCGTCGTGGGGTTCGTCTGGGTTTTGGCCCTGGGCGCGCCAATCGGCCTTGCCTGCGAAAACTTCCCGCATCTGGAGGCCGCCAACAGCCCGGCGTTGGAGCAATTCGCCGACTACGTTCTGGACGGCTTGCCGCCAAAGGACGCCATTGTCCTGAGCGATGATCCAGCGCGCTTGACGTTGTTGGAAGCCGACTATCAGCGCCGCCATATCCCCAATCAGAATTTCTTTATCGAAACCAGCTCGCTGGCGCATCGCGAATACATCCGCTACCTGATCAGCCGCTATCCGCAGCTCAAACAGGCCATGACCTCGCCTGATAACCTCCCTCTCGTGATCCCCGCCAGGGCGCTCGAACGCTTCATGTTCCAAATCGGCCACGCGCATCAGATTTATTATCTGCACACCTCCTTCGGTTACTACTTCGAGGAATACTACCTCAAACCGCGCGGCATCGTCTATGAACTCAAGAGCTACCCGGGCAACGCGCCGCAAGCGCCTCCGCCCACCGACGCGGAGATCACAGCCCAGGAAAGTTTTTGGTCCCAGCTTGAAAATGGCCCTCTCAAAACGTTGCCCGCGCTGGCCAAGCTGGACACCGACCCGGAAGTCGTCGGCACCGATTACTCGGTTGACTTGAATTCCTGGGGCGTTGAACTCCAGAGGGCCAATCATCTTAAAGAGGCCCACACCCGCTTCGCCCAGGCCGTCGAGATCAACCCCGATAATTTCATCGCCATGATCAACCTCAAGTACAACGACGCGCTGCAAAAGGGCGATCATCGCCCCGTTGATTCAGTCGATTTATTTGAGAAGGCCATGGCCAAATACAACGGAGTGGTGGGAATCCTTAAACTCAACGGCCCGCCGGATGAACCGAACGTGAACCTCCAAGTGGGGGAAATCATGGCGGAGAGCGGCAATTTGCGCCAGGCCGCAACGCTCTTCACGCGCCGTCTCGAATTGCTTCCCAACGATCCCGAGGCCGAGTTGGACATGGCCAAGACTTATGCGGATCGCGGGAAGGTCGATAAGGTCATGGCATTGGTTGACAAACTGCGCTCCAACCCGAAGATCCGCCCGTGGGACTTGATCCGCGTCCAGGCCATGGCGTATCTGGCTGTCAGCAGCAATTCCGCCGCGGAAACGATGTTGCAGAAAGCCATCAAGGATGACCCGACCGATGGAGTTCGTGTTGACACTTTGGCTGATCTTTATCGGCGAATCGGTTATGATGCCTTGCGCCGCAACCAGGCGCCTCAGGCCAGGGCGGATTTCAAGGCCGCTCTAACCAACATCAACCTGGAGATCAAACTGGCCGGCGTCGCCAATCGTTCCGACGAGGAAGACGCCAGCCTGGCGCCGACGCTTCTCAAGAGAGCCGAGATGGAAGTCATGCTGGGCTCTTTAGACCAAGCCGTTACGACACTCAGCCAGATTCTCAAAGTGCAACCCGAAAACACAACGGCATTGTTGAACCGCGCCGTGGCCGAGGTGCAACTCAAACGGATGAAGGAAGCCAAGGCCGATTATAAAAAGTTGGCCCAGCTCATGCCGCAACAGCGTTATGTCGTCGATTACCACATGGCCGACGTCGCCTCGTTGGAAAACGACATCCCGGAGGAAATTCGCTGCTTGAAGAGTTACTTGAGAGCCGCGCCGGAGGAAACCACCGAGTACGCCGGCGTGCGAAAGAGGCTCCAATCCTTGGAAAGCCACTGATCCCAATAAACCGGATGCGGGTCATCCACGTCATTACCCGGTTGATTATTGGTGGCGCGCAGGAAAACACGGCCGCGACAGTTCTGGGTCTCCGGAAAACGCCCGGCCTTGAAGTCAGCCTCATCGCCGGGCCGACCTCCGGTCCCGAAGGCTCCCTCCAATCCGTCTTCCAAAACGATGCCGGCCTATTGACAATCGTTCCGTCCCTGGTCCGTCCCATTCATCCGGTACTCGACGCGATCGCCCTGATGCGCCTGACCGGAATCTTTCGCCGGACCTGTCCCGATATTGTCCATACGCACAGCGGCAAGGCTGGATTTTTGGGCCGCCTGGCAGCCCGTCGGGCTTCGGTTCCGGTGATCGTTCACACGATTCACGGGCCCTCTTTCGGCGCGTTTCAGGGCGCCCTGGCCAACGCTGTTTTCCTGGCGGCCGAACGACGCGCCGGCGCGATCACAACCCATTTTGTCAGCGTGGCCGACGCCATGACGCGCCAATATGTTGCCGCGGGCATTGGCCACCCGGAAAAGTATACCAGGGTTTTCAGCGGCTTTGACCTCGCTCCCTTCCTCAACGCGCGCAACGATCCCCAAATGCGCTCCAGCCTCGGCATCGCGCCGGACGACTTTGTGATCGGCAAAATCGCGCGCCTCTTCAAACTCAAGGGCCATGATGACCTGATCGACGCCGCCCCGGAAGTCCTCAAACGCCGGCCGCAAACAAAATTTCTTCTTGTCGGTGACGGCGTCTTGCGCCACAAGTTGGAGGGTCGCGTGCGCCAAATGGGCCTGGAACGAAGCTTTATATTCGCCGGCCTGGTTCCGCCGTCCGAAATCCCTCGATACGTGGGCATTATGGACGTTGTCGTCCATCTCTCGCGCCGGGAAGGCCTTGCCCGGGCGTTGCCTCAGGGTCTGGCCGCGCGGCGTCCGGTCGTGGCTTGCGAGTGCGATGGAGCCGCCGAGGTTTGCATTTCTGATGAGACCGGGTTCCTGGTCCGCCCGGGTGATACGGAATTGCTGGCCGCCCGGTTGGCGCAATTGGCCCAAAGCGAAGCTTTGCGCGACAGGCTGGGCGCACGCGGCCAGGAATTGGTGCGCCGGCATTTTGCCGTCGAAACGATGGTCGAGGACATTTACAACCTGTATCGCAAACTCGCGGCGCCGAAGGACGGATGAGGATTCTTGTCACTTATCCCGTGGCCCTGCTTTCCGCCGCTGTGACGACGGCGGTTTCGCTGCCATTTTGGCGTCGCTGGTCCCGCCAAAGCGGTGCGATCGACGAACCGGGTGATCGCAAGATTCATTCGACTCCAATCCCGCTGGCCGGTGGGCTGGCGGTGATGACGGGACTGGCGGTTCCGCTGCTGGCCGGGGCCGCGGTGGCGGCGGTGTATTCCCGTTTTACGATTCCGGGTCTTTTCGAGTACGGATTGGGCAAGCGCGCCCTTCAAATTGTCGGCATTATGGTTGGCGCGCTGGGAATGCTGTTAATCGGCCTGCGCGATGACCTCGTGGAATTGCGGCCGGCGATCAAATTCGGCGCGCAACTCGTCGTCGCCCTCATGGTGGCGGCAACGGGCATTCGCATCACCCTGTTCGTGCCGAGTCTGGCATTCAGCTACGGCGTCACCGCGCTGTGGATTCTCACCGTCGTCAACGCCTTCAACTTCATGGACAACATGAACGGCCTTTGTACGGGGATCGGGGCCATTGGCGCTGCGTCGTTCGGATTGATCGCATCCAGCCAGGGCCAATATCTGGTCGCCGCAATGGCATTCCTGATCGCAGGGGCTTTGGCCGGTTTCTTGCCGTATAATTTTCCCCGGGCCACCGCGTTTCTAGGCGACGCTGGAAGCCATCTGACAGGCTTTCTTTTGGGCGTGCTGGCCATCCTTCCGCACTTCTATTCGGCAAAGCATCGCCATCCGCTGGCTGTGTTGACACCATTGCTGGTTCTGGCAGTGCCGCTGGCGGACTTGATCTGGGTGGTGATCCTGCGATGCAAAGCCGGCAAACCCTTCTACATTGGCGACACCAACCACCTCTCGCATCGCTTGGTGCGGCGCGGACTCGATCCCGCGCGGGCCGTCCTTCTGATTTGGCTTCTCTCGGCCGCGGCGGGAGCGCTTGCAATTCTCTTGCAATAGCTCCGGCGGCTTCCTGTTTCGGCCAGAGCTACGGCGCCGGAGAATTCGTTTCAACGTGTTCAAAGTCCAGTGTGACTGAATCCAGAATCTGGGCCAGCGCCTGGTTCCAGCCTTCGATCAGCGCGGTCGCCGTCCGTGCGTTCAGCGGAATTTCGCGCGAGTATTCCCGTTGCAGAATAACGTTTCGTGGAATGCCGTTGGAGGCGTCAAGAAATACGAAGCGCATCGCCAGAACCGCGGTCGGTTTTTCCGACTGTCGGAAATCGCCATAAAGCTGGCCGACATGAATCTCAACCATCGCGTCCGGTTTGACGGCGCTGTCCGCCTCCACTACGGCGCTGAACGCGCCGGCCTGCCTCAACCAATTGCAAACGGGGGACACCAGCCCCTCCGCCGGGACGACCATGAATCCAGCGTAGGGATCACTGTCGTAGGAATTCTCGCCCGAGCGGTAAACAAAAGCACGTTCCTCGAATGGCGCGGCGACTTCCAAAGTACGGATGCCGAGCACTCGACTGCCCGGAGCGCCTTTGGGTGCCGGCGGCGGCGGCGGATTGAAGAGGAACGATTGCTGCTCCAGGGGCGCGCGCGCCAGGCATCCAGTCAACAAAACAACGGCGCCGATAGTAAGAGTCCTCATAGTGTTATGAATGAGAATGAATCGTCATTTGTCGGTGGACTGGAGCTCCTTGAGCCGCGGCGGCGGCTTGCCGAAAATAAATCCCGAAGGATATTTTTTCAACTGATCCAGCAAGTCGTTCATGTTCTGGACGGTTTGTTGGGCCTTGGCCAGCGTTTGATTCAACGAATCAAAATCCACACTCGTCAATCCCGGTTCCAGTTTTCCAACCGTGTCCTGCAATTGCCCCACCAGGGCGTCCGCGTCCCGCGTCAATTTCTCCAACTGCAATTTTTTCACCGTGTCGTCCGTGTCATCGATGAAGGTGTCAAGTTTTGCGGTACTGCCCCGGATTTCAGTCAGGAGCGCGTTGGCATTGGTGCTGAGGCCCTCAAGGTCCAACCGCTCGACCTTGTCCAACACGCGACCGACGGATTTGAGGTCCGTTTGGGCCATCTCATTAAGCCCGGTGACATCCAGGCGGTTCACCTTATGGAGAGCCGTTTGCAAGGATACGAGCAAGTCGCCCAGCAAACCGGGGGCCGAGGGAATATACGTATTCGTGGGCGTCCACGGAACCTTCGTCGCGGGGTATTCGACGGGATCAAGGTATTCAAGCGACACGATGCAAGTCCCCGTGACCCCCTGGGATTTGAGACGGGCGCGCAATCCATCGTCAATGGCGGACTGGAGTTGCTCGTGCCACTCGCTTCCCGCCGCCCCGAAAAGACCGTCTTTCATCTCAAAAACCACAACCACCCAGCCCGGCTGGCTTTTCTCGTAATGGTCCCAGGAAAAACCAATACCAGTGACTTTGCCCGCACGAACGCCGCGGAATTCAACGGCCGAGCCAACCGACAGCCCGCTTACATCACCGGCCACATAGGTTTCAAACAATGTCTTCTTTTCCAGGGTGCTCCACGTGCCGAAAGCAAGTAGGCCCGTTAACAGGATACCAAGCCCAAAAAGGGTGAACAGACCAAGTTTGAAATTGCTGGTTTTCGCGCTCATTGAAGTCTAGGTAGGTTGAACCGAATGACTGGCGTCGGCTTCTCGGTTGAAAAAGCGATGCACCCACGGATCGGCCGCGCCATCCCGAAGGTCGGCGGGCTTGCCCTCGGCGACAATACTCTTGGACTGACAGTCAACCATAATAACACGGTCGGCGATGGCGTAAATGCTCGCCAACTCGTGTGACACGATGACGAATGTAATGCCGAAATGATGCGACAATCCCGATACCAGTAGGTCGATCCCAGCCGAAGTGATTGGGTCCAGGCCGGCGGACGGTTCGTCCAGGAAGAGTATTCCCGGATCCATCACCATCGCGCGGGCGATGGCCGCCCGTTTCTGCATGCCCCCGCTTAACTCGGAGGGCATTTTGTTGGCCGCGCTGCCGAGTCCCACCAGTTTTAATTTTGCCAGCGCCACCAATTCCTTCAGTGGGCCTGGCAGGTCGGTGAATTCGTCCAGCGGCAACTGCACGTTTTCCAGCACGCTCATCGAGCCAAACAGCGCCCCGCTCTGGTACATGACCCCAAATTTGCGCAGCAGCCCCAGCCGTTCGTCACCCTCGGCCGCGACCAGGTTGCCGTCTCCGATCCACACTTCGCCCGATTGCGGCGGATTCAGTCCAATCATGGTCTTCATCAGCGTGCTCTTGCCGCAGCCCGATTCCCCCAGGATGACGAATACTTCGCCTCGCTTGACCTGGAAGTTGATCTTCTGAAGGATGACCCTTTCTCCGTACCCGATGCTCAGGTCTTTGACGGTAATCACGATGTTGTCGGTTTCGTTCATTATTTGAGCAAATACAAAATGGTTTCAAAACAGGCGTCGGCCACAATGATGAGCAGCAGACTGGTCACCACCGCCCGCGTCGTTGACAGGCCGACGGCGCTCGGCCCCTGCTGCGTTTGCAGCCCGCGCCAGCAGCCCACCCCGGAAACGATGATGCCGAAGACCACGCCTTTCGAGATTCCCACCCCCACATCACTCAACTGAACACTTGAAGCCATCTGGTGAAGGATGAGCTTCAGCGAGAAACCCAGCCCCAGCATGACCAATGTTCCCCCCACTACCCCCATCAGGATCGAGTAACAGGTCAGCAGCGGCGACACCAGAACTCCAGCCATGATCCGCGGAACCACCAGAAATCGGATCGGGCTAAGTCCCAACGTCTCCAGCGCATTGAGTTCTTCGTTCACCTTCATCGTGCCAATCTCTGCGGCGAACGCCGAAGCGGACCGCCCCGCAAGCAGGATGGCCGTCATCAACGGGCCCATCTCCCGAACCATCACCACCGTGATCGTATTGGCAACGTAAATTTGCGCGCCAAAATCCGCCAGTCGCTGGGCCGACTCGAAGGCGATGATGAAACCCAAAAGCAAACTGACCAGCGAGACTATCGGCACGGCGTTGGCGCCCGCCAGTTCAAAGACGTGGCGCACCTCCGGCCAGCGCATTCGCTTTGGATTGATAAGGGAGCCAGGCAGGCTGGCGGCGACGGCTCCCAAAAAATCCACTTGCCCCCGGAAATCCTCCATCAATTGCTTGGTCGCGTGGCCCGCTTCCTCAATGAGTGGATGTCTCATGCCAAGGGCCTTCGGGTGAAAAGCGCTGTAGTCCTCGGCCGTAAAACCCTCGAAAAGCGTCTGAAATCCCGATTCCAGGCCAACCACTGAGACCGACGCTCCGGGTGTCATTCGGCCCATGTTCAAATACCGAAGCAAAGAAAAGCCCGCGCCGCCGCAGAAATTAACTCCGCTCACATCCACTTCAAGCGTCTTGACCTGCGCGCCGCGCAAACCTTGCTCCAGGCTCTTCCAACAATCCACGACTGTCTCCGAGCTCAGACGGCCTTTAAGCACAACGCGGGCGGCGCCGTTCGGCCCGAGTTTCACATCAGCTTCAAATTCCTTTTGCGCAACCGGTGGCATCTGTTCAAGTGGATTGGTTGCGGCGCACCGGCAGCCTGACTATGAAACGGGTTTCGCCGGGTTTGGATTCGAATTCGATTTCGCCGCCATGCCGGTCCGCCACTATTCGATTGCTAACGATCAGCCCCAGCCCCGTGCCGGCCCCGACTGGCTTGGTGGTGAAAAACGGCTCGAACAAGTGCGACTGAACTTCCGGCGGGATGCCCGAACCGTAGTCCACGACCTCCACGACCAGTTGATTATCCTCCATGGAGGTTCCTATGCAAATCTTGCCCTTGCCCTGGACGGCGTAGATCGCGTTGTCAATAAGATTGGTCCAAACCTGATTGAGTTCGCTTCCGTAAGCCATGATGCGCGGGATCGAACGATCAAACGCCCGGACAACCGTCATGTTCTTCAATTTGTGACCCAACATCGTCAGCGTGTTCTCAATGCCCTCGTGAACGTCCACCTCCTGCATCGGAGATTGACCCATGTACGAGTAGTCCTTCATCGCTTTGACCAATTCGGAGATGCGTCCGGTGCTCTGCTCGACCTGGTTTAGCAGCAATTTCAAATTCAAGCGCGATTCCAGCCAGCCCAGCGCGTCTGGATGGGTTGCGGTCGGAAGTTTGCCCGTCACTTCCTCCAGCCATTTGACATCCACGTCGGCGCTGACAAAGGTCGGGGCCAGTTCCCAGGGCGTCTCGGCGCCGCGGGCAGCCAGCCAGGTTGCAATCCGGTCTGCGCGATCACTGCGCTCAAGATGGTCCAGCGTGGGCGCGTGCTCGAGTCGTTCCGTGGCGTCTTGCGAGGCAAAGGCAAGGTCGCGCCATTGGTCGTGGTTGAGAGCTTTTGAGAGATGACACAGGAGGGTTTGCGCTTTGTCCGTGGTCTCCCGCAGATGCGCCGCCGCCCGGCGGGCCGCCGCCGCCGGGTTATTCAATTCGTGCGCCAGTCCGGCGGCCATCGTGCCCAGAGAGGCAAGCTTTTCCCGCTGCTGGGAGTAACCTTCCATGTTGCGCATCTTCATGGCCGCGTATTGAAGAATCTCCCGGGCAATCGAATGGCAGATGCTCAACATCCGGAAGAAATTCTCCTGGCTTAATCGGAATAATTTGGCGGTTTTTCCGACCCGAGCGGTCGCGAGCCACTCAATATCCAGCAGCAGCGTGACTTCTCCCGTGTATTTGCCGGGCCGGATGACGCCCATGAGGACTTCCTGATGATCATAAGTCCGGATGAGGCGAACTTCACCCTCCAGGACCATAAAGAAATACGGCAATCGTTCTCCCTGCGGAACCAGCACGGTTCCGGCGGGCGCGTCAATGATTTCGCCCGGCTCGATGCACCCCACTTGCGCATCGGTCAATCCGGAAAACAGCGGAGTGGAACGCACTAACTGGAGAGCGGCTGGGTCCAAGCTCATAATAGTCCCAGGTATTCGTGGACCAATTTCACGGCCATGGCCCCTTCTCCCACGCCCGAAGTCACACCCTTTGCAGACCGATGCCGGACATCGCCGGCCACGAAGATGCCGGGCACGCTGGTCTCAAGATAAAAAGGATCGCGATCCGCCGTCCACCCGGACGGTCGCCGCCCGTCGCGCAATAAATGCTGGCCGGAAATCAGATAGCCTTGCGCATCCCGTTCAACCACCCCGGCCAGCCAATCAGTGCGGGGAATGGCGCCCGCGTAGATGAGCAACGCGCTGGCGGGCAGTGTCTCCTGCACACACGTTTTGGTGTCAAGTATCGTGACGCTCTCGCAGCGGTCCGCGCCTTCCACCGCGACAACCCTGGCGCCGAATTTCACGGCGATATTCTTCGTCGCGGTGATCTGGTCTTCAAGGTATTGCGACATGCTGTCCGACAGGGAATTGCCGCGCACCACCATCGTCACCTGGCGGGCGAATTTGGAAAAATACATGGCGGCCTGCCCCGCTGAGTTTGCTCCGCCGACTATAAAAATGTCTCCGTCCCGATACGAAAACGCCTCGGTCATGGGCGCATAATAATACACGCCTGCGCCGGTAAGTCTTTCCAGCCCAGGCACTTCAAGCGTCCTAAAGGCAATGCCCGTGGCGATCAGCAGTGCCCGGCAGCCAATCTCGGTCCTGTCCTCAAGAGTAAGCACCCGGGTCGGTCCTTCCACCCGCACTCCTTTGACCTCTTGCGGCGCCAGAATCTCCACGCCAAATCGCCGCGCCTGCGCCACCGCGCGCCGTGCCAGGTCCGAACCGCTCAGACCGACAGGAAAGCCAAGATAGTTTTCTATTCGGGAACTCCGTCCGGCCTGTCCTCCGGGCGCCTCGCGTTCCACCAGCAGCGTGTGCAAACCATCCGCGGCGCCGTAAACCGCCGCAGCCAATCCCGCCGGCCCCGCTCCAACAACGACCAGGTCGTAAAAAGGTGACTCCGCCTTGGTTTTCAATCCCAGTTTGCGGGCGACCTCGGCTATCATCGGGTTGGACAGGTGGGAGCCGTCAGGAAATACGATCATTGGCAACGCCGAAATCCCGGCGCCCGTCGTGTCGAGAAGCTGCTTCGCCGTCTCCTCCGTTTCGATGTCGAGCCACTGGTGCGGCACAAAATTGCGCCCCAGAAAATCGCGCAATTCGCTGGCGCGCGGCGACCACCGATGCCCGATCACCCGCACGCCGTCAAACAAAGGATGGTAGGATGCCTGCCAATCATCCAGCAAATCATCCACCACTCCATACAGCCGCTCCTCGGGCGGGTCCCACGGTTTCATCAGGTAATGGTCAATTTGCACGCTGTTAATGGCGCGAATCGCCGCGTCGGTGTCCGCGTAAGCCGTCAACAGCGCGCGTTTGGCCTCCGGATAAAGCTCGATCGCCCCTTCCAGGAATTCCACACCCGACATTTGCGGCATCCTTTGGTCCACCAGGAAGAGCGCCACCGGATCATTGCGAAGTTTCAATTGTTTGATCGTATCGAGCGCGGACGAGCCCGAATCCGCCGAGATGACCCTGTAGCGGTCGCCATATTGGCGGCGCAGATCACGTTCCACGGCTCGCAACACGTCCGGATCGTCGTCCACTGTCAAGATCGCCGGTTTAGCCATAACAATAGTTATTAAGTCACTTCAACTGCCCTCGAGTCCATCGGATAATTTCGCTCCCGCCACGCATCGAATCCTCCCAATAACGGACGGACACGCGAGATGCCTCTGCGGTGAAGCAGTAATGCGATCCGCGCGCTGCTGACTTCGTTGGGGCAGGAGCAATAGAGTATGACGTCGCGGTCCCGTGGAATCTCCTTTTGGCGGGTCTCCACTTCATCCATGTTCATGTGGAGCGCGCCTCGAATAAACGAGGGGTTCTCTTTAAGTTCCGAGGCCGGCCGCAGGTCCAGAATCATCGGATGCTCACCCGCGTTTAGTTTTTGATACAGTTCATCCACGGTAATTCGCGTCATCCGCAATTCGTGCAGCAAACGGCGTCGCTGGATATACTTGTAACCGACGTACAGCGCAGCCAGAGCGGCCACGAGTACCAGCGCGCCGCTTCCTAGACTGGCGAAGGCGGCGATGACCTGGTCCAATTGACGGCTGAAGATCGCTCCCACAACCATAAAGCCCCCTACATAAAGCAATGAGCCTATGCCGTCGAAAAAAAGGAATCGATGTGCGCTAATGCCGGCATTGCCCGCCAGCGGCGGCGCCAGCGTGCTTAAGCCGGGAAGGAATTTTGCGAACATCAGGCCTCGCATCCCGTACCGCGCGAAGATGTCCTGCGTCCGGCGGACGCACGAATCCGGCTCCAGCGAGATGCGGCACAGGAGATTCAGGACGCGATGCCCGGTGCGACGCCCCAAATAGAACCAGATCGAGTCCGCAACTATGCAGGCCAGAAAGGTCACGCTGATGGCCAGCCACCCGCTCAGCTTTCCGCTGGCGGCTAGAGCGCCCGCCACCAACAGCCACGGCGCAGCCGGCAACGGCAGCCCGATCTGCTCCAAAAAGACGACCAGAAATAACAAGGGTCCGCCGTGGTTCACCAGAAACCGCATCATCTGACTCATCCGCCGCCTCCTCTCCGTCGGCCCGGCGTCGCTGAAACTAAACATTTCATCTGATCTCATTTACAACTTTTGAAGAAAACTCGCGATCATTTTTGCTCGCCAAATTGAGCGCGCGGAACCCGCGTGAAACCAACCCCGTCAAGAGCCTCACTCCGTCCCGGAGTTTTATTTGTGATTGTGCGGCGTTCATGTTTTCGGAACCCGGGACGCGGGTCGCTCGTCTTTCCAACCGCCGCCCAGCGCCTTGTAAAGGGAGACGACGGCAAGCTGTTGATCCCGTTCGGTGCGGGCCAGGCTTATCTGGGCCGGAAAGAGTTGTTGTTGTGCTTCCAGAACTTCGTAATAACTGGCTTTGCCGGCGAGGTATCGTTCCGACGAGACCCTGACCGCGGTCTCCAGCGCCGACACCTCCCGCGCCAGTTGTCCGCGAATTTCCCCAAGCCGTGCGCGCGAGACCAATGCGTCGGACACGTCCCCCAAAGCTGTCAGCGCCGTTTGCTTGAATTGCAGCCGCGCTTCGTCGCGGGCCGCCTTGGCCTGGCGATATTGGCCGACCAACCGCCCTCCCTCAAACACCGGCCCAGTGGCCTCGGCGGCGACGCCCCACGCGTTGGCGCCACCCAGCGTAAAGGCCGACAATTGCGGGCTGATTTTTCCGAGCAACGCAGTCAACCCTATCGTTGGGAAGAACTCCGCTACCGATTCGCCAATCTGCGCGTTGGCCGATCTCAATAACTGTTCCGCCTGGCGCACGTCCGGCCGGCGTTCCAACAATGAAGAGGGCAGGCCCGCCGGCACCTCG
This sequence comes from Vulcanimicrobiaceae bacterium, assembly GCA_035511075.1. Taxonomy (GTDB): domain Bacteria; phylum Verrucomicrobiota; class Verrucomicrobiia; order Limisphaerales; family Palsa-1400; genus DATAUD01. The sequence continues at coordinate 50,125 of DATKFW010000015.1, forward strand.
GGCGGCAACATCAATTCAAGCGGCAAATCTTTCCGTTCAATCGGCCCGGGATTGCGCCCCAACAAAATGCAAAGCTGATTCTCAGTAACGCTGATCTGGTTCAATATTGACGGAGTCGCGGCGGTCGCGTCGGCCAATGCGGCTTCGGCCCGCGATGTTTCCAACGCCGACGCCGTTCCGCCTTCGGCCCGTTCGCTGAAGATTTTCAAGCTGTCGGCAAATGAATTTGTCGTCCGGCCGGTAATTTCCAATTCCTGGTCCAACTCCACCAGTTGAAGGTAATCCGACGCCACTTCACTCAAGAGGCTCAATCGGACGCCGCGCCGCGCTTCCTCGGAAGCCAGAAACTGCGCGCGCGCGGACTCGTTGAGACGGCGGACGCGCCCCCAGAGATCGACTTCCCAGAACGCGTTCAGCGTCGCCACCGCGGAGCCGGTGCTCGTTCCGCCGTTTGGGTAGGCGGAGCCAAACAAATCGTTCCGTCCCTGGCTGACCGCGCCGCTGTAATTCACGCTGGGTACGAACTGCGACCTGGCTTCCGCGGCGACCTGCCGGGCCTGTTCGACGCGGGTCACAGCGATCCGCAAATCATAATTGTTGGTCAACGCTTCGCGGATCAGCCCTTGCAAAATGTCATCCCGATAAATCTGCCACCAATCCAGGTCCGCGAACGACGTGTTTGTTGGCGCGTTGTCATCGCGAAAGACCGGCGGAGAATCGATCGGCGGACGCTTGTAGTTGGGGCCCATCGCGCAGCCGGCAAGCAAGGATAGCGTCAGCGCGAGACAAACAGAGCAGCGGCTCCCGGCTGGCAGGCTCATGGGACCCCCTCTCCGGCCGGGGCCTCGCCCGAACTCCCGGAAGCTGGTGCAACCTCTTGTCGGCCACGACCGGCGATCTTTTCGACCACGTAAAACGTCACGGGAATCAGGCAGACGGCCACGCACGTCGCCGCCAGCATGCCCCCAACCACCACCGTTCCAAGAATCCGCCGCGATACAGCTCCCGCCCCGCTGGCAAACCATAATGGCAGAGAGCCGAATATGAACGCGAAGGAAGTCATCAAAATCGGCCGCAGTCGAAGCCGGGCGCCCGTCAAGGTCGCATCGATGAGTGTTTTGCCCTTCTCGTATTCCAGCCGGGCGAACTCAACGATGAGAATCGCGTTCTTCGCCGCCAGCCCGATGAGCATGACCAATCCGATCTGCGCAAAAACATTGTTGACCATTTGCCGCGACAGGAGGGCGGCAAATGCCCCGCACACGGCGATGGGTGTTCCCAGCAAAACGCTGAACGGCAGCGACCAACTTTCGTATAGCGCCGCCAGGATCAAAAAGACGAAGAGGAAGGAGAGCGCGAAGATCGCCGCCGGCGAAACGCCCTGCGCCGCCTTCTGCTCCTGAAACGACATGCCGATGTAGTCGTAACCCATCTCCGGCGGCATGGTCTGCGCGAAGGTTTCCTCCAGGGCTTTCGTCGCCTGGGCGGAACTATAACCGGCGGCCGCCGTGCCGTTAAGCTGCGCCGAACGATACAGATTGTAGCGCATCGTGAATTCCGGCCCGGACATGGCCTTCGTGGTGGTAAGGGCCGACATCGGAATGGAGTCGCCATCATGATTGCGCACGTAAAAGAGCCCGAGATTTTCCGCGCGAGTCCGGTAAACGCCTTCGGCTTCGACATATACCTGCCATTGCCTCCCAAACCGGTTGAAATAGTTCACGAAATATCCGCCCATGAACGTTTGCAGGGTCTTGTAAACCTGCGCCAGGTCCACTCCCTGCCGAAAGACTCGATCGCGATCCACATCGACGTAAAGCTGAGGCACGGCTGGCAAAAACGTGGTGTTGATGCTGGCAATTTCAGGACGCTTCCGCACTGCGTCCATAAACTTGGTGACGTTGGCGGCCAGAAACGGAATGTCCTTTCCGCTCCGGTCCTCCAGAACCATCGTGAACCCGCCCGCCGTCCCGACCCCCGCGATGGCGGGCGGCGGGAAGGCGAAGGCAATCGCCGCCGGCACGCTGGGTAGTTTCTTGCCAAGGTTCGCCTTGATGGCCGCATAAGTCTCATCGGGCTTGGTGCGTTTGCCCCAGTCTTTGAGGCTCACCCAAAAAGTAGCGTTATAGGTGTTGCGCGTAAAACTCAACAGACTGAAGCCCGCCACAGTCGTGCAACTCTCGACTCCCGGAGTGGCCAGAACTATGTCCTCCACCTGTTTACAAACAGCCACCGTTCGGTCCATCGAAGCGGCGAACGGGAGTTGGACGCTGATGTAAAGAAACCCCTGGTCCTCTTCCGGCAGGAAGCCCGACGGGAGCGTTTTGCCGAACCAACCCGCGACCACCGCCACAAGGGCCAGGAACATCAGGCTGAAGACGAATTTCCGAATCAATGCCCGGCAAACCCCGACGTATCCGTCCGTCACCCGGCTGTAGACGCGATTGAACCGGTTAAAAAACCAGCCCAGTGGGCCTTTGGTTTCGTGCATTGGCCGCAGCAGCAACGCGGACAACGCCGGGCTGAGCGTCAGCGCGTTGAACGCTGAAATCAGCACGGAGATGGCAATGGTCACCGCGAATTGCTGATAAAGCCGGCCCGTGATCCCGGGAATGAAAACGGTGGGCAGAAATACCGCCGACAGGATGAGCGCGATCGCCACAACCGGACCCGACACCTCCTCCATCGCTTTCAACGTGGCGTCTTTGGGCGACATCCCTTCATCGATGTGGTGTTCAACGGCCTCGACAACCACAATGGCATCATCCACCACCAGGCCGATGGCCAGGACCAGTCCGAAAAGCGAAAGCGTGTTGATTGAGAAACCCAACAATGGAAAGAGGGCAAACGTTCCAATCAGCGATACCGGAACCGCAAACAAAGGGATCAATGCCGCCCGCCAGCCCTGGAGGAAGATAAAAACCACCAGCATCACCAGTCCCAGCGCCTCCCAAAATGTCTTGCCGATTTCGTGAATTCCCTCGGTCACCGACTTGGTGGTGTCAATCGGGATTTTGTAGTCCACGTCTGCCGGGAAGCGCGTCTTCAATTCTTCCATGAGCTTCTTGACGCCCTTGGCGGCTTCGATGGCGTTGGAGTTGGGTAGTTGAAACAAGGCCAAAATGGCGGAGGGCTTGCTGTTGTAACGGCCCACGATGTCATAATCCGCGGCGCTTAATTCTATGCGGGCCACGTCTCTCAGGCGCACCACCGCCCCATCCGGCGTGGCGCGCAGAACGATGCTGCCAAATTGGTCCTCCGTCGTGAGACGCCCTTGGGCCAGCACGCTGTAGGTGAATTCCTGCCCGGGCGGTGTGGGACGCCCCCCGATCTTGCCTGCCGGATTGACGGCATTTTGGCTTTCCACGGCGCTAATGATCTCCGGCACGGTGATATTGAGTTTGGCCAGTTGGTCCGGTTTGACCCAAATCCTCATGGCGTACTGCCCGGCGCCGAAAATCGTCACCGAGGAAACTCCCACCACCCGGCTCAGAGGGTCGCTCAGATTGATATAGGCGTAATTGGCCAGAAACTCCGCGCCGTGCGTGCCTTTGGGCGAATTGAGGGAGAGGATCATGAAAGGCGCGGACAGGGATTTTTGGACCGTGACCCCATAGTTTTGCACGTCGATGGGCAACTGGGACTGCGCCTGGGCGTAGCGCAACTGGGTCAGTACCTGGTCGATATTCGGGTCCGTCGCCAGATCGAAGTTTACGAACAAACGCATCAATCCATTGTTCGCGTTGACGGAGTACATGTAGTTCATGTTGTCCACTCCGCTCATCTGTTGCTCGATCGGTGTGGCGACGGATGCCTCGATGGTCTGCGCGTCGGCGCCGACGTAGTCCGCCTGGATAAAGATTTCGGGGGGCACCACCTTGGGAAATTGCGCTATCGGAAGGGATACCATCGTGACCAGTCCGACGATGACCATGATGATGGAGATCACCATCGCGACGATGGGGCGATTGATGAAGAATTTTGACATGGTCTAGTGGCTTGGCGACACCTCGGCCGATTGGATGGATGCTGCCGCAAAATTCGTCGGGCTTACCGTCGCCCCGTCGCGAGCCTTTTGAAGGCCCTCGACCACGACGCGGTCCCCCGGCTTAAGGCCATGCTCGATTATCCAGAAGCCGCCGTCCCGCTCGCCGACAGTCACCGGTTGGATGTGGACTTTATTTTCTTCATCCACCAGGTCAACTTGATAGGACCCTTGCAATTCCGAGACGGCTCGTTGCGGCACCAGCAGGGCGCCGTGTTCCGTATCGAATTTTACCCGCACTCGAACAAATTCGCCGGGCCGAAGCGAATTGTCGGGATTCGGAAAGAGCGCCTCCAATCGGAGCGCCCCTGTGGTCGGCCCAATTTCCCTGTCCGGCGCATAAATTCTGCCTATTCGGGGATAAACGGACCCGTCTGATAGGATCAATTGAATCTCCAACTCCCCAAGGCGCTTCTGGCGGTCGCTCGCCGTTAAGAACAGTTTGGCGAAGTTGATGTAAGCCTGTTCGGTGACATTGTAGTAGGCCTTGATCGGATCGATCGTGGATACCGTGGTCAATTCACCCGATCCAGGGCCAACAAGGTCGCCGATCTGTCCTCTCGCGATGCTGGCTATCCCGTCGATCGGCGAAACGATCCTGGTGAAGTCAAGATTCACCTGCGCCTGCTCCACCTGGGCTTTCGCTGACAAAACGGCCGCCTTGGCTTCCAGATCTGCCTGGACGGCGTCGTCGTATTCCTCCTGGCTGATGGCCTTGTCCTTGACCAGCGGGGCGTAACGTTTTACGTCCAGCTCTGTCTTGCCAAGCCGGGCCTCGGCCTGGGCCTGTTCGCCTTTGGCCTGGTCCAGCACCGCCTGGAACGGCCGCGGGTCGATCTGGAACAACAGGTCCCCCTTCTTAATGTTGTCGCCTTCCCGGTAATCCTGGGTCAGTAAATAACCGGTGACCTGCGCCCGGATTGTGGCGTTGACCAACCCATCGAGCGTGCCGATCCAATCGTGATAAATCGGCACATCGGCTTGCTTGACAGTTTCCACCTCCACCACCGGTGGCGCCGGTGCCGGGGGCGGCTTTTGCTTGCAGCCCGCGAAGCAAAGAAACAACACCACGGCCACGACGATCACGATTACAGTTCTTAGAAATGGGCTCATTGGATTTTCTTGGCGACCTCAATTGGCCGCTTGGGAATGCGCTTCCACAAACCACAGCCATTTGTCCACGCCGCGCGAGATTTCGGTGAAAATATCCGCCGTGTCCGCGTCCCCCAGGTCTTCTGCCTGATCAATTGTATTGCGGGCCTCGCGTCCGAAAGTGGACAACGCCTTGGAAACCGCTTCAACGTGTGCATGCCCATCCGCGATCGCCAACGGATACTCCTCAAGCCGGGAACGGGCCGCCGACACCCGCACAGTTCCCTCCGCCACGCCTCCCAGTTGCACGATCCGTTCGGCGATCAAATCCACATAGGACTCCACCGCCTCGTCAATCGTGTCGAACAGTTCATGCAGCCCTATGAAGTGCGGGCCTTTGACGTTCCAATGGGCCTGTTTCATCTGCATTTGAAGATCCACCGCGTCTGCCAGTCGCTGGTTCATCAGCAAATTGAGCTCCGAGCGCCGCTGTGGCTGAATGTCATTTTCGGTTTCGTACATTGTCGATGTCTGCTCAGTTTTAATGGTCGTTTTTTTCATGGTATGGTGTCTTTTTGTTTATTTTCCTCAGAAGGCGAAGCAGTCGCAACCACTTCCCCAAAATCCTGCGTGGCGATGCGGCCGTTGTGAAGGATCAAATCGGCGATAATCGAGGCATTCATATCAACGCCAGTTAAAAGGCGTTTCACAGCTAGGTTTGACAATTCGGATGATGGCAACATGAATGGGTTGGTTCATGGGTCATGGCCGAGGCCAGAAGCGAAAGGTAAGGGATATGGAAAAATTTTTCAACATCGTCGTGCTTTTTCTCTCTTTCCTGTTGCGACATACGGGGTTCCATTGCGTTGACAAAGCACAACCACGATGGAATCAATGCACCCGCCGGGGCGGCCGCGTCTGGCTTCGCGTGGGGCGTATGACAATTTTCGGGAGGGCGGAGCGCCACGACGCCTTAATTACTTCCAAGGTATAATCCGGTCCAATGGAAGAATTCTGTCCCACCCTTCGGGCGGCTTCGACGACTTATCTGCTTTTAGTCCGTCAAATGCTCATGTAGCCTTGAATGAGCAGATTTCAATCAGACGTGCCATCGCCCAAAAATCGGGAGGAAGCGCTCTTTGCGCTTGCGCTGGAGAAGCCGGCCGCCAAGCGCTCGGCATTTCTTGATCTCATGTGCGAAGGCGACCCCGGCCTGCGTCGGCGCTTGGACGTCCTGCTGGCCGCGCACAACAACCCTGAACCCGCCCCAGTCCCAGCGCCCGAGGCAACAATCAAGCTCGATATGCCCGAGGCCGAGGTTGAAGCCGTCGGCAAAACCATAGGCCGCTACAAAATTCTTGAGAAGGTCGGTGAGGGCGGCTGCGGCGTAGTCTATGTCGCTGAGCAAACCGAACCGGTGCGCCGTCGCGTCGCCCTGAAGATCATCAAGCTGGGAATGGACACCAGGCAGGTCATCGCGCGGTTCGAGGCGGAACGCCAGGCACTGGCCTTGATGGACCATCCTAATATCGCCAAGGTGCTCGACGCCGGGGCAACGGACACCGGCCGCCCCTTCTTCGTCATGGAACTGGTCCGGGGCATCCGCATCACGGAATACTGCGACCAGGCCAATCTCACCACCACGGAACGGCTCGATCTGTTCATCAAGGTTTGCCACGCGATCCAGCACGCGCACCAAAAGGGGATCATTCACCGGGACATCAAGCCGTCGAACATCCTGGTGACGATGCACGACGGGATACCGGTGCCCAAGGTGATTGATTTCGGCATCGCCAAGGCCACCGTCGGTCAGACGTTGACGGATAAAACCCTTTACACGCAGCTCCAGCAGTTCATCGGCACTCCGGCCTACATGAGTCCCGAACAAGCGGAGATGAGCGGTTTGGACGTCGACACGCGCAGCGACATCTACAGCCTGGGCGTGCTGCTCTATGAGTTGCTGGCCGGCAGCACGCCGTTTGATGCGAAGGACCTGATGTCGCAAGGCATCGATGCGATGCGCAAGACGATCCGGGAAAAGGAACCGATCCGCCCCAGCACGCGCCTGGCGACGCTCACGGGCGAAGAGTTGACGACCACGGCCAAACGCCGGTCAGCCGAAGCCGCGAAGCTGCTCCACCAACTCAAAGGTGATCTGGATTGGATCGTAATGAAGTGCCTGGAAAAGGACCGCACCCGCCGTTACGAAACGGCCAGCGGTCTTGCGGCCGATCTCAAGCGCCACCTGGAGAACGAGCCGGTCGTTGCGCGTCCGCCGTCGGCCACGTACCGATTTCAGAAAGCGATTCGCCGAAACAAGCTGGCTTACGCGGCGGCCCTCGCCGTGGCCGCGGCGCTGCTCGTCGGAACCGCTGTCAGTGTATGGCAGGCGAAAGTCGCGCTTCATGCACTGAGTGAAACGCAGAAGTCACGCCTTGCCGCCCAGGAGGAACGCGACAAGGCAACCTCCGCCCAGGCCGAAGCGGAAAGCCAGCACAAAGCGGCCGAAGAAGCTCGTCAATTATCGCAAGCGCAGGCCTATGCCGCCGACATCAGCCTGGCGGATGCGGCCCTGAAGGTCGGTAATCTCGGTCGTGCCCGCCAACTCCTGGACCAGCAGCGTCCAGTGCCCGGTCAGCCCGACCTCCGCAATTGGGAGTGGCGTTATCTGTGGCAACAGTGCCGTAGCGACGCTTCGCTGAAATTCCTGGTCCAGTCAAACGGCTTCGCCAAAGTGGAAGCATCCGGCGATGGAAGGTGGCTCGCTGTCGCTGGCTGGGTTGATGCCGGGATTTACATTTTCGACATTTCTGACCTGAAGGCGCCGAAGATCGCTGCGCGCCTGCCGCAAATGCCCGTTTGCTTTCAACTCGCCTGTTCCCCGATCGAACCGGTTCTCGCCTATGAAGATTCTAGCGGCTTTTCCACTACAAATTCGCACGAGATTCACTTGTGGAACTTCGTAACCAAAATGAATGTTTTGACTCTGCGCTTGACCGACCTTTGCGCGGGGTTGGCCTTCTCCTCGGACGGTCAAAGCCTCGTGACTCTCGTCGAAGGATCGTCTGCCAATCTGACCCTCTGGCGTTGTTCTGATGGCGCGAGGATTGCGAGTTTTCCCGCCTTCAAATCGTCTCACCAGATCGGCGCCAATTGTCTCGCGTTGTCCCCCGATCTTGGTGTCGCAGCCTACTGCGCGTCGTCGAACAAACTTTACGTCGTTGACCTGGCCAGCGGAACGAATCGCTGGACAGCAAAGACCCGCGGCACGAATTCCGATTTTCAAACGGTTGCCATCTCGCCGGATGGAAAGCTGCTGGTTTCGGGGGAAGGGGCGGGTGAACCGCTCATGCGCTTCTGGGACCTGAACACGGGAGAGGAGTTGGGAGCGCCGATCGCCGCGCACGAAGATTGGATTGGCGCTCTGCGATTTCTGCCGGATGGCCGCACTCTGGTTTCTGTCGGGGGAGATCACACGGTCCGCCTTTGGGACGTTAGCGAACCGCGGAATGTCCGCGCTAAAGGGCGTCCCTTTCTCGGACAGGAGAGCGGCATCGAATCGGTTGCCGTGCTGCCCGACGGCAAGACCCTCATCAGCGGCGCCTATGATGGCTCAGTATGTGTGTGGGATGCCACCGGCGCGCGCCCCGACGATTCCCATTGGCAGGTCGTTACGCCAGTTCGGGTCAGAGCCTGGGAATTCGCGTCGGACAGCCAGTCGATTCTTACCCTCGACGTGAAGGGCCAGGTAGGCCAATGGCACGGGCCGCGTTTCGACACCAGGACCGCTCTATTTGACGTATCCCGCGACGGCACCCTCTGGGGCGACTTTTCCAAAGACGCCCGGCTGTTCGTCAACGTCGCTACCAACGGCGTGGTCCAGGTTTACGACATGGAACAGAGAAAACTTGTCCGTCAATTCGGCTCCTATCCTGGCATAGTCACGGGATTCGCTCGTCCGAAAAAGCTGCTTCTATATAGTCCGGCCGGCCTTGACGAATGGGACTTGGATACCTTTCAATTGCTCAAATCATGGAAGTTACCTGGATCGATTTATCAATCAATTGTCTCAGATGATGGAAATCGGCTTCTGAGCTCGGACTATAACGGAACCGTCACTCTCGCCAACCTCACTACCAGGCAGCGCACTAGCCGCCACCTGGACATCAACCAGGTCATTGGGATTCGCTTCTCGGCAGATGGAAACCGCTTTGCTGCCTCTAGCTGGCTGGGTTATGCGCGCATTTGGGATACTCAGTCCTTCCAACTCCTCGCAAGTATGGGAAGTCGTCGCATGCCGATAATAGTGCAGGGGTTTTTCCCGGATGGAAGCCGATTGCTAACCTGTGATCTTGGCGACACTGGCTCGGAACGGCTTCGGCTGTGGGACATTAAAACACAGCGCGAGCTGATCGTGTTTCCCGGAAGCGAGCATACAATGATTTCTCCTGACGGCAATCTGATAGTATGCAGTGATGATAGCTCCATGGAATTCTACCGAGCGCCGACGCTGGCCGAGATCGACGCCGCGGAAGCCGTTGAAAAGTAACGCCGGCGCCCATGAACCCGAATCGCAAGGAACTTTTTGCCCTTGAATCCAGCCACGCTCCGGCAAAGCATCAAACCCTGAGAACCCAACACAACCTGATGCAAAACTGTCTGCTAATGGTTGTGCTGCTGGCGTTTCCCGCCATCGTGCAAGCGCAATTTACCTTTACGACCAACAACGGCGCGATCACCATCACTGGATACGCCGAAGTCTCTGATTCGGTATTCGCGGTGACAATCCCCAACGAGACCAATGGATTGCCGATCACCGGCATCGGACCCGGCGTGTTCTCCTACGATTCCGTGGGAAGCGTGACCATCCCCGACAGCGTTACCACCATCGGCGGCAATGCGTTCTTTGAGTGTTCCGATTTGACCAACGCCACGATTGGCGACGGCGTCACCAATATCGGCGACAGTGCATTCGCTGGCAGCGGTCTGACCGGCATCACGCTCCCCGACACCCTCGTCGGCATCGGAGTCCAGGCATTCTCTGGCGCCGCGTTGTCCAACGTCACGATCCCCGACAGCGTCACCAGTATCGGGGCCTATGCGTTCTCTGGCTGCGCCAACCTGATAAGCGTCAACATTGGCGCCGGCGTTACGAGCCTTGGAATCCCCCCGTTCAATTTCTGCACCAATCTGACCGCGATAGCAGTGGATACAAATAATCCCGCCTATGGCAGCGTGAACGGAGTGTTGTTCGATAAGAACCAAGCCACGCTCATCACATACCCGGGCGGGTTGGGAGGAAGTTACACGATTCCCGACAGTGTCAACACCATCGCGGAGTATGCGTTCGCCGGCTGCAGCGTGAGCAGCGTCACGGTCCCCAACAGTGTCACCACCATCGGAGACGCTGCCTTCATATCCTCCAGCCTTACCGGCGTCACAATTGGCGCCGGCGTTACCAGCATCGGCGCTTCCGCCTTCGCGCAGACCCTTCTACTTGACGTCACGATCCCCAACAGCGTCACCAGCATCGGAGATTATGCCTTCTATTACTCCCTCTCCCTGACTAACGCCACCATTCCCGGCAGCGTCACGGACATCGGAGACAGTGTGTTCGCTGACTGCGGCAGCCTGGCCAGCGCCACGATTGGCAACGGCGTCACCAGCATCGGATATGAGGCGTTCGCTGACTGCGCCAGCCTGACCAGCATCACGATTCCCGACAGCGTCACCACCATCTCGGATAATGCGTTCCAGAGCTGCGCCAACCTGGCCAGCGTCACGCTTGGCAACGGCGTCACCAGCATCGGATATGAGGCGTTTTTCTACACTTCCGTGACCAACATCGTGATCCCCAACAGCGTCACCAGCATTGCGGAAAATGCCTTTAAGGACTGCGCCAACCTGGCCAGCGCTACGATTGGCAACGGCGTCACCGCCATCGGAGACTATGCATTTGCCGGCTGTCCCCTCCTGACCAGCGTCTATTTCATGGGCAACGCTCCCGCCGCTGATTCGACCGCGTTCCTGATAATCGGGGTTGACTCCCAGTTCTACTATGTCTCAACGGCCTATTATTTGTCTGGCACGACGGGTTGGGCGGCCTTCTCCGCCAACACCCTTATTCCGGCTGTGCCGTGGAACCCGCTGATTCAAACAAGCGACGCGAGTTTTGGCGTTCAGGGCAATCAATTCGGTTTTACCGTCACGGGTGCGACCAAGTCCCCCATCGTTGTGGAAGTCAGTACAAATCTGGCTTATCCCGTCTGGACTCCAGTGGCGACCAACACTCTCACCGCCGGTTCCTTCTTTTTCAGCGAAGCCCTGCAGACCAACATCTCCGGTCGTTACTACCGCATCACCTTGCCCTGACGCGCAAGCACGCGGAATGGCTTAGCCGCATCCATCCAGTCGAAGAACATGACAGGACGATTTTGAGACAGGACGAAGGATGAATTACGCCCCACAGATCTCCCAACAAAACGGCGCGGGTTAATTTCTGATGCCACATTCTTTTTTCCATCCTGTAAATCCTGTTAATCCTGTCAAAATTCAGTTCTTTAACTGCATCGCTCCGTATAGGCGGCATCCTCATTTTCCCTTGGGTTCCCATAGCTCGATGCGATTGCCTTCCGGGTCCATGATCCAGGCGAAGCGCCCGTAATCGGAATCCTGGACCTTCTCAATCTTCACGCCACTCTTGCGAAGCTGTTCCAGCATCCGATCCAGATTCGCCACCCGATAATTGATCATCAACGAAGACGACGACTTGCCCAAGTACGTTGTGTTGGTGGGGAAAATCGCCCACGCTGTGTGGCCCGCCTCCTCAGGATGATCCTTGTCGCGCCAGATGAAGTCGGCGAAGCCACCCTTGGATTGAATGCCCAGATTCTTGCGATACCACGCGGCCATCGCTTTGGGGTCTTTTACTTTAAAAAACACACCGCCGATACCTGTTACCTTTTCCATTGGAAGCTCCTTTGCTTTAGTGGTTGTGTCGCCGGATTTCCGCTGTTGCGACGCGCAACCGCATACGACGACTAATGTCAAAAAACTTGCAAGACGACGGATTCCCATAACGTTCCGATCAGACACGAACGCGCGGGGCAATTCAACCCGCAAAGTCCGTCGCTCAGCCGGCGACAACCCCCTTGAGGTTGGCCAGGCCGCGTTCAAGGTTTTCTCCCATCAGGGTGTCGCAACTGACAAAGACCAGGATAAGCTTGAAAAAAAACGGCGCCTTGCCGTTCATGGTCCAGGTCACGATGGTTTGGGAACCTTCGGGCTTCAACGCGAACTCGTGGGTGTTGGTGCAACTGAACGGTTTGGTAAAATCGATTTGACAGCGCACAAGATCGTTCGGTCGGCTTTCCGTGATCGTCATCTTGCCCACGCCCACTTTGCCGTTGCCTTCCCATGAGAAATTGGCGCCGCTGCCGGACGCGGGGCTGCCGTAGGTCAATTTCATGGTGGGATCGAGCTTCGCCCACGGCGACCATTCCACGAATTTGTGCAGGTCGTCCATGTAAGGGAAGACTTTGGCCGGCGCCCCCGGAATGGTCCCTTGGCGCTGAATGGACCATTCGTCCGGTTTGGTTGAAGCGATGAGGGCGATGATGCCGACGACCGCCACAACCACGAGCAGAATGTACCAAATCATAATTTTGCCTTCCGGCTCATGATCAACGGTTGTATACTTGAATGTAAAGCCGACGGTACATTTATTGAAGCGCAAAATTTCAATCCCTCGGGCGGTGCCCGACCGCTCCATCTGCATTTTCAGATCTGCGCAAACACCATGCGCCCAGCTTGGCTGATTCGCGGGCAAAATCGGGCGTTTTCCGCAATGCAACAGCACCGAAGTAAAACGAGCACATCCGGTCAAGAGCCATTCAGCTTGCGGCATGGCGCGCCGCTTGGTCATGCATCTAAAAATGCCCATTTGTTCGATAAATGTCGTTTATTAATTATTTTCGAACATTCTTATTGCGTTATAATGGGCTCGATTATACGGCGTTGTACGAGATGCAACATTCTGACGAACAATTCGAACAAGCCAAGAAAGCTTTAAAAGTTTTACCTCAAATCCTTGAGGCTGCGTTTCAACACAATGCAAAACGGCTGGAATCAATTTCAATCGGCGCAATCCGCACTCTTCGGACCGCGTTTCCAGATGTCGCAAAAGAAATGAGCGCGGTTCTTGTTTCTCATCAGGCCGGGACTCTTTCACTATTTTCACTGACAGTTAGTTGAGAAACTTCACCAGCAGCGAGATGGTTTGGTCGGGTGCTTCCTCTATCAGCCAGTGGCCGGAGCCAGTGACGATGACGCCTTCCACATTCGTAGCTACCATTTTTCCCTGATCGATCAGGAACTGGCCACCGGCTTTTTCGCCCGAGAGCACCAGCATTGGCATCGTAAGCGGTGTTTTTGAAAATTCCGCAAAGTCTTTGGCGTCCTGTTCAAAGGCTTTGAAATACTCGAAGCCTGCCTTCATGTGGCCGGGTTTGGCGTATTCTTTGGCATAGAAGACGCGGTCGGCTTCGGGAACGGAGTGATGGCGGTCGGCGGCAAAATCATTCCAGAAATGCTCCAAATAAATACGTTCGCGCCCCTCGACCAGCGCCAGCGGCGTTTCGCCGTAAAAATGGAAATGCCACAAGTCGCGCATCAGCCAGACGTGCGTCCAGTCGCCGACACCCGGGAGGAACGCATCCATCAGCGCGATTTTGGACACCTCGGTCGGATATTGCGCGGCATAGGCATAGGCCACCATCAGCCCTATATCGTGGCCCACAATCTCCACGTTTTTATACCCAAGACTTGCCACCAGCGCGTGAATATCCTGGGCCATGACGGCTTTCGTATAACCATCAGCCGGGGTCAATGATCCCCCTGCGCCTCGCAGGTCAGGAGCGATCACGGTATGGGTCTTTTCAAGCTCTTTCATCAACGGTAGCCACATACGACTGGTTTCGGCGTAGCCGTGCAAAAGGACAATCGGATCGCCTTTGCCCGAGATCAGATAATGAATTTGAACATCGTTTACATCCGCCATTATGCTCATGGGTATTTTTCCTTTTTTGGCAAATTTCCGGCGTTATGTTGTTACAATGATCGTTAATGTGTGCGTGCCGTCGCCATAGTACGCCATACTTGCACAGCCAGAGATGCCCGACAAGGTGGATTCCCTCACTCTCATTGCGATGTCTTGGACGGCGGCGTGAGTGAACGATGCGCGACACGCGCGGTCACAATTTTAGACGGTGCAATAGTCGCTCTCAGCCGCCGCGAGTGGCGCCAATTTTAAACTCCTCACATTCTTTTCCGCTCATATCAATCACATCCGCTGCGCTCCCTCCTACGCCTCTGTGGTGAATTCACTTTGATGGAATGACGATTGCCGTCAGTTGAGCCAGACTCACAAAGTCCGCTTTAGGGAACTGGGGAGAACAACGAATAGCGCCTACGGAGTCATTTGAGCTATTTTGTTGTTTGTGAAGGTAAAGACACCTTTTTGAAACTGGAAGGACCAATATGAATCAAGAGGCTATTCTCGCCGGCGACGCTGTCGGGTTAAAGACCGCCACTGACGTCTGGCATGAAGACGCAGAATTGAAAAGGGACGCCTTGCAAGAGGACATCCCCTGCGTGAAACGCATGACCTCACGGGCGCCCAAAATAAACGGAACGAAGCTACTGATGAGACTTGTCCTTGTAGCGGCGTTCATCTCTCCGCACTGGACGTTTGCGGCAGGTCCGGCTCCGATTGATTTAGGATCAACCTCCCATTTCGCGATTTTGGCCACTGCGACGACCACCACAACAGGCGGCGGCATCATTAATGGCGATGTCGGCCTGTCTCCAGCCGGTTCGCAGGGTATTCCTCCGGCACAGATCAACGGCACGATCTACAACGGCGGCCCAATTGCCGCCCAGGCCCAACTCGACTTGAACGCCGCGATTATGGCTGCCAGCCCGGCTCAACTTCCCGGGGGTATCAATGCAGGCGCTGAACTCGGCGGACAAACCCTGGTCGCTGGCGTCTATCAATCCCCATCGGGCGCCTATGGCATAACCTCCGTGGATCTCACCCTTGATGGCGGTCCCAATGACGTCTGGGTTTTTCAGATGGCCAGCACACTCACCGTGGGCGTTGGGCGAAGCGTGATCTTAAGCGGCGGCGCACAGGCCAGAAACATTTTTTGGCAGGTCGGCAGTTCGGCGACTCTTGGCACATCGTCAGCTTTCGAGGGAACCATAATGGCGTATGCATCGGTTACCATGAATGCCAGCTCGACAATCGACGGCAGGGCGTTGGTACAGACTGGAGCGGTTACATACAATGGTACTGGAGGAAGTCTGCCAATGCCGGTGGCCCCCAGCTTTACCGCGATCTCCAGATCGCCGACCAACTCCATTGTCGTTCTCAGCTCCACGCCTTATTTTCTCCTGACGTTGCAAGCCAGTCCGGACCTTTTGAGCTGGACGACGATTGCGACCAATACGCCGGTGACGAACACCTGGACTTTTACCGACGACTCATCGGCAAACGCGACTCAGCGGTTTTACCAGGCCTTCATCACCCCTTATCCTTAACTAATCTCTCTCGGAATCGAGAAACCAGTCCAGCTTCGGTCACGTAGCCGCCGCAAAGAGCGATTTCCCCGTTTAATTCTGACTTCGCGTCCTTCGTTGGCTTGATGTCCATGTTCTCCGCGTTCTCCGTAGTGCCCTTCGCCTTTTGCCCGCCCCATTCATAAACAAGCTAGTCGCCGGACTTGGACTGCGTCCACCGGAGGAATCGCCTTTTTTTTGACTCGGCCTAGGCGAGCGTCATTTCCCGCCTGAGTCCAGTGGCAACAGGGTGTCCGCCCATCTTGCGATGGTTTGGGCTACCTGCGCCTCTTCCCCGGCATACATGTGGTCGGCGTGTTGGATCATGGCGGTATCAACGCGACGCGGGCCGGTCGACTGGCGGCCGATGCAGGATTTAAGCAGTTCCAACTCTTTCGCGCTCCCAACGTCTCCCCATGTGCCATAGAAGGCAAGAAGCGGACACCGGATGCGGGTGACCGCCGGGTTGGTTGTCGTCGTTTGGACTCCAAAAAAATCTTTGAATTCGGGGGGCGTGTTGGCCATATCCAGAAGTGTCGCCGCGCTGATGTAAGACGGAAAGGATCGTTTCGGATCGCGCATCAAAGCCTCTCCTTCACCTTGAGCCACCAGGTGAGTTGCCTGTGCAACCTCGTCCAATCCTGTCGGGCCGCCTGCGGCAATCCCGCCGGACGCGAGTACCACTCCAACGACCCGTGCGTCCTGCTTCTTTGCTTCATACCAGCGAACCGCCTCCGCGCCAGCACTGTGTCCAACCAGTACCACATGCTTGAATCCTCGCTCGTCGGCGAAGTCAACCCAAGCGGCGAGGTCCCGCACTTCCTCGCTGGTTACACCCCAATAACCGCCCCCGCGGATCCGTTTATCCCCCCGCCATGCCTCGACGTTTCCGAGGTCATGCATGCGCGTGTTGCCGGTAATGCAAGTGTAGCCACGTTCAGCAAGGGCGCGGCCAATCGCAACGTACGTCGGTTCGTAAAAATTCACTCCCCATCCATGAATCCAAATGATGGCGACCGGCTTGGCTGAATCCCTCGGTGGCGTAAAAATCGCGCCGCCACTGACAATGCCATCCTGCGACCGGACATAAACAATTTCTTCTGGGAATTTCCCAGCACTCATTCTCTCGGGTCGCGGCATGCGCCATCGCCAAAGCAGGAAAGTAGTCCCCAACAAGACAAACACCGCAGTAGCTGCGGCAAGCTGGCGCACTGTTGGCGCAGAATGTCGGAAGAATGTCACTAATCGTCAAGACCCGGTTGGACGCGGTTTTGTTTCAAGAATTGACGAAAATGAAGCGACGTTGACCGCACCGGATAATGCCGAATAGGAAAACACAAAAAGGGGCAATTCCTCAATGTCATTCCACCTGTCAGTCCTCGATATTTGCACTTTTTACCTTTCTTCCCGAAGGTTTGAAACCTGGCCCTAACATTCGCGAGGGGCTTCGGCTCCTGGACGATCAGGATCGTATTCGTGAGGTTCATCTCAATGAAGTGCGTTGGAAAATTCAGACCGGCCTCGATCAACTCGACCGTGGCGAGGGCATACCGGGCGATCAAGCGTATGCGCAAATGAAGCAAAGGAGCGCGGAGTTCCGCAAGCGTAAGCGATGAGCGATTTCCTGATCGCTCCTGTCGCCCGCATGGAACTGGACGAGATTTGAGAATATTACGAGATTGAGCTTCAAAACCCTGATGCCGCTGACCGCATCCGCGATGAGATGCTGTCGCGTTCATCCAGGCGGCGAGCGCATCCGATCCATTTTCTATGATCGGGTCATCAGCGACAATGAACAGCAGAGCCTCAGAGGGCTTGCCATCTGTCCACCAAATCGCGGGAACCGTTTAATTCCTACTTCGCGTCCTTCGCGTCCTTGGTGTCCGTGTTCTCGGTGTTCTCCGTGGTGCCCTTCGCCTTTTGCCCAAGGAAAAAAGGGGAATCTAAAAAAATCAAATTAGGCCACCACCCCAAATTCAACTCTTCGCATGTGGACTGGTCCGGACCGCCTGCAGTCTGCCAATCCAGATGTCACCTCCAGCCCGTTTCCATTCCAGGGCGGGCAAATCCGGTTCCGACCCGCTTTCGATCTCCAGCCGGTCCTCCGGGCGCATCTTCTTGACCCACGGCTCGTAAGCCTCGATGGCGCCGCCCGTCCGCTGGATGTTGCGATAAATCTTGAGATCATCCACCGGCATCAGGGCCGGTTCGAACCCCGCGATGTATCGCCAGTCTCCCTGCGGATTTTTAAAAAAAGTATTGTAAAAAAACCGCATGTTGCCCGCGTAAACAATCCCCCCGGGGCCGGGCATCCACCCCTTCAACTGTGGATCGCTGGCATCGACAAACACCTCGTTCTGAAAAAACGTATAGCGCCGCCCCAGGTCGTTGGTGGCATCCAGAAAAAGCGGCAGCGCAATCATCCCGCACAGCGCCAGTCGCTTGATCGGCTGAAAATTCCACAACAGCGTCACCTCCTCGTCAAATTGCATCGCCATCCACACCACCGCCGCCGCCAGTCCCCAATCCGCCCAAAAACGGTCCGCGGTCAGCCCCAGCACCCAGTTGATGGCGATCATCCATACCACCGGGTCTTTGGCCAGCGGCGGACCGATATTATTTCCGCGCCGACGCCACAGGTAAACAACGGCCAGCAGTATCACCGTGGAAAATTCCCCAGCGCTCGGTTGAAATTCACCCACCAGCATCCACTTCGGCAGATGTTCCGCGTAAATCGATCTGGCCATGAATATCGCGCCATTGAGGAACGCCAGCGGTTTCCCCGTCAACAATGCCCCCGCAATCGTCCCGGCTGCCCAGCAACCCGTCAGCCACAACCCCGCCCGCCAGCGTTGCGCCAAAAAAAACGCCCCCAGCAGCAGTACCCACAGATACCACGCTCCATGCATCCAAACCGAAATGGCGAATCCAACAAACGTCGCCGCCACCTTCCACCAGGGCGGACGCCGCCCATCCTCTTTCGACCACGAAAACAGCAACCCCATAAGGATGCCCTCCGTCAGCAAAAACGGCCGTCCCTGCGTCCAGCGGGTCATCACTTCGGGAATGGCGACCATCTGCGCCAGCACCGCGGCCAGCCACGCCTCCGGATGACGCATCCACACCAGCGGAAAACAAAGCACGCACAACAGCAGGCTGGCGATTGAAAAGCTCATCAACGCATCCTCATTCCACTGCGCCGTCCGGTGCAGGGCCCCCAGCAACCATTCCCAGCCCGGGCTGTGGTCCACCACGTATTCCGGCCGCATCACCACGATTTCCGAATACGGTTTGTTTGCGAACGGTTTGGCCACATGTCTTCGAGCGTCGCCGGATGGAAGAAATCCCGTGGCAAGGATTTTCAAGCAAATGAAAAGGACTGTCAGCAACGCCACCATCCAGCAGACCAGGGGTGCATAACGCTGAAGTGCGGCGTCGCTATTCATTCAAGTCCGGCAATCACGCCCCAACACCCGCTCCCTGGCAAGCCATTTCTCGGCGAACGCCTGTGATTAATGGTTCATCTGCTTTCCTGCCCGAGCAACGCGCTCCGCCACGCGCCCGTCGTTTCCGGAAGATTCCCCGGCTTGCCCCGCATCCGCAAATCCGCCAGCAACGCGAAGGCCGCCGGTTCGATTGCCTGCGCCGGCCACCCATACGATTCGCTGGTCTGGATTTCCACCGGACGCCCCGCGAACTGCCGCCCAATGGCCGCCACCAGCGATGGATTGAGCGCTCCTCCGCCCGCGAGGATGATTCGCCCGGGCGGCGCCGGCAGGTGCAGCCTGTAATTGAGCGCCAGCGAGCGCGCCGTAAACTCCGTCAACGTGGCCGCTTGATCAAACGGCGCCACCCCCTTCATGTCTTTGACGGCCCCCGTGAAAAAAGCTTCGCCGAACAATTCCGGCCCCGTGCTCTTCGGCGGTTTTCGGCCAAGATACTCGTGTTCCAGCCAGCGCCGCAGAATGTCCTCGCGCGGCTTCCCCCGCGCCGCCCACCGGCCATTCTTGTCCATCGACATTTTTCCGTCCGTCAACCGGCGCATGGCCAGGTCGATCAGCACATTGGCCGGCCCCGTGTCGAATGCCATCACTCGCGGCCGCGGGCCCCTCCGCCAATCCAGCGAAGTCACGTTGCTGATGCCGCCCAGATTGTTGACACACACGTGCTGCCCGCGCCGGGCGAAAACGTATTCGTGGAAAATCGTCGCCAGCGGCGCGCCCTGGCCGCCCGCCGCCATGTCTGCCGCGCGAAAATTGCTGATCACCGGCGCGCGCAGGCGCTCGGCGAGGTAGGCCGGTTCTCCGAGTTGGAGCGTCGCCGGATTCCGGGCCGACGGATTGTGAAAAACAGTTTGCCCGTGCAACCCCGCCAGTTCCGGCCGTCCGCCCCCGGACCGCCTCGCGCGCGCCGCGTAAAATCGGCCCAGATCGTGATGCGCCTGCGCCAATTCATGGCTCGCCAAATCCCCCCGCGCCGCCGCGCGCAACGCCCCCTCCAACGCCGCCGGAAACCGGGCCGACCAGAACGCGCGCAACGCGATGTCCCGCCCGCCGATCTCGCACAGCGCGTAATCAACGCCGTCGATGCTGGTTCCGGACATGATTCCAAGGACGAGCCGTTTTCTTATTTCACCCATGCGCGCGTTGCTGTACTTATTGGCGCATATTCGCATGCCCGCGGCAATGCGGATGTTTCCATGAAACAAATTCTATTTTTTTGTGGCGCGGCGCTTGTCGCCACCGGCTGCGCTCATTTCGCGGCCCCGCCGCCGTTGGAGCGCGGCGCCGCGGACCGGCTGATCGACGCCGGCTCCAATTCCACTTTCGCGTACGAACGCCTTGGGACGCTTTGTGACACCTTCGGACCGCGTTTCAGCGGCTCAACCAACCTCGAATCCGCCCTCAATTGGATTTTGGCCGCGATGAAGCGCGACGGCCTGGAAAACGTCCGCGGAGAGGAAGTCATGGTTCCACATTGGGTGCGCGGCGCCGAATCCGCCGAAATGCTCCTGCCTCGTCCGCATCGCCTGCCGATGCTTGGTTTGGGCGGCAGCATCGCCACGCCGCCGGAGGGCGTTACCGCCGAGGCGCTGGTTGTCAAAAGTTTTGCCGACTTGAAGGAACACGCTGCCGAAGCATCGGGCAAAATCGTTGTTTTCAACGCGCCATTTGTCAATTATGGCGACACCGTTGAATATCGCGTGCATGGCGCTGTCGAGGCGGCGCGCGTTGGCGCCGTGGCCAGCCTCGTGCGTTCCATCACCCCCTTCTCCATCCAATCCCCCCATACCGGCGCGATGGATTACTCCAGCACGGTCCCCAAAATCCCGAACGCCGCGATCACGGTCGAGGACGCGGAAATGATGCAGCGCATGCAGGATCGCGGCCAGAAAATCGTCGTGCGCCTCAGGATGAGCGCCATGAATTTGCCCGACGCCCCTTCGCGCAACGTTGTCGCCGAAGTCACCGGAAGCGAGAAGCCCGAAGAAATTGTTATTGTCAGTGGCCACATCGATTCCTGGGATGTCGGCCAGGGCGCGATGGACGACGGCGGCGGCGCCGTCGCGGCGTGGGAAGCCCTCCGCCTCATGCACAACCTCGGACTGCGTCCGCGCCGCACCGTTCGCGTCGTTCTATGGGTCAACGAAGAAAACGGTCTGGCGGGCGCGCGCGCCTACGAGCAGCGGCACAAGAACGAGTTGCCGCGCCACGTCCTGGCCATCGAGTCTGACCGCGGCACCTTTCAACCGCTCGGCTTCTCTTTTGTGGGCTCTGACGCCGGCCGTCGCGAAGTCGAGAAACTGGCCGCGCCCCTCGCGCGAATCGGCGCAAACAAGATCTTTTCCGAAGGCAGCGAAGCCGACGTCGGCCAATTGGAGCGGGACGGCGTGCCGACGTTGGCGCTGGTGGACGATGGAAGACGATATTTTTGGTATCACCACACCGAGGCCGACACCCTGGACAAGTTGGATCCGGGCCAACTGGCGGCCTGTGCCACCGCGATGGCCGTCATGGCCTGGGAAGCAGCCAACGCCCCTGTTCCGATCCCCCGCGCCTCGGCTAAACCATGAAACCGCCAGCGCAGGCTCCGGGTGTCGCTCCTTCGCCGCCGATCCGTGTCAACGTGTTGGGCGTCGGTGTCAGCGCCATCAATATGACCGAGGCCCTCACCCGGACCGCTCGCGCCCTGGAAAACAAGGAGAAGGGTTATGTCTGCGTGACGGGAGTGCACGGCGTTTCCGAGGCGCAGTCCGATGAGGGCTTCCGGCGCATCCTCAACCGGGCTTTTCTTTGCACGCCCGATGGGATGCCTCTGGTTTGGGTCGGCCGCTGGCAAGGGGCCCGGCAGATGGACCGCGTTTATGGGCCGGACCTGATGCTGGCGATAATCGAGTTATCCGAACGGCTGGGGTGGCGCCATTTTTTTTACGGCGGAGCCAATGGCACCGCGGAATTGTTGAGAACAAAGCTCTTGGCCCGGTTTCCCCGGCTCCAGGTCGTCGGGATTTACGAACCGCCGTTCCGCCCGTTGAATGCGGCGGAACAGGAACAACTCCAGGTCTCAGTTCGCCTGGCGCGGCCGGACGTGATGTGGATTGGCCTGGGCACTCCCAAGCAGGAGCGGTTCATGGCCGAGTATTTGGAGAAGCTGGACGTGACGTTGATGTTCGGCGTTGGGGCCGCCTTTGATTTCCACGCCGGCAAGGTCCGCCAGGCCCCCCGTTGGATGCGGCGCGCGGGCCTGGAATGGTTTTTCCGGTTGTGCCGCGAGCCGCGCCGATTGTGGAAGCGTTATTTGAAGAACAATCCGCTGTTTATCGCGCGGATTTTTTGTCAATTCACCGGATTGATAAAATTTCCATTGGAATAGGGCCGCTTCGCGCGCTCGTCTCATCTTATATTCGTGTTGCCCGCCGCCAGCCCTCGGCGGGGAGGATATTTATTGATTTATGGAATGTCTCCGGTAGCGTTGCGCCCACTATTTATGAGTTCCAGGAAGATTGTAGTATGCGGCGGCGGCGGATTCATCGGAGGCCATCTCATCTCCGACTTGCGCCGGCAAGGAGTCGAGGACCTTCGGGCTGTTGATATCAAGCCGCAATCCGAATGGTACCAGCTTTTTCCCGATGTTGAGAACCTGGAACTGGATTTGCAGGGCCGCGAGGCGTGCAGCCAGGCTCTCAACGGCGCCGGGACGGTTTATAATCTTGCGGCCGATATGGGAGGGATGGGTTTTATCGAAAACAACCGCGCTCTCTGCATGCTTTCGGTGCTCATTAACACCCATCTGCTCATGGCGGCCAGGGACGCTGGCGCGGATCGCTTTTTTTACGCCTCCTCCGCGTGCGTTTACAACGCCGACAAACAAAGGGACCCAAAGGTCACCGCCCTCAAGGAAGCCGACGCCTACCCGGCGATGCCCGAAGACGGTTACGGCTGGGAAAAGCTTTTCAGCGAACGGATGTGCCGCCATTTCCGCGAGGATTTCGGTGTGCATACCCGCGTTGCCCGCTATCACAATGTTTACGGGCCCAACGGCACCTGGGACGGCGGACGCGAGAAGGCGCCGGCTGCCGTCTGCCGGAAAGTCATCCAAGCCAGCCTCTCCGGCAAACACGAAATCGAAATCTGGGGCGACGGCCACCAGACTCGCAGCTTCATGTATATCGACGATTGCCTGCGCGGAACCCAGGCGATTCTTTCCAGCGACATCCTCGAGCCGATCAATCTTGGCAGCAGCGAATTGGTCTCCATCAATCAACTGGTGGATATTGTCCAGGACATCGCCGGTGTCAAATTGAAGCGAACCTACAATTTGACCGCGCCCAAGGGCGTCAACGGCCGCAACTCCGACAACACGCTGATTCGCAAATACCTCGGATGGGAGCCTTCCATCCGTCTGCGCGACGGATTGGAGCGGACCTATCGGTGGATTTATGACCAAATGGTTCAAAAACCAAAGAATTAAGTCTGGATTGTTGGACGGCCTCTCAATATAATGCCAGGAGGAATGGATGCTGTTGAAAAAATGGCTCCCGCGCCGACTGCGGTTGAGTCCGGGCCTTCTTTTGCCGAGGAGTTTCGATCATATTGGGCAAGGCTCCCGGACAAGGGTTTCTTCTTTGGATTGCTGGCCGCTTGGTGTGTGGTCTTTGACCTGTTTGGCACCGCCTCCTTTAACTTCTCCGCGACGCCCTCGCTTTTCCGCTGGATGTACAATGCGTGGGACGCGCCCATGCTCGATTCCAGCCAGGGCAAACTCATTCCGTTTGTGGTTGCGATTCTGTTGTGGGTCAAACGCCGGGAATTGGCCGCGACCATTACCGGTTGGTGGTGGCCCGGGTTGGCGCTGTTGGGGATGGCTTTGACGCTCCACGTCTTCGGCTTTTTGGCCCAGCAACCGCGAATCTCCATCGTGGCCCTGTTTTTCGGCATGTACAGCCTCGTGGGATTGGTCTGGGGCTGGAGAACCTTGAAGGCCAGCTTTTTTCCATTTGTGTTGTTCGCCTTTTGCATGCCCTTCGGGACTTTCGTGCAGAATCTGACATTGCCCCTGCAACTCTTTGTGACCAAGGCAACGTACCTTTTTTGCCACGGCGGCCTCCAGATTGACATGTTTCGCAACGGCACCCAGTTATTCGACAAGACTGGCAGGATCAATTATGACGTCGCCCCGGCTTGCAGCGGCATCCGCAGTTTTGTGGCGCTTCTGGCGGTAACGACGATTTTTTCGGTCCTGGCCTTTAAACCGATTTGGAAGCGCGCGGCGATGATTGCTCTGACAGTTCCGCTGGTGGTGATATTCAATATCATCAGGCTGGTGGCGATCATTTTGGCGTCGCAGACGATCAATCACCAGGCCGGCGAGTTTGTTCACTCATGGTTCGGCTTTGTCACCTACATGATGGCGGTCGTCTGCCTCTTGGCGGTGGCTCATTGCCTGAGAGATAAACCCTTGGACGCCACCGCATGAAGCAGCGCAAATGGATCCTCTTTGTCGTGGCCCTTGCGATGATCGCCGCCACAGGCGGATACCTGGCGGACGTTCGCGGGACTCAACGCCTGGGCGCCCCGGGCGTCCGGGTGGGCCCGGTTCCACTCTACAGCGCCGTTGGAGCCGTCGTGGCCCCTCGAAGTGTGCTCTTGCCCGATACCGTTCTTGGCGCCCCATTCACTCCCGAGCCGATCACCGACGTTGAACTGGCCGGATTGCCCAGGGACACGACTTTCGGCCGGCGGCGATACCGTCTGGACGAGGAATTCGCGCCGATCATCAGCGTCGTGTTGATGGGGACGGATCGGACGAGCATTCATCAGCCGCAGTTTTGTTTGGTGGGGGCGGGGTGGACCATTGATCAAACCGAACACGTCACAATGCCCATAGATCGCCCCTATCCTTATGATTTGACCGCGATCAAATTGACCACCTCAAAGCCGGTCGCCGCCGCACATCACCAAAGCACCCTGATCCGGGGCATCTATATTTACTGGTTTGTCTCCGCCGATAAAATCACGGCCGACCAGGGAACACGCCTGTGGTCGATTGCGAAAACAATGGTCGAAAACAGGGAATTGGAGCGATGGGCTTATATCAGTTATTTTGTCCCTTGCGTTCCGGGGGAGGAAGAGGCCACATTTGGCCGTCTTGAACATTTCATCCAAGCGTCGGTGCCAGCCTTTCAGGTAGTTGCCGGGCAGCCCACCGGAGGGAACCGGCCGGTCGCCGTCCTCAAATAACCCGTCTCAATCCCGGTTAATTCATGAAGCCCGCCAATCTGTCATTCTTGATCTGAGCACTATGTTGCGTCGCGCCCATCAACTCCGCGTGCAAGTCTATCAAATCATTGATGTGGGCATTTTTGAATTCGCTTTGCGCCTGGCCCACCAGTTGCGCGCGCGCCTGTACGACCTCCCCTTCTTTAGGGACCCCATTACGCCCTTTAGCCAGGACTATTTCGTGCTTTTCCTGGCCGTCATTCCCATGGCCCCCCTGGTCCTGGCATGGCAGGGCTATTACGACCGGCCCCTCTTGACACCCATGCGCAGGACCATCTGGCAATTGGCCAAGGCGTGCGCCATTTGCTCCGCGGGCATGATCCTGACCCAATTCATGTTGAGACGCGGCGGGGCGCGCGCCGTTTTTGTGCTCTTCGGATTATGCAGCTTTGGATTGATGCTCCTGAAGGAGGAGATTCTGCGCACGGCCTACAAGACCAAGCTGGGTCAATCCCAGTTCAAGCGGCGCGTCGTGCTGCTGGGAGGCGGGGAAGACACGTCCGTATTACGCACCGAGATCGCCAGCGGGATGGAGGAATTGGAAGTTGTCGGGGACTTCGACCTTAACGGAACTTCAATCGAGGAATTGGTCTTGTTTCTTCACGACCATTCGATCAACACGGTCGTCATCGCCGCCCGCCACACCCATTTTGGCACGGTCGAAAAGGCCATTTACGCCTGCGAGCTGGAGGGTGTCGAGACGTGGCTCATGGCCGATTTCTTCCAAACACAGATTTCCCAAACCAGCCTGGACGATTTCTACGGAAGGCCGGTGCTGGTGTTTCACAGCGGGCCCGAGGCACGCTGGCCGGTGGTGGTCAAACAGATGGTTGACCTTGGCGGCGGGCTGGCGCTTCTGGCGGTCTTTTCCGTGCCGATGCTGGCCGCCGCGATCGCCATCAAGCTGACTTCCCCGGGACCGATCTTTTTCCGCCAGCAACGGGCGGGCTTGAACGGCAAGCCATTTGTCATGTACAAGTTTAGGTCGATGGTCAGCGACGCCGAGCAGTTGAAACAGGAACTGGCCGCCTTGAACGAAATGTCCGGCCCGGTCTTCAAGGTCACCAACGATCCCCGCGTCACCCCGGTCGGGCGGTTCCTCCGCAAATATAGCATTGACGAATTCCCACAGTTGTTCAATGTCCTCCGCTTTGAAATGAGCCTTGTCGGCCCGCGCCCGCTGCCGATCGACGAAGTCAAACGCTTCGATGACCGCTCGCACCGCCGGCGCCTCAGCGTCAAGCCGGGCTTGACGTGCACCTGGCAGGTGTCCGGGCGCAACAACGTGACTGATTTCAAAGAATGGGTGCGGATGGACCTGGATTACATCGACCGCTGGTCCCTCGCCCGGGATTGCAAAATCCTTTGGCGCACCATCTGGGTCGTGCTCTCCGGCAAGGGAGCGCGTTAGCCCGCGGCGTTATTTCTCTGAACACATGAAAGGTAAAACGAAAAACAAGGCAAAACCGGTGTCCGTCGTCACGGGCGGCGCCGGATTTCTGGGATCGCACCTGGCGGACTATTTGCTGGCCAAGGGGCACAAGGTCGTGGCGATCGATAACTTTGTGACGGGTTCGGTCGGCAACATCGCCCATCTGGCCGGCGACCGCGACTTCAAGTTCATCGAGCAGGATGTCACGGAATTCCTTTTCCTGGACGGGCCTGTCGATTACATCTGGCACTTCGCCTCCCCGGCCAGCCCCATCGATTATTTGGAAATCCCCATCCAGACCCTGAAGGTCGGCTCCCTCGGAACCCACAAGGCCCTGGGACTCGCCAAGGAAAAAGGGGCCCGCTTTCTGCTGGCGTCCACCTCCGAAATTTACGGCGATCCCCTGGTCCATCCGCAGCGCGAGGACTATTGGGGAAACGTCAATACTATTGGCCCGCGCGGCTGTTACGATGAATCCAAACGCTTCGCCGAGGCCCTCGTCATGGCCTACCACAGGGAACATCGTATTGACACAAAAATCGTCCGCATCTTCAATACCTATGGGCCGCGCATGCGCCTCAAGGACGGGCGCGTCGTCCCCGCCTTCATCAGCCAGGCGCTCAAGAACAAGCCCCTCACCGTCTTTGGAAAGGGCGGCCAGACCCGCAGCTTTTGTTATTGTTCGGATTTGATCGAGGGCATTTTCCGTTTGATGATGAGCCGCCCCAACGAACCGGTCAACATCGGCAACCCGGCCGAAATGACCGTCCTGGAATTTGCGCGCGAGATCATTCGCGCGACCGGCTCGCGAAGCAAAATCGCCTTTCACCCGCTGCCGCAGGACGACCCGCGCCAGCGCCGGCCTGACATTGGCCGCGCCGCCGCCCTGTTGGGCTGGGCGCCGCGCGTCGCCCTGGCCGAGGGTCTTGTCAAGACTATCGCTTACTTTCGCACCAAAATCTAGCCCGCCGGGCGATGGGTAGTGCCTTAATTTGATTTCGCGCTTTCACGGGAGGGGCGAGCGCCGCGAGTCCAGTTGCGATAGGGTGGAAAATTCATGGAAAATTTGTCAGGTTTATTTCTGGCAGCGGTTTCAGCCAAACCGAAATGTTGAGAATGTTTGCCGGAAAGGCCGGGTCAAGATTGTCCGCGAGGATTCCAATTGCGCTTCCGTCAACAAAATGCTACCCAATCGGGAGCCAGTCGCCGGGAATTAGCAGGATGAGCATTTTGTATCCAGCCAGCCACGCGAGCTTCTTACCGAGGCGGACCTGACCGCGTCACACCATGCCGAACCAGTTCTTTGAGCAACCAATTCTCAATTCGCCCTACGCTTATCCGGGACGGCATTGGGAATTGGACGCAGACGGCCAGCCGACGAATATCATTGTTGAATCGCGCCGCAAATCGGCATTCATCACACCGGTTCCCAAACCGAAGAAGCGCCGCTTGGGCGATGCCAAAAAGCAGGTCGAGCTGGTGTTTCAGGAGGGAGAAGGGATCTCCACGGCGGAACAACAATACGACCCAAACACCATCATTAACGAGATTCGCGGTTACGTTGACCAGTGGCGGCAATTGCGCAACCCGGAGCAATGGCAGGTCACGCCGGAAACCGCGCGGTTGCTCCAACATTGGCGCAGTTATCCATTTCAAGACATCCGCCCGTTCTTTTGCCAGATTGAAGCCGTCGAGACAGCGATTTGGTTGACTGAGGTTGCTCCGCAACAAGGCGAGCGCGGGCGCAAATTTCTCGACTACCTGAAATCCGCAAATGAGCAGGCAAACCCGGAAATCTTCCGTATTGCCCTGAAACTCGCTACTGGCGCGGGCAAAACCACGGTCATTGCCATGCTCGTTGCGTGGCAGACGATCAATGCCGTTCGCCGTCCAGCCAGCAAGAATTTCACGCGAGGATTTCTCATTATTACGCCCGGCATAACAATTCGTGACCGGCTCCGCGTTGTGCAACACAGCGACCCAGACAACTATTACGAACACCGCGAGGTGGTCCCCGGCGATCTGCTAGGCGACATCAAACGCGCTAAAATCGTCATCACGAATTACCACGCCTTCAAATTGCGCGAACGGATGGAAGTTTCCAAGGTTGGCCGCGCGTTGCTCAAAGGGCGCGGCCCGGAACTTGAAACGACGGAAACCGAGGGGCAGATGCTTCAGCGTGTCATGCCCGATTTAATGGGCATGAAAAGCGTTCTGGTTATCAATGACGAGGCGCACCATTGCTATCGGCACAAGGTCACAGCGGCGGCCGAGACGGATGAAGGCCTGGACACCGACGAGAAGGAGGAGGCGGAAAAGAACAGTGAAGCCGCGCGGCTTTGGATTTTTGGCGTCGAAGCCGTAAAACGCAAGCTGGACGTTCGCACCGTCTTCGATCTGTCTGCGACTCCATTCTTTTTACGCGGTTCCGGCTACGCGGAAGGGACTTTGTTCCCCTGGACGGTCTGCGATTTCTCGCTTATGGATGCCATCGAGTGCGGCATTGTGAAATTGCCGCGCGTGCCGGTGTCCGACAACGTGCCCGGCGCGGATACGCCGATTTACCGCGAGCTTTGGGAACACATCGGAAAGAGGATGCCCAAGAAAGGACGCGGCAAATCCGGGACTCTTGACCCGCTCAATTTGCCGGTGGAATTGCAAACCGCACTGGACGCCCTTTACGGCCACTACGATAAAACCTACGACCTTTGGGCAAAAGCGAAAATCGCGGTGCCGCCCGTGTTCATTATCGTTTGCAACAACACTTCAACGTCCAAACTGGTTTACGACTACGTTTCCGGCTTCTACCGAATAGGGGAGGACGGCAAAACGCCCGTCCATCACGCGGGCCGTTTGGCCTTGTTCCGCAATTATGACGAATCCGGCAACCGCCTTGCACGACCGCGCTCGCTTTTGATTGACAGCGAGCAGCTTGAATCCGGCGAGGCGCTCGACAAGGACTTTCGTGAGATGGCATCCGATGAAATTGAACGATTTCGCCGTGAGATGATTGAACGCGGCGACGTGGAGAAGGCCCGAAAGATCACCGACGCCGATTTGCTCCGTGAGGTAATGAACACGGTCGGAAAGGAAGGGCGGTTAGGCGAACCAATACGATGCGTGGTTTCGGTGTCCATGCTTACGGAAGGCTGGGACGCCAATACTGTCACGCACATTCTTGGCGTCCGCGCATTTGGCACCCAGTTGCTTTGCGAGCAGGTTGTCGGGCGCGGCTTGCGCCGCCAATCCTACGACCTAGATGAGAACGGTCTGTTGTCCGTCGAGTATGCCGACATTCTTGGCATTCCGTTCGACTTTACCGCCAAGCCCGTCGTTGCGCCGCCGAAACCTCCCCGGCCAACGGTTCGTGTTTGCGCTGTCCGGCCTGAACGCGACGCGCTTGAAATCCGCTTCCCGCGTGTTGAAGGCTACCGCATTGAATTGCCTGAGACGGGACTTACCGCCAAATTCAGCGCCGATTCCGCCCTCCGCCTGACCCCCGACCTCGTCGGCCCGTCCATCGTTCGCAATGAGGGCATTATCGGTGAGGGCGTCACCATCACAGTCGAGCATTTGAAGGACATCCGCGAGGCCACGATTATTTTTCACCTCACCCGCCATTTGCTATTCACGAAATATCGCGACCCCGGCGCGGAACCCAAACTCCACCTGTTTGGCCAACTCAAACAAATTGTGCGGGCGTGGCTCAAGGCCGGGCAGCTTAAGTGCGCAGGCGGAACTTATGCGGGCCAGGTGCTTTACCGGGAAATGGCGGATATGGCGTGCGAGCGCATCAAGGCAGCCATCACGGAAACGCTCAAGGGCCAGAATCTCATCAAGGCCGTACTGGACGCCTACAATCCCGAAGGTTCGACGGCTCACGTCAACTTCACGACCTCGCGGCAAACGCGCTGGAAAACGGACGCCCGCAAATGCCACGTTAATTGGGTGGTTTGCGACAGTGATTGGGAAGCGGACTTTTGCCGGGTAGCGGAGGCGCATCCGCGTGTCCGCGCTTACGTCAAGAATCACGGCCTTGGCTTGGAAGTGCCGTATCTCATGGGCAGCACGCCGCGCAAGTATTTGCCCGATTTCATCGTGCAGATTGACGACGGCCATCCCGACTTTTTGAGCTTGATTGTCGAAATCAAAGGCTTCCGGGGCGAAGACGCCAAAGAGAAAGCCAACACGATGCGCACATGCTGGGTGCCAGGAGTCAACAATCTCGAAAAGTTTGGGCGCTGGGAATTTGCCGAATTCCGCAGTGTGTTTGAGGTTGACCGCGACTTTGACAACCTGGTGCGCTCGTTCGTGAAGCAACGGAAGTAATGGTATGCCAACCGCCCCTCTTGCTCCGTCACCCTCTGCGATTACACCCAAAGTGCAGTGGATTCGTCACGAAAAGGTCATCCTCGATTTTGACCTGGCGGCGCTTTACGGAGTGGAGGCGCGCGCCGTCAATCAGGCCGTCAAACGCAACCGCGACCGTTTTCCGGAAGATTTCATGTTCCAACTGACGGCGGAGGAGGATGCCGCTTTAAGAGCCAGGGATGAGAGTTTGGACTCATCACAAACTGTGATGAGTTCCCGCAAACACCGGGGCCGCGCCTATCTCCCTTACGCTTTTACCGAGCAGGGCGTCGCCATGCTTTCCAGCGTCCTGCGCTCGCCACGCGCCATAGCCGTCAATGTCGCCATCATGCGCACTTTTGTCCAACTGCGCCGGCTGATGGATTCCAACCGCGATCTGGCCCGGCGCATCGATTCCCTGGAAAATAAATACGACGAGCAGTTTCGCATCGTTTTCGACGCCATCAAACGCCTTGTCTCGGCTGGCAAGTCGCGCAAGTCCAAACCTAAACGCGAAATCGGTTTTCACGCCACCCCACCTTGACCATGCCAAAGAAGCCCAAACCCGCCAAGCCCGCCAAAGGCAAAGCCGTCGCCACGCTCCGCCACGAGGACAAGCGGAAGAATCTTCCGACCGCCGAATATGAATCTCTCATGCAGCAAGAGGAAAAGTCGCCCGTCCAAGTGGCCTACGAACGCCGCAACCGCGACCTTGATCCGCAATTCGTGTGGCGAGGCAAGGATGACCAGGACTGGTCCGAACTCGTGGTACCAGCGCCCCCGCTTTACATCCAAGAGAAAGTCCATCCGAAGGCTCTCATTGACGATTTACTGCGCCAGTCCAAGGCCCGCGCCACGGCGACCGCGCCGCAGATCGACCTTTTCTCCGATTTCAACGGACTGCCCAAGGACGCCCGCGCCACGGAGTTTTACCAGCATGACGCCAACTGGACGAACCGGATGATTCTTGGCGACAGTCTGCAAGTCATGGCGTCGCTGGCGGAACGCGAAGGATTGCGCGGGAAGGTCCAGTGCATCTACCTCGACCCGCCCTACGGCATCAAATTCAATTCCAATTTTCAATGGAGCACGACCAACCGCGACGTGAAGGACGGCAACGCCGACCACATCACCCGCGAACCGGAACAGGTCAAAGCCTTCCGCGACACATGGCGCGATGGCATCCATAGCTATCTCACGTACTTGCGCGACCGGCTCACTGTCGCCCGCGATTTGCTCGCACCTTCGGGTTCAATCTTTGTCCAGATTGGCGATGAAAATGTTCACCGCGTACGGGCAATGATGGATGAATTATTTGGTCAAGATAATTGCATTAGCACAGTCGTAGTTTTGAAAACTAGCGGTGCCAGTATGCAGCAACTAGACAATGTTGCCGACTTCGTCTTGTGGTATGCGAAGAACCATGAACAAGTAAAGTATCACCAACCATTTCAAGAGAAGCCGGAAGCCGGTTTATCGGAGTATCGTCAATTGCGGTATCCTGACGGAGTTATCCGCAACATGACCGACGAGGAGCGGTCAGATCCAAAGTCGATTCCAAGTGAAGCTCGTATTTTTCGGCGCGACCAACTGACATCACAGACTGACGCCAAAACCACTCGGTACGATGCTGTCTTTCAAGGACAAACATATCCGGTTGGTAAACGTCAATGGGCCACTCCCGTTACGGGAATGCAAAGATTGATGATGGCCGACCGTGTCGCGCCGATGGGAACGACGCTTTCATATATCCGGTTCTTGAAA
This sequence comes from Vulcanimicrobiaceae bacterium, assembly GCA_035511075.1. GTDB lineage: Bacteria > Verrucomicrobiota > Verrucomicrobiia > Limisphaerales > Palsa-1400 > DATAUD01. Next base: position 83,204 of record DATKFW010000015.1, read on the forward strand.
GATTTTCTTGTTGCACCCGTCAATAACATTTGGGCCGATAGCATGATGTCGAGCAGAAGCGAGCAGAAAATTTACGTCGTGCAGTCCTCAGCTAAAGTCGTTCAGCGTTGCATTCTAATGTCCACAGACCCCGGCGACTTAGTTCTTGACCCGACATGCGGCAGCGGCACAACTGCTTACGCCGCCGAGCAATGGGGACGGCGGTGGATTACGATTGATACAAGTCGCGTGGCGCTTGCGCTGGCCCGCGCTCGCATTATGGGCGCACGCTATCCGTTTTACTTGTTGGCTGATTCCCGCGACGGACAAATCAAGGAAGCCGAAGTTACTAAGTTTATTCCCTCCCAGCAGGCGACGCATGGCAACATCCGCCACGGCTTCGTTTATGAGCGCGTGCCGCATATCACGCTCAAGGCCATCGCCAATAACGTCGAGATTAACGTAATTTGGGACAAATGGCAGCAGACTCTTGAACCAATGCGTGGGCAGTTGAACAAAGCGCTTAAGAAAGACTGGCAGGAATGGGAAATCCCGCGAGAAGCTGGCGATGCGTGGCCAACGACCGAACAGGAAATATTTTACAGGCTTAAGTCGGAGATTGAGCAAGGCCATGCGGATAATGCCGGTAAAATTCGTGAGTTATTGGATGCGTTGAATCACAATTTAAAACGCTCTTACACGTTTAGAACATTGCCGCTAACCCCGTTTGACCCGTGGCCAGCGAAAGTGACTGAGTTGCATAATTCATGGTGGGAAGCCCGCATCGCCCGCCAAAAGGACATCGACGCTTCCATCGCCGCCAAAGCGGAATTTGAATTTCTTTACGACAAACCCTATGACGACAAATCCAAGGTCCGCGTCGCTGGCCCGTTTACGGTTGAATCGCTTTCGCCGCACCGGATGCTGACCGTTGACGAAAACGACAACATCGTGGACGGGTGGAAACTTTCCGAAAGCAAGGCCAAGACCGCGTTTGCTGGCACCCCGGACTTTGCCGCCGTCATTCTGGAAAACTTGAAGCTGGCGGGTGTACAACAGGCGCACAAGGAAGACCGCATTACTTTCTCCGCGCTCATCGGCTGGCCTGGAAAATACATTTGCGCCGAAGGCCGTTATTTCGAGGGGAAGGGCGACGACGCGCCGCAGAAGCGGGCTGGCATTTTCATCGGACCGGAGTTTGGCACGGTGTCGCGCCCCGATCTTGTCGCCGCCGCGCGGGAAGCCGCCGACGCGAATTTTGACGTGCTTATCGCGTGCGCCTTCAATTACGACGCGCATTCCGCTGAGTTTGAAAAACTCGGACGCATCCCGGTACTCAAGGCGCGGATGAATCCCGACTTGCACATGGCCGACGAATTGAAGAATACCGGGACGGGCAATTTGTTTGTCGTGTTTGGCGAGCCGGACATCGAAATTGAACCTGTCGGAAAAGATCAATTCCGGGTCCATGTCAAGGGGGTGGACGTGTTCAAACCGCAGACTGGGGAAGTCGTCAGCGCCGGGCCGGACGGCATCGCTTGCTGGATGATTGACACGGATTACAACGAGGAAAGCTTTTTTGTGCGCCATGCGTATTTCTTAGGCCAGAACGACCCATACCAGGCGCTCAAGACGAGTTTGAAGGCGGAGATAGACCAAGAGGCATGGTCTTCATTGCACAGCGCCGTCTCCCGGCCTTTCCCCAAGCCGACAACCGGCCGCATCGCCGTCAAAGTCATCAATCATCTTGGCGATGAAGTGATGAAGGTATTTCTGGTGTGAAACCCGCTTGAATGGGCTGCTGTGGCAGTGATCTACGGAATTTTTATACGGCGTATTGAAACCTGAACGTTCCAAAAGCAATATAATTTCAAATTAAGGCGCCACTCGGCGATGCGTTAAAGTCACGCATAATGCGTGAAAATGATGCCAAAAACGCACCGGGTGCGATGGGTGTCAAAGAAATTCTTGCGAGTGAATCGGCCCGCCACAAAGAGATTGGCAGGGTTCTGGCATGTAGCTAGCTAGCGAGTACTTTCTTGATCAAAACAATTGACCGTTTGCCGGATTTGCAGTAACTAGCACGCACTTTTAGAATGAATACCGGGTCATTAGCCCAAACGAAGATTTCTTGTCCGGCACGGCATGGACAGGTGCGATGTTAAACTCGAAGTCATTTTTGGCCGTGGATTTCGGTGCGGGGAGTCTAAAACTGGCCGAGTTTGAACCCAATGAAGCCGGAGGATTGCGCCTCAAGCAATACGGCATCAAGCCTTTGGGCCTCGAGGGGGCGCAGGAAGCCACACGCGAGGCGGCGATGCAAAAGGCGCTTCAGGAACTCCTGGCCGAAAAGAGTTACAGCGCCCGGCAGGTCAATGCGTGCGCCCCGGGTTTTCATGTCTTTTCCAAATTCGTCAAGCTCCCCCCGGTGGACACTTCCAAGGTGACCCAAATCATTCGTTACGAGGCCCAGCAAAACGTCCCCTTTCCCCTGGACCAGGTCGTTTGGGATTACCAGATTCTCGGAACTTCGGCGACCAACGAGTTGGAGGTCCTTCTGGTCGCTGTCAAGTCGGAAATCGTCGAGGGCCTTTTTCGCGTTGCCGAGGGGGCCGGCCTTCGCCTGAAGCTCGTCGACGCTTCCCCGGCCGCTCTTTGCAACGCTTTTCGGTACAATTACGGCGATTTGGAGGGCTGCACCATGCTCCTGGATATCGGCGCCAAGACCAGCAACCTGCTCTTCTTCGAGAAGGGCAAGGTCTATTCCCGCAGCATCAATATCGGCGCCAATTCCATCACGCAGGACTTTGCCAACGAGGCCAAACTCAAGTTTCCAGAGGCCGAGGCGGTCAAGATTGAAAAAGGCTCCGTCAGCCTCGGCGGCGCCTACGAGGAACCCGAGGACCCGCGGGCAGCGGCCATCGCCAAAATCGCCCGCCAGGTGATGACCCGCCTTCATATCCAGGTCAACCAGACGATCCAGTTCTTTCGCGGCCAGCAGGGCGGCTCGGCGCCCCAACGCCTCTTCCTTTCCGGCGGCGCCTCGATCATGCCTTACACGGCCCAGTTCTTCGCCGAGAAGCTAAACGTTCCGGTCGAGTATTTTAATCCCTTCCGCAACATAGAAATCGATCCTTCCCTGGACCTGGACGAATTGTCCAAATACGCCCATTCCTACGGCGAAGTCGTCGGCCTGGGCCTGCGCGACCTGGCCCACTGCCCGGTCGAACTGAACCTGATGCCCCAAAGCTCCATTCAGCGCCAGGAGTTTGGCGGCAAGAAGCCCTATTTGATCGCCTCGGTTTTTGCCCTGGCCCTGGTGGTCTTCGTTATTTACATCGCTCAAAAACGCATTGGGGATGTGTTGCGCGACCGCTTGGACAAGGCCAAGGAGCCGCTGGCCACCTTGACCCAGAAAAATCAGCAATTAGCGAAAGCCGTCAGCGAGCGCGATGCGCTTAAAAAGCAGGCCGATCAAATGAAAGAGCTGGCCGACAGCCGGTTTGCCTGGCTGAAAGTTTTGACCGAGTTACGGAGCGTTTTGATGCAGGCGGAATCCGCCGAAAAAACAAACCTGTTCACCGCTGACAACGCCGGAGTCAACACCGACGTCGGCGTGTGGGTGGAGACCTTCAATCCGGTCCTGGCCAACGGCAATCCCTTTTTGGCCGACGAAGGAGGCGGCGGCGGCGGTGGCGGCGGGGGAGGGAGAAGCGGAAGGCCGGGATATCGAGGCCGTTACGGCAACCGCGCCGGAGCCGCAGCCCGGCCAATGCCCAGCACGACGATGACGACGCCGTCCGGTCCCACCGTGGGCGAAATCACGGACATCAACCTCCTCTGTCGCGGGATCAACCGCACCACCGTGTCACCCACGGCCAACACCGATCTGGCCTTCCTGGTGCAGCAGGGTTTGACCAACAATCCCGCCTTTAAATCAGCCAATCTGGTCGGCAATCTCCAAGTCGATGACAGCAATACAAACACCTTCACCTTTTCGCTTCTCTTAAAGCTGACCCAACCGATCAAACTATAAGTATGGCGTGGGTCAAAAGAAATCTCACCTTCGTTATCATAATCGCCGTCGGCCTGATCGCCACAGGTTACTGCGGTTACCTTCTCTATCAGGTTGTGGGCGCCAATGCCGCCGTCAGCGGCGATTATTCCTCGACCTTGCAGCAATTGCAGAGCGCGCAGGCGGCCACACCGCCCGCCACCAAGGAGAATATTGACGCTGCCAAGGCCGATCAGCAGCGCGTCCAGCAGTTTCTGGTCGATTTCAGAAAATCCTTCGCCCCTTTTCCGACCGCCCCCAAGGTTGACGATCGTGGTTTTGTCGAGCATTTGCAACTGATCCTGCGCCAGTTCTCGTTGGACGCCACCAATTCCGGCGTGCAGTTGCCGCCCGATTACGCCTTCGGCTTTGCGCAGGAGAAGCAGAAGGTGAGTTTCTCCCCCGAATGCATCGGGCCCTGGATGCAGCAACTGGAGGAGATCAGGCTCATTTTGCGCATCCTCTACACGGCCAAGATCAATTACCTGACACAGATTCAACGCGTGCCCGTTTGCGCCGATGATTTCTCCTCCGGCGACGACGTTCTTAACACCACCAGTGTGTCAAATCAATGGGGCGTGGTCTCCCCCTACAAGGTGACTTTCCGCGGATTCAGCACCGAGGTCGCCTCCGTGTTGGCGGGCTTTGCCGGTTCCACCAATTGTTTCCTCGTCAAGTATTTGTACGTGACCCCCTCCAGGGAGCCGCTCCCCCAGATCATCGAGGTCCAGCAGCAGCCGCAAATGACCTACATGCCGCAACCGGAATACAACCCCTACTCGGAGGGTGAGGGCATCCGTCACGGCCGCGGTTTTCGCGATAGACCGCAGCCCCGGCAACCCGGGGAAGTTCTCCTGGCCGCGCCCGCAGCTCCCACCCCGCCCGAAACCATTTTGCGCGAGACCCCGTTGTACGTCACCATTGTCGTTGACGCGGTGAACCTCAAGACGCCGGACCGCTGATGGAATTCCTCAAGAAACATTACGAGAAAATTGTCCTCTGCGTCGTCTTGCTGGGCCTCGCGGGCGCCGCCATCTGGATGCGCATGGCCGTCGAACGCGTACCGGCCAGCCTGCCCGCCGCCCCGTCCACGGAAGTCTCCCCGCGCCGGGGCAGGGGAGCCAGGGGGGAAGGCGCCCCAACACTCGCCCCGCTCGATCTTTCCACAGACCAGGTCGCCCTGGCACAGATGACCAATCCGCCCGAAATCCTTCTGTCGGGAGACCACAATCTTTTCAATCCGGTCACATGGAAAAAGAAGTCCGACGGGACATTCCTCAAGGTCGTCAAAATCGGCCCTGACGCCCTGGTGGTGACCAACATCACAAAACTTTACACCGTCATCGCTTTCGATCACGCCAGCGGCAACGGTAGCGGCGTTTACGTGATGGCCATTCAACAGCATTCCGATCTGGAGCATCCACGGCGCCCGGTCGTCGAGTACGCCAAGAAGGATCAAAAGATGAAGTCCGGCCTGTATATTCTACGCGACATCAAAGGCGACCCCGATAACCCTTCGGAATTGGACTTGGAATTGCCGCTGACCGGAGAAACTGTCGCGGTCACCAAAGACAAGCCCTACGAATGGGTGGACAGTTTCACCGCCGACCTGCGATACGAACCGGATGCCCGGACCATTCCGAAAGTTCATGTCAACGAAATTATTCCGCTCGACGGCGAGCAATATAAAATCATTGAAATCACTACCAATGCCGTTAGAATCCAGTTCATTCGAACCACAAAAGTCACGGAAATCAAGTGGAAATGAGTCTCACTCGCACGACACAGTGTAACTAAATCGAAACGACGCCATGACATCTGCAGCTAAAATCAGCTTACGGCTGGCCTTTTTTCTGGCCATCTCTTTACACGCACAACCCGCCCCCACCGACAACGCGGTGCAAATGGCCGAAGAGGAAGCCGTCCGCCGACAGGAGGCCACCGTCCGCCTCCACCGAAAGCTCGATGACGCCCACGCGGCCCAACGGCAAAATCACCTCTCCGACGCCGCCAAACTCTATCAGGAAGCCGTCGCGCTGATCCCCTATGTCCAGGTCGGCAGCCCGGTCGTTGATGCCGAGAAGCTCGATGCCATTTCGGGTTTGGACACTGTCCGTGAGAAATTGGCGCGCCAGGCACTGGACGCCGGCAACGTCAGCGAGGCCACCACTCAGGTCGACCTGGCCTTGAAGGTCGATCCCAATAACGATGCCCTTCGCCATCTCAAGGCGGAAATCGATCAACGCGCCATCGAGCAATTGGGCAGAGTGCCCAGTCCGGACGCCCTCAAGCAGATTCCCGACTTCAAGAAAGAAAAGATCGACATTGCCACGCGGGTCCAGAACGCAAAGCTCTTTTACGAAATGGGCAAGCTCGAGGAGGCCGAGGCCATTCTGGTGCAAGTCATGAAGGAAGACCCGTCCAACCGCTCGGCTCCCTATTATCTGGATTTAATCAAGGAAGCTCAATTCATGGACCGGGCGCGCAAGAGGGAAGCCGTTGCCAAATCCGAAGTCCTTGAGGTCGAGAACGCCTGGATCCCTCCCGCCAAACAGGAGGTCCTTCCCATTCCAAACCCGATGGCCACCACCAACCTGGTCCACACCAGTCTGGGCCGCCAGGAAATTCTCTCCAAACTCGACCGCATCCGCCTCAACGAAGTGCAGTACGATCTCCCTTTGACCGAAGTCTTGAACCGCCTCAGGATCGAGTCCCAAAAGCGCGACCCGGACGGCGTCGGCATCAACTTCTTGATTAATCCCCATGCGGACGCCGCCGTGGGCGCCATCTCCCCAACCGATATCACAGGCAACGTCCCCGCGGGCGCCGTTGCCGTGGCCGCCCCGGCTCCCGCTGTCGATATGAGCACGGTGACAATCAAGATTTCTCCTCCGCTGAACAACCTTCGTCTTGCCGATGTCCTGGAGGCCATCACCATGGTGGCCGATCAACCCATTAAATTCACCGTCGAGGATTACGCGGTGGTCTTCTCGCCCAAACCGGCCGAAGCGGTCACCCTCTACTCCAAAGTATTCCATGTGGACCCCAACACCTTCGTTCAGGGTCTTCAACAAGTTAATGCGATCAACCTCAACTTCGGAACTCAAACTTCCGGCGGTGGCGGTGGCGGCGGTGGCGGCGGCGGTGGCGGCGGTGGCGGCGGCGGCGGCGGGCAAGGAGGAGGCAGCACCAGTATCGGCGCCACAATTCCTCAAATACAGGTCGCTCCGGTTACCACGGGCGGCACCGGCGGCGGTGGCGGCGGCGGACAAACCGGTCCCGGCGGCACGCAGATTGGAATCAGTTTTGTGACTCGAACCAACAACACTTTGCAACTCGACGAACTGGTAAGGACTTATTTCACCGCAGCCGGCGTCAACCTGTCGGACCCCGGCAAGAGTGTATTCTTCAACGACCGCCTGGGGTTGTTGCTTGTCCGGGCTTCCGCGCAGGATTTGGAAATCATTCAGGAGGCTATTGAAACGCTCAATCAAACACCCCCCCAGGTCACCATCGAAGCCAAGTTCGCCGAGTTAAGCCAGGACGACAGCCGCGCCCTTGGCTTCAACTGGTACCTTGGAAACACTTTGCTCAACCAGGGCGCCATCGGTGTCCAGGGCGGAACAGCTCCTTCGTTCGGGGGCCCTTCCACTACCGCCAATCCCAGTGGAATTTTCCCCGGCCCATCCACCGTCACCCCCGGCACGAGTATCTTGACCCCCAGTCCCGCGCAAGTCGCCCCCTTGGCCACAGACGGCAATTTAACCTCCGGTTTGCGCAACACTTATGGCCCTCTTAACGATTCGGCTGCCATTCCAACCGTCGCCACAGTTACCGGCATCATGACCGACCCGCAATTCCGTGTCGCCATCAACGCCATTGAACAACGGACAGGCTCGGATTTGCTGTCCGCTCCCAAGATCACCACTCTGAGCGGCCGCCAGGCGCACATGGCCGCCCAGGACTTGCAGGAAATCGTCACCGGCACAACTCTGACTTCCACAGGCAGCAGCACTGGCGGTTTGACAGGCGGCACCGGCGTTGTCGCCAATTCCATCGGTTACCAGACCACCTTCCTTCCCTTTGGCCCGGCCCTCGATGTCGTCCCCACCGTCTCGGCCGACGGTTATTCGATCCAAATGGTCCTGGTGGCAACCTACCTCGAGTTTCTACAATACGATTCTCCCGGCGACTTCATTCCCCAGGCCCAATCCGCCGCCGGTTCAACCATCGGCGTCCCGCTCCAGGCGCAATTGCCGCTCCCCCACTTCCGCCTCCGCGAAGTCATCACCAGTTGCAACGTGTGGGACGGCCAAACGATCGTGCTGGGCGGATTGATCTCCGAAACCATCACCAAGATCAGCGACAAGGTTCCCGTGCTGGGCGACATCCCCTTCCTCGGTCGCCTGTTTCAAAGCCAGTCCTCTGACAGCAGCAAGGACAACCTCATGATCTTCGTCACCCCGACGATCATCGACCCCGCGGGCAACCGCGTCCATACCGATGATGATCTGCCTTTCGCGCGCAGTTCCATTCCCACGCAACCGGCGACGGGGTCCACGCCCGCGTTCAAGCCTTGACAGGAAACGTGAACCTAAATGCACAGCGGCCAGACATCTCTTGAGCCCTCCTCGTCCGGGCGATTGCTAATCGTCGATGGCCATGCCTACGCCTACCGGGCCTTCTATGCCATCCGCAGTCTCAATTCCCCCTCCGGGACCCCGACAAATGCCATCTACAGTTTTATCCGGATGCTCGCCAAAATCCGGACCCGTCTCCAGCCCACCCACAGTGCCGTCATTTGGGATGGCGGATTGGCCCCGGAACGAATGACTTTGCTGCCCGGCTACAAGGCCCAGCGGCCGGAGATGCCTCCCGCCCTGGCCGGGCAGCTTGATCAGATTGTCGATTTCCTCCGCGCTTCCAGCGTGTTTTCCTACATGAAGGAAGCGGCCGAGGCCGACGATTACATCGCCGCCATTGCGCGCAAGGCGGAGACCGCCGGAATGGACGTCGTCATCGCCAGTTCCGACAAGGATTTTATGCAATTGGTCTCGCCCCATGTTCGCCTGCTCAATCCCAATGATAAGACCGAGACCCTTTGGGGAGCCGACGACGTTAAACGCAAGTCCGGCGTGGAACCCACGCAAATTGTGGACTGGTTGAGCTTGACGGGCGACGCAGTGGACAACATTCCCGGCGTGCCGGGGATTGGCGCAAAAACTGCTTCGAGTTTGCTGACCCGGTTTCAGTCGATCGATGAATTGTTTCGGCGCTTGGCCGAAGTGCAGTCGGAAGTGCTGCGCGCCAACTTACAGGCATCGATCGATCTGGTTGGCCGGAATCAACAATTGGTTCGCTTGCATTGCCAGGAGCCGTGTGAATTCTCGTTGGAAGACCTTGCTGTCAAACCGGCGGACACCGAGGCCCTGCGCGGCCTTTTTTCCAAGTGGGGCTTTAGGACCCTGCTCCGGGAATTGGGCCCGGCGCGGGAAACCGCGGCGGATTTATTTGGCAACGAAATGGGTGCGCGCTGAGGAGGCGGCGCAATCACAAAAAGTGAAAAACGCCAATAGACAACGGCAAATCGTTTTGATAAACTGAATCAATCTTATGTCCGTAATTTTTCGTTTTCCGGGAGGTCTTTGCCTGGGAGGTTTTCTTGCCTTTTCCACCGTCCTGTGGGGACAGAGTTCGGTCGTGCCGCAGGGGGGTGAATTTTCGATTCTGGGCAGTCGTCCCGGCGACCAGGTGTGGCCGACGGTTTCCCTTTCTTCGACGGGTGGATGCGTGGCGTGGCAGGATAGTAGTATTGACAAATCCGGGGGCGGACTCGGCGGCGCTATTCTGAACTCCAGCCTTGAACCCGGGCGGACTTTTCGCCTCAATAACACCACCACCGGCAATCATTACAGGCCAAAAGTCCAGTTGCTCGCCGATGACAACCTCCTGTTCGTCTGGGAAAGCAGCGCCGCCGGCAAACCCTACATTTACGCGCGCTTCGCCAAAAACGCCGCACCCAAAAAATCCAGTGAGGCCGAGACCAATTTTTACGGAACCAATTTTTATACCGGCGATGTCCGCGTCAATACTTACCTCGCCGGCCAGCACGCCGATCCAGCCGTGGCCGCCCTGCCCGACGGCTCCGCGATCATCGCGTGGTCCAGCTATGGCGAGGACGGCAGCATGTACGGCGTTTTTGCGCGACGGCTCAAGCCCACCGGCGTCGGCGCGACGGCTAAGGAGTTCCAGGTCAATCAATTTACCCCATACAACCAACGCAATCCCACGGTGGCCGCGCTGGCCAATGGAAATTACGTGATCGCCTGGGTTTCCGAGCAGGAGCGCAGGGCAAACAGCGCCGATGTTTACGCCCGCATTTACACGGACGCCGGCGTTCCGTTGACAGACGAAATTCCGATCAATTCGGGAACCTCCCCCTGCTCCAGCCCGGCTGTCGCCCCGCTCGGGGATGGCGGCTTTACGGTCGTGTGGGCGCAGCAGGATCAAGCCGTTGCAACCAACGGCTGGGACGTGTGGGGCCGGCCCTTTTCCGCCACCGGCACGCCCGAGGCGACTGACTTTGGAATCAATACCTATCTCTACGGCGACCAATACCAGCCGAAGATCGCCGCCGGACCCGCCGGAAGCCTCGTCGTGTGGACCAGCCTCAACGAGGACGGTTCGCGCGAAGGCGTCTTTGGCCGTTTTCTGGCCGGTGGCACCCAGGTTTCAGGGAACGAATTCCGAGTCAACACCACGACCATCAGTCAGCAGATGCACCCTTCAGTGGCCTGGGACGGCGTGGGGCATTTCATGGTCGTGTGGACCAGTTTTACGGGGCAGAGCGGCTTTGACCTTTTCGGGCAACTGTATGTGGTGAATTCGTCACCCTGAACGCGGCTGACTTTATTTTTATGTCAACGTCTATATTGCGATTCCTGAATAAAACCTGCGGATTGGCGCTGGTATGCGCCGCATCGCAGAGTGCCTCCGCCTTTTCGGTCTTCGGCCCCGCGGAGACCTGGCAGGTTCCGACGCTGGATTACGTGACGCGTTACTATTACCCCTACCCGGGCGGTAATTCCGCTGAGCTTGGCGGTCCCAAGAATTTCGGAGAGGGATCGCGCATCAATACGCCTATTCTCACTTACGGCTACGATATCACCTTCCTGGCTTATTTCGGGGCCAAAGGCGTCGCCGCGGTGGATTCCGCAATGGCCGTGTTGAATGCGCTTCCTGCGTCGTCCGCCGCCAACCTTTCCTCGTTCCTCATGCAAGGCAACCAGCAAATCAACTACACCGCCCAGGCGCTGGACCTGACCGATCTCAAATCAATGGTGCTCTCGATCATGCTTGAACACATGGGGATCAACGGAGAGACCCACGTCTGGGACTTGCACACTCGCAATGGACTTACCGGCCCGCCTCCGTGCCTCTTTGAATACCTGGTCATCAATCGCAATTTTGACCCGGCAACCTATCTGCCCAGTTCCTATGTCAACGGCATCAATTATACCTACCAGATTTGGGACGGCTGTTCCAATACCATTTCTGTGGCCGATGCCATCGAATTCCCCGCCGACGGCGCCAGCGCCGCCGAACTCACCTACTCGGCGGTCGCGACCCTCTACGGCCTGCAACCGGGGGGTTACTACCTGGGCTTGACCTACGATGACATGGGCGGCCTCAAATATCTTTACAGCAAGAACAATCTGGCCTGGGAGGCTCTTGATCCGACTGCCGTGGCGACCACTCTCGGCGCCGGAGGCTCCTCATGGGAGGGTGTCACCGACACCAATGCTACCGGCGGTGCGGGCGGCCCCACGGTCGGGACCAACTTTTCGGCTGGATATCTGGGCGGAGTCGAAAAAATCACCTACGTCAAACTTCCCTCCGATTCCATTTTGGGCGGCGGCTTTACTCCCCGGACTTTTACCTATTCCATCCCCTGGCTGACAAACGGCGGAGTCCAGAATCTGCATGTCACCCGGACCGTCACGCAGCCCGACATCATTTTTAGCGCGGCCGACCTGGTGGGCAATACTCTGGGCGGGGCGCCGTTTATGTACAGCGCCTATTCCCGGGGATTCAACTTTATCGCCAGCGGGGCCGCTGTGGTTGCCAACGGTGTTGTGCCGGAGGTTATTTCTCCACAGGAAACCATCACGTTTAACGATATCACTCCGTTTTGGGTCAACGAAAGCCCCTCGTTTCTGGACCAGCAATCGGTTCTTGAATACCCGGGATTGTATTGGGGGTCCTTCGACGGCTCGACCAACGCCCCGGTATTGTATCCCAGCAGCAGCAGCGTCTCCGCCCTGATGGCGGAGCTTTTCAGCGGGTCAAGCACCGGCTCACAATCGAGCACGTGGCTCGGGTTGACGCTCTCAACCAACGCATCGGCCAGCGGCTCGGGAGGGGCCAGCCCGTAGGAACTTTTAGGATTATATGAGGCGATTTATTACAACCATTTTGCTGGGGCTGACTTTGTCCCCCTTTGCCATCGCGGGGCCTTCTCCCATCTATATCAATCCTGGCACTCTCACGGGGAACCCCACAATCGACGCCGTGATTTTCCAGAATTCGGGTATTTTCCAGGTGTCCACCGCGGTCACTTTTTCGAACGTTACCACTTCCGCCGATGTCCTCGCGGGCGGCCTGCCGTTTGCGACCCGCGATACGCTTTACTTTACCAACTCCGGAACCATGATCGGTGTCCCCGGTTTTCGCCTTGATACGGCCACCGCCAAGACGCGCTTCAGCGCCCGTGACGTTGCCAATCAAGGCACAATCATCGGCGATGATACGCCCGCTTTTCCGGATTTCTTTGACGTTGTCGGCGGCACGGCAACGACGTCAGTTCCTCAGTATAGCCAGCCGATCCCTTCCCAGGTTTTGATTTTTGCCACCAACGTCATCAACGAAGGTGAGATTGGAGTCGGCGATGCCGGTTTATTGCAAATTGTCGCGCGCAACTTCACCAATGCCTACGGTTCCCTGGCTGCGGGAGCCGTCAACACGGGCGGTTTGAATACGGTGGGCATCTCCCTTGAGGGGGTTGAAGGGAACACGGATCCCCTGGACGACACCGGCTGGAGCATCGATTACATCGATAACCTTGAAGGCTATTACGTCAATCCGCCCTACGTTAACGATCTGATTTGGGGAACGACCAACGGGGGCATGCTCAGGGTGGACCAGCTTGCGGGGGAGCTGCCGGAGACGCCTCCGATGATGCTCGGGTTCCGCGGATTGTTCGGTCTTACGGGCTTGGGGGGCTCCGAGGTTGGAGGCGCCCTGGAGAATTACGCCAGCTACCTCTATACGCTCACCCTCAGTCCGACCAATGTCTATTATGAAATTGTCCTGGTAAACACCAATTTCGCCGATACCAACATCAGCGCCAACGTGAGATTCAGCGATGATGTGTTCACTTCAGTTCCTCAGCCCCTCTTTGGCGATGGGGTTCCCCCCATCTCCGAGGTGCAATACTCCATTACGACCCGGGATATCTTGACGGGCGACAATGTGACCAACGCGATTTATCTTATCGACAGCGGCGCGCAGTTGACAAACATCGACCTGGTGGACAACGCCTCCACGGCCAACAACTACGACCGGCCCATGTGCTTTGAGATCACCACTCAGACCCCGCCAGAATGGGAGGACGGCGTCTCCGTTCCGCAGTCCCCGTTTGATCCGGGGTTGATCTACACTCCGGGCAGTTTTATCAATAATTCCGTGCCCTTCATTGCCGGAGAATACGGCGCCCAGATCGGACGCAACCCGGAAACCCTCGACGGCTCTTTCAGCGCCAGTATCTCCCAGGATCTCACCGGCACCAACATTGCCGCCATCGAGGACGAATTGTTCCTGGGCGGGGGCGTCACTTTGCCCGACCCCACCAATGAGGCGGCCCGGATTGAAGTCACCGCCCAGCAGGCCGATCTCACCGCGGCCCGCATTCGCGCCGAGGGGATCGTCATGCTCAACATCACCAACCTGATCGGCGCGGGCACCGGCGCTTCGGACTGGGGCATGACCGACGCCAGCATCGGCATGACCAACGGCAAACTCGTTCTGGCCAATTTCTTTCCCACAAATTTCCAGCGCGTCCGCGGCGACCTCTATGCCTGGAGCGCCACCTGGCAGAATGTTTTCACCAACGCCGTCACCACCAATAACTATCACATGCATGTCCTGGTGGTGGACCAGCTCCTGCGCGGCAATTTCACTCCCAGCATCCGCAATCTCTCCCTCAATGGCTCCGAGTCGGTCAACGTTCAGAACAACTTGACCGTCATCAACCAGGCCATTTTTGACACCTCCAACCTCGTATTGACCGCCAACGTGAATCTGACCCAGGGGGCCGGCAACGTTTATCCGACCAATATGCCTAGGCTCCAATCATTATTCATCGAGACCAATGCCTCCCTTACCGTCGATAGCGTCCTGGACCTCGGATACAGCCTGACGGAGGGCCAGACCAGTCCCACCAAACGCAAGTACACTCTCTCGAGCATCGTTAATCTTGGGGCCATCACCGCCGGCGCGCCTCTGTTCCAGTCCGAGTTCTTCACCAATGATGGAACCATCGAGGCTGACGACAACGGATCGCTGGCGATCAATGCCGCCCAGCTCACCCTCGGTTCGGTTAGTCCTTTCTCGATCGATGAACTTGTGGCTGCCGGCAATATTACCCTGTCGGCCGAATCGATCGACGCCACAAACTCTGTCATCGCCGCGGGCTTGAGTGTAGGCGGGTCTCTTGTTCTTGACGCCACCGGCAATCTCAGTGACGGCGTTTCCGGCGCGCCCAATCCAACGCCCACCTTGGTCAACTACTGGCAGGTCACCGACGGATTCAATCTCCTGGTCAAACCCGTCACGGGCGATCTGTTCGGCACGGAAATAGTGACGATGGCCAACACGAACATCCTGGCCGATCACATCTGGGCCGGCGTGGACATGGGCGCCAGCCCCGCGGGTTTCAACAACAATGCTGTCATCGGGCATCTGGTTCTCGACCGCCTTGCCCCCAGCGGCACTCTGCGCTTTACAGGCGCCGGGACCAAAAACGCCATGTACGTCGATTACCTCGAATTGACCAACTACTCCTATTCCGATTATCGCAACGGCCTGATCATCGACCCGAACATCAAAATCTATTTTGCCAACGCCAACGCCGACCCATACAAGCTCATGGAGATTTACCCCGGCGGCCTGGTTTGGGTCACCAACTTTGCCGGACCCAACAGCACCACCGCCGTGCCGTACTTGAACAGCACCAATATCTGCCTGATGAACACCCTTCTGGCCACCAGTTCCGAGATCGGCTTTTTCGGCGTCCCCAACGCCTACAACCAGCCTTACGTCTTGAACGACCCCAATGACCCCTCCATCGTCGCCCCCTGCCCGAGTGACGCTTCCGCGATGCAGTTGTTTATCTCGGCTCCGACCAATTCCACGTCCGGCGGCGTCTATCAAAGCCTGATCGTTTCCGCCAACGGCTCCGGCACCGTCAGCCCGAATCTCACGTCAAAACAAGCTGAGGTCGGCAGCGTCAACACCCTGACCGCCACCCCGGCCAAGGGCTGGATGTTTGAAAACTGGACCCTCAACGGCCTGGCGGCCAGCTCCGACGCCAAATCCCCGGTGTTGCGATTTACCGTCGGCGCCAACTCGATCATCACCGCCAATTTCATCCCCGATCCCTTCACTTTATTACAGGGCGTGTATAACGGCCTCTTTTTTGACCCCAACTCCGTGGCCGCCGACAATTCCGGATTTTTCACCTTGACCCTCAACCCAAGCGGCGCGTTCTCCGGCCGGTTGCTGATGGGGCCGAGCACTTACAGCTTCAGTTCGCAGTTCTACGGATCGGGCGCCCGCCAGGTCCAGGCTGCCAGTGGAAAAAATTCCGTCACCGTGAACCTTCAATTGGACATGACCGGCGCAACCGGCCAGATTTACGGCGATGTCGACGGCGGCGCGTGGGACTCCCCGCTGTCGGCCAATCGGGCGCAGGTGTGGACCGCGGAACACCCCTCGCCGCTCGCCGGCAACTACACGATGATTCTTTCAGGCACCAGCTCCATTGGCGACAGCTTTGGCGTCCTGACCGTCAGCAAACTGGGTGTCGCGTCCGTCGCCGGCAGTCTGGCGGACGGAACCGGCTTCAGCCATACGGCCCCGGTGTCCGCTGGTCAATGGCCCTTCTACGCCTACGCCGCCTCGGCAAGAGACACCGTTTTGGGTTGGGTGGACTTCAGTGCCGCCGACCTTTCCGCGACCAACGTGATGTGGAGCAAGGCGCCCAACTCAACCCGCTATTACGCCGCGGGGTTTGACAGCGTCCTTCAATTGATCGGCTCCCCCTATGTTGCGCCGCCGAAAAACTCCCCCGCCTTAAGCCTGGTTGATCCGGTGGTGACCCTGACCGGCGGCAATCTTTCCGGCGATGTGACCGATCCAGTGACACTGCAGAGAAACCTCGGCTTCGCCTCCGGTCAACTGACTTTAACCATCACCAACGCCACCGGCGCTTTCAGCGGAAAAATCGGCCACGGTCAGACAATGTCCGGCGTCGTATTGCAAAACCAAAACGTCGCGCGCGGCTTCTTCCTGGGCACCAACGAAAGCGGCGCGGTCTTATTGCAGGGCGTCCAAGGCAATTAAACAGACGAGCCGCCACGCGAATCAATGAACTTAGAATTTATGTTAACAAGTCAATTGAGTAGTTTAACGCGGGCTGCCAGGTCCTGCGCGGCTCTCGCGGCGGCCGCCGTTTTCTGCGGCGTCTTGGCGCCGAAGTGTTGGGCCCAATACCCCCCGCCCAACGACAACCTGGCCAACGCCCAGGGCATTATCGGTGTCAGTGGCTCCGTTGCAGGCACAAATATCAACGCCACTGCCCAAACCAACGAACCGGCTCCGTTCCCGGGCAATCCCGCCGGCGCCTCCATCTGGTATATCTGGACGGCACCGATCAACACGACAATCGATTTCAACACCCGCGGCAGCGTCTTTGCCACGGGCGGCGGCAATTTGAACACCGTCCTCTCCGTGTACAGGCTTGCAACCGGCACCAACATCGCCTTCGGTAATTTGGTCCCGGTGGCGCAGAACGAGATCGATCCCAGCGGCACTGGCGCCAGCCGTGTCGATTTCGCCGCGACGCTGGGCACCGTGTACCTGATTCAGGTGGATGGTCAGGGCCCCGGCGGCAGCGCCAACGCGCAGGGTTACATCACCTTGAATTGGTCCCCCAGCCTGGTGGCCGGCACCTTTCAATTCACCACCAGCTTCTTCCCGATGGGCGCCTATGACGACGGCTTCTTGATTCAGCCGGCCAATCAGAACACCTACTCCAACCTCACCGTTATAAACGGCGACGATCTCGGTCCCAGCATCCATAACCTCCAGGGGGACGCCAACGCGCGCATAACCATCACCCGGACCGGCGGCTACACCGGCAGGTGCGAAGTTCTACTCGATGTCACCAATTCGTTCTACACCAATATCTATCTTACCAACTATAGCGGCACCAACATCTTCGTGACCAATTTTAACTCCTCGGGAACGGTCATCAGCATCAGCAATGTCCTTTCCACCAACACGGCGATCGAGGAGGAAATTGCCAACAACTACGAAGGTTTCATCTACTACTTCCTGAATTTCATCGACACCACAAACACCGAGACGATCGTCAACGGCGTGATCACGGGCGATACGTTCGGCTTCCAGTCTATCACCAATCTTCCCCCGCCCCCGTGTCTGGACGTGACCGGCGCGGTTACTTTTACCACCAATGGGACCGGCGCCACCGAGATTATCACCGCCACACAGATCAACTCCTTTTGCATGACGACCTCCGGCGAAGTCGTGGTCCCCTCGGCCGTTGACGGAGAGGACTATCTGTCCACCGATTCGACCAACGTCACCTTTGACGACTATCAAATGAGTCAGGATGTCTATTTGAATCTGCCCGGTTACTTCTACGGCGGCGCGCCCCCCGGCCCTCAGGCGCCCGAAATCTTCTTTGCCAATGCCTCCGTCAATTTGATTCTTACCAACGCCGTGCGCGACCCGTTGGAGGACCCGGACATCGTTCCTCCGACCATTTCAAAGACCCTGGGCACTTCGATCATGGAAGTCATGAACTTCGGCGGCCAGCCTTTCCAGGCATTGGCCACCAATGTTGCCTTCGACTACGCAACGTTGAACATCGAGCGGGCCACTTTCCGCCTCAACAAACCGGCTCTCCCCAATACCGTCCAAACCAATACGATTTGGGTCGTCCGCGATCCCGTTTACTACGAATCGGCTTCCACCATCGAATACACGCTTGACACCGTCCCGGCCGATTTCAATTCCGCGACCATTGACTGGAATCACTGGCCCACCGCGGCCGGTTCCGACTACGCTGTGCCCAACACGGACGGCCTGCCGGATTTCGACTTCGCGCCCCTCTATTCGGGAGTCCATGGCACTCTCAGCTTCCCTGGCGATGGCGGCTACGGCGTGGAGCCCATTACCATTCTTGTCACCAACAACGGCGCGCAGGAATTTGACTCGGACATCTACGTGCAATTATATCAAACAGTGGGGGACTTCCAGGAGGATTCGGGTGCGATGCCTCCAACGTTTCTGGGAAATATTACCGAGGCCACCGTGACCATTAACTTTGACAATCCCTATCCCGGGGTCCAGCCCGGCGGGGCCTGGGACCGCACCTTTAATCCCGATGACGCCACCAATTCCGCTCCGCCCTTCAATCTCCTGCCCGGCGCAAACGCACCGGTCGAAGCCATCGCCATTCAGGCCAACGGCCAGCCGATCATCGGCGGGGATTTCACCGCGTTCGACTCAACCAACGCCCCGGGTATTGCGCGCTTGACGAGCACCGGCTTTTTGGATCCGACTTTCAACGCGGGCGCCGGCGTCAACGGCTCCATCAATGCCATGGTTCTCGATGCAAGCGGCAATATTTACATAGGCGGCAACTTCACTTCGGTCAACGGCGCAAACGCCTTTCGCATCGCCCGGCTCACTTCGACCGGGGCGCTGGACAGAAGTTTTAACAGCGGAAACGGCTTTAACAGCTCGGTCCTGGCCCTGGCAATCGACGCCAGCGGGAACATACTGGTGGGAGGCGACTTCACTTCCTACAACACGACCAATTGCAATCATATCACCCGGTTGCTTCCCTCCGGCTCCCTGGACCCGAATTTTCTCCCCAGTTCCAATACTCCCAACGAGGGCGCCAACGAGGACGTGCGGGCGGTGGCCACGGACTCCAACGGAAACGTCATCCTCGGCGGCGATTTCACCACCATCAACGGAACCAACTGGAACCATGTCGCGCGTCTCCTGACCAATGGCACCCTGGACGCCTCTTTTAACCCCGGCTTCGGATCAGACAACTCCGTCTATGGAGTGGCCGTCCAGCCAGTCAATAATGAAATAGTCATCGCGGGCGCCTTCACACATTACAACCTCAGCGGCGCAGGTTCCGTCGCGCGTCTGACCTACAATGGCGCGTTGGACACCTCGTTTGCCACGGGCACCGGCGCCAACGGCACGATTTACTCCGTTCTCCTCGAGCCCAACGGCACCGTCCTGATTGGCGGACAGTTTACCAGTTTCAATACCACACGCCGGATCGGCATCGCGCGCCTGCTGAGCAACGGCTGGCTGGACACCTCGTTCATGGACACCGCGTACAATCAATTCGCCGGCTTCATCAACCATTACTACAACGTCGACGCCGTTAACCCCAACGATGCTCCCGCCGAATATAACACCCTGAACATCGTCAGCGCGATGGGTTACGATCCCTTCGGCAACGTCGTTGTCGGCGGCAGCTTCATGCGCGTGGGCGGCGGGTTGACGCGCGACGCAATCCATTTTCAGCAGAACGTGACGCGCTTGATCGGAGCCCCAACTCCCGGGCCGGAAACCGGCGGCATCGGCAATTGCCCGGGCAACCTTGGGATGACGCTCAACACCTACTCGGTGGGCGACACGGCCAACAAACTTTACGTCTCACTGGATCGCGTTAATGGCAGCCTCGGGCCCGCGTCTGTGACCCTGCAAACCAATACTCTCCCACCCGGACCCGGGTCGGCCACCGACGCGGATTTTGGCCTGGCCACACCCACGGCTGAGTATCACGATATCTATGACCTGTGGGAGAACGAGCCTTCCGGCACCTATGGATGGCGAGTCAGCGACGGTTATTTCGGTCTCAATTACCAGATTCAGCCCCCCAACGACGTGGACGGCGGCGCTTCAGCGCTGGGGTTGGTCATCCACAATGATCCCACCGTCAGCGGAAATCTCGATGCCAGCCTGGCCCTTTTGAACCTCAGTTCCTTCGGCCTCCTGACTCTCGGCGGTGAAACCATCCCCTCCGGCCCCGCGCTCGGACAATCCAGCGCCGGTTTGGAAATCATCAATAACAACTTTCCCGTCGGATTGGTTGGGTTCAGCTCTTCCAACTATACCGTGGTTGACACCGCGGGGTCCGTCACCCTCACGGTGGTTCGCACCAACGGCAGCAGCGCCCCGATCTCTGTCAATTATGTCACGGAAAGGGGCTTCACAAACGGCGCCGGCACCAACGTCGCCATCGCCGGCAGCGACTATACCACCGAAAGCGGCACGCTTAATTTTGGCATCGGCCAATTGAGCGCCACCATTCAAATACCCATCCTGAATCAAAACACCTTGCAGCCGACCAAGTTTTTCAACGTCGTTCTCTCCGGCCCCAATATCGACACCAATGTTCCCCCGTTGGTGCCGAGCACGACGGTTGTCGAGATTATCGATGGCAATTTTCAGCCGGGCCATCTCGAGTTTAGCTCCCCGACTTACAGTGTGTTGAAAGGCTCTCCGGCCACCGTCACCGTCAATCGTGTCGGCGGCGCCCTGGGCGATTTGACCGTCGTCTGCGGCACCAGGAACGGCACGGCGGTGAACGGCGTCAATTATACCGGCGTGACCAACACTCTCATGTGGGCCAACCAAAGCGTCACCCCCCAGACGATAATCATCCCGACTCTTCAAGACGGCATCGTGGAAGGGGCCAAAACGGTGAATATTTCCTTGTCCAATCCCAGCATCGGCGGAAGCAACCCCGCCTTGTTGACCAACCAGGAGGTGCTGGCCTATCCCAGCAACGCGGTCTTGACGATTAACGATACTGATTCCTACGGGACGATTGGTTTTTCCGCGCCCAATTACACTGTTCTGCAAAACGGAAACGAGGCCTTGATCACTCTCGTGCGCACCGGCGGCACGGTCGGCACGGTTTCCGTCGAGTTCGCCACAGTAAACGGCACCAATGCGCAGGCTCCCTATGCCCCCGCTTATGCCGGGACCAATTACGGCGCCTACAGCAATCAATTCACGTTCGGGCCGGGTGTCTCCAGCGTAAGCTTCCCCATCGACATTTATTATACACCCAACGAAGCCGTTGTGACCAATCGCATCGTTACGCTGCTGCTCTTTGACGGCAGTGCTCCCATCGCCAGTCAATTCCCCAAGACCGCCACCTTGACCATTCTGGACAACCAACTGGTCCTCAGCCCGGCGGGATTGGTCGATCAAACGACCCAGAACGGCATCGGATTTAATAACGATGTGCAGTCGCTCTCCTTGCAGCCGGATGGCAGCATTCTGGCCGGCGGCGACTTTACCTCCTTCAACGGTCTCCCGTTTGATTACATCGGGCGCCTCCTGCCGGACGGTAACTTCGACAACGGCTTCCTTGCCAATCAGGCCGGCGCCAACTCGACGGTCTGCCAGGTGCTCAGTCAGGCGCCCTACACCAACCAGGTTGACGGCGCCATCATGATGGTCGGCGAGTTCACGCAAGTCGATCAGGCTCCTCGCGCCGGCATCGCCCGCCTCCTGCTGGGTGGAATTCTCGATAGCACCTTTAATCCCGGCGCCGGGGCCGACAGCACCGTGTATTCCATTGTGGAACAATTCCTTCCCGGCCCGCTGACCAATTCCCAGCCTGTCCCCTTCTACGTCATCGGCCGTAATTTCGCCAATTTCGACGGCGCACCCGCCGGCGGCGTCGCGCGCCTGACGGCAACCGGACAACTCGACCCCACTTTCGATGTCGGCGCCGGCATCACCGGCACCAACGCCGCCATTCACGTGGTGGCATTGGAGCCGAATAACCAGATCCTGGTCGCCGGCGATTTCACGTCGTTCAACAATGAACAACATCACCATTTGGTCCGATTGAACGTGGACGGGTCTGTCGATGCTACTTTCGCCGCTTTTGACGGCGTCAACTCCGATATCAACGGCTCCGTCCGCGCCATCCAGGTGCAGCCCGACGGCAACATCCTCATCGGCGGGTCCTTTACGATGGTCGACGGGGTCAACTATAATTTCATCGCCCGCTTGAACAATAACGGCGCGCTGGACACCAATTTCAACGTCGGCGTCGGCTGCAATAACAGCGTTCTGGCGCTCGCGCTGGACTCCCAAACCCGAATCCTGGTCGGCGGCGATTTTACCAGGGCCAGCGGCGTCACCAGGAACGGGATCACACGCCTCAACCCGGACGGCACGGTCGATCCCACCATTAACTTCGGCGCCGGGGCAAACGGCTACGTCGATTCGATTGTGCTTGAGACCAACGGCGAAATCGATCTCGCGGGCGGGTTCAGCTCCTTCAACAACATTCCGGAGAATAATTTCGTGCGAATTTTCGGCGGAGCCACCGCTGGCGACGGCTCGGTGGAGTTCAACCAGCAGGTTTATGGCGTGCTCGAGTCCGCCACCAACGCGGTTATCACCCTCGAGCGATTGGGCGGCGAAGGCACCACGCCCCAGTCCACCGTCGCAGTCGAGTTTTATACTTCCAACTCCACCAATGGCTTCAGCGGCCAGAATTACCTCAGTGTCACGACCAACATCGTCTTCCCGTATGGCGAGACTTTCGAGACCGTGACCGTGCCCGTTCTCAACTCGCCGGCCATCGCGGGTAACGCCATCGTCAATCTTAACCTGGCAAACTCGACCAATGCCGCCATCGGTCCGCAGTCCACCGCGATCCTGGTCATCACCAACATCAACACCGCCGTGGCGTTCTCGGCGCCGAGTTACCGCCAAACGGCCGACGCCTCCAGTGGCTACGCCGACATCCCTGTCGTTCGCATCGGCAATCCAAACAGCACCTTCTCCGTGACCGTTTATACGGGCACCTTCACCGGGATCGATGCCGCCACGCCTTACGTCAATTACACTCCGGTCACCAACGTGCTCACATTCAGCCCGGGGGTCCCATCGATCGATTGGCTGATTCCCATCACCAATGCCCCGACGCAATTCGGCGATTTGTCCGTCGCCCTGGAAATGACCGGCGCTTCCGACGCCGTTATCAGCTCGCCCAGCAGCGCCACCCTCGTTATTGCCAGCGTCCAGACCGCTCCGGGCGCCATTGCGTTCTCTCAGAACGCCTACAGTGTCAGTGAGGGCGCCACCAACGCGATCATCACCATCGTTCGGACCAATGGCACCGCGAACACGGTGCAAGTCACCCTGACCACCTCCAACCTGACGGCCACCAATGGCATCAACTATGTCGGCGAGACGAATTTAGTGACCTTTAGCGCCAACGATTCCGTCCAGACCAATTATATCTCGGTCGATCAGTTGAAACTCGCCGGGCCGAATGTGACGGTTCTTCTGACTCTGTCCGACCCGACGGGGGGCGCGACCCTTGGCGTCCCGTCCCAGGCTATCCTTACCATCAATAATGATTTGGAGAATTTCAGTTTCGGCAGCGCGGACTATTACGTCGATGAAAACGTGGGCACGATCAACGTCCAGATTCTCCGCAATGGCCCGACCGGTTCCAACGCATCGGTCTATTATACCACGTATTCCCCGCCAAATGCCGACGACGCCAATGGTTTCGCCGTGCCCGGCGTCGATTACAAGCCCGCTTCCGGGACTTTGAATTTTGGGGTGGGAGTCTCGTTGCAAACGATTCCCATCAGCATCATTCAAGGCACCGCCGTCAACGGCGTCGAGACCTTCCAAATCCTGTTGGAGAACCCCAGTTCAGGCGCGCAGATCGGCTCGCCCGGCGCCGCGACGGTCGTTATCACCAGCGACGTCACCGGGTTCGCCTTTTCCACCAATACCTACTATGTCGGGCAAAACGGCAGCAATGTCGTCATCACAGTCAACCGGATCAATCCCGATACCGGCGCTGTTTCGGTTCGTTACGCGACCTCCGACAACACCGCCATCAACGGCCAGGATTATGTGGCTACCAGCGGCACCCTCTATTTCCAGAACGGCGAGGTTAGCACCAACTTTACGGTGCAGATTCTCAATCCCGACAGCGTGGAATCCAGCAAAACCTTCAATGTCGAGCTGTTGCAGCCTTCCACCAATTCCTACGTCGTGTCCCCCTCAAACGCCGTGGTCGTCATCACCAACGTCAATACCGGCTTCAGCTTTGGCAGTCCGTCCTTCTCGGTCAGTGAATGCGCCGAGTTCGCAACGATCCCCGTCATCCTGACCGGCGTCACCAACGGCCACACGAGCATCGACTACAACACGGCGGACATTTCCGGGAAAATGGGAATAAATTACTTTCCCACCAACGGCACACTTGACTTCGCGCCGGGGCAAACCGTTCAAACCTTCGACGTGAAGGTCATCAACAACCACATCATCGGCCCCGATCACACCGTCCAGTTGACCCTGTCCAACCCCACCAATGCGCAGTTGCTCAATCCCAGCACCGCCATCCTCACTATTGACGAGTGCAACGGCGCTTACATCGTCGCTTCCGGCACGGCTTTCGTCTCAGGCAGCATTAACCCCGGCACCGGGGTCATTTATCCCAATGATGTCGTGAAGATACTGTTCGGATTGCGGGACATCGCCGGCGGTAACACCACCAATCTGGTCGCCACGCTCATGGAGACCAACGGCGTCACCAATGTGCTCTCCGCGGAAAACTACGGCGTCCTGGTCCAAAATGGGCCGACCAAGTCCGAACCGTTCACCTTCACCGCGGTTGGCACCAATGGACAGAATATCGTCGCCACATTTTCGTTGCAGGACGGGACGCGCAATTTGGGCACCGTGGCCTTCGGCTTCACCATCGGCGGCACCTCGCTGTCTTTCACCAATTCGCAGCCGCTCACCTTTGCCGGCGTCAATCCTCTGCCGTCCCGCGCAACCAATTCGTCTCCGCCGGGCTACGGCTATCCCTCGTTGATCAATGTTTCCGGCATCGTCGGCACCGTCACCGAGGTGACCGCGACTTTGACCAATTTCGGCCATACTTATCCCGAGGATGTCAACATCGTCCTGGAAGCTCCTGGAGGCGAGGATTCCATTCTCATGTCCCATTGCGGCCTCCATTACATCGTGAATGACGTTACCTTGACCTTCTCCCCAACGGCCACAGCCTATGTGGAAACCAACAGTCCCATCACCAGCGGGACCTATCTCCCCACGGTCTTTGCCTACACCTTTGCGATGACTGCCCTGCCCACTGTGCCCAATAATGAGCCTTTCACCGCCCCACCGCCCCCTTACAGCGCCAATTTTGGCAACTTCGTCGGCGCGGCCCCCAACGGCAATTGGGCCTTGTGGATTGATGACGATGAGACACTGGATTCCGGCTACATCAGCAACGGCTGGATCCTCAATATCAGCATCGGCACCCCGGTGGAAAACGACTCCGACCTCCAGGTCGGGTTTACTCCATCGACAACCAACGCGTCACTGGGCAACCCCCTGACCTATTACGTGACCGTCACCAATTACGGCCCCTCAGTGGCCACAAATGTGGTCGTCTCCAATGCGATTCCTTCCGGCATGACTTATCTGAGCAATTCGTGCAACTGCGGAGTCCTCTCAAACGGAGTATTGACCTTCTCCTACCCGTCCCTGGCCGTTGGCGCCGGCACGGCCTTCCGGATTTACATGCTCCCAACGGAACTGGGATACTCGACCAATACCATCGGCGCCTTCGCCGATGAGCCGGACCCCAGCTCCAACAATATCGTCACCACCACTGTTTTGGTCAGCCCGCCCGAAGCCGATCTTGGCATCAGCTTGACGGCCGCGCCGGACCCAGTCCTCGGCGGCGGCGACGTGACTTATACGATTATTGTGACCAACGGAGGGCCGTCCATCGCGACCGCTGTCTCCACTGTGTTCACTCTCCCCGCCGGCTACAACGCGGTGAGCATTTCTCCGTCGGCCAACACCACCAATGTCGGCGGTACAATCACCTGGACCATCCCCGCCCTCGGCGTCGCCCCGGCCGCTTCGACGGCAACTCTGACCGTTGTTGCTCAGGCCCTGGCCGCCGGCACTGGATTGGCCACCGCCACCGTCAGCTCCGCAGTCTATGATCCGACCAAACTTAACAATTCAGCCTCCGCAAAGATAGAGGTGACTCGACCGGCAATCACCGTGACCGCGGTGAACCAATCGTACACCCTCACCTGGCCCGCAGCGGACACCAATTACGTGCTGGAAGGGGCCTTCGAACTCCCGCCCTTTGGAACTTGGGTCCCGATCACCAATCCGCCGCCGCAGATCATTTCCGGACAATACAACTTTTCACTCCCGGGCACGGCGGGTTATCACTTCTTCCGGCTCGCAACCCAAATGCCTTGATTTGACAAAAACACCATGAACAGACGATTTGTCCGCCTGCCGCGCGCGGCAGCAGCCGCGGCTTGCGCCGTCCTGCTGCTCTTGTCCCAAACGGCCGCCCACTCCGCCGGAGCGCAGGTAATTCTTGGAAACGTCCCAAAAGCCGTTCGCGGCTTGCGTCCTGTGGGCCACTACGACGGCACCAACCGCCTCAATCTGGCTATCGGCCTTGCCGGGCGCGACCCCAACGGCCTAAGTGCCTTCCTACGTGATGTTTACGATCCAGCGAGTCCCCAGTACCGCAAATTCCTCACCCCGGCGCAATTCGCCCAACGTTTCGGCGCCACCGTCGCGGATTACGAGTCCTTAAAGACTTTCGCCCAATCCAACAACCTGATAATCAAGCACGTCTATTCCAATCGCATCTTGCTCGATGTCGAGGGCTCGGTCACCGATATCGAGAAAACCTTTCACATCAAAATTAACCTCTATTTGCATCCATCGGAAAACCGAACGATTTTCGCCCCCAACACCGACCCCTCCGCAAACACCCCCCTTCATATCCTGCACATAGCGGGGCTGGATAATTATTCGATACCGCATCCAAATTCCGGGTTCCGCCCCATCAGCCAGGTGCCCAAAAACCGCCCTCAATTGGGATCGGGGACATTCGGGACTTATTTGGGCGCCGATTTCAGGGCCGCCTATGTTCCGGGTGTGCCTCTGGATGGCACAGGCCAAAAGGTCGGGTTGCTGGAGTTTGACGCCTACTATCCGAACGACCCGGTCCTGTATGAACAGGCGGCCAAATTGCCCGCTGTTCATCTTGTGAACATCCCGATCCAGGGCTTTACGGGACCGCCCGGCGCCGGTAATTTTGAGGTGGCGCTGGATATTGAAATGGTGATCGCCATGGCGCCCGGAGTGTCAGAAATTCTTATTTACGAGGCCACGAACAGTGTGGTCGGCTCTGGCGCTCTTTCCGACGACATTTTGAGCACCATGGCAACGGACGATTTGGCCAATCAACTCAGCTCCTCATGGAGCTTTCCCGTTGATGCCGCGACGGATCAGATCTACCAACAAATGGCCGCGCAGGGGCAGTCCTACTTCAACGCAGCCGGCGACAGCGGCGCGTATCCTCCCGGAGATATCCCATCACCGAACGACGATACTAATATCACCGTGGTCGGCGGCACCCAGTTGTCCACGACGGGACCGGGCGGGGCGTGGCAATCGGAAGTAGTGTGGAGTTTTTTCAACTCGGACACCGGTTCCAACGCCAGCAGCGGAGGCTACAGCTCGATCTATCCCATCCCTCCGTGGCAACAGGGCATCAGCATGGTCAACAATCAAGGTTCAACCACCTTTCGTAACTTGCCAGATGTCGCGCTTACGGCGGCCAACATTTTTGTGATCGCCGATGATGGCCAGGTGTTGGATGGGTTTGGAACCAGCGCCGCAACACCGCTTTGGGCCGCGTTTACCGCGCTGGTCAATCAGCAGGGCGCGTCAGTCGGGTTGCCGCCGGTGGGATTCATCAACCCCGCTGTTTACGCCATCGGCAAGGCGCGGTCATCAGTATACAACGCCGCATTCCACGATATTACCGTTGGCAACAACACCAACCTTGTCAGTTCGAACGAGTTTTATGCGGTCACAGGGTACGATCTATGCACCGGCTGGGGCAGTCCCACTGGAAGCGACTTGATCAACATGCTCGCCCCGGTGACAAAGGCACCCGTGCTGGCGGTCGTTTCCAACGTCATTAGCGGCGGCAATGGCAATGGCGTGATCGACTTCGACGAATGCGATAATCTGACAGTGACACTGACCAACGAAGGCAACGCCTCTGCCACTTCAATCCAGGGCATCCTTTATTCCACGACTCCCGGCGTCATCGTCGGTCAACCCAACTCCGCGTTCCCTTCGCTGCTCCCGCACACTACGGGCACCGGTCTCACTGCTTTTACCATCAGCACCGACCCGAGCTTCGTTTGCGGAACACCGGTCAACTTAACGTTGATCATCAAGTCCGAGCAGGTCATCGAAACCAATTCAATCGAGCTGCCTTCCGGTGTTCTCGGTCCTCCGGAAACCTTCAGCAGCGCCCCGGTAATTGCGATTCCGCCTGGCAATCCATCGGGAATCAACTCGACCATTGCCGTCAGCGGCCTGGAGTCAGTGGGCAACATCACCGTATCCACGTACATCACGGCCCAGGAGGACGTGGGCCTGGTGATGCAATTGATCGCTCCCAACGGCGTTTCGGTCCTGCTCTCGGGAAACAACGGCAGCCTCAGCCCGGATTACGGCATCAGTTGCGACCCAAGCGGCGAGACGACCTTTGACGACGCGGCACCGCTGCCCATTACGCAGGCCTTGCCTCCCTATATCGGAACCTACCAGCCGCAGGAGCCTCTTTCGACATTCAATCTCTTGAACGGCACCAACCTCAACGGCAACTGGCAGCTCAACGTGGTTGATGAGATCAGCGGCGACACGGCTACGCTCAATTGCTGGAGCCTGAATATTTCACCCGAGAACTGCACCGACGGCGGCGGCGAATGCCCCGGCTCGGACCTGTCCCTAACCATGACTGCCTTTCCGAACCCCGTATTGGTTGACAGCAATCTGGTCTTTAACCTGGTTGTTTCCAACGCCGGACCCAGTACCGCCAACAATGTGGTCATTGCGCAAACGTTGCCCGCGGGGGTCGGCTTTGTAACGACCACCAATTATCCTGTCTCGGTCAGTCAATCAGGCTCGCTCCTTAATTTGAACCTGGGCGCGTTGCCGGTCTATGGCACAGCCACAATTTCCGTCGTCACTATCCCGACTTTTCCGGGGTCTGTCACCAGCGTGGCCACCGTTGGCTTTCCGGGGACCGATCCGAATCTCAATAACAACACCGCGTCCGCCACCGCGAACGTCGTTCTGCCCAGCGCCGATCTCGGGGTGACCATGACGGCGTCGCCAAGCGCAATTTTGGAGGGCGCCCCTTTGACTTATAGCATTGCCGTAACCAACAACGGGCCATTTGCGGCGACGCAGGTGGCGCTGATCAACACGCTGCCGCCAGACGTTAATTTAATATCGGCCACGACCTCCCAGGGAACTATTTCGGGCGGCGGCGCCTATGTGGATATTGGCGCTCTTGATTCTGGTTCCAGTGCGTTGGTGAGCATCGTTGTCAGCGCCCTCACTACTGGCAGCATCACCGCCAGCACGGAGGTCACCAACAGCAGTCCGCTGGAGACCGATCCGATCACGTTCAACAATTTTGCCTCGGTCACTGTGACCGTTGGACCGGCGGCGGATTTGGGGGTCTCGGGTTATTACAGTCCGCCCACCATCCTGTCCGGCGCCACTTACACCAATGTTGCCACCGTGGTCAACTACGGGCCCGACGCTGCCAGCGGGGTTGTTTTCAGCGAGTCGATTCCCAGCGGAGCCTCTTTCGAGTCCTCCAGCGTGTCCGGCGTCGGGGTCACTAACGGCGTCATCGACTGGAACGTAGGCGCCATGTCCAGCGGCGCCAGTCTCTCCATCACCAACGTCTTGAAAGCTCCGACACTTCTTGCCGGCGTCCAATCGGAATTGCTCTCATCCACATTGACAGTCTTTGGCCAGCCGGGTGACCCGAATACGAACAATAACGTCGTGACATTGCAGGCACTGGTCGAGCCGCCCACCATCACCATCACCCCGGTCAATGCGGTTTTGATCAGTGGCAGTTCCGACGGCGCCGTGGCCCCGGGCGAAAGGGTTCAAGTCGAGCTTAACCTTCAGAACACCGGCAACGTAAATACCACCAACGTTATCGCAACGCTCGAGAGCACCGGAGGAGTGACTTTGCCGTCGCCCACCGTCACTTCCTACGGACTGCTGGCCGCTGGCGCGCCGCCCGTTGGGCGGACTTTTACTTTCACCGCCAACGGCACCAACGGCGGCATGGTCGTGGCCACGCTGCAATTGACGGACGGGTCGGCCAACCTTGGAACGGTCGCCTTCACCTTCTACATGCCAGTCGTTACCACTTTTTGGAACACGGGTGCCATCGATATTCCCGAGAAGAGCGAAGTTCCGTTCCCGGACAGCGGCCCCGCAAGCCCCTATCCTTCGGTGCTGAGCGTCTCCAACATCACGGGCTTTGTTTCGCAGGTGACCGTGACATTTTCGAACCTGAATCATAGCTATCCCCATGACATCGCCACGCTGCTGGTTGGGCCCGATGGGCAGGACGTTGCACTGATGGTCAGCGCCGGCGACAATGCCATTGACGGAACCACCAACCAGACGCTCATCTTCGATCAATCGGCCTCCAACCTCCTGCCCGCGTCGGGGGACATTGTCTCCGGCACCTACCGGCCCGCGGATTACTCGCCGGACTACTCGTTAAGCAATGCTCCGGCCGCCCCTTATTCGACCAATCTTTCGGTCTTCAGCGGCATTTCTCCCAACGGCGTGTGGTCCCTCTATGCCTATGACACTAGTGAAGGGGATTCGGGCGGCATTTCGAATGGATGGGCGGTGACTATCACAACGATTACTCCCGTAGACCAGGTGGCCGACATGGCGGCGAGCATCGTGGCTTCGGCCAGCCAGGTCACGTTGGGCAATTCGGTCACCTTCCTGCTCAGCGTCACCAATAACGGCCCGAATCCGGCCAGGGCTTACCTGACCAATGTTCTTCCCGCGGGTTTGAGTTTTGTGTCCACCTCGATTTCGCAGACCAATTACAGCCAGAATGGCCAGGTTGTACTGTACACATTGGGAATGTTGAACCCGGGAGCCGGCCTGACGATCACCAACGTGCTTTCGGCCACTGCCGGGGGCCTCCAGACCGATACGATCGCCGCCGCCTCCACTTTGCCTGATCCCAATCCCGCCAACAATGCCGCTTCCGCCATCGTCACGGTGAACGAGCCCTTCGCGGACGTCGCCGCCGGCATTGTGGCAAAACCCAATCCTGTGGTCATCTACAGCAATTTGGTTTATACGCTGGTGGTCACCAACCTTGGTCCAAGCAGCGCCATGAATGTCACCGGCTCGTTTTCCATGGTCGGCCTTAACCTTATCGCCGTGTCGCCATCGCAGGGCACGACTGCTCAGGTGGATGGCACCCTTCAGTGCAGCTTCGGAACTGTGCCCGCGGGCGATATCGCCAGCGTCGTTGTCACCGCCCTTGCGCCGGAGACCGGTCAACTATCCAATTCCTGGGTGGTCGGCACGAGTGATCAGGATACCAATCAGGCCAACAATACCACCGCGGCCATTGTTACGGTGATCAGCCCGAAGCCTGTCATCGTGGCGGGGGGCGACGCACTGCTGACGCAAGGCGGGAAATTTTCAAACGGGGCAATTAATTCCAATGAAACGGTGACCGTCGCCTTCGCTTTGGCCAACATCGGGTCCGCCTCCACAACCAATCTTACGGCCACACTGCAAGCCAACGCCAACCTCACCCCTGTTACCACGAGCCGGACCTACGGCGCAATCGCACCGGGAGCGTCGGTCACGCAAACGTTCGAGTTTACGGCACAGGGCGTTCCCGGGGCCGCGGTGAACGCGACTTTGGTATTGACAGATGGCGCCTCTTCACTCGGCAGCGTTACATTCGTATTCCTGATTCCGACGGTCACCAATTACTCGCAGACCACCGAAATTATTATTCCCGAATACGGCCCCGGACAACCGTATCCGTCAAAAATCCTGGTTTCCGGCCTCTCGGGATTAGTGAGCGAAGTGACCGCGACCCTCAATGGGTTCACCCACACTTTTCCGCACGATGTCAACGTCCTGCTGGCTGACCCGGCAGGACAGGAACTATTCCTGATGAGCCATGTTGGCGGCGCCTACAGCGTGACCAATTTGACGCTGACCTTTGAAGATTCGGCCACGCAGTCGCTGCCGACCGGTCAACTCAGCTCGGGCGCATTCCTTCCGACGGCCATAACGCCCTTGAACCCGCTGCCCGACGTTCCCACGGCACCTTCGGCTTCATCCCTTGGCGTCTTTGACGGCACAAGCCCGAATGGCGAGTGGTCTCTTTATGTTTTCGACGACACCCAGGGCAACTCAGGCGAGATTGCCCGCGGTTGGAGCCTCGGATTGACGTGCGTCAACACGGTGAACCCCGCCTCGCTGCTTGCGGCCGGCATGATTCACGCGCCGGACCCCGTCTTCAGTGGCGATTACCTCACCTACCTCATCACCGTCACCAATCTCGGTCCGGCTGACGCGGGCAACGTTGTTTTGACAGATACGCTTCCCGCCGGAGTGGCGTTCGCCTCCGCAACACTCTCGCAGGGAACCAACAGCGCCAGCGGTGGCACGGTGACGTGTGATTTCGGCACGATTCGCGTGGGGGCCACTGCCACAGCCACCATCCAGGTGGTGGCGGAAACGCCGGGTAGCATCGTCAACACCGCAACCGTCACCTCGGGGAACGTCGATCTATACCTGGCGGACGGCACAACGGCCAACAGCGCCACCGTGCTCGCCCCGCCCGTTTCCTTCCTTGAAGTGACCAACTATCCCAGCGGTTTGCAGTTAACGTTGCTGGGGCAATCGAGCCAGACCTACGGCATCCAGGTTTCCACCAACTTGATCAACTGGACCACTCTCAGCACCAATACCGCGGCGGCCGATGGAATCATCACCTTCACCGACACCGGCACCAATCTGCCGGCCCGATTCTACCGCGCCCTGCGCTTGCCCCAATAGAATGCCAGCCAGATGCAGCTCTTCGGCGTTACCGGCGGAGTTGGGATGGGCAAATCAACAGCGGGCGAATTCCTCCGGCTCGAGGGTGTTTACGTATTGGACACCGACGTGATTTCGCGTCAATTGGTCGAGCCAGGACAGCCCGCATTGAAGGAAATAGTCGGGAAATTTGGTCCGGCTGTCCTTTCCGCGGGCGGGCGGCTCGACCGCAGGGAACTGGCCCGCATTGCATTTTCCGACGCGGCCGCCCGCGCCGAACTTGAAGCCATTCTGCATCCCCGCATCCGCGCGGCCTGGGAGGCTGAGGCAAAAACCTGGCGCGCCGCCGGCCACGCAGCGGGCGCTGTGATCATTCCGTTGCTTTTCGAGACCAAAGCCGCACCACTGTTCGACGCGGTCATTTGCGTCGCGTGTTCGGGCGCGTCCCAATGGCAGCGACTCCGGCAGCGCGGATGGAGCGACGGGGAAATTCGGCAACGGCTCGAGGCCCAGTTGCCGCTCGATCAAAAAATTGCGAGGTCGGACTTCGTGGTTTGGACCGACACCACTCTGGAAGCCCACGCGTCGCAGTTAAGCCGCATCATCCGTCGCAGGCGCCAGGAAACGCAAACCGTGTCTTGACCCTGGCGGGGTTCGACCTGACATTCTCCTCCAGGTATGCTGCCAACTCGCAATGGGTCCATTCATCTTTTTCGCCTCGGCGGAATTGATGTCTACCTTCACTGGTCGTGGTTTTTGGTCGCAATCTACATGGTGAGCTATCGCCTTGGTCGCTATTCGACGTTTTTCTGGGCCGTGCTGGAATACCTGACCTTGTTCTGCATCGTTCTAATGCACGAATTCGGGCATTCACTGGCGTGCCGCAGTGTGGGCGGACGGGCTGACCAAATCATCCTTTGGCCGCTGGGCGGCGTGGCGTACGTGGACCCGCCGCCGCGCCCCGGGGCGACGCTGTGGAGCATCGCGGCCGGTCCGCTGGTCAACCTGGGCCTTTTTCCAATCTTGAGCGGGGCCGTCCTGCTGGCCCGCATGCAGGGTTGGATCTCCACGGCGCCAAACCTTTACCAATTCGTTGAGGCAATCTGGTTCATCAACGCCATTTTGCTCGGCTTCAATCTGCTGCCGGTCTATCCGCTGGACGGCGGTCAGATTCTTCGTTCACTTCTTTGGTTCGCGGTCGGACGCGCCCGAAGCCTGATGATCGCCAGCACCATTGGTTTGATCGCCATCGTGCTATTGGTGGCGTTTGCGTTCAGCACGCTGCGGAATGATCCCTGGCTCATTGTCCTGGCTGTGTTTGCTGTCTTTCAATGTTGGGGCGGTTTGCAACAAGCCCGCGTGCTGGCGCGGATCGAGGCCGCCCCGCCGCACCTTGGATTGGCCTGTCCCAATTGCAAAACCCCGCCGCCGAGTGGGAATTTTTGGATTTGCGGGCAATGCAGGCATCCCTTTGATATGTTTGCAACGCGCGGAGTGTGCCCAAATTGCGGAATGATTTTCAACGGCACCCGCTGCCTGCAATGTGGGCAGTCCAACCCGCTTTACGCATTCAATCAATCTTCGTAGCCTGAGCGCCAACACCACAACACCACGTCCGCGCCCATCAGCCCGGCGCCGCGCGGTGCGCCTGAGGATAATCGCCGCCGTCGTGCTGTTGCTGGGAATTATTGGCGCGGAAGTGATTTATTTGCGGGGTCGTTCGGCGGATGGGTCGGATGACGCGTCAATGCTTGGATATGACAAGGCCCAGGCGCGCCAGGTGGGAACCCTTTACGGCCAACAGGGTGTCATCGTTCAGGAGTGGTCCGATGACCTGAAACAGCCCGGGACCCAGGCTGGCATCGTCGTCGGGGCGGCAGCGCTGGTGGCGGGCGGCTGCTTTTACGTCGCCCGGCTGCTGGAAAACGACGTCGATCCCGCGGACTCCAAAAACGCTCAGTAGGTCAGCAAATCGAGAAGGCTGATCCCATTGTTCCCCAGTTCCCAACGCGCGCCCTGGCGCGTAACCAGTCTCCGGCAGGGGTTCTTCGTGTATTCCGCGGTGTTGACCGAGATGAGTTGGTACCGCGCCGCGCCTTTAATTTGCGAGGCCGAGCGCGCGATCAACTCAAACGGCAAACCATTGAAGTCCAAGGCGATTTCGTAGCCGGCAATCGGTTCATTCGGTCCAGGAGTGCCGTTCTTCACAAGCATCGGGTAACGGCGCACCCATGAGAAATCGGTCTTGCGAACCAGGACCCGGCAAAGTTCGGGCCGATGTTGAATCCAGTCCAGAAGGTTGAAGCGGGCGCCTTCCTGCTGCTCTGCCAGCAGAATCAGGCGCGGATCGATGCCGACCAGATTCTGGCCGTTAAAAACGCCGTGGTCGTCGCGTTGATTGGGAAAATGGTTTTTGTACCAGGCCGCAAAATGATCATTATAAAAAAGGTTCAACTCAAAATGAACGTGCGCCCGTTCCTTTGAGATTCGTTCGCCGGTGTTGCTGGTTCGGCCCATGACGGCGATTTTCTCGCCGGCGCGGACGGCACTGCCAACCGTCAGTCCACTCTGGACTTCCGAAAGATGGGCGTAGAGCGAATAGATTTCCAGCCCCTGGATCCGGTGGCGCACAACGATGTAGCGGCCATAGTTGGAAAGGGACGGGCGATTGTTGATGTAGGCCACAACACCGTCGGCTGTGGCCATGACAGGGTCAGTGGGTTCTCCGCGCCGATCGCGCTGGAGGCATTTGATGTCCAGTCCTTCGTGCATTTGCCATCCGTCTGATCGAACACAACCGAAGGTCCCGCTGACCCAGGTCTTGCCGGGAGTGGGAACGAAAAATCGGTCCTCGCCGCCCTTTTCAAACAACGCATGATTGGCTGTCGGTAACTGGAAGGGTTGGGCCGCGGCTGAAACGCCAGCAACAGCGGCGATGGCACAGAGGAATGATCGAATCACAACTGCATTTTCTCCGCCCTTTTTGACTCGGCAATGACGTTCTTAAGGCCCCGAATAATCCGGGTTCCCTCTTCGTGCGAGGCGTCCGGCGTAAAACGAAAAATGCCGGTGGAATTGCGGTCCCGAATCAACACCGCTGTCAGCCATCCCGATTGGCGCGGTTTGCCCGGTGCTTCCGGGGGTGGCGCAGGGGGTGGCTGATCGGCGTCATTATCGTCGTCGTCGTCACTGTGTTTCTTCTTGGGGGGCTTCGGTTGCTTCTGGCCGGGGATTGGGAATTGGGAAAACACGATGATGTGTTTGCCTTTGTTGCCGGTCGTAATCATGTCCATGAGCAGCGTGCCGTGGTCATTGAACGCCAGTTGAATGGAATAACTGCCGTCGCCACCTGGATCATCGATCAGCACTGCCTTGGTCACGTCTGCCTCGGTCAAAAACGGCTCGCGATTGATCATGAAGGGAATCTTTTGGCGGGTGACCATGACCTTGCCGATGGTGCCGGAATCAGCGCGGGCGCCCTCCAGGTAAAGGCGGATGGTCGTCTGCTCCTTCTTGCTGTGGGTCACTTCGTGCATGGCACTGAAGCAACCTCCTGCCGGAAAAACCGCCGCAAGGGCTAAATAGATGTTGAACCGGCGAAACCAAGTCTTCATATTGCGCCCATAAACAAAACAGTTTTGACTGGAAAGGTAAAGATTTATGGGAAAACAAAGTAACAAAGTCGAAAAACGCCATCGTCGCGAAGCGTATCTCAAACGAAAAAAAGCCGCGCCAAAAAAGAAGGCCCCGGCGCCCGCAGTCCCTGCCGCCTGAACGTTCATTTGCTTTTTTGCAGATTTTTCTTTCGGCGCCCGGAAAAACTTATCCACCATCGGCCATTTCGCGATGAATGGCGTCGTTGAACTCCGCGGGCCGGGACGAGGAAAGAAGGCGTGAACATTGGGTTTTCCTGATGATTGCCCTTGTGAATAAAAATCCGCGATGGTGAATAAGCCTGTGGACAACATTTCATGGGCAGGATACGAAATTCTGCTATGATCTTCACAGTTCATTGAAAGAGCTGGGATGCAAGTGGTGGACGAAAGAAAATCGCAAGCGTTCCAAGGATAATCCCAGGTGACTGGGGAATGGTTGAGGCAGGCTGGTTGGCTCAACCCCTCTAAGTTCGTTTCGCAAGAGACGAAGACCGGAGGCAGGATTCACCAGTTCCTCTGGCGGTGGTCGCACGCCGTCAGTAGCGCGAAGCAGGAACTGAGCGGTAAAGAACGAGAAGAAACCGTTCCAAGCCGAGTCAAGTAGTTCAAGCCGGTTTCAGGCTTGACCGAATCGCAGTTACCCAGAGGGTAAAAGGTTGCTACTGTGGATCAGCACGGGGTGGATGACTCTGGCGGTCTTGTTGACAAGGCTTGCCCAAAGAAAGACGCCGAAAGGCGGGACAAAGTGAGCATTCGCACCGGGAAGGAAACACAGCCTGGGCAGGGCTTGTAAAAACCTTCCGAAACGTCGGCGATGTCCCAAAAGGGCACCGCTGGCTTATGATGGAAAAGCAACCTGAGAGTTAAGAGGTCAGACCCGTAGCACCGGGCCAACGCATTGTCACAAGCAATGGCCGTCCCGGCGCAAAACGGTTGAGACGCGGATCGAGAGTCATAAACGTGTCTTGACCCGGTTCGCAGGCTGGCGGTGCAAACGCCAGTCCAAGCGAGCTAAGAGGCCTCACTCAAAATTCAGTGACCGCAAGGCGCTGGACGGCCCTGCTATGAGGCCGAAAATTCCGCTTGCCGTGGAGAATGGCGTCGGGAAGCTGGCAGCCCCGCGAGGGTGCGCCTAATGTCAGCACGGGAAAGAGAGATTGGCGAACTCCCAGTCCCCAATTTGCCTCCGTTTGGCCGCAAGGCCGGGCGGGGGCTTTTTGTTTTCTCATGCCTTCGCTCTTGCCTGACGGGAGTTTGCCCTTCTCATCGCCGTCCGGTAGTCCGATAAATTACGCCGCTTGCCCGAATTACTGCGGTCGGGCCGCCGGCAGGTCAATCCGTCGACCCGTCTGCGCCGAGTCCCGCGCGGCGTCGAGTATTTCGGTGACGGTAAGGTTGACGTCGAGGCACGAAAGACCGGAAGGCTGAATCTCGCCGCGGACCACTGAGACCAGATAGGTAAGTTGATCTTGGGGCTTTGACGGGGGCGGCGCCGGCAATTCCATCTCGGTCTCTTGGGTGCCAGCCTTCCGGACGCGCAACAAATCCCTTCGTGGCGCCAGCACGTAACCAGTCTTGCCGTAAATCTCAATGTCCTTGCGGTCAAACGGCCAGTTCCACGATGCCTGGATGATCCCCTGCGCTTTTGGATAGGTCAGCACCACGGTCGCCTCGTCCTCAACTTTTGGGTAAATCTCTGGCTTGATCTGTTGCGTCACCGCGAACACGGATGTCGGCCGCTGTCCGTCCATGAGCCAGGTCATGAGGTCGGCTCCGTAACAGCCAAAATCCGGCAACGCGCCACCGCCGTTGAGCGTTGGGTCGGTGAGCCATTTGAGAAAAGTTTCCGAGCAGCCAATCTCCCTGGGCCCGCGATGGCCGTCATGGGCGACGATTTTTCGCAAATCGCCGATTGCGTGCTCCTGATTGACTATTTTATAAGCAGTCTGGTTGGCCGGGTACCACGTCGTTTCGTAATTCACGATGACTTGAATCCCGCCGGACTTCGCCGCGGCCTGGATCGCCAGCGCCTCCTGCATGTTCACCGCCAGCGGTTTCTCCATCATCACATCGATATGGAGAGGCGCGCACATTTCCACCACGCGCCGATGGTCCAGCGTGGTCGTGAACGCCGCCACGGCATCGACATTCGTTTTGGCGAGCAGGGCGTCCAGGCTGGGATTAAAGAGATTGCTGTCGAGATTGAACCGCTTGGCGTACCTCGCCGCCAGTTCCTGGTCCGGCTCCACGATCCCAACCAACTGAACGTCCGGACGCCCTCGCGTCAGGGGAATGAATCCGTAGGCGTGGTCGTGGACCAGGCCGAAAATGGCGACGTGGACGGGAGGTTTGGCATCCTGCGGCCAAACAGTGGCAGTCGAGAGGAGGAGACTAAAGACGAGGATGAATGTTTTCATGGTCTGGCGGGAGAATATCAGGTCGGCGCCGCATTTCAATCAACATCCCATTGAACTCCAATTTAAGGCGCTCCGATTTTTGCGGGGACTCTCGTTCCCGTTTGCCATGCGGAACGCTTCATAAGATCGCGGCACCGCAGTTGTGCAGGGTCGCCTTGCCATTTCATCTCTGGAAAGTCATGCTGGGACTCATGGTTAACCCGGCCAAGATTCGGACTTTTTGCGATGCTGTAGCGAAGCAGTTTCAACCGCGCAAGATTGTTTTGTTCGGCTCCCATGCTTACGGACAGCCCACTACGCACTCGGACGTGGATTTATTGGTGATACTGCCTCGCCTGCGTGCGCATGGCGAACGAATGTCCGTCCGAATCCGCCATGCCGTTCCCCGGGAATTTGCGCTCGATTTGCTGGTGCGGACCCCGCTGGAGGTCGCTCGCGGCCTGCGTGACGGGGATTTTTTCATTCGCGAAATCATGGAGCACGGGAAGGTCATGTATGAAGCCCACAACTCGTGAGTGGGTTAGAAAGGCGGAGAACGATTTCAAAGTCGCCTCGCAAATCCTTCGTCGCCGGAAGGAAATTGTCACGGATGCCGCCTGCTTTTTTTGCCAGCAATGCGCGGAGAAGTATTTCAAGGCGCGATTAATCGAGGCAGGGTCGTTTTTCCACGCACGCATGATTTGTTGCAGCTTTTAAATCTTTGCGCCACAGTTGAACCGCTTTGGCTGGCTTATGCGAAAGCGGTGGACGCCATGTCAGACTACGCAGTGGATTTCCGCTACCCTGGTCATTCGGCGACCTTGCGAGAAGCGAAAATTACGCTTCAACATTGCCGCTCCCTTCGGGCGGAAGTTCGGCGAAGTTTGGGAATGAAGAACTGAGGCGGACTGGCGAATTTGGTTGCATCCTGACCCCGTCCCGTCCGTCATTTCCGAAACGCGAAAGCAGGGTGGTCAGAGTTTGGCTAATTCATCGCTCACCAATTTCACAAGCGGCTGGACGGTTTCAGAGCTGAAATCGAAGCGGCAGCCGGCTGCCTGAAACAACTCAGGCAACGGGCGCGACCCGCCGAGCGCCAACGCCCGATGATACTGCCCCAAAGCCTGCGCTTTGTTGCGCTTCGAGTTGGCCCAGATTTGCAGCGCGCCCAATTGCGCGATGCCGTATTCGATGTAATAGAACGGGTGAATGAATATGTGAAGCTGCCGGTGCCACCAATTGACGCGCGCCTTGTCATAGCCGCCCCAATCGACATCCCCGCCGAATCGGTCCATTAATTCCAGCCACGCCTGCTGGCGCGCGGCGCGCGAGTGGCCCGGATGTGAATAAATCCAGTGTTGAAACGCGTCCACGGTCGCGATCCACGGGAAAATTTCCACGA
Source organism: Vulcanimicrobiaceae bacterium (assembly GCA_035511075.1). Lineage (GTDB taxonomy): Bacteria > Verrucomicrobiota > Verrucomicrobiia > Limisphaerales > Palsa-1400 > DATAUD01. The sequence continues at coordinate 124,061 of DATKFW010000015.1, forward strand.
TACCCTCGAGGTGCTCCCGCCGGGCGCGCCGGGCGTCGTCGGGCGGATAGAATTTTTCGATGAATTGGTTGCAAAGCAATTCCATGCTCATGGAGGCGACTTCGCAAAACTCAATCGGCGCGTCGCGGTAGGCGAATAAATCCTCATCGCGCATGGCCAGCGTATGAAAGGCGTGGCCGGCCTCGTGAAAGAGCGTCTCGACATCGCGTTGCATGCCCACGGCGTTCATGAAAATAAACGGAAGGCGGACTTCCGAGAGCGTGGACTGATAGCCGCCGGGGGCTTTGCCTTTGCGATTGTCCAGGTCCAGAAGCCGCATTTCGCGCATGAGACGAAAATCCCGCGCCATTTCGTCGTCGAGCTGGCTGAAAATCTCCTGGGTGTCGGCGACCAGGGTTTCGACTTTGTCGAACGGGCGCAGGGCCGGTTTGTTGGAGGGATCGACGGCCAGGTCCCACGGGCGCAAGGCGGGGAGGGCCAATTGCTTCCGGCGCTCCGCCTGCAACTGGCGCAGCGCGGGCATATCCGCCTTCTCGATGGCTTCGTGAAAATTCAGGCAATCCTGCGGCGTATAGTCAAAGCGTCCCAGGGCCCGAAACGCATACTGCAAATAATCAGGGAAACCCGCGTTGGCGGCGATCTGCTCGCGCAATTTGAGCAATTGCTCAAAGATGGTTTCGATTTTCTCCGCTTCCTGCAGGCGCCGGTTGGTGGTCAACTCCCACGCTTCCTGGCGCAACGCCCGGTCTGGTTCCTCGAGATAACGGCCCATTTGCACCAGGGTCCGTTCCTCTCCCTGGAAACGGACCGTCAGGGAACCGATGAGTTTTTGGTATTGCTGAGTGAGCTTGGCCGTCTGGGTTTCCAGCGCGACATTCTCAGGGCGGAACAATTCGACCTGCACTTGGGTGCTTCTGCTAAACACGAAATAGCGGTCCGCCGGCAGTTGAGACCGCAACGGATGTTCCAGGAAGAGTTTGGCCAGCGCGAATTGGCGCGGCTTCAATTCCGGTTCGACGTGTTCGACAAAATGCAGGTAAGCCGCCTCGGCTTCCGGGCTGTCGGTGTGACAGGTCATGGCGATGTAGCGGCGGGAACCCTCTTCATTGAGCGCGGCGCCCAATTCGCCGCAGTTCAGCAGCCACTGTTCCAAATCCGCCGGGGAGCGGCACTGGCCGGCTTTGGCATCCAGTTGATCGAATAACGGGGCGATCTGGCGCCAGTCACCCAAATCAATCTTCTCCGGCACGAAACTCCTGGGCCGGTACGCCGGTAAACGTTGGAACGGTAACAAATCCATGCAGCAAGATAGTGAGTGGTGCGGCGTCATTTTCCAATAAGGATTTCACGACGGCCCGGCCAAGTTCATCGGGCCGCCCCCGTCTGGTTCGGCCAACTAACGCGGCGGGTTGTGCTCCGCGGTGGCCGTGCTGGAGGGATGAGCGCTTAAATGGCGGACGCCGTCATATAAGTAAAACGCTCCCGAAAGGGCGGTCAGCGCGCCGGCGGCGACAATCAGCCATGGCAGCGGCCCCGGCGGCCATTTCAACAATATCCAGAGCACGGTCGCCATTTGCAGGACAGTCGCCATCTTGCCGGAAAGGCGCGGCCGGACCTTGACTTCCGTCCCCATGTAATGAAAAAGGGCAAGGCCGAGAACCAACAGCGCATCGCGACTCAGGATTATAATCACGAGCCAAACTGGCAGATGTGCGAGGTAAGGGTCATTCCTCCGGCTCAACAGAATGACGGCCGAAACCAACAAAAGCTTGTCGGCGAGCGGATCCAGGATGGCCCCCAACTGGCTGCGTTGATTGTAATGTCGGGCAATATAGCCGTCCACGGCGTCTGCCGACGCAGCCAAGGCGAAGGCAAGGACTGCGATGGCGCGAATGTACTCCTCGCCGGTGTCCCCATAGTAGATGACCTCGACGATGAAAACCGGCACGAGCAGAATCCGTCCGATGGTGATTTTATTGGCCGTGGTCATTGCTTCAACCGGCCGAAATGGTCCCCCGCCCCAAAAAATCAGAATTCGCCGATGCGCTGGGCCGCTAGAGCCATGAGAATTTCTCGGGCACGAAAATAATGTCCATCGGCTTGAGCGTGAAAGGATCGGACGGTTCGCCATGTTTCAACACCTTATTGAGGTTCAGCCGGAATCGTTCGGTGGTGCCGTCGGGCTTCGTGCGAATGATCATGACGCGTTTTAGATTGGATCGGGTCGTGTCGATACCGGCCTCGAGCACGGCTTGCAGCGGTGTGAGGACACGGTCGGAGGTGAGTTTGCCGTTATGCCCGATGGCGCCAGTGACATAAATTGTAAAAATTGAAGAGGGGACCGAGACCGTAACCTCTTTATCGAGAAGCTGCGTATCGTACAATTTGAGGAGGGACTCCTCAAGTTCATGCGGCGTCATGCCCGCGACGTAGATTTCGCCGATGGGTTCCATCGTAATCTTGCCGTCGCGCCTGATCGTCTGCGTGCTGTCGAGCTTGGGGGCTCCGGGAAAGGCGATGTGGATCGTATCCCCTTCGTGAAGAACGAGCGACTCGTTGCTGTTTGTGGTCTGGGGTTCGGGACTGAAATGAGTGATGGGTGGATGACTCTGACACCCAGCCAGGAAAGCTGCCAACACCAGGGCGAAGGCCGCTTGCGTCATCCGATAAAATGATTTGTTCAACATTCTTTGCTCCTTCCAACGCCGGCACGGGCGCCAATGACAAATTTTCGTTTCGACAGACTCCAGTGAAGGATGACCGGGCGCGGATTTCAAGCTTATTTTTATTGTCCAGTAAATAGTCAGGTTGACTCCGGGAGAACCCGTCGAATGGACACTTCGTATGTGGCCGGGCGTTTGCAAAATTCGCAAGGCTGCGCAAAGTCCGCCGCATTGAGCGGGTTGGGGATCGGCCACATGGCGTCGGAGCGGCGGTTTCACATTCACAATTGCGCGAAGGCGTTTTGCAATTTTGCGATTCAACCGCTTCGCGTCCCTTGGCAATACCCATGCTAAAGGAGGCATGGTTGACTGCGGAATATTCTCGGGCAAACGGCTCCGGACGCTCCTGGTAGCGCTGGCGTTGTTGCCCGCATTTTGTTTCCCAGCCCAAGCTTTTCAAAGTGTTTTGCTGGCTTGGAATCCAGACACGGACCCTGCCACTCTTGGGTACACGCTTTCCTACGGAACCAACAGCGGAGATTATGAAAATCAAATCGATGTCGGCACTAACACGAGTATCCTGGTTTCGGGCTTGGTGGAAGGTCAGACCAATTACTTCGTCGTCGCCGCGTATGGCGCTCAAGATGTGCAAGGGATCCCGTCCAGTCCGATTTCGTATATTGTTCCCAGCGCCGGTTCCCTGCAGGTAAAGCTCAACGCAGCGGGCGCTCAATGGTCTGTGGACAATGGAGCCTCGCAGAACAGTGGGGCAATTGTCTCCGGATTATCGGCCGGTCCCCATTCTGTAACATTCAGCACGGTAAGCGGTTGGATCACGCCTGCCAGTCAAACCATTTCCATAGCCGGCAATCAAACAAACTCGATTTTCGGGACCTATGTGGCCGTGCCTCAAACCGGTTCCCTGCAAGTCACGCTCAACGTAGCGGGTGCTCAATGGGCCGTGGATAAAGGAGTTTTGCAAACCAGCGGCGCAGTCGTGTCCGGGCTTTCGGTGGGTTCGCATACTGTAACATTCAGTGCGGCAACCGGTTGGGTCACGCCCGCGAGCCTGACGGTTTCCGTTGCCGACAACCAGACAAATTCACTCACTGCCAACTATGTGGCCGTGTCGCAAACCGGCTCGTTGCAGGTGACGATTGCTCCAGCCCAAGCCAGCAGTGCGGGTGCGCAATGGGCGGTTGACAACGGCGCTTTCCAGAGCAGTGGAGCGAGCGTCACCGGATTGTCCCCGGGCGCGCATACGGTGACATTCAGCGCCGTGAATGGTTGGACAACGCCCGCCAGCCAACAGATTACCGTGACGAGCAACCAGACCGCGACGGCGACCGGAACTTATGTCGCGCGGAGTCTCAGTGCCGCGATGGGAGGGACCTATAATGGTTTGTTTTTCCCTGCCGATGCCGTTACGGAAACCACATCGGGGATGCTTAACGGGCTGATCGTCAAGACGAACGGCAGATACAGCGGAAAGATACTCCTCCGCGGAAGCAGCCTGCCCATCAGCGGAACATTCGATGACTCCGGACATGCCAGCGAGGTGATCGCGCGCGGACCCAGGCTCGGCGGCGCATTAACGTTGGACATGACGCTGACCTGGAATAACTCGCTGGTGGGAATCGTCGGGACCGTGTCCGGCACTAACGGGGGCCCCTGGGTGGCCAACCTTCTTGCCGATCCTGCCGCAACCAGCGCCCAATCCTATCAATACACCTTGCTCTTTCCACCGACGACGAACTCCCTGCTTGAAACGCCGCCGGGCTTTGGGTACGCGACAATTACAAACCACGACGGAAAAGCCACTGTTGCAGGCGCATTGGCCGACGCCGCCAGCTTCAGCCAGCATGTTCCGGTTTCCGCGGATGGTTCACTTCCCCTTTACGTGGCGTTTGGCACCAATGAACTGCTGTTGGGCTGGGTTACCAATCTTTACAGTGAAACTCCCGGCGGGGCAATCGCTTGGATCAAAGGCGGTTCGGTGAAGTCCGTGAATTACAAACGAGGATTTACCAATCTAGTTGCGGTAATGGGTTCCGTCTGGACAAACCCGGCTCCCAAACAAGCGGCCATTGACCTGGCCAATGCTCCGTTGACCTTTTTCGGCGGCGGACTGACCGAGCCGCTGGATTACATGGTGAGCGTAGCGACAAATAACACCGTCGAAGAATCGGGAGCTTCGTCAACAACCTCCCTCACCGGCACCATCGAGCGCAAGACGGGATTGGTGCAAATCGCTTTTGGAAACGGAGATGGGAAGGCCACGCAGAGAGCGTATGGAGCGGTCCTGCAAGACTCCCAGATCGCTGGCGGCTACTTTATGACCCAGACCAATGGCGGGGCGTTTGAGTTGCGTTCCGGTCTGTCTGAATGAGGGCGCCATCGCACAGACCGAGCCTCGATTTATCGATTTTCACGGATTTACGGGAAACCCCTATCCTCCGGAGGGGGGTTTTGAAACAATTATTTGACTTGCGAAAATTTGAAAAGTGGGTTTAATAACAGTGTAGTCGGGCTATGCCCGCCAGTTGAAGAAAAATGTATTGTACATGAACATATTCGAACCCGTGAGGGCCTCTTGAGTCGCCCTTTCACTCCTCGCAGTTTTTCTCCGTCCACCCCGTTCACTCGTGTTAACGGGAAAATTCGTGCCCGTGAGGTGCGAGTTATCGACACGGACCAAAAAAACCTCGGCGTCATCTCTTTGGGCGACGCCATAACTCTGGCTCGTGCCAAAGGGGTCGATTTGGTCGAGATTGCACCCAATGCCGCGCCGCCAGTGTGCCGGCTGGTTGATTTCGGGAAGTACCGCTATGAATTGGCGAAGCAGGAAAAAGAGGCCCGCAAACATCAGCACGCCAATAAGGTCAAGGAAATCCAGATCAGCCCCAACATCGATCCCCATGATTTCGGCGTCAAATTGCAGCACGCGATCAACTTTCTCTGCGAGGACATGAAGGTCAAGGTGACCCTCCGCTTTCGTGGACGCGAAATGGCGCACAAAGAATTTGGGTTTCAACAGGTTGAGAAATTGGTCAAGAACCTCACTTCCTACGGACATCCCGACGCCCCGGCCAAGCTCATTGGCAAGGGCATCAACGTCATGCTCAGCCCATTGCCTCGGGCCAAACGCGGAAAAAACCCGCGGCAACCCGGGCAGGATGGCGAACCGGATCGCGCGCCGGTTATCGAGGAGGACAACGACGACGCTCCCAAAGCGGAACCGGCGGGTCAGGCTTCAGCCGCCAACGGAAAGCCATTCAGCAATGACGCCTTCGCCAATCTGGAATTGAAACCGTAGGGTTTGAGCGTACCGCTTTCCTAGCGGACTTCGAGGTTGTGGACCCACTGGATGGCGTGCTGGAGCAATTGCGTGCCGTCCTCCAGCTTGAGCTTTTCCTTGATGCGCGCGCGGTACGACTCAACCGTCTTGATGCCCAGGTGCAATTCCTCCGCAATGCGCCGGGTACCCTGCCCGCGGCCGATGAGTTGAAAAACCTCCAACTCCCGGTCGGTCAGCCGTTCTATCGGAGACCTCTGTTCCTCGGCCCGCCCCAGGACCATCTTGTGGACCATGCGGGATGCCATTTTCTCGCTGATATAAATCTGCCCGCTCAACACCTGGCGAATGGCCAGTAGAATTCGCTTTGTGGCTTCCTGCTTGGTGATGTAACCGCGGGCGCCCGCGCGCAACACCCGTTCGGCATAAAGCGATTCGTCGTGCATGGAAAGAACCAGGACCGGCAGCGACGGGCGCCGGACCTGGAGGTCCTTGACCAACTCCAACCCGTGCGTCGTTTTGAGGGTGATGTCGGCGATGACGACGTCAGGTTGCGTCTCCTCGATTTCTTTGAGCGCCTGCTGCGTGTCTTCGGCTTCCCCACAAACGGCCATGTCGCCTTCGCGCTGGATCAGTTGTGTAAGCCACTCGCGGACCAGGGGATGATCATCGACCAGAAAGACCTTGGTCTTGGCTGCCGGGTCGGTTTTTGTTTTGGTGGACATGCTTAGTGGTTGTTAAATCGTTGCCGGAAATGGAATTGGTTTGCGCCCTCATGGACTGGCGACGGGCTTGACCGCCAGGAGCGATTCGTCTTTGGCCCCCAGGTTTTGATTGCGGAACGAACACAAAACAATCGTCCCGCCGCCCGCGCCGCGCCGGATGTCCAGCAAGGCGCCGATCATTTTCGCGCGGTAATTCATGATGTTCAGGCCCATGCCGGCGCTGGAATTCACGTCCGCCGGGAAACCGACGCCATCGTCTTTGATTGTCAAGATGACTTCTTCATCCACCGCGCCCAGGGCGATGGAGATGTTTCTGCAATGGCCATGTTTGAGGGCGTTGTTGATGGATTCCTGCGCGATACGGTAGAGATTGTTCCCGGCCACTTCGTCGTAAATCATTACCCTCTCCTCGACCGAGAAATGACAGGAAATGTTGTTCCGCGCCTGCACCGTCGCTGTCAATTCCTCGAGGGCCGAAGCCAGCCCATCGACTTCCAGCCGCACCGGATACAGCCCGCGCGCCAGATCGCGCGCCTGGGACACGCCTTCATTGACCATTTCGGCGATGATTTCCGCCTGCGCGGCCTCGGGCAATCGATACCGCTCCAGCTTGTCACGCAACAATTCCGCGGCGAAAGCAATGCTCACCAAATGCTGGCACAAACTGTCGTGCAAATCCTGCCCGATGCGGCGCTGCTCGCGGTCGCTGATTTCGGCGACCTGCTTCTCCATCTGTTTGCGCGCGCTCATGTCCCTATACACGACAACCCCGCCCTGAATGTGGCCGTGCTCGTCAATCAGGGGCCGCCCGGTTGCCGCGAGCCACAGCCCCTCGGAGGAATCCGACGGACGCAAAAAGATTTCCGCGCCGTCAATGACCTCGCCGCGTATCGCCCGCATCAACGGGTGTTGGTCGGTTGGATAGGCCGACAGGGTGTCGGACACGTAGGATTTGAAACGCTCCGCGGAATCATCGGTATCCACAATTCCCAACCCTGCGCGGATCAAACGTTCGGCCGCCGGATTGGTCAACAGGATTTTTCCATGGGCATCGGCCACGATGACGCCGTCGCCCATGCTGTTCAAGATGGATTGGAGAATGCTGGTCTGCCGGCGCAAGGCGGCTTCGGAGCGGGCCAATTCCCTGGCGCGTTGTTCCGCGGCGGCGCTGCGATCGGCGACGCGTTGTTCGAGGGTTTCGTTCAGGAGCTTGAGATTGGCCTGGGCCTGGGTGCGTTCGAGGACTTCGGCGCGCATGGCCTCATTGGCGCGCGCCAGCTCCTGGGTGCGTTCGCGCACGCGCGTCTCCAGCCCCTCCTGGGCGGCGCGCAACGCCTGCTCGACGCGTTTGCGTTCTGCCACTTCGCTGGTCAACACCGCCAACAGGCTGAACAGACCGAATCGTTGCAAGGTATTCCACAGAAGCAGCCAGTGCCTGTCGATCGAGCCCGGATCGAGATACTTGGCGGCGTACCAAATGACGCTGGAAATCAGCGCAACCAGAATTCCGGGCCAGCGCCCGGCAAACCAGGCGACGAAGCAAACCGGGATGAGATAAAAGACCATGAGGGCCACCATCGGCCCAGTCACATAATCCAACTCGCCGATGTAGATCACCAGGACCAGCCCCGTAAGGACCAGGACTGCCCGGGACCGGCCATTGAGATACTCGATGATAAGCTTCACAATGAACAGAGCCAGTTATGCCACTTCCACGGCCAAAAAACAAGGCCGGAAGCTGGTTCAAAACTTGCTTTAGAGCGGGGATTGTCAATCATGCGACTTGGCGCCGTTTATCATGGAAGAGCTTGTCCATGGGTGCCAGGAGCAAAACTAGAGCTGGAATTCGTAAACCCCTCATGACAACTGAAGTTTACCGGCGTATTGCCGGCGCACTTGTTTTGCTGGCAGTCCTGTTGACAGCCCCCGTGGTTTTGAGCCAGACTCCCCTTCCCGGGCCGCAGGATACTGTGTTGCTTTCCATTGCCGGCACCGTTGAGGTCGCCCCCGCCGGGACCTCCAGTTGGTCTTCCGGTCATGTCAATCAAATCCTGCACCTCGGGGATCAGCTTCGTTCCGGCAAGAACAGCCGTGCCACGCTTCGCCTTTCGGACCGGACCGTCTTTCGGATATACGAATTGACCACAATGACCATCAAACCGGCGCCCAAGGCCGGCCAAAACCAGGTCATCGAGGTCAAGTCGGGCGCGGCCTACTTCTTTAACCGCGACAAACCCAATCAGACCCAGTTTCAGACGCCCTCTTCCTCGGGAGCTATCCGCGGCACCGAGTTCAATCTCGCCGTCGCGGAGGACGGCAAGACAAGGCTTACCTTGCTCGATGGGCAGGTCGAACTGGGCAATGCCCAGGGTTCGGTCGAATTGGAGAGCGGCCAGGAGGCACTCGTTGAAATGGGCAAGGCCCCGACAAAATCCTCGCGGATTGACGCCATCAACGTCATTCAGTGGACGCTTTACTATCCGGCAATACTTGACATCGACGAATTGGAACTCAGTGGCGATGTGAAGCAATCGCTCTCCTCCTCGCTCGAGGCTTATCGGGCCGGTGATGTGCTCCAAGCACTGGCTCAGTATCCGGAAACCCGCGTTGCCGCCTCGGAGTCCGAACGCGTGTATCACGCGACGCTCCTGCTGGCGGTCGGAGAGGTTGATGGCGCCGCGGAATTGTTGAACCAGTCAACACACGAGAGCCGTCCCGCGGCGCTGGCTGAGGCGCTCAAGGAGATGATCGCCGCTGTCAAAGGTCAGCCCTGGAACCGCACTGCTCCACGCACCCTTGCCACTGAATGGCTGGCCGGTTCTTATCAGGCGCAGGCCCATCGCGACCTGGGCCAAGCCCTGCAAATGGCCCTCAGCGCCGCGGCCAAATCGCCTGGCTTCGGTTTTGCGCAGGAACGCGTTGCCGAGATGGAGTTCAGCTTTGGGCATACTGGCCCGGCGTTGTCGGCCTTGAAAAGGAGCCTGGAACTTTCCCCGCGCAACGCGCAGGCATTGGCCGTGAAGGGGTTCGTCTTAAGCGGGCAAAACAGGATCAACCAGGCGCGCCAATGTTTCGACGACGCCATTGCCCTCGACGGCTCGCTGGCCAATGCCTGGCTTGGGCGCGGCCTGATTAATATCCGCCAGAATAATATCAAACAGGGACGGCAGGACCTGGAAACGGCCGCCGCGCTGGAGCCAAATCGCGCCTTCCTTCGCAGCTATCTGGGCAAGGCATGGAGCCAGGACCTGCCTGGCCAGTATTCGTGGGACACGCATCTGGCTAAAAGGGAGCTTGGCCTGGCGATGCGCCTGGACCCGAACGATCCGACCGCATGGCTTTATTCCGCCTTGATCAATGACCAGCGCAATCGCATCAATGAGGCGATTGATGATTTGGAACATTCCGAAGCGCTCAACGACAATCGCGCCGTCTTCCGCTCGAAGTTTTCGCTGGACCAGGACGCCGCCGTGCGGGCCGCCAATCTTGCCTTGATCTATGAAGACGCGGGGCTGAGCGACGTTGCGGTGCGCGAAGCCACAAAATCGGTGGAGGGCGATTACGCCAATTACTCGGCGCACCTTTTCCTTTCGGACACTTACGATGCCTTGCGAGACCACAAGGATGCCAACCTGCGGTATGAAACACCGTGGGAGGACGAATTACTGGTGGCAAACTTATTGGCCCCGGTGGGCGCGGGCGTCCTTTCCCAGAGCGTTTCTCAACAGGAATATTCAAAACTCTTCGCCTCGGACGGCCCGCAGTTTTTCTCGCAGACGGAATTTTTCAGCCGCGGCGCGTGGCTGGAGAACGCGTCGCAATTTGGCACCGTGGAAGACATGTCCTACTCACTGAATGCCTACTATTACAGTGATCCGGGATGGCGTCCGAATAATACCATCGAGAATTCGGATTTCTCCGCGCAAGTCAAATATCAGATCGACGCCAAGGACACCGTTTTCCTTCAGGTGGAACGGACCGAGCTGGATGCCGGAGATGTTCTGGAGCATTACTATTACAAGACGGATTACGATCCTTCTCTAAAGGAGACGGAAGTACAGGACCCGAACTTATTGATGGGCTATCATCGTGATTGGGGCAATGGGAACCACACGCTGGTGCTGTATCGCGGCTTGCAGGACTATTTCACTGCCAACGATGCCAATTACAACGCCCCTTTGCTGGCCTCGGACCTGCCGGCTGGCATTTTTCCCAGTTTGTATCCGGCTGTCACCTCCCTGCAAAGCACCACAGAGCTCAATTCCGTCGAGGCGCAGCATATTTTCGAGAGCGATATTCAAAGCGCGATCGTCGGCACGCGATACCAGGCTGAAAGCATTCAGACGGCCAATACGCTGGCACAAACCGCTACGTTCACGCCGCTTCCGGAAGTCGCTCACGTGAACAGCGATTTCGAGCGGTTCAGCATTTACGGCTACTACCAATTGAAACTGTTCGATTCGCTTCACCTCACCGGCGGGGCCGCCTACGATTGGGAACGTTTTCCGCTCAATTTGGACGGCCCGCCGCTTTCCAGCGCCGAAGATCAGAGAGGGCGGCTGTCCCCAAAGGTGGGTTTGGATTGGACCCTGCCGGAAGGCACGCGGCTTCGCGCCGATTACACGCGTTCGATGAGCGGCCTTCTCAACGACGGCAGCACCTTGATCGAGCCGAGCGAGGTCGCCGGCTTCAACCAGGAATTTCGCAGTCTCATCCCGGAATCCGCCGGCAAAGGCACTCCGCCCGCCACCGAGTTTGAAACATGGGGACTGGGGGCGGACCACAAGTTTCCGACCAGAACGTATGTTGACATCGAAGGCCAATTGTTGACTTCCAGGGGCGACCAACTGATTGGCGCATGGTCAAGCGGCGCCGTTCCGGTTCCGTTGACGGTGGCGGACCTGTCGCAGTCGCAATATTTCCAGGAGAAAGACGCCTTCGCGAGCATCAGCCAATTGATTGGCAGCGATTTGTCCGTTGGCGTCAGTTATACATTGACTGCCGCCGACCTTTCCACCCACGCGGCGACTCCGCCAGGGACCACGCCATCCACGGCATTCAACACCCATGAGGATTCAACCCTGAACGAGGTCAGTGTGTTTGCCAATTTCTACGCGCCTTGCGGCTTTTTCAGCCAATTCCAGGCCAATTGGTGGAAGCAGGAGAACATCGAGAGCATGGACGAACCGGGGGATAGTTTTGCGCAATTCAACCTCTACGCCGGCTATCGTTTTCCACGGCGTCACGTGGAGGTGATGGTCGGCGTCGTCAACATCGGCAACCAGGATTACAACATCGACCCGCTGACTTATTTTCTGGAGCAAGCCCACAGCCGCACTTTTGTGGCGAGTTTCAAATTTAATTTCTAAACTCGCGACGGAGGACTAGACTTCGCCCGCCGTGCCTGACAAGAACAACAACGACGCCGGCCTGCTGCGCCGGTCCTGGCAGGGACTGCGCGCAAAGGCCAAAGGCATCCTGTGGGGCGCCGCTCTTTCCGCCGGGGCTGGAATCATATTATTGACAACGTCGCTCGGAGATGGCTTGGTGGCGGCGAGCTACGACTTGCCGTTTCAGGTCCGGGATGAGATGACCACGAAATACAGCGCGTTGCCGTCCGAAGTGGTCACTGTTTACCTGGATGACAACTCCCACAAACACCTTAAGCAAAAATACCTCGAGCCCTGGAACCGCGCGTATTATACGAAGTTCCTCAAGCGAATGACGGCGGAAGGCGCCAGGGCAGTCGTATTTGACATCGTTTTCACCGACGCCCTGGACCCGGCCGTGGACCAACAATTCGCCGACGCCATGAAGGAAAATGGCAGGGTCGTTCTGGCCGGCGACTGGGTCCGCGGGAAAACCTTCATACCGCCGCTGGATTTGTTCGATACCAGCGCGGCGGATGTTGGCGCTTCGGCCCTGCGGCCTGATCCTGGGGAATATGTCCGGAAATACGCGCCAATCATAGTGGACGACAAGGGCCTTTCTTATCCAACTGAAGCGTGGTCAGCCGCATTGCTTGTTCAACCTTCTTTTAACGAAAGCAACAGCCTCAAAGAAATCGATTTCTGGCTCAACTATTACGCGCCGGAAGACGCAATGCCCTCCGTCAGTTTTTACAAGACGATTGCCGACAGCGATCCGGATGTCCCGCCCGGCTTCTTCAAGGACAAAGTCGTCTTTGTCGGCGCGAAACTTCAGACCCACCTCTCTATAGAGCGAAAGGACGAATACTCCAGCCCATTTTCCTACCGCGACGACAACAAATGGAGTTCCGGGGTGGGAATCCATGCCATCGCGTACCTCAATCTCATTCGCGGTGATTACTTGCGCCGGTTTCCAAATCTGCTCGAACGGGCTGGGATCGTGGCGGTGGGAATCCTGTTCGGCGCAATGTTGGTGGCGTTCCGTCCGTTTCCGGCGACGTTTATCGCGATGCTCTCGATTCCTCCAATCGCCTTGTGGAACTATGATCTTTTCCAGTGGCACTACACGTGGTTTCCCTGGCTCATTCCGGTCGTTGTGCAAATCCCGGTCGCCCTCATCTGGGGAGTCGCCTACAACTCTTTGCAGCTCTACGCCGAGAAGGTCCGCGTGGAGCAGTCGCTTTCACTTTATTTATCGCCCAAACTGGTGAAAAAATTCACCAAGGACCCCACGCTCCTCAAACCGGGGGCCGTCAAACATTTGCTGACCATTCTTTTTACCGACATCGCGGACTTCACCACCATCTCCGAAGGAATGGATCCCGATGAGTTGGCGCGTCTGATGAATGAGTATTTCCAGGCTGCCGTTCACGATTGCATCCACGCCACCGACGGCACCGTAGTCAAGTATATTGGCGACGCCATTTTCGCTTTTTGGAACGCACCGGAAACGCAGACTGACCATGCCTTCCTGGCCTGTCATGCCGCGCTGCGCTTTCGCGCGCTCAGGCCCCTGGTGGTCAACGGGCGCCTGCTGGTCACCCGACTCGGCTTGCATACAGGCGAGGCCAACGTCGGCAATTTCGGCAGCGTTGATCGCGTGGACTACACCGCCATCGGCGAAAACATCAATCTTGCCTCGCGGATGGAGGGGCTCAACAAATACCTGGGCACACGCGTGCTGGTCACCGAGGACACGCAGCGCGAGGTCGGCTCGCGCCTGGTCACGCGTTACCTCGGTCTTTTTCGGCTCAAAGGATTTGAGAGGACCGTCGGCGTGTATGAATTGGTTGGGCGGCTCGAACAGGAGGCCGAATCGCGCGAGTTACGGGAATGCTTTGCCGGCGCGCTGGAGAAGTTTATGAAGCGCGATTTCGCCGGCGCCGGGGAGGGATTTCGCCATGTCCTGAAGATCGCCCCGAGAGACGGCCCGTCACAGTTCTACCTGGAACAAATCGAAGAACTGCGCTCCGCCGACCTCCCCGCCGATTGGAAAGGGGAAATCATCCTCAAAGACAAATAACGAGCCGAACTATTCAGTTCCCCTATTGGCTCTGCAACCGATAGAATTGATACCCGCTGCTCGCCGGCACAGTTGCTGAGATGACGCCATTATTGGTCGATAGTGTCGCCGTGGAGACTGACCAACTTCCCGTATTGAGATTCGGGCTTTCCTCGAGCACAAAACCTGTAGATGGAGTGACCCACGAAATAGTCGCCTGATTGTTGGTAAGCGTGATGCTCAAGAGCGGCGAGCCGGGGGTTTGCACCGTGGCGATGATGCTCCAAAAGCCTCCCGTTAGAGAATAGGTTCCGCCGGTCATGTTGGCCGTTGCCGGCTGGCCAATGGTTCCGCTGATTGAGTAATTGCCGCCGCTGCTGGTCCCGCCGCCGCCGGCAATGGTGTGCCAACTAATGCTGTAATTGGTGCTTTGAGCGCGCACGGAGGGCGCAAGGAGCGCCATCCCCAAAAGAGCCATCGCCAGAAAGTTTCGCATAAAACAACGGGTTTTTGCCTGTATCGCAATAATTTTTACCTGTATCGGAAAAATCGTAGCTTACGGCACCGCTTTTGACAAGCCATTTCCGCCCGAACCCATTTCGACGGACATTCCATTCAATAACGCCATGCAACGCCGAAGTAAGGGTCCAGATCGAAGGCGGCGGGGCCGATGCCAAATCGGATGGCGGCGTATAATTGGAAGTTCGATGTGAAATCATATCCGGCGCCAAACCCGGTGTACCCCCACCACCCCTGGCCTGTTTGCGTGGTCGCAAAAGCATTGAGATTGCGAATATGCGGCTGAATTTGTCCTTGAGCGCCGGGCGGAGGCTGATTAGGTTAACGGGGTTGCAACCACAGATTGACTAACTCAATTTCTGTAGAGACCAACATTGAAAGGCGGTTCGGTGCTCGGTTTACCTGGCAAAGTACAGTGGGTTGCCGTCGATTGTGTCACGGGCGAGGCTCGGGCGGTCGAGCGGCTCCCTTTTGAAATCGGGGCGGGCCAGGGGGCCGACCTGAGGTTAAACGGCCAGGGCGTCGCGGAGCGCCATTGCGCGATCAACCAGGTCAAGGGGCATGGTCTTTGCCTGATTAAACAGGAGGCGGGCCATCCCCTGATGGTGGATGGGGAGTCAATCGAGTTCTGTTCCCTTGTCCCGGAGACCGACTACGCGGTAAGGGTGGGGTCTCACTTTCTTGCGTTGCGCGGCAGCAGAAAAGTGGACGCGTGGCTTCAGGCCTTGGACTGCACCCAGTGGACATTGCGCGACACGGCCACCAATCGTGTGGACGGGCCGATGGGATTGGAGGAATTGTGCAAATTCGCCAGGGAACAACAGCGCCACCCGCAATCCCTGGTCCAGCCGGTGGGACTGGGCAAGGGTTTCGTTCTCCAGGACGCTCTCGAAGTCGTAACGGCGCTTCAGGCGGCCTCGCCCGAGATGGTTCCTGGGGCATTGGAGGAAACGGCGGAAAGCGAGGCGCCGGAGCTGCTGACCTGCCCTGTTTGCTGGCTCAAGTTTGACCTCGGAGACATCATGCATGTGGCGACGCACGATTCGTTGCGGGGCGACCCGGTGCTTGGGGAGGACGTTGCGCAGCGGTTCCTGGCCACGCGCTTCAATGATCTTGGCCAGGCGCTCGACGCATTCGGCCTGCCTTGCACGGAAACGGCGTGTCCGCATTGCCGGCGGGTCCTGCCCCCGGGTTTCACGGAAATGCCGCAGCACATCATCTCGATCGTCGGGGACCAGAGCGCGGGCAAATCCTATTATTTAAGCGTTCTGCTCAAGATGCTACCCACCAGCCTTTACCAGAATTTTTCGGTGGTGTTCCAGGACGCCGACCCCGCGGGCAACGCGTTGATCAACGAAATGAAGCAAACTCTCTTCGGGGCGCAGACGCCGGAAGGGGCGCGTCTGGTCAAAACGCAGTTGGAAGGGAGCATGTACGTGCGATTGCCGCGGTTCGGGCGGACCGTCGCGCTGCCCAAACCGTTCGTTTTCTCCGCGGCTTCAACGCGCGAACGGGACAGGCGTTGCTCATTGATTTTTTACGACAATGCGGGCGAACATTTTCAGCCCGGCCGCGATTCCGCCGATTCGCCCGGCGCGCAGCACGTCGCGAGTTCGTCGGGGGTGCTGTTCCTGTTTGATCCGTTCAACAGCCCGGATTTTCGCCATTTGATCGCGGACGGTACGGACCCGCAATTGGAGAAGCCGGTGAGAGACCAGCAGGGGGTGATCCTGTCGGAAATGAAAGTGCGGATCGCCCGGTTGCTCAAGCTGGAATTAATGGAGCAGATCGACGTGCCGCTGGCGGTGCTGATCGGCAAGTGCGACGGCTGGATTCATTTGCTCGGGCTCGAGCCATTGCGCGAGACGGTGACGGAGGGCCATTTGGACATGGACGCGGTGACGGCCAACTCCAATCGCGTGCGCGCGCTTGTGGAAAGGGTCTGCCCCTCCATCGTCGCCAACGCCGAGTCGATCAGCCGCCGGGTCCTATTCTTTCCGGTCAGTTCATTCGGGCACGCGCCGGTGCGGCTGGGGGCCGGAGAGTACGTGCCGGACCCGCGGCGGCTCAAGCCCTTCGAGGTGGAGACGCCGGTGCTGTGGGTGCTTTCGCTGATCGAGCCACAATTGGTGCCAGCCCACCCCGTCTTGCGATGAATCGCGTCACATGCCCTGGCAACTCATCTACACCAGCGCGCCGCGGGGACTGCTTTCGGGTCAAACCGGATTCTGCACCGTGGCGCGCAGCGCGGACTTGAGGGAAGGGCTGGTCCAGCGGCTCGAACAAATCAGTTCGTACCATTATTTGCGTGTGTCTGGCGTTGGGACCGCAGGAGCCAACCCAACGATCAGCGCCTATCGCATCCTGGACGTTCGCGGGACCAAATACCAGGTGCTTACGCGCATCGAGCCGTGCGGATTGGATTTTACCGCGCGCACCAACCACCTGGCGCGGCATCTCATCTTCCAGCCGGGGGAGCTGGCGCAACTGCCTTCGCCGGCGGCGATCTTGCGGGGCTGGAACGGATGGTTGACACCCTGGCAGGGCGAGCCGCGCATTCTCGAGGACGCGCCTTTGGACGAGTTTCGCGGGATCCCGAGGCCAACCTTCCCGGCGCAGGCGTGGCTGGAAATGGCAGGGGACGCCGGACGGGCCGCCGGACTGCTTGACAGCGAATGTTTGCGCGGATGCTACCTGATTTGCCCGCCGGGCGGTGAACGGCGGCTCCTGGACATGTTCGCCGAGACGTTGCAGTTGCTCGATCACACCGGGCAGTACCCGTTGCGTCCGTGGCGGCATTCGTTTACGACGTTCATGCAGGCGGAAGACAACCCGTTGGATTTCCAATGGCGCGGATGCCAGGCGGGCACGCCGGCCTACGAGCAGGCGGTGCAGCATTCCGCGCCGATGCTGGCGCCGCGCGCAGTGCGGGCGCCAAACAATTCGCTGGCGAAAATAGCCCGCGAAAGCCCGAGACCGCCGGTTGCGCCGGGCAGCGCCGCGCCGCGGGCCGCCGCAGCAACATTGGCGCGTCGCGAGACTTCGGCGACTGTTAAAACGGCCCCGATGACATTCGAATCAATTCGTGTCCAAAGCCCGCCGGGAGCGAAGGCAAGGGCGCGGCTTCTGAGCATGAACCTGTGGATCGATTCTTCCACGCTGTCGCGCCTGGGGATATTTGCCGCGGTCATATTGATTCTCATTGTGGCAAGAATCTGGCTTAACCAGCGCCGGTTTGCCGTTGAAAGCCGCCAGCCCGAAGTCGTTGAAGCCCCGCGCCAGCCATCAAGAGTTGCGCCTCTGCAACCGGTCGAGGCGCAGGCGGCTACGGCGGCGCCGCTGGATATGGGGCAGTTGGATCAAATCTGGGCCGACGGCCCCACTTACTTGGTACTGACTTCCAACATGAACAGTTTCCCGCTGTCCATCCAAAACAACAGTCCCTTTCAGAACATGATTCGGCGGTATGACTCGCTAAGTCCACCGCAGGGTGAGGTTCAACTGATGGTCGGCGTCGATGAGTGGAATTTATCGTCCGAAAAGGCGCTCGTAGTCCGCGCCGTGCCGGGCAAGGAGCTTGTCGCCGAAACCAATGGGGATGCGCAGTGCGTGTTTGATTATTCGGCGTGGCTGCCGCAACATAATGTTGTGCAAACGAACGAGCCTATCATCGTTCGAACCACCTTTGACAAGGGGCCGGCGGCGATTTCAGCGCGATTCACCTTTTCGTCCACCAACGACGGCGATCCGTTTCGCCTCCTGATGATCAATCCCAACGATCCGCCGGCGCCATTGATCATGGCGCGGAGCTTTCTGTTTTCGGGCGCGCCCAACTCCGCGCTGGGGCAGCGTTTGAGCCAGATTCATCTCCTGGGCGGGGCCAGATGGCAGCAGAGGCCATTTGTCAACACAAAGGACGGGAAGACTGCCCGGTATCTCTATGACGGCTGGCCGCCGGAGCAGGCGCCGCCGGCGGAGGCGGGGCTGGATTTTGCCGAAGCAAGAAAACGCTTGGCTTTACAGCGTAGCCCGCTGGGAATGCGCGCGCTTTCCCTGGAACAAAAACTCGCGAACTGGCCCAAGACAGGCTTTGACCTGCCTTTGGGGGAGGCGCTGGAATCGACCAATAAACACCTGACCAGTTTTGCCGATTTCGCCGGAGCCGATTTTTCGGCAACGCGCTTCATCGAGTACCTGGGGCGGCTTAGAACCGACCGGGCGAAGGCGATGGACCTGCTGCCCGGCTGGCCAAAGCTGCGGGATGACGCCGATCCGGAGGACCTCGTGGAGAAATTTGAGCGCCTGTATACCGTGCTGACGGACAAGAATCCCGCCAGCGCGCGCGATCTGACCATTGACAATACGAATTATTTTTATGCGACGTGGCGGAACCTCAGGAACATGGACGCCATGCGCCAGGAAGCCAGGCGCGCGGCCGGGGAATTGCAAGAGTTGCAGGACCGGCTCGACTCAATCCCGAACGGATTGGATGGGACAGCCTACGTAGGATTGTTTATTGTGGGGCGGGAGGAAGTCCGTCCCCGAGTGGAGATGATACGCTTCCAATGAGCGGAAAAATGAGCGGCGCATGACAACATTACATCAAGCGGAACGGCTGGCGCGCAAGATTGGCGAACTTGTGGGACATCCGGCGTCCGATGCCCAGGCGGGCCGGCTGGCGCAGGATTACGCGGAGTTATGCCGCGCGGCCAACCGCAGGCTTGAACAGTGCGCCCTGATGATCGAAGCCGGTCAGAGCCTCCAAGCCCTTCAACTGGCCGAAACGCCGCCGCCGTTGCTGGATTTGATCACCGTCTTAAGTTTTCGCCAGGCCGCTGATTGGCGGGTCTACTGTCAAACACACAATTTACCGTGGACGGAGCCCTTCTATGACAAGTACCTCCGGCTGTTGAACTCGACCTATGGCAAGGGGATTGCGGGCGACCATCCCTTTTACCGTGATTATCGCCGCGCGGTGATGAAAAACGACGATGACCGGGCGCTGTCCATTCTACGGGTCATTGCGCGCTTGAATCCCGCCGACCAGAATACAAAGGACGAATTGAAGCGGCTGGAGGAGAAGCTGGTTCGCGTAAAGGTGGAGGCGTTGAGCGGCGCCCTAGAAAAGGGCGAAGTCGCCGCGGCGACCGCGCAGGTGGCGAGGCTTGAATCATCCGGTCTTCCCATTCCGTCGTCGCATCCGGTCTGGCAACGCCTCCAGGTGGCGCGTTGCCAGGAATTGCTCGCCAAGGCCAGGACACTTCGGGAAAACGGCGCGTGGGAGGAGGCGGAAGGATTGGTTGATGAAATTCATGCGCTGGCCACACAGAACAATCTCCAACTGCCCGCCGCAGACGCCGACCTGTGGAATTCCCTGGAAGAATGGACAGGCAGCCAGCGCGGGACGTACGCGCGCGAGCAGGATTCCAAGCGCGCTGTTTCGGCGCTGGAGTATGAAGTCCAAAACATCGAAAACATGCGCTGCTTCGCCCCCAAGGCCGGCGTGGCCCAAACCCAATCTGAGCTTGCATCGCTGACGGCCAAATGGCGTCAGGCGGAGGAAATTGGCCTTCCGCTGGACGCCGCGCTGACGGATCGGTGCCGGACGGGCGAGGCCTGGTTGCAAAGCCGGATCAGGGCGGCCGAGAGAAGCCAGCGCGCCCTGATGATCGTTGTCACGCTCTTGATTTTGTGCGCCATCGGCGCGGCAGTGCCCGTGGCCCTGGATTGGTCGAGGCAACGCGAGTTTCTCGCATCGCTCAACAGTCTGGAATCCGCGCGCAGGGTTACCGACGCGCAAGCGGTCGTGCAGAGCATTCCGGAGAAATTAAAAACCAAGCCGAAGATGGCCGAGGGCGTGAGCAAAGCGGAACATTTTATTTCCCGTGAACTGGCCTTGACAGAAAGCTTTGATCGAAAGCTTGCCGCGCTGCGGGAAACCAGCGATGCGGGCGGTTCCATCGAACAGGCCGGCGCGCGACGCGCCGAATGCGAAGAAGCGATCCCCACGCTGGCGCCGGAATTCCAACCGGCCGCCCGAAACGCGCTGGCGACATGGGATTCCGGATGGGCAGTGGTGCGCAACGGGGAGTTGTCTTCGCGCCTGGATCGCGCCGAAAAATTGGCGGCGGATTTGAACCCGGGCACTGGATTCGAGGCGGCGCAGGCAGTGGTGCCGCCGCTTCAGGGGGCACTTGCGACGCTGGACACTTTGCTGACGCAACCGCCGCCGGTGGATGCGGCGCTGGACGCGAAGTATCACGAACTTGCCGCCAAAGCCGCTCATTGGAACGAAGCCGTCCAGGATTGGGAAAAGACGCAGGCTTCGTTGCAACAAGCGCAGGGCCTGGAGGAATATTTGCGGACGCTGGCCCATCTGGCGGAATCTCCTTTTGCGGCGCCGGCGCAACGGGATGCGGCGGCGGAAATTTCGAGCTTCAGGATCAACGAGCCAACGTTGTTGGGCGAACTGCTCCTGCCAGATGACAAGGACGCGTGGGCTTCACTGACCAACAGCGCCTCGTGGCCGCAAACCTCGATGCCAGCGCAACCGTCCGCCGAGGAAAAGGAGGCTTATCTGAAATTGCGGGACGATAAGAACATGCAGGACATTTACGCCTACCAACTGGTCACCAACGCGCGACCCGGAAACCCGTTTCAGTCACACCCGGTTTTTGCGCGCGGATTGATCGCCCCCGATCGCGCGGGCCAGGAATCGGGACTGATCTTCGATCCGACGGAGCGACGCGACGAAGCGCATTTTATTCCGGTGGCTTACAGTGATTGGGATTACGTGAAGGTCACGAGGCTGTTTCGCACCGAGGAATGCGACACGTTTGAACGGCTCGGTTTGGGCGAATGGATCGATTCGAACACGGGCAATTACCAGAAACCGGTGCTGCAGCTCTTCGATCAGTTGAACCAGGACGAAAATTCCGCCGCCATTTTCCGCGCGTTCGTAATGAGGAAGCTTTATGAGATGGCGCGGATGCGTCCGCTGGATTGGGGATTGCAATGGGCGCCGGATGCCGCGCGAAACATCCGGAAACTTGAGGAACTGGGGGCCGGGGAGCTTCAGAGCGGGGACTGGATGGTTCGCAGCAAGGCGGAAAAATACGAAAAGGAATTGCAGGCCTTTTTTGCTGCGGCGCGGACGGTTTCCCTGGAGAACGAGGCCTTGTTCTTCCGTCAACTGGCGCGCCGCACTTGCGACCAGGGCTTTGTATTTGCGGGCTACGTGGGGCTGGATGGCACGCCGGTCCTTCGGCGGAGCATCATTCCCGGCGGCGAATATTGGGGCTGGGACGCCCGGTCCGCCTCCGCCGGGCTGCTTTTCCGGCGCGCCTCGGGGGGAGCGCGCCTGGACAAGCTGGGGGAGCCGGCGCCATGCACGCCGCTGCTCGTGTTTCAGGGAGACCGCAGGAAAATCCTTCTTGACGCACAACAGGCGGCGGACGCGACGGCGGTCGCTTCGGTGTCCGCTCTGCCGCCTTTTTTTTCCGGCCTATGAGCGATGGCGAAACAAGCCAATATCCATTGCGATGGCGCGGCCGTCAGAGCGGCCCCTATCCTGTGTCTGAAATCAACCGGATGCTCGATGAACATGAAATCGGCATGGGCCATGAAATTCTTTATCAGGACAAATGGATCGTTTTGGAGGAATTCTTCGCGGCCACAAGCCAGACCACTCCCGCGCCCATAACGCCCCCGACCAAGAACTTCAGATCGCCCGGCCTGACCGTGTCGCCGCGCGAAATAACGCCGGCGGTGAGCTTCAAAGTCTCCGTAAGCCCGGCGCAGCGGGACCCGAATGCCGCGCCCGCGCGCCCGCGCAACCGGCTGGTTTTTGCGTTTCTGGCCATTTGCCTGGGGTTTCTGGGGCTGCATAATTTTTATGCCCGCCAGTGGTTGACTGGCTTGCTGCAGTTGCTCTTGAGCGTCGCCACTTCGTTGATGGGTTTCGGCATCATCGCGTCCTGGCTTTGGGCGATGGTCGAAGCGCTGGTTGTGAGCAAAGACGGCTCCGGCGCAGAAATGACCTGAGCCTCAATGGAATAATGCCATGGACCCCGCTTCCCTTCCGCCAAAACCCACTGTTTCCGAACCCGGCCCGCGCCCGCTGGAGAAACGAACCCTGCCGGCGCGGCGCGCGCCCGACGCGGCCCCGGGGCAGCCGCGGCCAGCCGTCGTTTCGCTGAACTGGGAGGAGCAGGACATTGAAAACCGCTGGGGCATCTTCAAGGGCGGGCGATTCACGAGCGTCAATAAGACTTTTAGCTTCGTTCTCGCCGCGATTGCCAGCGCGATTTTTCTCTGGCTGATGTTCAAGCTGGATCGCAGTCAATTGAGCTTCCGGAGATTTGGAACGATCTTTGTGCGGCCGGGAAACTTGTTCGCAACCGGTCCGGCCACGCTGTGTTTTTTTTGGGGCGTGATGGTCTGTATGTTGAAGATTCCAAAACTGAATCTGCAACGAAAGGCGCTGGAGCTGGCGGCCGTCCCCCAGGACCGCGAGTTCGTCCTCAACGAGGCGACGGCCCGGACTGTCCTTGAACGGACGCGCAGCCTGGCCGGTGACACGAGGCATTTCATCCTGCTCAACCGCATCGACCGCGCCTTGTCCAATTTGCACAACATCGGGGGAATCAGCGACGTAGCCATCATTCTCAAGGCGCAGGCCGAGAACGACGAAAACATGGTCGCCTCCAGCTACGCGCTTATCCAGGCGATGATCTGGTCGATTCCGGTGCTGGGGTTCATTGGCACGGTGCTGGGGCTGAGCATCGCGATCAGCAGGTTTACTAGCGTCATCAGTGTTTCGCAGGGGGCGATCAGCGCGGCGGAGGAAATGAACCGCATGAAGGAACATTTGAAGGACGTGACCGCGGGGCTTTCGACCGCCTTCGAGACGACGCTGGTGGGATTGGGGTTCGCTTTGATACTGCATTTGATCGCGGACCTGGTGCAACAGAGGGAGACCGATTTTTTGGACGACTGCAACGAATACTGCCAGGCGCACGTGGTGTCCAAGCTGCGCACCCGCGGGAAGGAGGACAATGCCAAGTAGATTGCGCAGCGGGAAGGCCCGGGTGTCGTTCTTTGCGTTTCAGGACATGATCACCACCGTGACGGGGGTGTTGCTGCTGATCACGTTATTATTGACGCTTTACCTCCACGCGCAGCCCGACCCGGCCGCGCCCGCGGAAACTGTCCGCGACAAGCTGGCGAAGGCGCAGCAGGAACTGGGGGCCAGGCTGGCGGAATTGCAGCGGCGGCAATTGGAGCAAATGGCGTTGACCAACAGGGTTTTTGTCGTGGCGGAGCCGGATCGGACGGGCAAACAGCCCGTGCTGGTGGTTCTCTCCGCGACCAACGGCTCATGGACCCGCCTCGGCAGCACCAACACCGTGCAATTCCCCGCCGGCGGGTTCGGTGACATTCTCAAACAGTGGGACCCGGCGGCCCAACGCATCGTTTTTTACGTTCGTCCCTCGGCCATCGGGCATTTTGACGCCTGCCGGCAATTGGCTTTGGACCGCTCCTTCAACGTGGGTTACGATGCGGCGGAGGAGGGCCGGCAATATATTTTGGCGCCGCGATGAAAAATAAATCTTCAGGTTTTTACGCCAGCAGTCTGGAGATGTTGCTGGACACGATGTGCAACATGCTCGGAGGGGTGGTGTTTATCTCGTTGATGGTGGCGATGGTGATGCACGACGCGCCGCCGACGGCACAGGAGGATTATCGCAAAAATGCCATCCACCTCACCAACGAATTGGCGGCGGTGACCGTGTCCAATGCGGCGGTTGAATTGGAACTTCAAGCCACACTCCAGCGCCTGCAAGACCCGCATCAGCGTTTTCGCACCAACCAGATGCGGCTGCCCAATTTGTCAAATACGGAATTGCGGCCGTGGCCGGTCATCATTCGATATGACAAGCTTTATCCCATGGACGTCATGCCGGCGGTTCGGGGCGGCGTTCCCGCGCATAATGACCGCAGTATTTCCCGCACCGAATACGCGGAGCCGAAACCGGGGCAGGGCGAGGAACCCGATGCGGGCGTCGGCGGAATGGTCGAGGCCTTCACGGCGAGCGCCAGGTCGAATTATTACTTTGAATTCTATGTTTATGAGGATTCCTTTGACGCGTTTGTGCGCGCCCGTGAAGCCGCCGCGCGACTGGGCTTCCAATACGGCTGGGAGCCTTTGCCGGCAAACCGATTGTTGCGGCTGAGCCGACAGGCGGAACACGTTCTGCCGCAAAACTGAGCCGCATGGCAAACCTGGTCCTGTGACAAAGAAATTTCAGCACGGCATCAGGGACATCGCCATAGTGGTCGCGGTTCTGGCGCTGTTGCTCGCGCTGGCGCTGCTGTTCCGGCAGCCCCCGCAGCCGGCGCGCGATCTCGTCTTCGGCGATTTGGGGCGGGTGCATTCGGCGTTGACCAATCTGACGGAATCAACTTCCGAAACGCCGATGGTCGCGCCGACGAACAATCCGGCAGAGGCGCGGCCAGTTGTCCCTTTGCCATTAACAGAATCGAACGGCAACACGGCGCTGACACCGGTAACGCGGCCCACAAACAACGCGATGGCTGACGCAGTCGCCGCCGCGTTGGCTGCCCGGCCCCTTGTCACGACGCAACTGGCGCCTCCGCCGCTGACGCCGACGCCGATGCCGACCCCGGCGCCGGCACCCGCCCCCGCGTCGGTTCCGTCCACGCCACCAGCGCCTTATACGCCTGCGCCAGGTCCGGAGCCTGACTCCAAGATGCCGACCGCTGCTTTGCTGGCTGGCGTTAAGGGCGATGCTCCGGCTGCGCTTGAAAACGTCCCCACAAGCACGGCGTCGCTTCTGGGCGTGGACTCGGACAAATCGACGCCGATCCCGTCAGCAGCGACCGCGACGGTGGCTGCCCCGACGCCAATGCCGTCAGCATCGACCGCGACGGTGGTTGCCTCGCCGCAGAGCCTGCCAGGCACGGGCAATGAAACAAACGTAAGCTTTATTGTGGATCAGTCGTTGAGCATGAGGAAAAACGGAAAATCCAGCAGGGCGCGAAGGGAGTTGCTGCAGATACTGGAGAGGATGGGGCCGGCAGAAACTTTCTACGTCCTGGTGTTTCATTCCGGCGGCGACGAAGGAATGCCCGGCCTGGGACCTGTGGCCGCCACGCCGGACAACATTCGCGCCATGACTAACTGGCTTTTCTCTGTCGGGCACAGATTCGGTTCCGACCCGGCCAAAGGCATGCGGCGCGCGTTGGGAATAGTTCCGGCGCCGGATACGGTCTGGCTGATATCTGACGGGGAATTTTCAAAGAACGCGGTCGAGGCCATTCGCGAGGCCAACGAAAATGTTAACGCGCGTATTAACACAGTTGTACTTTACAGCGCTCAGGGCCGGGTGCTGATGCAGCGGATCGCCGATGAGAACGGCGGCATTTGCCGGTTTATTGCGCCTCCTCCATGAAGCGATCGCGCCGCCGGATGCAGGACGCCGTCATTGCGATGGGCATCATCGTGGTGCTGCTGGCGCTGTGGCGTTTGCGGGTGCGGCCGCGGCAGTTCGGCAGCGTTGGCGAGTGGGCCGCCAGCAATATTCTTGGGAGCGCCACTTTGAGCGTGTTGCCCGGCGCCGGCCAGGAGGGCGCGCCCGTGGGATCGCCCGTCGCGGCACCGGTGAACAGGCCGGCCTCGTCGTCCAGTGCGACGACCAACTCGTCGGCGCCGGGAAGCGGACCAGAGACCAATGCGGGCAGCACCAACGCGAACGTCACGTTGATCGCCGACAGCGATTCCATCGAAGCGCCGCCTTCCAGGAGGTCCAACGTGGTGGACGCGGCGACGATGGAACAGCGGCTGGGCGAAGTCGGCGCCAAGGGCGGGGACCTTCAGTTTTCGCTTTTTTGGAGAAATATCAACGACCTGGACCTTCACTGCATCGATCCCGCAAACGAGGAAATTTACTACCAGAACAAAGTCTCCATCCGCACTGGCGGCGAACTGGATGTGGACCAGAACGCGCACCAGCCGTATAACAATTCGCCGGTGGAGAATATTTACTGGGCATTTGGCACGGCGCCCGCGGGTCTTTACCGAGTCTACGTGGTTTTTTACGCCGAGCGGGTCGAGGGCGGGACTCCATTTACCGTTCGGACGGTGGTGCGTGGCAAAACCAATTATTTCTCCGCAATCATTTCCTTCACGGGTCAGAGGGAAAGAAACTGGATTTGCACGTTGAAATACGATCCGGCCAACCCGAACCCAACCAATCGTTATCTTTTTCTTCGACAATAATTCGCCCAGACTAGCGGAAGAGCAGGGGGGTGAATGTCGCGAGGTTGCGACGCCAAACCCTCCAGCTATGCACGCCGGGAACTTCCGTCCACGTGTGCTGGATGCCCTCGGTGTCCAGCCAATGCACAAAATCCAGGTTCGGCTTGAGCAAACCGTCGTCTTTGCCGCAGGAAATCCAAAGCAGGCGCAGACTGTCATTCGCCTTGGCATTCAGATTGGGAAATGCGGCGGCATAGTTGGTGTCCACGCCGCCGGAGCTAAACGCGCCAATCCAGGCAAAACGATCCAGGTTATTTAATCCCACGGTGATCGATTCAGCGCCGCCCATGGACAACCCGGCAATGGCGCGCGATTTCCGGTCGGCCGAAATGCGGTATTCCTTCTCCACGCGGGGCAGGACCTCGTCCAGGAGCGAGGCGCGGAACTGGCGCGCGTTTCGTTGCGACAAGTCCGGATCGCGCGGTCGCCCAAAGCCGCGATGCAGAATCTCCAACGTGCCGTAACCCAGCGGCATTACCACAATCATCGGTTTGACTTCGCCCCGGGCGATCAAGTTGTCAAGTATTACATTGGCGCGCCCTACCGACCACCACGCCGTGGCGTCGTCGCTGAAGCCGTGCAGGAGATAGAGCGCGGGATAGCGTTTTCTCGATGTGGGATTGTAGCCTGGAGGGGTATAGACGAAATACGCGCGCTCGTCATTGGCGGCCGGGGAATGGTAAGTGTGGCGATGGATGACGCCGCGGGGAACATCGTTGATCTCCCAGGGGAGGGAGGCCGGGCCGGGAACATGGACCTCGCTCTCGGTGTTGAGAAGGTTGTATTTCATGAGCGGGTTGTTCGGGTCGATAACGCGCAGCCCGTCCACACTGAAGGAATACCCATAGTAATCAGGTTCCAACGGGGTCGTGGTGGCGGTCCAGACGCCCTGGTCGTCTTTCTGCATCGGGGAGTTCGGCAGACTTTCACACTGGAGTCGGACCTCCGTGGCGTTGGGCGCTTTGACGCGAAACGTGACGGTTCCATCGGAATGAACTTCCGGCGAAACGATCGATTGGGAAAAAACAGGGGTCACCAGCGCGAACGCCAACGGCAAATGAAGTGCTTTCATGCCCGGACAATACCGCCAACGTCCCCCGGCGCTCAATGCAAAATCGGCGCCGGGCTTCCCTGACGAATCAACTGGGCGTCCAGGTCCAGGTAAAAATCGAGGCGCCGGTCCGTTTCGGCGTCATCCACGGCGCGGGCCATGAGGATATAGGCGGCGTAATGATTGCCCTCGGACTCGATCAGGCCGTTGTAAAAGGCCGACAACTCAGGGTCGATGACGGCCAGGGCGCGGCCCAGCACCTGGAACTTTTCGCAACTGCGCCCCTCGATCAACGCGCAACAGATGAGGTGATCGATCGCCTGATGCCGCTGGCCATTGCGAATGCCGCGCATCAAACCGGCAATCCACGGGCTTGGGTGCGGTTGGGCAAAGGGAATGGCGCGTTTTTTCAGGAGATTGAGCACCAATTGAAAATGCTGGAGTTCCTCGATGGCGATGGCGTTGAGTTCCTCGACCCTCCCAAAAAGGTTGCGATACTTTTCCAGCGTCAAGGCGGTGGTGGCGGCCTTGCGTTCCAGATGGGCGTGGTCCACCAGGACCGCCGGCAGGTGGCCCAGCACCTTGGGCAGCCAGTCGGCGGGAATTTTTTCACGAAACAGCAGCATGATTTAATTTGCCAGCGCGGGCCGTTGGGTGAAATTTGAAACCGGCATCGGATCAATTCAATCGAAATCGATTTATGTTTGAGTACACGGCCCTCGCGCAGGACAAGAAATGGAAGCCGGGACCTTATCCCGGGGTGGAATTGCTCGTCCTTCACACCAATGAGGAATCGGGCGGCGTGACCGTCCTGCGAAAATTTCATGCCGGCGCGACCATACCGGCGCACATCCATCCGCAGGCCAACGAATTTGCCTACGTGCTTTCCGGCCAATGGGAGGAAGAGGGGGTGTTGTACACGACCGGGTCCTTTTTTTTCGCTCCGCGCGGCGAAATTCACGGCCCGCATACGGCCCGCACTGAGGTAATCAGCCTGACGATGTTCGACGGACCGTTAACAGTCGTTTGAAATGAAAGAGGCCGGTCAATTCCGCGTTGTGTTCGTCACCGCGCCGAATTTGAAGGTGGCGCGCCAACTGGCGCAACGCGCGCTAACCCGCCGGCTGGCGGCGTGCGCCAGCCTGATTCCCCGGATCGAATCCCATTATTGGTGGAAGGGCAAGCTGGAGAAGAGCGCGGAAGTGCTGATTGTTTTCAAGACCCGCGCGCGACAGCTTGAAAAGCTGGAAAAACTGATGCTGGAACTTCATCCCTACGACACGCCCGAGTTCGTGGCGCTCAAATTAAGCGGCGGAAACGGGCGTTACCTGGATTGGCTGGCTCGCGAGACCGAAAACGCGCCGCAGAGGGTGTCTGGAGACTGAAAATTACTTTATGCGCACCGATGAGCGGGAAGGCGGCGACGCGCCGGGCGTCCGCGGGCTGGCACCAGATCGCCCGCTGTCCGCCCTACTTTCACAGGCCCTGGTCGCGTTCACGATCGAGTTCGATAACGAGTTCGAACGGCGGATGGGCGAGTCGGGTTACCCCGGCGCCCGGTTGTCATTGGTGGTGTGGTCAAATACGATGCGGTTTCTTGCCGGCGGCGGTGTCTCGGTCCGCGAGCTGGCGCTCAGGGCCTTTGCTCCACAAGAAGGGATGAGATTTGGGCTGGGTTGCCTGGAGAGGTGGGGATTCGTCACTCTGGAGCCGGATCCAAACGACCACCGGCCAATCCTTGTTCGAGCACACTGGCTGAAGCGTCGCGACCTCCGCGACGGCTGGGGCAGCGGCCGCGGAATCCGCGCGGACTGGGTCGTTGGCCTCACTCGCAAGGGGCTGAAAGCGGCGGACATTTGGCCTCCGTTGTTCGGCGAGATCGAGCAACGCTGGCAGGCCCGTTTCGGCAATGACGAGATTGAACGCCTGCGGAACTCGTTGCGGGCCGTCGTCGGTTTCCAGGACGTCGAGTTGCCGCAGGGGCTGCCGCATAGTTGAGACGTGGCCGAGGTTGGGGCGTTCCCTGCGCCGGCCGCGGGAGGCGCTGCCCATATCCCATTGCCCACTTTGCTGTCGCAGTCCTTGCTGGCGTTCGCGAATGAGTTTGATCGGGATTCGCCGGCGCCTCTGGCATTGAGCGCCAATGTGCTACGGGTCCTGGGCGAAAAGCCAGTGCGGGTTGCGGACCTTCCGCGCTTGACGGGCGGATCTCCAGAGCAGAGCGCCCTTGGGTGGCGGCTTAAGCGCTACGTGGTGGTCGAGCCCGATCCGTCTGCGCGCCGGGGCAAAGTGGTTCGCCTGACGCTGCCCGGTCTCAAGGCCCGCCAGAGGTACCGCCAGCTTGCAGGCAAGATCGAGAAGCGATGGGAGGCACAGGTTGGCAAGGGCGAAATCCGCAGTCTACGCGAGTCTTTGGAGGGATTATTCACAAAATGCCGCGGAAATCGGTTGCTGCTCCCGGAGGGCTTGGCGCCGCCGGCCGGCGTGGCACGGGCGGGCGACCAGGTGCCAGCGCTGGGGCGGCGCGACGTGGGGGCGGCTGCGCGAGAGCGAATGCGAGGTCTCGTCGCGCAAACTGAGGTTTTCGTGCGCGATCCGGCCAATACGCTGCCGCACTATCCGTTGTGGGACATGAACCGGGGATTCGGGCCGTAGCCGCTACGGTGCGGTTAACGCATCGGAATTTGACAGGATGAACGGGATTTACAGGATGGGAATAGAACCGGATATGCGTGAGCCGCGCGGAACAGGTCCACTCTCAGTGATGGCAGCCGCAGCCCTCGCCGCATGAACCGCCCTTAAGGTCTTCGTCGGCCGGAAGCCGTCCCAGTTCGAATGTCTTATTGATGACCGTGTGGACGCCTTCCTGCATTTCGTGCATTTCCTCCTGCGCATCGATGAAGGCTTTGGCGACCGGATTGCCCAGCAGGGCATCGCGCTCCGACTCGAAAGCGGCGATTTCGCGGCCATCCAGAGGGAGGCCCTGGTGCTGCTTCTCGTGCAGCGACCGGCCTTTTTCGGTCAGACTTTGATATTGTTGCTGCGCCTTGGGGTCGGCCATAAAGGAATCCACGCGCTGGCGGATGCTTTGGAATTGAGGTTGCTGGACGATAATCTCGCAAAGCTCCAGAGTTTTCTGTCGCACCGCGTCTTCGATTTGAGCAATTGTCTGCATGGCTGCAAACATGCGTCCATTCTTGCCGGAGTGCAAGAAAATCGTGTTTAAGCGGCGTGCCTGCTCTACTGGGGTGGTAATTCGACGGCATGCGCCACGACGTTAAGCATTTCAGCGGCGAGCGCGAAAAGCAGACTATGAGTGACGTGCCAGCCCACACCTGGTTCTTTCCGGTCCGTGATGAAATCGGACTTAACCACGGATCACAGAAGACACGGTTCAAGACGGAAATGGAGGGACGGCAATTGCCAAGGCGGGGAATTGGACACGAGTATTGACATTCCGGGGGCAAATCACTTAGTTGTGCGGCTGCCTTGACTGGTCTTGCCTCAATGTTGTCGCGATTTTTTCCCGGGATTTCGCTTTTTCGCGGGTATCGACGCCGATGGCTGGCGGGGGACATTGTGGCCGGCGTTAGCGGTTGCGTGGTAATGGTGCCTTCGGTGATCGCCTATGCACGCTTGATGGGTATTCCGCCCCACATCGGCCTCTTTGCCGCGCTGGTGCCGCTTTTGGTTTATCCGCTCTTTTGCAGTTCGCCGCAAGTCATTGTCGGACCGGACATTGCCATTTGCCTGCTTATCGTCAACGCGGTCGGGCCGCTGGCTGGAGATAATGGGCTTCGCGCGGCGGAACTGGCGTCAGTGCTGGCGGTGATGAGCGGGCTGCTGCTGTTGCTGGCGAGCCGTGCCAAACTTGGCAAAGTGGCCGATTATCTCTCCAAACCAGTGTTGGTGGGCTACATGACAGGAGCGGCGCTGATCCTGATGGGCTCGCAATTGGGCGCGTTTCTGGGCGTCCCGCTCACGCACAATGATTTCTTTCCGCGCATCGTCGAGGCGGCCGGGAAAATGAATCAAGCGCGCCCGCCGACGGTGATCCTGGGTCTGGTATTGCTGGTTCTGCTCTTGGGATTGCGCCGGTTTGCGCCGAAAGTTCCCGCGGCGTTGGTGGCGTGCGTATTGGCGATCGCGGCGGCGGATTGGTTGCACCTTGGGGAACATGGCGTCGCGTTGGTGGGCCGGTTTCCGGGCGGATTGCCGCGCCTGACCATTCCGACGTTCGACTGGCGCGATCTTCGTGAGCTGCTGCCGGCGGCAATCGGCATTTCGTTTCTCGCCTATACGGAGGGCGTGTTGCTGGCGCGCGCGTTTGCAGCCGCCAACGGATACGAGGTGGCCCCAAATCAGGAACTGACCGCTTTGGGAGCGGCCAATCTGTGCAACGGTTTCTTTCAAGGGTTTGCGGTGACGGGCAGCCAGGCCCGCACGATCGTCAATGACTCAGCCGGCGGAAAAACGCAACTGGCCAGCCTGGTAATGGGGGTCTGCACAGCGCTCTTTCTCTTATTCCTGACGCCGGTGCTCGCGGCGCTGCCATTGGTCGCGCTGGGGGCGATTCTTATTTACGGAGGCTGGAGATTGGTGGAATTCGACGCCATGAAGCGGATCTACCGTTATTATCCGGCCTCGGCAGGAGTCGCGGCGTTGACGACTCTTGGGGTGCTTGCGGCCGGAGTCGTGACGGGGATTCTCCTGGGCGTGGTGCTTTCGCTGCTGGGCTTGATCACGCGAATTTCGCATCCACCCGACGCGGTATTGCAGGAAATCCCCGGACATGGATTTCACGACGTAGGGCAGAACAACGGAATGACGGAGCCCGGATTGGTCGCGTACCGATTCTACGCGCCGTTGCTCTTTTCCAACTGCGGCTACTTCGTCGAGCGAGTGCGAAAATTGATCGCGTCCAGCCCGGAGCCGGTGCGGTGGTTTCTGGTGGATGCGCAGGCGATCACAGATATCGATGTGACGGCGGTCGAGGCAGTTCACGCATTGCGAACCGAACTGAAGGGGAAGGGAATCGAGATGAAATTTGCCCACGCCAATCCGCCATTGCGCGAACTGCTCAAGCGCACGGGGCTGACGCGGGAAATCGGCGAGGAAAGCTTCTTCGGGTCCGTGCATGAATGCGCGGCGGCGTTTGCGGCGGTGAAATTTTAGGATTGCGCGGCGGGCCGTGTGGATTGAACTTTCAAGAGTGAGCAGCGCCAAACATTCGCTTCACGTCCTGGCCGTTGCGGGAAGTTTGAATCGCGACTCCGTCACGCGCGTGGTGGTGGGAGAAGCGGCGCGACAGTTGGCCCAACGGGGATGCGAGGTGGACGTGCTGGATTTTCAAAAGGAGCCTTTGCCGCTGTATAATCCCAACACGGCCCACGAAGAGCCGTCGTTTCCGGCGCTGAAGCGGCGGGTGGACCGGGCGGACGTTCTTCTGCTGGGGACGCCGGACTATCACGGCGGCATCAGCAGCGTGATGAAAAGTTTCCTGGACCATTTCTGGCATGAATTTGCTGGCAAACTCTTCGCGACAATCGTATCGTCGCACGAGAAGGGGCTTACCGTCACGGACCAGCTTCGGACGGTGGCGCGGCAATGTTATGCGTGGTCGCTGCCGTACGGCGTCTCCTTTACGGGGGATCAAGATGTTGACAATGGAAAAATCACCAGCCCGTCGCTCAACGGGCGGCTGGAAATGATGTGCCGGGACATCGCGGTCTACGGCAGATTGCTG
This sequence comes from Vulcanimicrobiaceae bacterium, assembly GCA_035511075.1. Lineage (GTDB taxonomy): Bacteria > Verrucomicrobiota > Verrucomicrobiia > Limisphaerales > Palsa-1400 > DATAUD01. The sequence goes on from DATKFW010000015.1 coordinate 157,831, forward strand.
GCCGGGCAGCGTCGGGCGGACCTTGCTTCGACGGATCCCGGGTTTATGGAAAGACTGCGCGAAATGAACCGCGTCGATTGAAGTGAATATCGGCGCTGGATAAGCGTCGATGCTATTGAGCATGAAAACGCCATTGGGCTCGTCTTGGTTTGTCGCCGTTGGAGCGTCGGCGATTGTTTTCATCGGCGCTTTCGCACATTTTGACCCGGTTTCGCCCGCGAATTCCACGACTCCTGTGCCTGTCAAGGCCGTTGCGGATGAAAAGCTTGCGCCCGATCCAGCCACGGAGGCGCCGTTGTGGGCCGATTCTTCACCGGCAATGGCGGAAGTCATCCGGCTTGCGGAATCGCACGTGGACCCGAACGTGATTTTAGCGTTCATCCAAAACTCCGGGCAGACGTATTCCCCGACCGCGGACGAAATACTCTACTTGTCACATCTTGGGGTGCCGCAAACGATCATCGCGGCGCTCTATCCAGGAGAGCCCGAGCAAACCGCCGGGACCGCGGTCGCGCCCCCGCCGGAAGCTGCCGACGCGGGGCCGCCGCAAGAGGCCGGCTCGAACCTGTTCACCGCGGCGCTTGCGCCTTACGGCAATTGGGTGCAGGTGCCTGATTACGGCGCCGCCTGGCAGCCAGCGGTGGTAGCGGGCAATCCCGATTGGAAACCTTACGTTGACGACGGTCAATGGATCAATTCCGACAGCGGCTGGTATTGGCAGTCCGATTACGCCTGGGGATGGGCGCCGTTTCACTACGGTGGATGGGTCAACGGCCCGCAATTCGGATGGGTTTGGGTGCCGGGCAAGGTTTGGGGACCCGCCTGGGTCGGGTGGCGTTCAACTTCGTCGTACGTCGGTTGGGCGGCATTGCCGCCCGGTGTGAGCCTGAACGTCCTGTCCCAGTTGACATTCAGCGGCCATCCCATCAATCCCGGATATGATTTCGGAATAACGCCCTCCTCCTATGTGTTTGTGCGGGCCTCGCATTTCCTCGATCCCGATCTTGCGCGGCATGTCGCGCCCGCGGCGCGCGCCGCCCACCTGGTTTCGGCGAGCACTGTCATAAATAATTACAGCGTAGTCAACAATAAGATAATCAACGGCGGAGTCAGCCGCAACGTGATCGCCGCCGCCAAACAGCCTGTGCCCGAGGTTGCGCTGGAACCGGTTTCCAGCGCGCCGGAGTTGATGCCGGCGCCGCCTCCTTTGCTGGCGTCGGCCCGCGAGGATTCCGCGTGGCCGTCGATGCAGTTGCCGCCGCTCCATTATGCGGCGCCGTCGGGCGCCAGTTTCAAAAATGAGCATGCGCGGGGATTTGGGGCCGGGCCGTCCGACACGCCGATCTTTCGCGAATCCGGGCCGCCTCCGCCTCCGGGCCAGCCTCGCTTTGCGGGGGAGAATCGGTCTGGGCCGTCGCCGGTCCGCGACGTTGCGGCGGCGCCTTCATCGGGCGCCAAGCCAATGAGGTAGTCCGCTTGAGACGGGTGGGGCCTGCGGGTCGGCCCGCGCCGCCAACGCCAGGACAAGGCAAGAGATAGACAAACAAGTTCGTTTCATGCCGGATTCGATATCACCAACGCCCGGAATTTTCCAGCAGCATCGACTGGTAGGCGGCCCAGAGTTTTTTGGCCAGCGGGGAGCGGCGGAGAGGGCGGCCGTCCAACGATTCGATTTCGACGACGCCCATGGAAGTGAGGGTCAGAAACGCGCCGAGGCCGTGGCGCAACGCGGCGGGCCGGGCGTTTTTTTCCCGGCACGGAATATTGGTCTTGACGCAGAGTTCGAGGACCGCGCGGCGAGTCACGCCGGGCAACGCGCCGGCGGGAAGAGGCGTCGTGCAGATCACGTCCTTCTCCACCCAGAAGACATTGCTGGTGGAGCCTTCGGCCACGTAGCCGGCGGTGTTGAGCAGGATCGCTTCCTGCGCGCCGGCGCAATCGGCCTCGGCGCGGGCCAGGACTTGCGGCAGTTTGTTGGCGGTCTTGAAACGGGTGAGGGGATCGTTGACGGGCAATCGAAAGGTCGAGGTGATCACGCGCCAGCGCGGGATTCCTTTGCCTACCGATGCGGGCAGTGGATGGAGAGTCATCACGACGGCGGGATTGACGGGGCGTTGAGGTGAATAACCCCGCGCGGTGATGCCGCGGGAAAGGCTCAGGCGGAGGATGCAGTCGGACATGCCGTTGCGCTTGATCAATTCCAGGGCGAAACGACGCAACAGGTCCGGCGCATACGGGAGCGTCAACTTTAAAAACGCAATTCCATCCGCGAGGCGCTCCATGTGCTGCGCCCAGCCAAACGGCCGGCCTTGTTTGATCAGCATCGCCTCAAACAGCGCGTCGCCGTAAAGAAAACCGCGGTCCAGGACGGAGACGACGGCTTTTTCCTGCGGCACAAATTTGCCGTTGAGGAAGGCGATCATGGACGGGCTGGTTGGGACATCGGTTGCCGTTCCCGCAAGGCGGCGATGAAGCCGGCTGCCTTGGCCATAGTCTCATCGTATTCGGATTCCGCGACGGAATCGGCGACAATGCCGGCGCCGGCGTGAAAATGAATCTGGCCGTCGCGGCAAATGCCCGTGCGGATGGCTATGCTCAACTGACTTTCCCGATTGAATCCAAGGTAGCCGATGGCGCCGGTGTACGGCCCTCGCGTCACCGGTTCCAATTCGTCGATGATTTCCATGGCGCGGATTTTCGGGGCGCCGGTCACGCTGCCGCCGGGAAAGCACGAGGCGAAAGCGGAGAAATGCGTCTGTTCGGCACGCAAACGTCCTGTGACGGTCGAAACCAGATGCTGGACTTGAGGATAGCGTTCCAGGCGCACCAATTCCGGCACATGGATCGAGCCGTACTGGCAAACGCGGCCCAAATCATTGCGCAGCAAGTCGGTAATCATGACCAGCTCCGCCATTTCCTTCGGGCTGGTTTGGAGTTCGTAGGTCAATTGCGCGTCGCGATTGGAGTCCGCGGAGCGGGGCCGGGTCCCTTTGATGGGCCGGGTTTGGATATCCAGGCCGCTGAGGCGAAGGAACAATTCCGGCGACGAGGAACAAACCTGGAAATCGCCGCAGTCAAGATAAGCCGCAAACGGGGCGGGTGACACATCGCACAAACGCTGGAAAAACGGCCAGCCGGCCACGCCGGCGGATGCGGTCAAACGATGCGAAAGGTTTACCTGATAAATATCGCCCGCGCGAATGTATCGCTGGGCCTGCCGCACTTTGTCAATAAACGCCTCGCGCGACAGATTCGAGACAGGCGGCAAAAAGGACGCGACGGGAGATGTTGCCGGTTTGCGCGGCGCCGTGAGATGGCCGGCCCAAAAATCAAATTGCGCGCGCGCGCGCCCGGCGTCGCGCGAACCGTCCGGCTGCAATCCCGTCGAAATGATCCACGTCGTGTCCAGCCGATGGTCAAAGACGACGAGGCTGTCGTAAAAGCCGGCGTGGCAATCCGGCAGGTCCAGGTCGTTGACAGCCGACCGGGGCAGTCGCGGCTCGACGAAATTCTTCAAATCGTAGCCCCAATAGCCAAAGCAACCCCCGAGAGGAAAGGGCAGATCGATTTGGTCGAGCAATTCGTAGCGCGCCATCGATTCTTCCAGGATATGCCACGGGTTGCCGAACTGGAGGCGGTCCGATCCGCTCCAGTGGCAGCGGGAGCCGAAGGAGCGAAAAATGAGCATCGGCCGGGCCGCCACAAAGGAGTAGCGCGCCTGGGGCGAGTCAAAAAAGGAGCTGCGCAACAGGACGATTCCCGGCTCGCCCGCCAGACGCTCGACGAGCGATTCCGGGGTGTGCGAGGTTGGAATGGATTGAATCAAGCGCACGGAATGCCGGTTTAGGCCGCCAGAATCTTCTCCAGGCCGGCGGCCGTTTTCAAGGGGCCGATGAGGGCTAGGTTGAAGCGATCGGGCCGGAAAAACCGCCGGGCCGCGGCGCGGATCGCGGCCGGATTGACTTCGCCCAACCTTTTTTTGAATTCGTCCGGTTTGAGAATTTTTCCGTAACCGAGCCATTGCTCGCCGGCCCACATCATCTGGTTTTCGCTGTTTTCCAGGCTGAGGTCCATCAGGCCGGTGAGATAATCGCGCGCCCGGCGTAATTCCGCCGGCGGCGCCAAATCAGTGGCGAGGCGTTTCATTTCGCGCAGGATGATTTTTAATGTTTTCTCCAGATTATCAAGGTCCAACCCCGCTGAAATGACAATGTCGCCCGCGTCATCAAAGAAGCTGTTGGCGCTATAAATGGAATAAGCCAGACCGTGTTCCTCGCGGACGGTTTGGAAGAGGCGCGAACTCATGTTCTCGCCCAGGATGGTGTTGAGGATGCGCAATGCGAAACGCCATTCGTCGTGGCGGGAACAGGCGCGAACGCCAAGGGCGGCCTGCGTCTGCCCGGTCTTTCTGGTGTGCAGGTGAATGGCCGGCCGGGTTTGTGCGATGGCGGCGGGTGCGTATCGAGGCCGCTGGCCCCGGGCGAATTTTCTGACGAATCTTCCGACCGTTTTGACGACTTCCGCGTGAGCGATTCTGCCGGCGACGGCCACCAGGGTGGCAGGGGCGACGTAATTGGACCGTTGATATGCCAGCAATTGTTCGCGGCCAATCGCGTCGAGAGTTTTGTGCGTGCCGGTGATCGAGCGTCCCAAAGGTTGGTCGGGCCACATGAGCGCGTTGAGCAATTCCTGGACATATTGCTGGGGTTGATCGATGTACATGGCCAACTCCTCCTTGATCACCTCGCGTTCCTTGCCGATTTCGACGGGGTCGAAGGTGGAGTTCAAGAACATGTCCGCCAGCACCTCCCAAAGCTGTTGAAAGTGATTGTGTCCGGCCTTGGCGTAGAAACAGGTGTGCTCCTCGCTGGTGAAGGCATTAAGGTATCCGCCGATGCCCTCGACGGCCTGCGAGATATCCCGGGCGGAACGCCGGCGCGTGCCCTTGAAGAGGAGATGTTCAATGAAATGCGAAACGCCGTTGAGCGCTGCCGGCTCAAATCGTCCGCCTACTCCGACCCAAATGCCGACACTGACGCTTGCCATGTGCGGCATTTCCGCTGTGGCCACAGCCAATCCATTCTCCAGACGCGTGACTTTATACATCGAACTCTCCGCGCGCAAATTTACCCCAGGGTGCGAGGCGTCACCTCCGGCGGTCCGACCTGCCTCATGTAATCGAGAATGCGGTCCACAGCGTCGTGGGGATCGTCGGTAGTGACATACAAATCCCGATCGCCGGGGCTGATGAAACCGTCTTTTTCCAAGGTCGTTTTGATCCATCGCTTCAGTCCCGCCCAATACGCGGAGCCGAAGAGGATCAAGGGAAAGCGAGGGATGCGGCGGGTCTGAACGAGGGTAAGGACCTCAAAGAACTCATCGAGCGTGCCGAAACCGCCGGGCATGAAAACAAAGCCGATGCTATACTTGACGAAACAGACCTTGCGCGAAAAGAAATAGTGGAAGTTCATCGGAACATTGGCGAAACGGTTGCCCTTTTGCTCGAAGGGCAACTCGATATTCAATCCGACCGATTTGCCCCTGGCCTCCGAAGCGCCGCGGTTGGCGGCCTCCATGATTCCCGGGCCGCCGCCGGTGATGACGGCGAGATGGTTTTTGGCCAACTCCCGCGCAATGGCTGTGGCGGCCTTGTAATAGGGGTCGCCGGGTTTGGTCCTGGCCGAGCCAAAGATGGTCACGGCAGGGGCGATTTGGGAAAGCATTTCAAAGGAATCCACGAACTCCGCCATGATGCGGAAAACGCGCCACGGGTCCTCTTTGGTGAAAGGCACTGGTTGATCAGTCATGTGGCTGTGCATTTAGAACTGGCGCTTGCCGCACTGCAAGCTGCAACAGTCATCATGGCTGTGCCGGCTGAAATCCCGCCCGGATCAGAACGTTGTCAATAGCCCGATGACAATGCGGAAGCCGTACCAGATGCCGAAGCTGATGAACGCCGCTGTCCGATAGGGAATGGCCGCGACTTTGCTCAAGCCGAGGCTTAGAACGGCCAGCCACCAAATGTCAACCACGTCAATCATGGACAGGAAGACATCCGCCCTGTTGGTCGTGCTGGGATTGGCCAGGAAGAGGGTTGGGCTGGCGGTGGCCAGCAGGTTGCCCTTCCACAAGACCAGCAAGATGCGAAGGATCTTTTGCGGGACGTCAATCATCAGAGCCAGACCGCAGATTTCGACCGCCTTCATGAAACCAAGGCTTGCCGTTGTACACCACTTAAGCGCGAGACAAATCCCCGCGCCCATCAGAAAAAGGCCGGCTACCAGCGCCACGATTGCCCCGATGGCACCGATGGCTTTCAGGATCGTCGGCGTCAGGAATCGCTCGGTTATCGCCGCACCCTGGTCCGCTTGCGCCTGAGTTATTTTGCCCGCCGCAACTTTTTTGTGCATCACGCTTTCCCGCTGCTCTTGCATGCTTTGCAAGACCGCCGGCTGAGAGAATGCTATGCAGATGTAAACAACGGTGACGACGCAGGACAGGATCAAGGGCACCAGCCAGTTGGAGGCGCGCACGGGCGCGTTCTTGATCTCGTCGAAGACTTCGCCGGGGGCGGCGATGACGTTAGTGAGGCGGTCTGTGAGCGACGAAGGCTCGGACGGAGCGACTCCGGACGGCGGCGGAGGAATAGGTGCGGCATCCATGGGAATTTTGTTGATACGCTTTTACCACTTCGGCCCGCCAGCGCAAGATATTTTACAAGGGCGGCCGAAGATCGGTCAGGTCAAAGGCAACGCTACCGGGCGCCGATGGCTTGCCGGGGGCGCGTGTTCGGCCAGCCATCCTTCCGCTTCGCGCTTGAGCATCTGGCGGTCATGGCTCTCCAAGCCGAGGGGATCGAAGCGCAAACGCCGATGCAAATGGAATATCCGGCGAAGACCGGCGGAAGTGGGAAAAGCTTCCTCCAGACGCCGCTGCCAATCGGCCAGCGGCTCATGGGGCAGGCGGGACAGATGGACTTCTGACAACCGGCGGTTGATCACAAAGAGTTCCGAGTCCAAACCCGGCCAGGCCGGGTCCGCCGCATCGGCAGACGGGGGGGACGCCATCTTGCGATGTTGGCTGGTGACGATGCGCACCAACAGATAAAGAATCAAAGGCACCAAGAGCCGTTCGGCGTAACGGGCAAAGGAAGTCTTGCCCCAGCGCCATTTCGAAAATTGGAAATACAGGTTGGAAAAGAAATCCGAGGTCGATTCCCACCAGTTCGTTTTCTGGGCTTCGATCCAGCCAGACGGCGTGTTGTCGATTTGTTCCCAAGTCCGGGAATCCGAATGGTAAACCAGCGCCCAGGCGTGGGCGTGCCGTTCGCGTATCAAAAAGGTGTCGCCTTCCCGCGCCGCATCAGGCACCGCGTAGCCTGTGATGTATCGGGCGCTGACTCCAACCTCGCGCAGCAACAGGACCGTCGCCGTCGCAAAATACTCGCAATGTCCCGACTTGGTTTTCAGGAGGAATTGGCCCAGGGGCGTCAACGGGGGGTCGAGGTCGGGCAGGTCGAGGGAATAGACGAAACGGTCCCGGAAAAAGCGGCTCACCGCGCGGATTCTCTGACGCGCGGTCATCGCCCTGAGACCCAGGCTGGCGGCGACGGTGTCCAACGCCGGCTTTTCGTTGTCGGGAACCGTCAGGTCCATCGGCCCCGGAGGGCCGTCCAGGGAAGCCCCTCCGCCGTAGCGGGCGCTGAAATTCACCAAGCCCGGGCCGGCCTCGATTTCGGCCACGCCGAGGCGGTTGGTATGGGCCACGGCTGGCAGATCATCGATCTCAAAAGTGCCTTGTGGCAAGTCCAGCGGACCCTCGCCGTTGAGCAAATAGCGCGCAATATCAACGACGGCGCTGACATTTTTTGGCGGGAGCAAGCGGATGGTGTCGTTGGTGGGGCCACCCATGGAAAGGGGGATAAAATCATTGCTGGTGGCCCACCAGGTTTGGTTTTTATAGGCGTCGTAGGCAGCTTCCCGCAGCAATGACGGCGGAATCTCACCCGGTGGCACGTTGACGCGCATCACGATTTTGGGGGAAAGCTTGACGCGGCCTGGCTGGCCGATCTGCGTGCGGCACTCGCGTGTGTCCAGCGGCTGGTGGAACATGTTCGCCAGCCACCCGCCCAGGGCGCCTTCCATTGCGTTTTGCAGGCGCCGCAATTGCTGGTGGGCCGATTGGCCGGCACACGCCACGCCGACAATCAGGATAATCCAGGCGAACCTCGAAACGCGGCGCGGACGCACGCTGGTCAAGGCCAGGAGCACAAGAATTGACACGCCCCAATAAAAATAGCCGTTGGGCTGGGTTGAGGCGCTGGCGGCAGCCAGACAGATGGCAAAGTAGCCGAATGAAATGTTGAAGGATTTGCGCGCCAGCGCGGTGTCCGGGGCGCGCCGCATCACCCACGAGACGAAGGTGCTCAACGGTATGGCTTCCCGATTCCCATAGGCTTGCGCCAGCATAATCGGGAAGAACGTCATTGGCAGCCATTGAGTGAACTTGAAAATAAAGACCAGCCGGTCTTCGGTCGAGTAGAGGACCAGCGCTGCGCCAAGGAAGAGCACCCAGCACAGGACGCAGATTCGACCCAGGTCGGCATCGGAGAATTCCCACCGTACGCGGATGAAGCGAGAACCTTCGATGGCTGCCGCCATCAGCACCGCCACCAGAAACATTCTGGTTTCCCAACCCCAAAACAGGAGCGCGCCGGACATCAGGAATGGAAACATTGTCATAAGGCCGCCAGTTTTTCAGCTACCTGGCCGATGGGCAGCACGCGGAAATGCCTCGGCTGGCTCTCCATCACTCCCAGCGGCAACGGGTCCGGCGAATGGGTCAGGACGAAAACCCGCAGGGGGACATTGCGCGACAGAAGCGCGTTGACGAGGCGCTGGCGCTGCTCGTCCCACGAAAGAAAGACGCAAACGCACCCGCTCAATTCGCCGGCGTGAGTCGCCACCAGATGTTCCAGGGAGGCAACATTATTGTCGCGGGAAACCTGGACGGAAGCCAGAACCTCCAGAATTTGCTCGATGTGCCCGAGGCCGCGGCCGCTGGTGAAACAGTAGGCTCGCGTCCCGGCAAACATCAGGTCCAGCAGCGAATCCTGGTTTTGAATCGTGAAAGCCAGCGACGCCGCCACCGAGACCGCTTCCTCAAAAAGTTCCGCTCCGGCCGGGCCGCCGAAAGTGTCCAGGATCAGCGCGTGCCGGACGAAGAATTCCTCTTGATGCTCCTTGACGATCGGCTCGCCGAATTTGGCAAAACTCTTCCAGTGCATCCGCCGCAGCGGGTCGCCCGGCCGGTACTCGCGCAACGCAACGAATTCTTCGGATTCTCCGACCGATGATGCCATGGAAACGCCGCCCGATTGGTATTTCATCGTTCCCGGCAGTGCGAACGCCGGCATCGGATAGCGCCTGGGCAAAATCAGAATGGATTGCGTGCCCGGCAGCCGGCGTAACGAACGGAATAATCCGAAAGGATCCGGACACGCCACGGTCGTGCCCGTAAGACGCAACACGCCCCGGCGCAGCGGCATTAGTTGCGCCGCGATGGAGCACTCGCCGTTGGGGGGCAAATCGGGCACCGGCTGTTCCAGAATGTGAGCGCCGATGTTGCGCGCCAGGAGCCAGCGCCACCGGTAATAACCATAGGTGCGGTCGACCCAGTTGCGTCGTTCCTCCCCCGGTTCCGGCGTTCCGGCGAATTCCTCGAAAGTCGGCCGCGGGTCCGGCAATTCCTCGATCAATTTCAATGCGTTCTGCGGCTTGCGGCTGCGGTTTCGCACGAGGATCTGGTAACGCAACGGATTGCCGACCGATCCGAATTTGGGCACAGTGCGCTCCAGAAAAAGGTCGGGCCGTCCCAACGGCGTGCAGATTGCGCTGGCCAGCACAATACAGCCCAGCAGCGCGAAGGTTTGATAGCTCCAGGAGAGGTTCGTGTCGGCGCCAAGCGCCGCGGCAGCGACGGTTCCGGCCAACACCATCCAACCGGCGACTGTGACGCGGCGTCCGAAGCGATGCGTGATGGAGGCGAAGGTGCGGTAGTTCCGATAGAGGTAACGCTTGAAAAGGCGGTCGCGCTGGGCCAGAAAACGGCCGGGCCAATCGATGCGGATGTTCCAGCCTGCGAAGAATTGGCGCCAGGACGCGAGCATAACGCCAGGCGGACCCTCAGACCGGCACGGGCACGCGCTTGAGGATTTCTTCCACTACCTGGCGCGAAGTGACGCCGGAGAATTTCGCCTGCGGTTCCAATACCAGGCGGTGCGCCATTACGGAAACGGCGGCTTCATCGACGTGTTCCGGGCTGACAAACTCCTGGCCGTCAAAAAGGGCCAGCGCCTGCGCCGCCTTCATCAGGGCGATCGATGCCCTCGGGCTGGCGCCCAATTGCACGCCGGGAGCGGTCCTGGTCGCCGTCACCAACCGCACCACGTAATACTTGAGTTCCTCGCTGATGCGTATGTTGCGCACGCCTTCGCACAGGCGCATGATGTCGCCCAGCCCGACGCACGGAACGACGCTCTCGACTGGGTGCCGTCCGGTTTGGGCCGTGAGCACGGCGACTTCGTCCGCCGGGGTGACGTATCCCAAATCAAATTGCATGGCAAAACGGTCCATCTGCGCTTCGGGCAACGGATAGGTGCCGCGAAACTCGATTGGATTCTGCGTGGCGACGACGAAGAACAGATTCGTCAAGGCCCGCCGCTCGCCATCGACGCTGACCTGGTTTTCGGCCATCGCTTCCAACAACGCCGATTGGGTGCGCGGGGAAGCGCGGTTGATTTCGTCGGCCAGCAAAATGTTGGCGAAAACCGGTCCTTCATGGAAGGAAAACGTCTGGTCGCGCTGATTGAAAACTGAAACGCCCAGGATGTCCGATGGCAATAAATCCGGCGTGAACTGTATGCGCTTGAAGCTGGCGTCGATCGAACGGGCCAATGCCTTGGCCAGGGTGGTTTTGCCGGTCCCCGGATAATCCTCCAGCAGGACGTGGCCGCCGCTGGCCAGAGCGGCCATGAGACGCCGTATGGCAACGGACTGCCCGCGCATGACGGAAGAAATGCTCGCTGTGACTTTCTGGTAAACGCCCTTGGGCGTCAGCGGCCTGGGCGAAGGCGTCCCGGAGTCGAGTTCTTCAGGCAAATCGGCGCGGAGTGGGTTTGTCTTTTCCGCAAGTGTTGCCGTCGGTTTCACGGTTAAATCCACAACGTGATAGTATCCACCACGATAGACACTGTTTGCAAGTGGATTGTTTCAAACGCCGTTGTGTAAATTTTTCACGGGGTCGCATCGATTTTCCGGTTTTTGCCAGGATCAAGTCTGGGAGCGGCGGGAATTCAGGCAAATCCGTCGCTCGTGCGCGGATCCTGACGTTGAACAGGAGAAAACTGAGGTAGCCGAGAGGCAGCTAAAATGTCGGCTCTCGGCTCCCACCGGCGCCTTTCTTTCAGTTTTCAGCCTTGATTATCAAGGTCCCGTCACTTTCACTCACCACCGTGAATCAAACGTGACGAATGAACGCCAATTTCCGCCATGGTGCTGTCGCGATTCAGAATTTCCCCCCTTTTCCGTGACACTGTGTTCCATCTTGCCTAGATAATAGGTCGTGGAGACTATGACTGGCGAGTTCCTAAAGGTTCTTCCCAAGATAGCTGGCCAGCCGTTGGCCATCGTGGCCTACATTTGTTTGGCTGCTGGTGCTCTCCTGTGGGGCTTCAGGACTAGCAAGTCGAACGATTTCTTGAAGGCTTTGGAACTCATCCCCCAACCGGAGCGGGTCGTCTTTTGCCAAAAAGCTGGTTACGGGTATGATGAACTCTCCGGTTTGTCCAAGAAGGATCGATTCAAACGCCTCACGGCACGGGACAGAGTTATTTCAATAGTTGTCATTGTCATAGCGGCCGCCCTTCTCGGAATTACTTCCCTACGGGAGTTTCATCGAGAGAACCGTGTCACCGCTTCATCCCCCACCCAGACAATTGTAAACAACGGGACGATCGGCGGTCGTGTTCAAAACGCCATAGGCAACTCCAATGCGCAGACGATTAACCGCTGAAATAAGGCCACACCACGCCATCCTAGCCGTATGGGCAATTATTGGAATCGCGGGTGGGGAGGGTCTTCGCGTGCAAGGGGATTCTCAAAAAATCGAAAACAATGGTACGAGCAACACCGTCATTCAAAGCATCATCGGCAACTCGAACTCGCAAACGATCAACTACAACCACGTCGAGGCCAAGTTTACAGACAGCCAGCTCAAACAGCTTGCGGAGATGATCGCTCAGATAGGAAAGGAACCGCGTAGTGATAACGCGCGCGACCCCAAAATCGACTACCAGAGGGCCATCCGTGAATGGGCTCAGAAATACGGTCTTACGCCGGAACAAGCGGAGCAGGAGGTGCAGGCATGGATCAAAGAGGCCCGTACGAAGCGGAGCGGTGACAAAGAAGCGTCCGCACTCGCCGAATTTTTGGCGAGCCACTACGACGCATCCGCCAAATTGTATACCGAGGTTGCGGATGACGGATTGGCGGAACTTCAAAAGGACCGCGAAGAAGGGCGATCGCTGGCGGCATCGACCGCCACGAATTTCAACAGTGCTGGCGATGCCTACTACGGAGGGCAGAAGTTCGCGAACGCGCTGAGTAGTTATTCGAATTCCCTGGAGTTGGTTGACCGGCAGGGCAATCCCGAATTCTTAGCGAAAATCGAACTAAATCTCGGTGACACTTTTTTTCAGTTAGCTGAGTCCCAAGAGGCGGAGGCCAGTAATCGATACCTGGCTCAAGCGGTAGAATCCTTTCGGGAAGCCCTCGATGTCAGTACCCGTGAGCGGTTGCCGCGGCTCCAGGGCGTGATTCAGAACAACTTGGGTGCAGCGCTTAGAGAACAAGGAATTCGGGCGGACGGGGAGGAAGGGCACCGGTTACTGGAAGAGTCCGTAGTGGCCGTTCGAGGAGCTATCGAGGTCTATATCGATATCGGCCAGCACGAGCCGGAGCAATGGGCGATGAGCCAGAACAATTTGGGCTCCGCGCTTTCGAACCTGGGCGAGCGGGCGGGCGGAAAAGAAGGGCAGCAGTTGCTGCAAGAGGCCGTGGTCGCCTTTCAGGAGGCCCTCACAGTTCGAACCGGCGAGCAGTTGCCGGAACAATGGGCTGAGACCCAGCTCAGTTTGGGCGAGACTCTTAGAGTACAAGGTGAATGGGCGAGCGGAGAGGAAGGCCAGCGGCTGCTGGAAGAGGCCGTGGTCGCGTTTCGGGCGGCCCTTGAGGTTTATTCGCCCCAGAACTTGCCGCACGAATGGGCGATGACAAAGAACAATTTGGGCGCCGCGCTGTCGAACCTCGGCCAACGGGCGGGCGGGAAGGAAGGGCAGCAGTTGCTTAGAGACGGCGTGGTCGCCCTTCAGGAGGCCCTCGCGGTTCGAACTCGCGAGAAGTTTCCCTTGGAATGGGCAATGACAAAGACCGATTTGGGCGTCGCGCTGTCGAACTTGGGAGAGCGGGCGGCCGGAGAGGAAGGGCAGCAGTTGCTGGAACAGGGCGTGGTCGCCTTTCGGGCGGCCCTCACGGTACGAACTCGTGAGCAGGTGCCGCAGCAATGGGCGAGCACCCAATGCGATTTAGGGGGCGCGCTGACGATCGAGGGGGAACGGGCGGGCGGAAAGGAAGGGCTGCGGCTGCTCAAAGAGGCGGTGATCGCCTTTCGGGAAGCCCTCAAGGTACCAACTCGCGAGCAGTTGCCGAAGCAATGGGTCATCGCCGAGGCCAATTTGGGCACGGCGCTTAAAGAGCAAGGAATTCGGACGGGCGGAGAGGAAGGGCAGCGATTGTTGGGAGAGTCCGCCGTCGCCTATGGGGACGTCCTTACGCTTGTCCCCCGCCAGCAGATGCCGGAATACTGGGCCACGGCAGAGAACAACTTCGGAAGTGTGCTGCTTGAACAGGCCATCGCATCTGACGGGGCAAACAGACAGAAGCTTGTTAGCGAGGGAATCACGGCTTTTCAGAGGGCCCTGGAAGTCTGGACAGAAAAAGATGATCCATTCTTCTATCAAGTCGCCTCAGAGAATTTGGGGAAGGCAATGGCGCTAAAGGAGAAAAAGTAAAAGATCAAGTGTCCCGAGGCAAAAATGGAATATGTGTGTGTTAATGGTATTGTAATACGGTTCTTGATGGTGGGGCCTCGATTCTGCCGATGCACAGCCCTTCATCGAAACTGAAGCCGATGGGGACAATTTGGAGTTTTGACCGACTCGGCGCGCAAGCCCAGAAGAGATTTTTGGGCAGCGTTTGTTGGCTCCTACCTCTAATCTAAACCGTGAACATTTTTCTGTGGGCAAGACACGGGTTAAAATTGGGATTGGAGACGAGGAGCGGCGATTTCACGCGGCGAAGGCGCGGCGCAGGAATCGCACGCCTTTGACGGCGATTTCGTCGCGGGTCGGCTCGATTTTGCGCCAGATCGCCGCGGCGCGGGCGATGACTTTGACATCTGTGGTGAACGATTCGATGACGGCATCGCGGTCGTAACCGATTTTCTTCAAGGCTTTGACGATCGAAGGCCAATCGATGTGGTCGCCGCCGGGTGTGCCGCGGTCGCTGCCGCAAGCGTGGAAATGACCGAGGTGCTTGCCGGCTTTGAGGATGGCCGCGGCCTGGTTTTTCTCCTCGATGTTCATGTGAAAGGTGTCCAGGTGCAGCTTGAGCGCGGGGCTGCCGACGTCCTGGATCATTCGCAGGCCCTGGTCGCAGGTGTTGATGAAATCGGTTTCAAAACGGTTGAGCGGTTCCAGGCAGATTTGTTTTTGGATTTGTTCGGCCCTGGTGGCCAGCGTCCGTAGATGTTTGACGACGGTTTTCCATTGTTTCTTGTAGTCGGCGGGCGCGACGGCGTCGGCGCGGCCTACGGAAGAATAGACCGGGCCGACCAGTGACGGGCAATCCAGGGCGATCATCTGGTCAAGAACTTTGGTGATGTAATTGAGGCAGGTTTGTTGCTGCCGGGGCGTGCCGCGCAAATCGCGGTCCGGTCCGAGACAGGCGCAAACGGTGCCGCAGACCAGGCCGTGTTTGTCCAATTCGCGCTTCACGTGCGCGGGATCGATGTGGGAAGGGTCTTCGATCGGTATTTCGACGGTGTCGAAGCCCCATTTTTTGAATTGGGCAAAAAGCCTTGTTTGTTTGTTGGTGAAAGGGGAGGCGAAGAGGAAAGTGTTGATTCCAAATTTCATGCCTCCACGCTTAACTGTTTTCGGCATGGCGGGTCAAGCATTCGTGCGAGCCTGCGGCGAATCCGACGAGAGTTGGCCGCTTCGTGGTGGGTTGAGAATTCGGTTTTGCATGTGGTGGGGGATTCGTGCGAAAGTGGGGGATGACTCGTGAGTTGATCAGTCGCAGGCGCTTTCTTAAACGTACGGGTAAGGCGGCGGCGCTGGCGGCCGTTGCGCCAACCATTGTTCCCTCGTCGGTGCTCGGACGCGACGGCGCGCTGCCGCCCAGCGAACGCATCACGATGGGGTTTATCGGCGTGGGCACGCAAGGCTCCGGGCACTTGCTCGGCGGGGCCTGGACTTATGTGGCCGGCGGTTATTGCGGGCGCAAGGAGGTCCAGGTGCTGGCTGTCTGCGACGTCTGGAGCGATCGCCGCGAGCGGGCGTGCAGCCGGGTCAACGACCATTACCGCGAAGTCTATGGCGCGCAGTACAGCCCGTGCAAGGCGTATGCCGATTTCCGCGAAGTGCTGGATCGACCGGACATCGACGCGGTGTTAATCGCCACTCCCGCGCATTGGCACGCGACGATGGTCGTCATGGCTGCCAGGGCCGGAAAAGATATTTATTGTGAAAAACCTTCGGCTGTCACGATTGCTGAAGCGCAGGCGATTCGGTCCGCGGTGCGGCGTTATGGGCGGGTTTATCAGGCGGGGACGCAGCAACGCAGTGAATATGGCGGGAAGTTTCGGAGGGCTTGCGAATTTGTCCGCTCTGGGCGCATCGGCAAGTTGCAGGAGATTTACGGCTATCGCGACGGGGGCGGCATTTTCTGGCCGACCCGATTCGGCCCGGCTGAACCTGTGCCGGCCGGATACGATTGGGACCTGTACCTGGGGCCGGCGCCGTGGATTCCTTACGACGGGATCACCGGGCCGCATCGGTTTGACATCGGTGAACTTAATTGGGGCCAGCATCACTACGACATCATCCAATGGGCGGCGGACGCGGATGACACCGGGCCGGTCGAGTTGTTTCTCCACGAGGACCGGTCGTGTTACAAGTACGCCAGCGGCGTGGTGGTTTATGGCAAGCCGTATCCCGGCGAGCCGGTGGGCGGGGATGGCGGGGCGTGTTTTGTGGGCGCGGCGGGGCGCATCGCCGTGGACCGCGACAATCTGGTGTCCGATCCGCCGGAGATTGTGCGCGAGCCATTGCGTCCGGATGAAGTCCACCTTTACCGGAGCAACAGCCATTCTGGAAACTTTTTGCAGTGCATCCGCACGCGGCAACGGACCATTTGCCCGGTGGAAGTGGCCCATCGTTCGGCAAGCGCAGTATTGCTGGGCGGGATTGTCAAGCAATTGAAACGGCCATTGCGGTGGGACCCGGCGGCGGAGCAATTCCCCGGCGATGACGAGGCCAATCGAATGTTATCCATCGCCAAGCGTCCGCCATGGAACGCGTGAGTTTCAAAAAGTTTCTCTTGGTGCTGGGCGCGGGTGTCCTGCTGGCGGTGAATTCGCGCGTGTTGGGAGATGAAAAGGATTGGGTGCCGTTGAAATTGAAGCTGCCGGCGCCTGTCTTTGCCGGCACGCCGAAGGAGGCGCCGCAAGGGGTGACGGTTGACCCGGCATCGACCCGGCCGGCCGTGATCATGGTGCCGCGCGACGCGCAGAACATCGCGCCAAAAGCCAGGCTCACCAGCAGCGATAAAAACGCCACGGCAGACATGCTGGCCAAAATCACCGACGGGGACAAGGAGGCGCAGGAGGACAGCATTGTCCTCTTGCGCAAAGGATTGCAATGGATTCAATTCGATTTTGGCCGCGGTGAAGAGATTTTCGCCGTTGCCATCTGGCACGCGCACGACACGGCGAAAATTTACCGTTCGGTGATCGTCCAGGCGGCCGACGACCCGGATTTTACGGAAAATGTCCGCACGCTGTTTAACAACGACACCGACAACACGTCGGGGCTGGGGGCGGGGACGGACCGTCAATATTTTGAGACGTTCCGGGGCAAAACGATCGATGCCAGGGGGACGCGGGCGCGTTACGTCCGGCTTTATTCCCACGGCAGCACCGAAAGCTCCCTTAATGAATACACCGAGGTGGAGATTTACGGGCGCGATTAGGGGGGCGCGTTTGGAACACGCGGTGAAATCGAGCAAAAGTCATTGTCTTACTGTCCAAGAAGCATGACCATTACTACGGGTGTATGATTCAGAAGACCCGAATTTATAAGGCCAGCCTTGTCGGCGTTGCCATCATCCTGTTTTGCGTATCGTCGCAAATGCAGGGACGGCTCAACGTGCAGCGGACGGATTTGGGGTTGACGCGGCTGACGCCGCTGGAAAACGCGCCGCCGGTGCTTGCCTTTACGAGCGTCGCGCTGGGGGGATTTCGCGGTTTGATCGCCAACGCGCTCTGGATGCGGGCCAATGATCTCCAGAACGAAGACAAGTATTTTGAGATGGTCCAACTGGCCGACTGGATCACGGAGCTGGAACCTCACTTCGTCGATGTGTGGCGTGTCCAGGCGTGGAACATGGCTTACAACATCTCGGTCAAGTTCAAGGACCCGGAAGACCGCTGGCATTGGGTTGAGCGAGGCGTCCAATTGCTCCGGGACCAGGGCATTCCGCTCAATCCGCGCGAAACGCTGCTCTATCGGGACCTTTCCTGGCTCTATCAACATAAGATCGGCGCGAATCTGGACGATGCCCACATGCTTTACAAACTGAGGCTGGCGCAGGAAATGCAGCCGATCCTGGGGGGAAACCCGGATTTCGACGCGTTGATCAACCCGAAGACGGCCCAGGACAAGGAGCGGGCCCACGAGCTGGTCAGTGTTTATAAAATGGACCCGGAGATCATCAAGAAGGTCAATGAGGAATATGGCCCGCTGGATTGGCGGCTGCCCGATGCGCATGCGATCTATTGGGCAGAAGTCGGCCGTGAAAAGGCAAAGCCGTCCGACCAGGAGACGTTGCGGCGTTCGATTTATCAAACCATGCAGCAGGCCTGCATCCGGGGCGGGTCGCTTGGCCGTTCCGTCACGAACGTTACCGCGCGGAATTTCATGATCTGGCCCAACCTCGAACTTGTTCCAAAGGTCAACGCCGCGTATGAAAAAATGATCGCCGAGGAACCCAAAATCAAGGCCAACATGGAAACGGCGCACAAGAATTTCCTCAAGCAGGCGATTTATCTTCTTTACGAAGACGACCGCATGAAGCAGGCGGCGTATTGGTTCAATTATCTCAAAACGACCTACACCAACGCGTTCGTCCTTCGGCAGGCGAATATTTCATTGGACGACTTCGCCCTGGGGCAGATCATGACCGACAACGGGGAAACGGACATGAACAAGGTCAGCGCCAGCATCCTTGCGATGTTCCACCAGGGCTTCGAATGCCTGGTGCGGGATGACGATGATCGTTATGCCAACTACGAGAATCTGGCCAAGCGAATTTGGAACCATTACCATGATAAAATTGGAACTATCTCCGAACAACGGCTGTCCTTGCATCCGTTGCCGGAGATGCGCGCCACAGTGCTTGACCATGAATTGGACCCCGACCCGCAAAGCGCCTGGATGCCGCCCCAGGCTCAAGCCATACTTCGCACCAAGCTGAATCTGCCGGCACCCAAACCCGTTGCAGTTCCCGCGCCCACCGCGCAGGCCGCGACCTCCGGAGGAACCGAGTAGGTCCTCCGCCGCGCCTTAACTATTTTTGACCTTCCAGGCCCTGTCCATCATATCCTGGTTGTAAGGTTCGGGCACGACGCCTTCGGCGGCGAAAAGATAGAGGGCGCATCGGTAAACGTTGCTGGCGACACCGGAAACGTAAGCCAGAGAAAGCAGGCCGATCACCCAGATCGCGCCGGCGATGGCTATAAGCCATACGCTCTTGAATAGGAGAGCCAGCGCGCCGGCCAGCAGCAACGGCAGCAAGGAGCATCCAACGATTGCCATGCCCCCGGCGGAAAAACCGACGTAGCCGATCAAACTTTCGCCCCAGGTCCGCTTTAACGTCATGGCGGATTGCTTGAGAATCTTGATCGGGTTGCGCAGCGGTTGCTCCTGGATAATGACCGGAATCGCAAAGACCGCCGCGATGCTCCAAGCCATGCCGACCAGCCCGGTCATGATCCGTCCAGCCAATGGCAGTCGTTGCTCGAGGCTGCGGATAAGCCATCCGACCAATCCGGCGAACAGGGACCAGGCGAGAATGGAGGGCAGTCGGCTGTAAGCCATGCTGAGACCGCGCCGGAAGGAGACTCCCTTGCCATTGAGCGCGGCGATGATCTCGCTGTAAAAGGCGACGTTGAAAAAGGTGGCCAGGAACATCGAGACTAAATACACCGGCAGCAGAAAAACAGAAGGCCAAGGGAAGCCCCGGGCAGCGACAGGATGAGCGGATTTATCGACACCAGCCGAATGGCCGGAGAGCACAGCGCCCAGGGAATCAGCCGCCCTGACAGCGGGATCGCGGGATTTGGCATGGGCAGCATGCGCGGGAAGGTAATAGTCCTTCAAGGCAACCCAGTGTTGCTTTTGGTTGAGACGGTAACCGCTGTCATGCAGAACCACCGGGATCGCCATCGCCGAGAGAAAGAAAAGCGCGATGAATGCCGTCACAAACGTGATCAGGACGGGAAACCAGAGCAGTTTGGGATATCGAAACGTGACGGTGATGGAAGCCTTGAAAAGCTGCCAGCTTTGTTGAAATTTCGTGTTCATAGTATGGAGGAGTTTTTTTCTTTGATGAAACCTAATAGTTCGCTCTCGGTCAAGCCGCTGCTGGCCGCGTCCGCCAACAGTCGGTAATAGAGGTTTTTGAGCGTGGCCTTTTTCTCGCTGGCGTCGGGAGCGGGCGCTGGCGGCTGGGCCTGGATGAAGGATCCGCTGCCGCGCTCGCTCACGATGATCCCCATTAATTCAAGCTCGCGGTAGGCTTTGGCCACCGTGTTCGGATTGACATTCAAGCGTTCGCTCAGCGCCCGGATGGTGGGCAGTTGGTCCCCGGGTTTGAACCTGCCCGCCGCCACAGCGGTACGGGTCTGGTTGATGATCTGCCGGTAAACCGGGATGCCCGAATTATATTCGACCAGCCATTGATCCAACACATTTTCAGCCATAGACACTAGTATCCTATTTAAATCTTATACTAGTAAACTAATACAAGTGGCCGAACTCGTCAAGGAATATTTTTCCACTGTTCAAACCAGCGACAGCGGCGGGCGGTAACTGCGACGTTTTACCCGACCCGGAAGGAGATTCTGGTGATCAGATCGCTGCCGAAACTGTTCTGCAGGCGCTCCAAAATCTCGCGCCGGCGATAACGCACTATTTCATCGAGCCAAACGCTGCTGTCCACAGTAACGAAAAGGGTGCCCTTGCGAATCCCCGTCGGATGGGCGTGCGCGGCGATGTTGGGATCGATCTGATTGTTCCAAACACGCAGAATCTCGGTCTCCGATTGGCGGCGGTCGATCCGCAGGTCCGAGAGCAATCGTGGCATCAGATCCGCGGCGGATTTTGCGGAACGGCTGGCTGCTTTTTCGTCCGCGGACCAATCCCAGCGGCGCCATTGCGACAGCGCGACCTGGCGAGATGTGCGGGGCACTTGAGTCGGGCGAAAGTGGCGATACGGAAAAGGACGGTTCATCATCCGGTTGAGACCTTCTCCGTCAGGATCGGTGCTTCCTCGGGTGCGGCGGGTTTGTCGCTGCGATTTTCGTCAAGGACCAGGACGCCGTGCGGCGGGATATCGTAATTGCCGCTGAAGGTCCGCTCGGTGAGAAAATCGTGCATTGGCTTGTAAAAGTTAATGCGGACGGGGGTATTTTGATGGTTCAACAGGAAAAACACCTTCGAGTCGCCTTTTTGCCGGAGGCTTACCTCGACGGTGTCGGGGACTTTGAGAAGGGTAGTGAGCGTGCAGAGGTTCCGAAGCCAGTTCACCAGGTCACAGTAAAAAGCCTGCTGCGAAACGGTGCCGATATAAATCGCCTTTCCCAATCCAAAGGTGTGCATGGTCATGGCGGGATGGCCGGCGTAAAATTCGCGGCTGAACGTGGCCAGAATCTGGCAGCCCTTGGGCTCGATGATATCGCACCACAATCGCGCCGTATGGAGTGTGCTTGTGTGAAAAGCCCCCCTGAAGGCCATGTGATTTTCATCTTCGGGCGACATCGGATCAAACTCGGTTACTTCCATGCCAAACAAATCGGTCAGATCATGCGGGAATCCGGCGTCGGCCGCAATCTGATGTTCATCAACCAAACCGGTGTTGCAGGTGGCCACAAGGGTTCCGCCGTTCTGGACGTAAATTTTCAACGCGTCGGCCTCGGCCCCCGAAAGGAGGCTCAGGGACGGGGCGATAACCAGCTTGTACTTGGCCAAGTCGTCGTGCGGTCGCGCGAAATCAACCGGGATGTTGCGATCGTGCAGAGCGGTGTAGAAAAGCTGAATATGTTCCCGCAGGGAGAAATACTTATTGGGCTGCCGCGGCAAGGCCAGTGTCCAGTCGTTGTCGTGGGTGTAAAGAATGCAAACTTCGGCGATCACGGTTGTCCCTTCCAAGGCGGGCGCAAGGCGCTTCATTTCCTGGCCGATTTGGCTGATCTCTTTATAAATGCGGTTTTCGCCGCGGCCGTCGTGTGTCAAGACGCCTCCGTAAAATTTTTCCTGGCCGATCCTGGGTTGCCGCCAGAAAAAGTAAAGCACGCCATTGGCGCCGCGCGAGATGGTCTGGTAGGTAAACAGGCGCACCACCCCGGGGCGCACGAGCGAATTAACGTCCTGCCAATTGACGTGGCCGGCCTTCTGTTCGATGACCCAAAAGCCGCTGTCGCCGTTGGGCGTCCTGATTCCGCCCTTTTTGAGGGAGCGCAGCAGATCGACTTCGCAGGCGTTTTCGGAGCATTTGGTCTTGATGGTTGCGTTGCTATTGAGCGAGGTGAAATCCAGCGCATCGGCCACGTCGAACAAATCGACCTGCTGGCCGAAGGAGCGCATATTGGTGGTCACCGGCGCGTGGGGAGTGAGCTCGCGCAGCAAGTCCGCCTGCATCCGGACAAACGCCACGATGGTGTCGCTGCAAAAGCGGCGCCAATCCAGCATCAGGGCCGGGTTGTGCGGCGCGGGCGCGGTGCGCGGCATCGGGACATGGGAGAAATCGCCGACCGTCTGGCCCCAGAATCGTGAACCCATCATGTCGTTGAGGCGGTCGATGGTGTCGTATTTTGCCTTTAACCAGAGGTGCCAATCGCGACGTGTTTCCTCGTTGAAGGAAGGCTGTGTGGAGTGGGCGCCGACGTTGTTGTCAATTTGCCAGGCGATCAATTGAGGGTGTTTGCCCAGCGCGCCGGTCATTGCGCGGAGGATTCTCTTGGAATATTCCCAGTAAAGGTCGCTGTTCAAACAACAGGCGTGGCGGGTGCCTTCGCAGAGCGGCAGACCCCTTTCGTCGACAGGGAGGATTTCCGGGTGCTTGCGTGTGAGCCAGATGGGAGGGGCGGCGGTCGGGGTGGCCAGGACCACTTTGATGTCCTCTTCCCCCATTAGATCCATCACGCGCGCCAGCCAGGCAAAATCGTATTCGCACTCGCGGGGTTCGCAGAGGCCCCAGACAAATTCCCCCATGCGAACGGTGTTCATTCCCGCCGCCACCATGAGTTCGATGTCCTGTCTCCACCGTCCCTCGGGATTCTCGGACGAGCCCGCGTAAGGATGGACCCAGTGTTCTGGATGATAGTCCGCTCCAAAAAACATAACGGCGTACTGCGCAGATTAACGCAAACAGGCGTCGCATTGCAAGAAAAACCCGACTTGTCACGCCGAATAAATTGGATACCATTGAACCAGCCTGGGTGATAATCCAAAAACGACGGGCGCAACAAGACAACAGCCGATGGCGAGAAAAGAGAAAAGCGGACCGGATGGGGAACTGGAATTTAACAATCCCTTTGCCGAATTGCAGGTCGATAATCTGCCATTGGGCGACAAAGCCGCTCAGGCGCAGCGGCTTATGGGGCGCGTTGTACTGCGTCGCGAAACGGCTCATCGCGGCGGCAAGACGGTCATCGTCATCCACGATTTCGCCTCTTCGATCAGCACGGTGTTCATTGAGGAACTGGCCAGCAGACTGCGCCGGGTCTGCGGTTGCGGCGGCACGACGCGCCAAAGGATGATCGAAATCCAGGGCAATCACACCGAAAAAATTCGCACGATCCTGGAACAGGAAGGATTTCGCGTCGCCGGGGTAAAGTAAGAAGAGCCACAAAACTTGAAACGGACGGTCAGGAAGGATAAATTGGCCGTGTGTTTAGTGCCACCGAAATCCGGGCGCTGTTGACCGCAAGAGACTTCAAGCCATTCGCCATCCACACCGGCGACGGCGCGCGATATGATATCACGAATCGTGACATGGTTCTTGTCGGGCGCAATGCAATTGAAATCGGGATCGAACGTGATGAGGAAGGGATAGCGGAACGCTTCGTTCGTTGCGCGATCCCTCGAATTACGCGGATCGAAGAGTTGCAAGCGGCTTAACCCGCCGGATTGAGAAGGTCGTCGCGCCGGAAGGCGGAGACCACGCGATGGCCCAGGGACTCGATTTTTTCGCGGCCACCTTGCTGGCGGTCCACCAACACAGCGACAAAGGCCACTTTTCCGCCCTCCTTCACGACAGAGTTGAGTGCCGTAATCGTTGAATCGCCGCTGGTGATCACGTCGTCCAGGACAACCACGGCGTCCCCGGGTTTGAAATTTCCCTCGATCAATTTGGTTTGTCCATGCGCCTTGGGCGCCTTTCGGACCACGAAACACCGCAACGGTTGCGGGTCTTTCACGAGAAAGGAGAACATGCCTATTGATAGGGCAACAGGGTCGGCGCCCATTGTCAGGCCGCCGACAGCGTCGATCTTAAGACCTCGGGCCGCAGCCTCGCCCTGGATAAGCGAATACATGACCTGGCCCACCAGCCATGCGCCTTGGGCATCCAGCGTCGTGAGCCGGCAATCGATATAATAGTTGCTCCTGGCGCCCGAGGCCAACGTGAAATCCCCGTAAGAAACAGATTTCTCGCGGAGCAATGAAAGTAATTTTGATTTGGCTTCCGAAGTTGTCAGCATTTCGGCTTTATAACGGCAGAAGGCAGAAAAAAACATCCTTTTTGCAAATTGAGTTGTTTTCGCCCGCCGGCCGCCAATGCAACGACGCGGCCCGCGCCAGCTTGACGAAGCGCGAAGTTATTCCGCATAATTCCGAAGGGCCGGACGGCCCTCTATATGAATCTCGACGAAGTTTATTCAAAACTGACAATTAAAACGGACGCCAAACTGGTGTTGGTGGTGCTTGATGGTTTGGGCGACATCGCCACGCGCGAAAACGGCTTTATGACGCCGCTGGAGGCCGCCCGGACGCCCAACCTGGACGCCCTGGCCGGGAGGGGCGCACAGGGAAGAATGATTCCCGTGGCCCCCGGCATCACGCCCGGCAGCGGGCCGGGTCACCTGGGATTGTTTGGTTATGATCCGCTGGAATTCCAAGTCGGGCGCGGCGTCATCGAAGCGCTCGGCCTGGGCGTGGAACTCAAGGCCGGCGATATCGCGGCCCGCGCCAATTTTTGCACGATTGACGCCAAGGGGATCGTCACGGACCGTCGCGCCGGCCGGATTGAAACCAAAGTCACGGAGGAACTGTGCGGGTTGCTGTCGCGCAAAATCAAAAATGTGGGAGATGCCGAGGTGCTGATCAAACCGGGCAAGGGCCACCGGTTTGTCGTCGTTTTTCGCGGCGACGGGCTGGAAGGGCCGTTGACCGACGCGGACCCGAATCGCGAAGGACTGCCCGTGCCCGAGGTCCATCCGACCGATGCGAGTTCTGTCAAGCAAAAGAAAGCCGCCGGGCTGGTGGCGCAATTCTACCACCAGGCGCTGTCGGCGCTGGCGGGGAAGAAACCGGCCAATGGATTCCTGTTGCGGGGCATCGCGCATCAACCGGCCATTCCGACCATTGAGGAACGTTACGGGCTGCGACCGGTCTGCCTGGCGGTTTACCCGATGTACAAGGGGCTGGCGCAATTGGTGGGAATGACGAAAATCGAGGGGCCGCAAACGATTGCCGAACAATTTCAGCGGTACGCGGCCGAGTACGGCAACTACAACTATTTTTTCATCCATTACAAATACACCGACATGCATGGCGAGGACGGGAATTTCGATGCGAAGAAAAAGGCGATTGAGGAGTTCGACGCCGCGCTGCCGATTTTGCTGCAAAAACGACCGGATGTTTTGGCGATCACCGGCGATCACTCGACGCCGTGCGCGGCCAAAGGCCATTCGTGGCATCCGCAACCGGTGTTGCTGGTCTCGGCGTTGAGCGGATGGGACAAGCTGGAGCGTTTCACAGAGACGGGCGCCAACGGCGGCTCGCTCGGCATTTTTGAGTCAAAATATCTGATGCGCCTGATGCAAGCCAACGGCCGGATGTTTGACAAATTTGGCGCGTAATCACCGGGTGGACGGTCTTCGCGGGAGCGGTTCATGGCGTGGCGGGGGCCGGATCGCCAATCACCGACCTGGCTTCCTTGTAGGCGAGCCACCAAATCAGCGTGTCGTGCGACAAGGTTCCTCTGTCAACTATAGGTTTGCCTTCATCCTTGGGCAGCGGAGGCATTTTTGCCGCGGCCTGGCTGAAAAGCCTCCGGCCCTCTTCCGCCCGACCCTGCCGGAAAACCGCCATGGCGTGGAACATGTGCGCGATACCCTGGATTTCGTCCTGGTCACCGACTGTCCGCTCGGTCACGACAACACTCTGTTCCGCGGCCGGGAATTGGGCGTTACGATACTCAGCCAGGCCCAGAGTCAATTGATACCACGGCAACGACGAGCTGACTTTGCCCAGTTCCACGGCCCGCTGCGCAAGTTGAAGCGCGTTCGACAGCAGGTCGGCGTCGATGGAGGGGCGCAGGGACGCGGCTTTTGCGGCGCGCTCCGCCGTGCCGGCCTGGGCCGATCCTTGCGCCTGTTGGACCAGGCGGTGGCGGGTGGCTTCGTAGTCGGCGTCGTGGCCGAACCAGGTTTGCCATGTCGCGAGGGTGAGCGAGGCATCCGTGTTCCTCGGGTCGAGTTCACAGACCTTGGCCAAAAGGGCGATTGCCTCCGTGCTGCGGCCGGCCTCGACGTAGGAAGTCGCCAGCTCTTCCATCGCGTCGAGCGTGTCGGGGTGATCCGGGCCACTGACCTTGCTGTAGAGGGCCACCACTTGCTCCCGGAGCTTGAGGGCCTCGTCCCAACGGCCGGCCTCGTCGTAGGACATCGCCAGGTTGCCCATCGACAGGATGGTGTCGGGATGCTCCGGGCCGCTGACATTGCGGAAGGTCGCCACGACCTCCTCGCGCAACTTGAGCGCTTCGTCCCTGCGCCCCGCTTCGTCGTAGGAATTCGCCAGGTTGCCCATCGCCATGAGCGTGTTGGGGTGTTGCGGGCCGCTGACCTTGCGGTAGAGCGCCAGCACCTGCTCGCGCAGCTTGAGGGCCTCAGCCCGGCGGCCGGCCTCGTCGTATGAAACCGCCAGGTTTTGCATCGCGCTGATGGTTTCGGGATTTTCCGGGCCGATTACTTTGCGGCGCAGCGCCACCACCTCCTCTTTTAACTGGATTGCCTCGTCGACGCGGCCAGCCACGCCGTAGGAAATCGCCAGGTTATTCATTGCTTTGAGAGTTTCGGGATTTTCCGGGCCGCTGACCTTGCGACGCAACGCCAGCACCTGCTCGCGCAGTTGGAGGGCCTCGTCCCGGCGGCCGGCCGCGTAGTAAGAGTTGCCCAGGTTGTTCATCGCCTGGAGCGTGTCGGGGTCTTCCGGGCCGGAGGCGGCCAGATAGTAATCGCGAACCTTTTCTTGAAGTGGAATGGCCTCGCGGGGGAGACCCAGCGCGCGGTAAGTCACCCCGAGAGTGGCCTGGAGGTTGGCCCGCCGCGCCGGCTGGTCGGCCAGATCGGTTTCGAGCTTCTTGGCGGCGGCCCCGAGAGATTCGGCGACAGTGATGGTGCGACCATCGCGGGCTGGGTTCGGGCTTTTGAAGACGCCGGTCAGGAATTTGGAGATGGCTTCAGACTCGGCCTGTCGTTGTTTGGCCAGGGCTTCCGCACGGGTGGCCCGTACGGCTTGCCAGGCGCTTATGGCCGTGGCGGTCACCAGCACCGCCACCATCAGGGCGGCCACGGCGATCGCTGTTTTGTTGCGCCGCCACGCCTTTTGCAGGCGGTAGGCGGTGCTCGGCGGCCGGGCGATCACCGGTTCGTTTTCCAGGTGGCGCTTGATATCGGCGGCCAGACCGATGGCGGTTTCGTACCGGCGCGTGCGGTCCTTTTCCAGGCATTTCATCACGATCCAATCCAGATCGCCCTTGAGCTGGTGGAAAAGCTTGGAGGCATCGGCGGACCGGCGTTTGGCCGTGGTCGTCAAGGCGTCGCCCTTAAGCCCCGCCAAGCGAGTGCTCGGGCGCATCGGCTCCTCCTCGCGAATGGTTTTTCGCATCGCGTCGATTCCCAGGGCCATCAGTTTCTTGGCGTCGAAGGGTGTGCTGCCAGCCAGCAATTCGTAGAGCAACACTCCCAGGCTGTAGATGTCGCTGCGGGTATCAATGTCCAACACGCTCATCTCGGCCTGCTCAGGCGACATGTAAGCGGGCGTCCCGATGAACTGGTGGAACTGTGTGTAAATCGTCGCGTCCGTCAAGCGGCCCTCCGTCGCCTTGGCGATGCCGAAATCAATGACCTTGGGCACGGGGACGCCGTCGTGGAGCGCGACCAGGATGTTGGAGGGTTTGATGTCGCGGTGAATGATGCCCTTCTGATGGGCATGCTGGATGGCCTGGCAGACTTTCATGAACAGGTCGAGGCGTTCCCGAGTGTTGAGGTTGGCCTGATCGCAATAGTCGGTGATGCGGATGCCGCGCACCAGTTCCATGACAAAGTAGAGGCGGCCCGTATCGGTTGCGCCGGCGTCGAGGACCTTGGCGATATTGGGATGATCCATCACCGCCAGCGCCTGGCGTTCCGCTTCGAATCGGGCGACGACCTGTTTGGTGTCCATGCCCAGCTTGATGACCTTGACGGCAACGCGGCGGCGCACCGGTTCGATTTGCTCGGCCACATAGACGACGCCGCAGCCGCCTTCGCCTATCTTCTCCAACAATTTATAGCGGCCGAGCATCTGGCCCACGGATTCATCCGGGGGGTCCGGCAGATGGAGCTTAATGGTCGCCACGACTGGGGGGGCACCCCTGGGCAACAAGTCGTTGGATTGGTCATGGGCAGCCAGAAGTGCTTCGAGACGCTGGCGTAAAGCGGGGTCACCGGCGCATTCGCGGTCCAGGAACGCAACGCGGGCGGCGGCGGGCTGGTTCAGCGCCAGGGAGAACAGGAGTTGTTCGTTAGAGGAAGGCATGGAACTGGTCGCCAGGGCATCATAATAGCGATATGATGTTAACTGAGCCTATTGACATCACATGGAAATGGAGGCATCGTTTCACCATGAGAACGACGCTGAATTTGGACGACGACACTCTCGAACTTGCAGCCCGCCAGGCGAAGCTGCGGGGAGTCTCGTTGGGCAGGACTGTGTCGGACCTCTTGCGTCGCGGGCTTAGCGCCCCTACCCCTTGCCAGGAGAAGGGCGGAATTGTGGTTTTCCGGTTGCCCGCCGATTCACCGCCAGTGACAACCGAGGAAGTGCGTCGAATCGAAGCTGAGGGCGCATGAAGGGCTGCTTGTTGGACACCAACCTGCTGATCGCGCTGCTGTGGCCAAGCCACGAGCGGCACGACTCGGCCGTGAGGTGGTTCAGCCGCCGGCGCGCCAAAGGCTGGGCCACGTGCCCGTTTACGCAGGCGGGTTTCGTGCGTATCGTGTCCAATCCCGCTTTTTCCCGCGACGCCGTTCAGCCTCGCGAGGCGATTCAAGTTCTCTCGGCGAATACCGCCGCCGCGGATCACGAGTTCTGGGCGGACGAACTGCCTTTGGGTGGGGCGGTTGCCTTTGCGGGATTGCGATTGGTCGGTCATCAGCAAATCACAGACGCCTACCTGCTCGGCTTGGCAATCAGCCGGGGTGCCTTGCTGGCCACGTTGGACAAGGGGATTGACGCCCTGACTGAACCCAAGTCGGCGGAGCGAAAGGCATTGGAGACGGTGGATTGACGGCGGTTGGGGCGCCGTGGGGCGGTCATTGGCCGGCTTATCCAGCGCGAGCGCAAAGAACGCTTGGTCCTGTTTATTAGGCAATGGCATGTCCGATTGGGATCTGCTCTTTCAATCCTACACGCGCATTCGACGGACTAAAAGTATGAATAATTCTTCCCTATACTTTTGGCGGGCGATCTGCGCATAATGAAGTGAATGTTATGACTACATCTGATTTCAAATTCTATTGTTCACATTGTGATCAACCTTTGAAGTGCGACCCGTGCCACGCGGGGAGGCAGATCCAGTGCCCAGCCTGCCATCACCTCATCCGCATTCCCAGTCCGCCGGCGGGAACCGGTTTCACACATGTCCAGCCGGAATCCGGCCGCACTTGGGACACGCATCCCCCGAGGGGCAACGCAGCCTGATCGGTCCGGAGAATCGAAAGGCCGGCGCGGCGCCGCGCTGGGCCGAAGCCGAGGGTCAATGCCGATACGAATTGTGCCGGCAGTAGTTGCCATCGAAGCTGGAATCCGGTAGGGTGGTTGAAATTCTACACGATCACTATTAATCGGCCAAACTGTCGGCCCAACCATGAACGAAAGGCACCGAGTATGAGACCCGAGAGGCAACGCCCAGCAACACCACCCACAATCCACGGCGCCAACCCCGCGCCGGGACATCCCATCAAACGACGCCAGTTCCTTAAGTCGACGGCTTTGGTCGGAGCAGCCGGACTCATCCTCCCGCGCCTCAAACTCTTTGGGGCGGATGCGCCGAGCAATAAGTTGAACATCGCGCTGCTAGGAACGTGGGGTCGGGCGGAAGCGCATTTCGACGTGCTTTCGCGCGAAAATGTCGTCGCCATCTGCGACGTCAATGAGAAGCATCTGGCTTTCGGGGGCGAGAAGTTTCCGAACGCCACTCGTTACGTGGATTGGCGGAAGTGCCTTGAGCAGAAGGATATTGACGCGGTGGTCTGCTGCACCCTGGATCACACGCACGCCTTCATCGCCAACTGGGCGATGAACCGCGGCAAACATGTGTATTGCGAGAAGCCGCTGGCCAACACCGTCGAGGAAGCGCGGATGATTCGCACGACGTGGCTCAAAAATAAGGACAAACTGGCCACACAGGTCGGCACACAGCGCCATGAGTTTGAGAATTTCAACCGGGTGCGGGAAATGGTGCGGGACGGGGCGATTGGTCAATTGCAGGAGGTCAGCGCCTGGGGCAATCGGCAACTTCGCCGTCCCGGCTATCTGCCCCCTGGAGGCGATCCGCCGGATTACTTGCACTACGATCTTTGGCTCGGGCCTTCGCCGTTTCATCCTTACAATGAGGGATACTTTTCCGGAGGGTCGGGGATGAATTGCCTACAGTGGAATATGTATTGGGATTTTGGCAGCGGCCAGGTGGGCGACATGGGCAGCCACACGATGGATCTGGCCTGGAATGCGATTGACGCCGGCCTGCCCATTTCCGCCGAAGCCAAGGGCGATCCGTTTAATCCGGATGTCACGCCGGTCAGGCTGGAAAGCCATTTTGAAATGCCGGCCAACGACTGGCGCTCCGCCATTCGGGTCTCGTGGTATCAAGGCGGGGCGATGCCGGAATCCCCGCATCGCGCCGTCGATCTGGGAAAGATTGACCATGGCGCAATGTTTGAGGGCAGTGAAGGATTCATCGTGGCCGATTTTCAGTCGCACATTCTTATTCCGCAGAAGAATGAAGCAGATCGATCACAAGCTGACATGACGTATTACAAGCCCCGCAGCAAAGATGCGTTGATCCCGCCGCTGGGCAACTTCCAGAGTCAATGGATTAACGCCTGCAAGGGCGACCTCAAGACTTCCTGCAATTTCGGTTACGCCAGCGACATGATCGAAATGATGTTGCTGGGATTGGTGGCCTATCGCGTCGGAAAGAAGGTCCAATACGATGGGGTCGCCGGGCAGGTTACCGATTGCCCTGAAGCCAACCAGTTCCTGGGCAAGAGTTACCGGGATGGCTGGACACTGCTCGGGTAGCTGGCCGTCCGAAAGCGCGATTCAAATGCGCCGGCAAGGTGATTGCCGGGCGCTGCGTCGCGAGCTGTGCCGGCGATATGCACTTCAATCATCGTGCGCGACGGAAAGCCGGGGCCTTCCGGCGTGAAAGTCATTTCGTCGCGGGTTTGCGACCAGGAACAGGCGCCGCGGACGCGGGGCGCCGTCCAGAACGCGGCTTCCACGCTCTCTGTGTCCATCGGTTCGCTGAACTGAATCACAATCGGAGAAGCTATTTGGATTTCGCGCGAGTCGTGAGGCGGTGAAAGGGTGGTGACGGTCGGATCGAGCGGCAACAATTGGGATCGCGCGATGAATATTTTCGCGGAGGTTGCGGGGACGGTGATGGCCGGCGTCTTTGAATCGGCCAGGACGGTCATGCTTTCGCGGGGATCCAGCAGGTTCACGAGGCTCGTGCCTGGCGGATAAATGGCCGGGCAGCCTGGCAGCATCTGGCTCGTGGCGGCGGTGTTGAAAACGACGAAAACCTCCTGCGCGCCAAGCTGCCGGGAGTAGGCGAAGAGTCCGGGGCCGTTTGCGTTGCTCCACAAGTTGGATTGGACGCCGGTTTGCAACGCCGGATAAAGGCGCCGGAAATTATTCAGCCTGGCGACCAGTTGAAACAGGGGATGGGTCATGTTGAAATTATCGCCGCGGGACGGCCCCCACTCGAATTGTCCCGCGAACATGTCTTCGCGGTCGAAGGGGTCCGAGCCGCCGTCGAAGGCCTGTTCAGTCCCATAATACAAACAAGGGATTCCGCGCGCGGTGTAGAGAAAGGCCAGCGCCACCTTGAGGCGGTCGATGTTATCGTTGGCGGCGCGGGAACTCAAGAAGCGCGGCATGTCGTGATTGTCCAGAAACGTCACCAGGCGTGTTTGCGCGGAGGGATCGTAATGGGCCGAGACCGCTGCGTAGTGGTCTTTGAGTTGTTTGGTGTTGCCGTTGGCCTGGGCAAACACGGAATTGATTTTGAAATACAGAGTGTAATCCAAAACGGAATCCAGCTTGAACGGTCCGCCGCCCATCGTTCCAGTATAGGAACCGCATTTGACATCGGATTGGCTCAATACTTCGCCGAACATGAAAAAGTCGGGTTTGCCGTGGGCACCCGCAAAGGCGTGAATGGCCGGGCACCACGTCCGCCAAAATCCCATCTCGACGTGTTGCACCGTATCGACGCGGTAGCCGTCAAATCCGGCCTGCTCAATCCAATAGTCGTAAATTTTTTCCATCTGGGTCCGCACATAGGGCGTCTCGGTCCTGAAATCGTCCAGCCCGCTCAATTCGCCAAGTTCGCGCTGGGTGGTGTCGCTGTAGTCCCGGATGACGCCGTTGTTGTGGAAAAGATTGGTGAGGGAGGGATGGGCGGCGTTGAGATCGAAGGGCGGGGGATATTGCCTTGCGGGATCGCGAAAACGCAGGGTGTAACCGGCGGGCGGATATTTGAAAGCAGGATAACCGGCGTCGGCGCTGTCAATCAAATCGCCGCCGTGGTTCACGATGATGTCGTCGATGACCAGCAACCCGCGCGCGTGCGCCGCGTCGATCATGTGCCGCAAATCCTCCAGCCTGCCCCAGTGCGGATCGACCTTGTAAAAATCAAGCGCCGCGTAACCGTGGAACTCGCCGCGGGCATTGAGCACGACGGGGGAAATCCAGATGGCCGTCGCGCCCAGGGCCTTGATGTAATCGAGTTTTTGCTCGATGCCCTTGAAATCGCCGCCGTGAACCGAAGTGCCCCTGTGACCGGAGGGATCGTAGTTACCGTCGGCATTATTGTTGGAAGGATCGCCGTCGTAGAAGCGGTCGGTGACGATCTGGTAGATGCCGCCCCGCCAGATGGCGTTGGTAAGTGATTGGGCGCGGGCCTGAAACGCGAGCAGGACACAAGCCGCGGTGAATAGCAAAGTTCCAAGCTCGCGGCCGTGGAATGCACGCGATCCGCGCCGCGCGCGAATGGCGTGTACCCAACGATTCATGAAGCGATTTCTGCGTTGCAAACCGAGTCGGCAGGTTACTGGCAATTTTCGGGAAAAGCAATGGCGGGCTTAATGTTCATCGGGGGACAGCCGCAAGGGCAAACAGGATGATTAGCCGCAAAGAACACAGAGACCACAAAGAATTGAAAAAGTTATCTTTGCGATCTCTGGTGCGTCATGGAAAGTCTGAATGAACTAGCAAAATGAAAGGTGATTGCCATGTGAATTGAACATTGAACATGTAGCGAAGCCGGTGGCTGGCGGGAGCAATTCCGCCGGTCAAAGCCTGGCGGAGCAAACAACCGA
>DATKFW010000016.1:0-2305 GCA_035511075.1 Vulcanimicrobiaceae bacterium
CCTTTCAGTTGGGAGGTACCACAGGATAAACTGCTGACAATCATAATACTCAATATCGCCAAAGGCCAACCATAATAATGTGCAGTGTTGTAATTCGATGGTTTCACGGCGCTTTACTGCTGGAGCTGGAGGAACTGCTGCCGGAGCAGGATGGAAGACAAGGGCACGCAACTTCCCCGAAATTTACGATATTGTTCGTCCATATGCACTTTTAGTTTTCTGGCACGGGTTCGGCCGCGGCGGTTACTTTTCACAGTGAGGTTGTAAGGTTCATTCCAGAGGCCGAATCTTCCGCCGCGATGTGCGCGTCGTGCCCAAGGCGGAGCCAAAGAGCGCGAATTGCATGTATTGCGATGTACTTGCCTTCGTTTGGGGAATTTCCACATACTCGTTGTTAATTTCTGGGGGAAAGTCATCAATACGCCGCCTGCACGCCCTTGACGGAGCGTTTCTTCATCCATGGCATCAGGGAACGCAGGCGCTGGCCGACGCGCTCGACCGGGTGCTTCTCCCCGGCTTTGAGCAAGGCGTGGTACTTCTTGTAACCGCTGTTGTATTCATGAACCCAGCCTTTGGCGAATTTGCCCGATTGAATGTCCTTCAATGCCGCTTTCATCCGTTTCTTGACTCCGGCGTCGATGATCTTGGGGCCGACGCTCACGTCGCCCCACTTGGCCGTTTCGGAAATGGAGAAGCGCATGCCGCTGATGCCGGCTTCATTCATCAAATCAACGATCAATTTCAATTCGTGCAGGCATTCGAAGTAAGCCATTTCCGGCTGGTAGCCCGCTTCGACCAGTGTTTCGTAGCCGGCCATGATCAAGGCGGAGGCGCCTCCGCACAGCACGGTTTGTTCGCCAAACAGGTCCGTCTCGGTCTCCTCCTTGAAGCTGGTCTGGATGACGCCCGCGCGCGTCGCGCCGATGCCCTTGGCCCACGCCAGCGCGATCTGCTTGGAGTGCCGGCCCGGGTCTTGATAAATGGCGATGAGCGCGGGCACGCCTTTGCCTTCCATGTATTGCCGGCGCACGATGTGCCCTGGCCCTTTGGGCGCCACCAGGATCACATTGATGTCCTTGGGCGGGGCGACGGTCTTGAAATGAATCGAAAATCCGTGCGAAAACAACAGCGTCTTGCCCACCGCCAGATTCGGCGCGATGTCTTTCTCGTAGGCCCTGGCTTGTTTGGTGTCGGGGATGGCGACGAAGATCACCTCGGCGCGGCGGACGGCCTCCGCTGTGCTAACCACCTCAAAGCCGTGCGATTGGGCCACCGGCGCCGATTTGCTGCCTTCGTAAAGCCCAATGATGACATTGCAACCGCTGTCCTTCAAATTGAGCGCGTGGGCATGACCTTGCGAGCCAAAGCCCAGGACAGCCAGGGTCTTGCCCTGGAGGTTTTTGAGGTCTGCGTCTTTGTCGGTATAAACTTTTGCGGGCATGGGATGGAGTGGGTTTAGGTTTAATTGACGAATAAAAGATCACTTGCGGGCCAGGGCGATCTTGCCCGTGCGGGTCAATTCGAGCACGCCGAACGTCTCCATCAAGCGCAGAAACTTGTCCAGCTTGCTTTCATCGCCCGTGATTTCGATCGTCAGGCTCTTGGGCTGCACATCGACGATCTTGGCGCGGAAAATATCGGTCATCTGCATGATTTCCGCCCGCGTCTTGGTGTTGACCGCCACACGCACCAGCACCAATTCGCGGTCGATGAATTCCGATTCGCGGAAGTCATGCACTTCCAACGCGTTGACCAGCTTGTTGAGTTGCTTGACAATCTGGTCCACCGTGGCGTCATCGCCGCGGGTGACAATTGTCATGCGGGAAGTGTTAGCGTGCTGGGTCGGGGCGACGTTGAGCGTGTCGATATTGTAGCCGCGGCCGCTAAAGAGGCCGGCCACGCGCGTGAGCACGCCGAACTT
This sequence comes from Vulcanimicrobiaceae bacterium, assembly GCA_035511075.1. Lineage (GTDB taxonomy): Bacteria > Verrucomicrobiota > Verrucomicrobiia > Limisphaerales > Palsa-1400 > DATAUD01. The sequence goes on from DATKFW010000016.1 coordinate 1,922, forward strand.
GTTTTCCACCAGCACAGATATGGTATGTCGCATAGAACAAAAATCCCGCCTCCGGGTTGGACGGCGGGCGGCCTGAGAGCCGGCACAGCGCTTCAGGCCCGTCGTCAGTCAACGACGACGACGCGAACCACCTGCGGCAAACGGGCCGACATTTTCATCGCGCGCAAATTAGCAACGGAGGCCGCTCCGGTCAACCCTCATTTTTGCGCCCCTACCGTCGAGACAAGTGACGGCCAAAAAAACAGCGAGGCTGGCGCTGGCCAGCCTCGCTTCGGTTCCCCAATTCCCTCACTTTAAAACTAAGGGCTTAATAATCCATGCCGCCCATGCCGCCGCCATGGCCGCCAGGAGCCGGAGCGGATTTTTCCTTCTCCGGTATCTCGG
>DATKFW010000017.1:0-7916 GCA_035511075.1 Vulcanimicrobiaceae bacterium
GCACGGCTCGTTCTCTCTTTTCCAAAGGGTTAAAAAGCGCAGAATGAATAACAGTCAAACAAAAGTAAAAATGACAGCAATCGGCGAAAGTCGCGCTTATTTTATGCGCTCCGTGGTCTAAAGGATGGGGTCCACCTGTAGGATACGGCGCGTTCAGTGTCAGCCCGATGCACGTTGAAGCGGTGCGAAAATACATTCGCAACCAGGCCGAACATCACAAACACGCGGATTTCCAAACGGAATATCGCCGTTTTTGCTACAAAAACGGCAAACCCCTGGACGATCAATACGCATGGGACTAATCGGTGGCCCATCACATCACGGGCCTTCGCCCTCCCATTGTGGTCACCGCCATTTTCCAGGGCCGAAGGCCCGCAACGTGATAGCCTGGGCCAACGGCCCAGGCAACCGATCACCAAAACCCCAACGATCCTCCCGGAACGCTTGACCTTTCCCCCGGTTTGGTCATAGTACGAAACACATGCAACTCTCGAACGCGCTATCCCCGGCCATCACCGTCGCGCCGTTTGGAACATTACCCGACGGCGCGCCCGCGTCCATTTACTCCCTCCGAAACGCCCACGGCATCGAGGCCCGCGTTTGCAACTACGGCGGAATCCTCGTCTCCCTTCAAGCTCCCGATCGCCACGGCCACCTCGCCGACATCGTCCTGGGCCACGATCACTTGCAAGGTTATCTTGACAGCAGCCCCTATTTCGGCGCGCTGATCGGCCGCTGCGCCAACCGCATTGCCAGGGGAAAATTCACCCTCGACGGCACAACCTATTCCGTGGCCGTCAACAACGGCCCCAACTCCCTGCATGGCGGCCTCAAAGGTTTTGACAAAGCCCTCTGGCAACCCACGCCGGTGCGCGGCGCGTCAGGCCCTGCGCTGGAACTGGATTATGCAAGCAAAGACGGCGAAGAAGGCTACCCCGGCAACCTCAACGTCAAGGCCGTTTACAGCCTCGACGAAAATGACAGCCTGCGCGTCGACATCACCGCATCCACCGACCGCACGACCATTGTCAATCTGACCCAGCATTCCTATTTCAATCTCGCAGGCCACGGCAACATCCTCGCTCACAAGCTCCAAATCGACGCCGACCGATTCACACCGGTCGATGACACCCTCATTCCCACCGGCGAACTCAGGCCCGTCAACGGGACGCCGTTCGATTTCCGCCGGCCCACCGCCATCGGAGACCGCATCGACCAGGACGACGAGCAATTGAAATTGGGCCACGGCTACGACCATAACTTCGTTGTCAATAATCCCCCGGGCCGCCTGGGCCGCATTGCCCGCGCCACCGAACCGTCGAGCGGACGCGTATTGGAGGTGTTTTCAGACTGGCCCGGCGCGCAATTTTACACCGCCAATTTCCTGGACGGCACAATCCGGGGAAAAGGCGGCCAGGTCTATCAACGCCGCGCCGCTTTTTGCATCGAGCCGCAGCATTTTCCCGATTCGCCCAATCATCCCCATTTTCCCAGCCCGATCCTCAAGCCGGGACAAAAATATCGCCACTCAGTCATTTATAAACTCTCCACCCTCCCGCCCGGCCATGAGTGAACCCGTGAAACTGAGCCGCGATTGCCAGGCCGTGCAAATTCCCCTCGGCAATGCCGTCACGCTTCCAGCCGGCAGCGCCGTCGACGTCGTCCAGACCCTGGGCGGCAATTACACCGTCCACACGGTCGAGGGCTTGTTTCGCATCGCGGCGCGGGACGCCGACGCGCTGGGCGTTGTGCAATCGACCAGTTTGATGGAGGAGGTTTGCAAGCTGCCGGAAGCCTCCGGACCCGCCGACGAAAAGCAACTGTGGGCCGTCCTGAAGACCTGCTTTGACCCGGAGATCCCCGTCAACATCGTCGATCTCGGTTTGGTCTATGATCTTCATCTGGAAACATTGCCCAGCGGCAACACCAGGGCGCTTGTCAAGATGACCCTCACGGCCCCGGGCTGCGGCATGGGCACGGTCATCGCATCCGACGCCCGGGACAAACTGCTTTACGTTCAAGGAGTCGAAGACGCCGACGTTCAAATCATCTGGGACCCACCCTGGCATCAATCCATGATTACCGCCGAAGGCCGTAGAATACTGGGCTTGGATTGAGCCAAGGGCTTTTCAATGACTCGCTTTTGCCGTCGCAGCCCCTTCGGCCAACGGTTATTTTCCAAACCAAATGTATTCGTATCCTGCTGGCGGATCGTAAGTAATCGGCATACCCCCCTCTCCCGAATCACCGTTCCAATAAATGGGGATGAAACTCACATGCCCGTCAATAAAACTTACCACGTTTTTCGCATTGTTGAACTGTCCAACCTGTCGCCGATCGTGACCGCTTAGGCCGATTGCTCCTGAAAGCTCACACACCAGCACCAGCAGTGAAGGTTCTCGTGCCGATGAAAATGGTTTTCCCGCGACTCGTGTCTCCTTGGAATTTGCGGCTGCGCCGTTGAAGATATAACTCGAATAATGCGTCTGCTTCAGTTGATGAAAACCATTCCCAGCGACGATCTCCGGTCGAAAAAAATCCTGTATGGCGGGCAGCTTGCAGTCGAAGTCGTCTGCCGGACAGGCGAATAGCTGGTCGTTTGTGCTCGAACCATTGCGCAAGAGATAAGGTCGAATGTAGTCCTTGTAGCTAAAATAAATATGGTACTCATTGGCGGCGGGGCGAATGGCGTCGGCGTTATCATCCGCATACATGAGCACCGCGGCATTGATCTGGTGCAGGTCATTGATGCAGGCGGCTTTTTGGGCGGCCCCTTTGGCACGACTCAAAGCCGACAGAATCAGAGCCGCAAGAACCGCCATGACGGCGATTACCGTCAGCAATTCGATCAGAGTAAATCCACGTCTCATAAAAAAGGCGCTAAGGAACCCTGCTCTTATGATGCGAGTCCTCGGTCGTTTATGAAACACAAAATTCCAAAGCCCGTCCGACCAGCCCTCCGCCCCGCCCCGCCGCAATTGCCCTTGAAAATACCCCTCTTGCGCAACACCCCTCCCTTCGCTAAGTTACCGCTGTGAAAACGATACGCTCTATAAAAACGATTATTCCAGCCCTCTTATTCCTTGCTCTTTGCGGCTGCGGGCCCGGCTACACTTTTTCGCCCTATGTCGGCGAGCAGCAGAATTGGACCACCGGCCCCGGTGGCTACGTCAAACTTGTGGACAAAGCCTCCCTCTATGCTCCCGGCCAATATCCGACCCGGCCTTACATGATTCTCGGCGCCGTCACCACCGACAGCGAACAAAATCTCGCCAAAGCCGTTCGCGAACAACATGCCGACGCCGCCCTCATTTCCAATGAATCAACCGTCCGCAACGGCTCCGTCGCGGTCGTCACGGGGGGAGTCTTTTGGTCCGAGCCTCTCCGCAAGACTGTTGTCACTGCCAACCTGATTCGATTCAGGTAAGGTAATCGCAGGAACGTAGAGCGTGTTGTAAAAACAAATCGGAAGAGGGATCGCGAGCGTTCATCCGTGTAATCCGCGGTTGTCTTGAAAATTGATCGGGAAAGAGATTGCGAGACCAACAGTTTGTTCTGACACCGCAAGACCCCCCGACATATTTTCGAAACACGCTCTTACAGGTTTTTGAGCTCGGCCGCGGCATGGTTCGCCGCCGCGCCAATCACCGGCGCCACCACCCCGAAGACCGCCGGCGTCTCGTGGTCCACAAGGTTCCGCACGATGACAGGATTGGTCCGGGCCTGGCTCAAGCCGCCCAGCGCGTTGTCCAGGAACTGGCTGCTGGAAATAATGTTGCTGATGCACGAGGCATTGTTGACCAGGAACGCCCTGCCGCCGCAATCGCTGACCAGCAGCTTGTCGAAAGTATTGCCCGTGCATTCCGTTCCGGGGCAGAGCCGCGACCCGCTCGCCGTCTGCGCCATAAATACCCCGTGATGCCGGCTCTTTCGAATCTTGACGCCTTTGAACGTATTGTTCCGCGATTGACGCATAAAAACCCCAAGATCGTTCCCCGTCAGTACGGCGCCGTCGATGACGTTGTGGTCGAACTCCAGGTCCAGAGAAATCCCCGCCCCCAAATTGTCGTGCAGGTCCAGGTCGCTGAATCGACTTTCCTCAGTGGAATAACAGGCCAGCCCGTCAAATTGATTATCGAACGCCGTGAAATTGCTCACGTTCAAGCGCCGCGTTCGAGCCGTCGAAACCAATCCCCCGGAACGGCACCGGCAACAAACCACACGCTTCACCGTCGCGCCATCGACGTTCCAAACGTCGATGCCGTTATTGTACAGCGCCCCGCCAGTCAGCGAACGCCACACTTCCGCCCGCTGGTTCTTGCGGTTCCCGTCGATCAACAAGTCCGAAAGCACCACTCCCATGATCGGCCCGCTCGCCCTGGGTATGGGAGACCCAAGCACAACCACCGGACAATTCGCATTGTCGGCCAGATAAAGTATCGTCGACGCTCCCGCCCCGCGCAACGTTTGACCGTCCCGCTGCAAAATAATCGGTTGATGAACCACATAAGTTCCGGCCTCCAAAACAACCTCGCCTCCGTTGGGAAGATCATCAAGCGCCTTTTGAATTCCTTCCCCGCCGGCCTCGGGGGAAACATTCAGGACCGCGTTGGTTGCTGAAACTATTGCCGGAGAGCACCATCCGATTTTGGGTCCAAACACCATAATTGCCAGCGCAATGATTGTCCTCAACGATGCGGCTAACGAGCGCTTTGACTGATTGTCGTTCATCGCTAAATTTGACGACGACGCCTGGATCGCTATTCGTCCTCTCTTGAAATTTTTTAAAAAAAAGCAACCTGAAATCGCGGTCGGGGAAAAGATGTTTGAACAGTCGGGGGTTCCACACCCTCGAATTCAGGGGTACGGTGGTTGGACGGTCCCTTCGCAAACGATATTCAAGCGTCGGGACGTCAGGTTTTGCACATTTTTGGGTCAGTGACCGGAAAAAATGTCCAATTTTCGTCATTGCTCAATCAGGAGAACGATTTTATACAGATTGGCCGCTTTCGGTGTCTGGTCAGGTGGAAAGCAATGAGATGCCGGCAAAAGCGTTAATAACAATGAATTCTAAGTCTCGACCGCCCCAAGGCGCGCCGGCTCCGTCCACCGCCGCCACCAAGCCTGTTACCCCCCCGCCCCCGCCTCCCAATCCGGTCGTCCAGCCCCTGTTCCGCCGCATCGATTGGCTCACCCTTGCCATCACGATCGGCATTGTCTGGATCGTTTATTTTATGTGCCTGGCCCCCGAAGTCACCCTTGAGGACTCCGGCGAATTATGCACGGCCTCATACTACGCCGGCATACCCCACCCGCCGGGATACCCCTTCTGGACGATTTATACCTGGCTGTGGACGGTCCTGGTTCCCTTCAAAAACATCGCTTGGCGGGTCGCCCTGGCCGAAGCCAGCACCGCAGCCATGGGGTGCGGCGTCCTGGCCTTCATGGTGTGCCGCGGCAGCAGCATGCTTATGGAGAGCATCGAGGAACTCAAAAACATGCGCGGGAAATGGGAATCCGCCATCTGCATGGTCTGCGGCGTCACAGCCGGCTTGCTGCTCGCGTTTGGAAGCTCGATGTGGAAGGAATCGGTCGTCATCAACCGCATTTCCCTTTTCGGCGTGCCCTGGTTGATGATCGTTTTGCTCTGCCTCATGCGTTGGAACTACGCGCCACGCCAGCGCGGGTACCTCTACGTCGGAATGTTCTTCTTCGGCGTTTGCGCCACCATCCATCAAACCCTCACCCTCGCCGCACTCGGCGTCGAAATTGGCATCGCCGCCCGGGACGCCAAATTGGGGCGCGACATGTTTTTCTGGAACTGCGTGTTTTATTTTCTCGGCCTTATTGCCAAGGCCAATCACATGGTCGGTTTCTTCGACAGCACCAGTCCGATGGTCTTCACCATTTTCAATGCCATCGGCCTGGGTTCCATCGCCGCCTGCGCCTATCTGACCATCAAGACCAGCGGCCTTATGAGCGAATGGAAATCCACCATCATCATGGGCCTTCTGTGGTTCGTCGGCGCCGGCTTTTACTTTTACGAGGCCGTCTCCGGCATGACCAATCCCCCCATGGAATGGGGCTATCCCCGGACCGTCGAAGGCTTTTGGCACGCCATCAGCCGGGGACAATACGATAAAATCAATCCCACCGACATCTTCCACGACTTCGGCCATTTTCTGACGGAACTCAACATGCTGGTCCAGGGCGTGGCCAACGCCTTTAGCTGGGTCGCGATGTTCTTCGCGTTGCTGCCGTTTCTGTTCATCTTCAAAATGCAAAAGCGCGAGCGGGCGTGGCTCATCACAGTCGGGGCGATCTATCCATTTCTTGGGGTATTGTTGGCGATCTTTCTCAATCCCACCCGCGAACGCCAAACCGCCGACCTCGTCAAAGTCTTCTTCATCGCATCCCACGCCGTGGTGGCCATCCTCATCGGCTATGGTCTCGCGTTGACGGCGGCATTCATGGCCACCAATTACCAAAAGTTTCGCCGCTGGGGATTTGTCGGCGCCGGCATCGCCATTGCCTTGTCCCTTTACGCCCTGGTGTCGGTCACTGGCGAGCATTATTTCGGTCTCGATGGCGAGGTTTCGCCCGGAGATTTGCCCCATTGGATTGCGCAGGCGTTCGCGCACGATCAATACGGCCTCCCCGTCATCGCCGCCCTGATGCTCGTCGCCATGACGGTCATTTTTGCCGTCGCATTGTTTATTTACCGCAAGCGCGCTCCGCTGGGCGTTGCTTTGGCCCTTTTTGCCGCCCTTCCCCTTTACGCGGGAATGACCCACTGGTTCAACAGCGAACAGCATAATCACTGGTTCGGCTATTGGTTCGGTCACGACATGTTCACCCCGCCCTTCGTCGCCCCCGATAAGCAATTGACCTACGACGCCACACTGCGCGACGCCGCCGCCAAAGGGCCTGATGGCACAATGGTTTATCCGGAAATGGCGCGCGATGCGGTTCTCTTCGGGGGCACCGATCCCGGCCGCTTTTGCCCTACTTACACCATTTTCTGCGAAAGCTTCATCCCGCACAGTTGCCAGCCCGAACAGGACCGCAATTACGACCGGCGCGATGTCTATATCATCACCCAAAACGCCCTGGCCGATAACACCTATCTGGATTACATCCGCGCTCAATTCAACCGTAGCGCCCAAATCGACCCACCCTTCTTCCAGAACTTCCTTTCCGGTTCCCTCCCCAGCATCTTTCACGGGCCGACCCGCATGTTCGCCTTCCTGGACGACATTTTTGAGGGCCTGGGCGCCAGGGTGGAAAAACGCCGCCGCGACGGCACTTCATGGTTCACTCCCGACCAGATTCTTCAGGCCCAAACCCTCGCCACACAACTCCGCAAGAGCGATCATCAATCCCCTCTCTCCAGCTTCCTCTACGGCAAACTCAGCCCCGACACCCAGCATTTGGTGGACACCAGCACGGATGACGCGGCCTTGCGCAAGGCCCTCTCCAAGGACCTCAATGTCGTCGTCGCCGATGGCAACATCTACGACCCGCAGCGCTTCCAGGACATCAAGCTGCCGCTGCTCATCCAAAAGGCCGCCGCCAACCCGGGGCTTATCCCCAACAATATCATCCGCCTCAATCGCCGCATGCTCGAGGAAGCCTATCCGGGCGAGTTCACCAAAAGCCTCGGCGGCGTTTATCCCGACACCGAAATCATTACGCCCTCACCCGACGATTCGGCTCAATGTTTCCAGGAGTATTATAGCGACGCCCAAAAGCGCCTCATGCACGATACCGAATTCCCCAATGAACCGCGCCAAATCAAGCCCGGCGAAGACGTTCATATTGACAGCGGCCGCGTCCAGATCTCCGGCCAGGTTGCCGTCATGAGCATCAACGGTTTGCTGACCAAAGTCATTTTCGACAGGAACCCAGACCACGAA
>DATKFW010000018.1:0-3744 GCA_035511075.1 Vulcanimicrobiaceae bacterium
TTTTATTGTCGGCTGGGCGACGGGCGGATTGATTTTCGGGGCGGTGGGAGATCGCATCGGACGCGCCCGCGCCCTGGCCATGACCATTTTGCTCTACGGACTTTGCACCGGATTGTCGGGTCTGGCCACCGGCATGGGGGACTTCGCCGTGTATCGGTTCATTGCCGGCCTGGGAGTGGGCGGCGTTTTTGGATTGGCGGTGGCGCTGTGCGCGGACTCCTTGCCAGACTTGGCCCGGCCGCGCGCGCTGGGCCTGCTGCAAGCGCTCTCGGCCGTCGGCAACATGATCGCCGGTATCATGGCGGTCATTCTCGGCTATCGGCAGATAGTGGAGCCGCAAAGCGGCCAGGCGTGGAAGTCCCTGTTTTTTTTGGGCGCGATTCCGCCGTTGGTTTGCGTCGCGTTTCAGTTCAAGTTGCAGGAACCGGAAAGATGGGTCACGGCCAGGGCCGAAGGCAAAATCACCGGCGCCCGTTTCGGTTCCTACGCCTCGCTTTTGGGCGAGGCGCGCTGGCGCAAGCCGGCCTTGTTCGGCATGCTGCTGTGCGTGGCGGGGGTGGTGGGGTTGTGGGGCATCGGCTTTTTCAGCCCGGAACTGGTCAACGATATCGTCGGCAAATCGCTGGCGGCGCAGAATGTCCCCGCCGCGCAAATTCCCGGCCGGCGGCTGATGTGGGTGGGATGCACCATGATCGTGCAGAATTTTGGCTCCTTTCTGGGCATGCTGGCCTTCACCCGGCTGGCGTGCGCATTCGGACGGAAGAAAATTTTTGCGTTGTCGGCGGTATGCGCTTTTGTTAGCACAGTGGCGGTGTTTAAATTCTTGACGCAGCCTTGGCAGATTTTTGTGTTCTGCCCGGTGATGGGTTTTTTCCAACTGGCGTTGTTCGCCGGGTTTGCCATTTACCTGCCGGAACTTTTTCCGTTGCGGCTGCGGAGCACGGGCACGAGCTTCTGTTACAACGTGGGTCGGTTCGTCGCCGCGAGCGGACCTTTCACGCTGGGGGTGTTGCAACATCGTGTCTCGTTTCGCAATGCCTGCTGCTGGGTCAGTTCGGTCTATTTGCTGGCCCTGCTGGCCCTGCCGTTCTTGCCGGAAACCAAGGGCCAACCCTTACCCGAAGGCTGACAATATGAAATTATTCTTCGTCTCACCATGGGCGCGATGCCTCCTGCCGGCCCTTTTGCTTCTGGCGGGCGGCGGCGCGGCGCGGGCGCAAAACCTGGCCTTCGTCCCAAATCAACCCGCGATTTTGGTTGGCGCTGGCCCCACTTGCGTCATTGCGGCCGATGTCAACGGCGATGGACTCATCGATTTGGTCACCGCCGACAATGGCTCCAACATCCTAACGGTTCTGACCAACATGGGCCTGGGCGTATTCGCCGTTGGCACCAATGTCACCGTGGGCAACGGTCCCTACTCTGTCGCCGCGGCCGATCTCAACGGGGACGGTGCCATGGACTTGGTGTGCGTCAATGAGTTCGACGGCGCAGCCGACGGCTTCCCCGGCACGCTCACCGTTTTGACGAACGCCGGCGGACTCCGGTTCGTCCAGGCGGCGCTTATTACCGTCGGCGACCTTCCCTTATGGGTCGCGGTGGCGGATTTCAACGGGGACGGCAAACCGGATCTGGTCTGCGCCAATTCCGGCGACACGACCTTGACGGTGTTGACCAACACTGGCAACGCGACCTTCCTCCCCAGTTCCACCAATACGGTAGGCGGCAACCCCTACTTTGTCCTGGCGGCGGACGTGAACGGGGATGGCTACATCGATTTGGTAAGCGCCAATTTTAACGTGGGGTCGGTGACCGTGCTGACCAACAATGGCCGAGGGCAATTCACACTGGCTTCCACCTGCTCGACTGGAGGAACCCCCTCCTCCATTGCCACGATCAATGGCTACATTGCCGGCCTGCCGGATTTGGTCGTCACCGATTCCGGCGGCGACACTCTGACGGTGCTGAACAACCAAGGCGCCGGTCATTTCGCAATTTCTAGCGTCCCGACCGTCGGAGGAAATCCGCAATCGGTGGTGGTGGCGGATGTCAGCGGGGACGGCTTTCCCGACTTGATCAGCGCCAACTCCTTTGGTAACACGCTGACGGTGCTCACCAACGATGGATTCGGGCGCTTTCGTCTCTGCGCCCTGCCTGGAACCGGCAACACTCCCTATTGCGCCGCCACCGCGGACGTCAATGGCGACGGAAAAGTGGATTTGATCTGCGCCAATTTGGGCGACGACACCGTGACCGTGCTGACCAATTCGGGCCAAGTGCTCCTCACCCAGCCGGCTCTTGTGACGTCCACAGGGTTCGAGGTGACTTTGAGCGGGGCCATCGGCCACACCAATGTGATCCAAGTTTCCACCGATCTTCTGACTTGGACGCCGCTGCTGACCAACGTCAACGTCACCAACTTCCCCTGGCGCATCACAGACCCCGTCACCAATCTCTCCCGCCGCTACTACCGTGCCATCACGCCGTAAACCTGCATAATTGATCCTTGTCTTGGTCCATTTTTGCCTCGGATAGGTTTGATTTGGTTTGACATGGGTATTCAATTCACTCCACTTGGCTCTCCAAATGCTATTTTCGGGTGTTCGTGCCCCCAAATTCCGCCGAAATTTGCCCCCTCTGCCCCTCAGTTTGCGTTTGGTGGAGTCAAATGAATACCCATGTGGTTTGATTTGGTTTGATTCACCCGCCCGGCCTCGGTCAGTTCCCCTTGCTGCCCCGGTAGGGTGAGACTCGGGGTGTGCCCTCTGTCGAACTCTGATCTCCGCGTTGCCCAAGCATCAGTTCGGACCGCAGTTCTTTTGTTCGGATCAAATCTTGCAATTCTGACATGGTACAATCGCAATATTGTTCCTGAAGCTCTCGCTTGATACGAATGGTCGCTCGCTAAAACAATACAGTCTTTGCAAATTATTCCGATAATTATAGTCACACGCTAAGTCCGAAGTGGCCGGTTTTTTAAACTGTTCAAATACAGACTCCTGAAACTATTTGCGTTCGGCAACTATATAATCCCGAATTTTCCCCTCACCTCACAGACCTTTCGTTCGCGTGAGATGCCCTTCCGTGAAACCGAATAAACCACGATGGCTCGCTCAAATCAGTTCCAACGCGGCACGTAACATTCGGGTTTAAGGCGTTTCCCGAATAAGGCGTTTTGACCGCCAGCAGGGCGAAGTCAAGCCGCAAGCCGCCATGGCGGCGCTAGTGCGGACGGAGGAAAAATCGTCCTTGACAGATCTGGTTCCGTCTGAGAGAGTCGGGCCGTCCCGCGAAACAGAAGCGGGCTCTGCTGTAGAGCAACCCCCGAGGTATAACGGGATGAGGCGGCGAAAAAAACGTCTCCACTTTTTGGGGAGGCCAAAAACCTCCCCGAAAACTCTTGGGAGACCTTTACCACGTAAAAAACGTGATTTATTTTGGAGCCTCCACATGCCTTGAAAAACTTGGGCTTGGGGGCAGGAATCCCCAGGCTTTATGGTCCTTAAACGTGAACTGGAAAAGTCCATTTCACACTGAACCAAGACAGGCCCACCCTGCGCGCGGGGCAAGAATCCAAATGGGAAATGCCAAATAACTATGAAAAAGGTAAATCTTTGTGCGTTTTTGTTGGTGGCGATTCTAGTCGGAGGGTGTGCTTCCGTCAAAGTGTACCGCGTGAAGACGGATTCCAATGGCAACGAGATCGTGGTTAAAAGCGTCGAAGGGATTCCGTACTATATGCCC
>DATKFW010000019.1:0-39543 GCA_035511075.1 Vulcanimicrobiaceae bacterium
GGTCACGGAGTAATGATTTGTTCCATCGTAATAATGTCCCCAGTTGGTGACGGACCCGTTTGCCAGCAGGACGACGCCGTGATATTGGCCCGCCGCGACGCCAACAACATTGGTCAGGCCCGCCGGCACAGTCGTTTCTCCGTACGTGTTATCTCCCCACGCGATGACCCCGCCGATGTTGGTCAAGGCCACGCTGAAATAGCCGCCCGCGGCGATGGCAATGGCGTTGCTCAGCCCGGAAGGGGTGGCCAACTGGTTGGAGGAATCGTTGCCGTCAAAGGCGATGGTAAATGTTTCGGCCGTTATTTCGAGAGTGTAAAAGGACTGGCCCGCGGGTTCATTACTGAAAGAAACGACGGTGCATGCCTCGGTTTCGCCAATCCAAGTCCATTGGTTGCTGCTCATGTCATCAATCAGATCGGAAGTGGCGAAGATGTCGTAAAGGACCCCGTTGGTACCGTAAATCTCGAACGTCACCGTCATTAGTCCGTTTGTCTGGACCGTAGCAAGTATGTTAGTGATAAAGGGCTTCCCGCCTGTCGAACAACTCGTTTCGTAGCCTGGATCATAGACGTTTCCAGGGCTGCGAATGGTTTCCATCTGCGCTTGTCCTTGGAAGGACACGAGGCCCAAGGCAGCAATCGGCCCTACCATCATGTAATAATTGGCAGCATCCGAATTCGTCAGAAGCCGATCAAACGACGAGAATTCGTCAATATCAGCACCAGCCGTGTATCCCCCGGAAATCGTGCTGCCAATCGTCAATTGGCCCAGTGAGAGCGGAACCGAGGGCACACCGCCACCTTGGGCCGCAGGCGCGCCATCCAGGAAAAGCGTCGTTCCGTTTCCAGGATTGTAATCGAGTATCACGCAATGGCTGACACCGGATTGCCAGGAAATCGTGGTTTCCAGGACGGTCTGAATTCCATCGCCCGTTTGAGCCGCCACCTCCAGCGTGTTGCCATCGGCGCTGACGATCAGCGACCATGCGAACGCGGCTTCACCGCCGCTGACGGCATCCAGCTCAAGGAGCGTGGCATTGGTTCCGGGGCCGGTGCCGTTGACTTGCGATTGACTGGCCCAATACGGCGTGACCCACAGACGAAGCGCTCCCCCGGTATCACACGTGACGTTTGTCGCCCCCGTCGAGTCGAGCGCCGGTACCACGAAGGGAAAAACCGTTTCCCCGACGCAGGTTAGGGATTAGGCTGACCAACCTTCATCAAACTCAAAGCTTCCAAAAGTGATCTCGGCGTTGGTATAGCCCGCGAAATACGCCTCGTCAAAACCTTCGTGGTAAATGGACGGTTCCTCGGGCACCGGCGCGATCGGCGAACTGGGTTGGGCAAGACCCCCCTGCGCGCAAAATAAAGCCGCCAGAATCGAAACAAACGTTAAACTATTAAACAGGTTGAGGTTCCAGGGTCGGTTATTACCCAATTTGGTTGTCATTGTTGTTTGGCCCAAACGCACGACCGGTTGACGGCCAAAGACGTTATTCTCTCTCCACTGGCGCCTTTATCGTCGAAGCATCGACGCATAGCAAGACATAGACGACAATAATAAATTTGGACTGACCGCCAGGGCCGACCCTTAGCTCGGGGAGCGCGGACGTCCCCGTCCGCAGCCTTCGGCAGCACCGCGTGCGGTGCAGCTCTCCTCTGTTCTGACTGTGCCGCTCTCGTCTGACTCCGCAAGACCGCCCGAGATATTTTCAAAACACGCTCTCAGGCCGGTTCTTCGGTTTCCAGGAAGCCGGAGAGCTGGCGGATGCGGGTGGGATGACGCATCTTGCGGAGCGCCTTGGCTTCGATCTGGCGAATACGCTCGCGGGTGACTTTAAATTGTTTGCCGACTTCCTCGAGGGTCCTCGAATAGCCGTCGCCGAGGCCAAAACGCAGTTCCAATACTTTGCGCTCGCGATCCGTGAGGCTGGCAAGAACATCGCCCAGCTTGTCCTTGAGGAGACTATAGCTGGTCATGTCGGAGGGGTTCTCGGCTGATTTGTCCTCTATGAAGTCGCCGAAGTTGGTGTCCTCGCTGTCGCCAACCGGGGATTGCAGGGAAATGGGTTGCTGCGCCATTTTCAAGACGGCCCGCACGCGCTCGACCGGCATCTGCATTTCATCGGCGATTTCGTCCGGGGAGGGTTCGCGGCCAAAATCCTGGATCAATTGTTTCTGCACCCGCATGAGTTTGTTGATCGTTTCGATCATGTGCACCGGGATGCGGATGGTGCGGGCCTGGTCTGCAATGGAGCGTGTGATGGCCTGGCGGATCCACCAGGTGGCGTAGGTGGAAAATTTATAGCCGCGTCGATATTCAAATTTTTCGACCGCTTTCATCAACCCCATGTTGCCTTCCTGAATGAGGTCCAGGAATGAGAGGCCGCGATTGGTATATTTTTTGGCGATGGAAATGACCAGGCGCAGGTTGGCCTCGACCATCTCGGTCTTGGCCTGGACGGCCTTGCGGGCGAAGTGCTGAAGCTGGAGATAGCATTTGAGGTACTCGGCGCAAGGCATCCGAACGAATTCCTCCAGCGCCTTGATCTTGCGCTGCTCGGATTGGACGACGTGCTGGAATTCGGCGGCCTTGCCATTCTGCTCCAATTCCTCGATCGTACGGAGGCTCAACTGGACTTTGTCGTGGATGTTGTCGGCCACCAGGGCCATTTCCTCGATCACGCGTTGCTTGTAAAAAAACCGGCCGAAACTGCGCTGGAGTTTTTCGTCGAGCTTCTTGAAGTCGCGCAGGGCCTTGGAATAGAGGGCACGTTTGGCCGGTTCAATTGCCTGGAGCGCGGCGTATTTGGCGTCCACTTCCTGGTCGCGGCCGCGGACGTGTTTGACGAGGCGGCGCAAATCGCGGAGATGGTTTTCGCGACCCTCGACCTTTTTGTCCACGATGACGCGGTCAAAACGCTCCTTGGGCGGCTCGGAAATGAGTTTTTCGGCAAGGGCGATGTGTTCCTTGCCGGCGAAGCCAAAACTGTAGATGATGCGTTTGACCTCGGTTTCCGCGTTCTCGATGCGCTTGGAGATTTCCACCTCCTGCTCGCGCGAGAGCAACGGGACCTGGCCCATTTGCTTGAGGTACATGCGAACAGGGTCATCCAAAATGTCCAGGCGTCCCTTGTCCTCCTCTTCGTCCGGCTCGGGCTGTTTGACGCGGTCCACTTCGGCCTGGTCAACGATCTCGACTTCCAGGTTTCGCAATTTGCTGTAGAGGTCGTCCAATTCGTCTGGCGACACCACGCCGTCGGGCAAGGCGTCGTTGATGTCGTTGTAAGTCAGGTAGCCTTGCTCCTGGGCCAGGCGGACGAGTTCCTTTACTTTCTCGGTCAGGTCCAGCGGCGACTTGGTGACGACGGCCTGAACGACCGTCTGCGTTTGAATTTCTAACTGTGTCTCAACAACGTTTGTCATGGTGGCGGTCTTTTGATTCTGTTGGGAACGTCCCGGGGTGTTCCTTGCGCTGGTCCGCCGATGTGCTCGAGGCGGTATGGGTGCGGATTTGGCGCATTCTTTCCGGACCGTTTTTTTCTTTGAACTGCTCAAGTTCCAAAAATGGCCGACAATATGGTTGGCGCACGCCAAGTTCGTCAAGAAACAAGGCTGCTTTTTTTGTCAGTTAAATTGAGTTATTCAGCAGGCACTTGGCACAAGGAATGCATGCAATTTCAAAGCGCCATCACCAGATTCTTGATCTCGTTGAGCCGCGCCGCGGGCGCGGTTTTCCTCAGGCGCGGAAATTTCCCGTCGGCCATCACGAAGTCATTGTGGCGGGTGACCATGAGTTTGTCCCCTTTGCACTCGATGATTGAGACGCCGCGGGCGGCGGCGGCGATTTTGAGGCCGGCAATCTTCAAAAGAAGTTCCGCCGGTTCAGGCAAGGGGCCGAAACGGTCGCGCAGCTCCGTTTTCAATTGGCGCAATGCCTCACCATCGGCCGCCTGCGCCAGTTTGCGGTAAATTTCGATGCGCTGTTGCGGCTCGGGTATGTAAGCGGCGGGAAATGACGCCACGGCGCAATGGCGCGAGGGCGTTGCCGCCTGGGCGGCCCCTTCCGGGTTCAGGGCCACGAAATCCAGCCGCACCTGGACTTCAACGCGCGGGGGCGATTTCTCGCCCTTGAGGCTCTGGACGCTTTTGCGCAGGAGCTGGCAATAAAGCTCGAAGCCCACCGCGGTGATGTGGCCGCTCTGTTCGGCGCCCAGAAGATTTCCGGCGCCGCGAATTTCGAGATCGCGCATCGCGATTTTAAATCCGCTGCCTAGGCTGGAATATTGTTTGATGGCGCTGATGCGCTTGCGGGCGTCGGTCAGCAGCCCGGCATGGCGCGGCAGCAACAGGTAAGCGTAAGCCTGGTGTTTGTAACGGCCGACGCGTCCGCGCAATTGATACAAATCACTCAGGCCAAAACGATCGGCGCGGTCGATGATGATGGTGTTGGCATTGGGAATATCCAGGCCGCTCTCGATAATGGTGGTGGAAAGCAGGACGTCGCTCTCGCCGTTGACGAATGTCGCCATGACTTCTTCCAATTGATCGCTGTGCATTTGCCCGTGGCCGACGGCGATACGCGCCGACGGAACCAGCGCGCGCAGACGTTGCGCCACAGCCTCGATGTCGAGCACGCGATTGTACAGGTAAAAAACCTGCCCGCCGCGATTCATCTCGCGCTGGATGGCGTCGCGAATGAGGCGCTCATCATATTGGGCGACGATGGTCTCGACCGGGAGGCGGTCCTGCGGCGGGGTCTCGATGGTGCTCATGTCGCGCGCGCCCGCCAGCGCAAGATGGAGCGTGCGGGGAATGGGCGTGGCCGTCAGGGTCAGGACATCGACCATCATGCGCAGTTGTTTGAAGCGTTCTTTGTGGAGCACCCCGAAGCGCTGCTCCTCGTCGATGACCACAAGCCCCAGGTCCTTGAATTCCATGTCGCTCTGCAACAAGCGATGCGTGCCGATGACGATGTCCACCGAACCGGCGGCCAGGGCCTTGACGACTTGCGTCTGCTCGCGCCTGGAGCGAAAGCGGGAGAGCAATTCGATGCGCACCGGGTACTCGGCCATCCGTTCGCGAAAGGTGTTGAAATGTTGCTGGGCAAGGACGGTGGTGGGAACGAGCACGGCGACTTGCTTGCCACCCAGGGCGGCCTTGAAGGCGGCGCGAATGGCCACTTCGGTTTTGCCGTAGCCGACATCCCCGCAAACAAGGCGGTCCATCGGTTTGGGCGCTTCCATGTCCGCCTTGGCCGCCACGATGGCGCGCCATTGGTCGGGTGTTTCCTCGTAAACAAAACTGTTCTCGAATTCCCGCTGCCACTCGGTGTCGGCCGGAAACGCGTGGCCTTCCTGCAACGAACGGGCCGCCTGCACGGCCAGCATGTCGGCGGCGACGTCCCGCACGGCGGCTTCGGCCTGCGCCTTGGTTTTGGCCCAGCGCGCGCCGCCCAGGGTGTGCAGCGGCGGGCGGAATTTCCCGGCGCCGACGTATTTGCTCACCAAATGCGCCTCGCTGACCGGCACGTAAAGTTTGGGCGCCGTGTCGTCGGCGGCGGACGGCGCGTATTGGATGACCAGGCATTCCTCGCCGGCCGCGACGGATGCGGCGCGTTCGGGTGAAACGGCGCGGCCCGGGGCGGCTGGCATGACGCCCAAACCGAGATAACGGCCAATGCCGTGCTGCAAATGCACGACGTAATCGCCTTCCGCCAGCTCGGCGAAATTGATGTCAAGCAAAGAACGGCTAGACGCCGCGTGAGGGGACTTCAGCCGGCGCGGACGCTGCGCCTTGTAACGTCCAAAAATCTCCGCATCCGTGACAACGACAAGTTTGGCCGGCTCGAAGAGAAAGCCGCGGGAAAGCGCGCCCAAACGGATGCCCAATCCATCGGGGCGGCCCAGCCCGTATTCCCACCAGATTTCCTCGAAACGCTGGCGTTCGCCGTCGTTGTTGCAGAACAGGCGCAGGGTGAAATTCTGGCGCACCCAGCGATGAAGCTGGTTGAAGAATTCCTTGCGTTGGGCCTCGGCAATGTGCGGCTCCGGCCGCCTCTCGCCGATGGGCCGGAACATTTCCAGGCCCTGAAAATTCAGCGCCTCTTGATTTTCGACCTTCGCTCCGTCGACGACGATGTCTTCAATGAAAAGATTTTCCAGTTGACTGACCGACAGGGCGGTCATACCCCGCCGCAACATTTCCTCCTGGAATTGGCCCCACGGAATGAGAAACGGATCGCCGGCCGGCGCCTGGGATTGATACCGGGCGGCCTGCGCGTCCAACATTTCCGGTTCGCATAAGAGAAATATTGTGTCCGAAGGCAGGTAATCCAGGAGACTGGCGGTGGAGGGCGATTTCTCCTGTTTCAAGAGGCCCAGCTCGCCTCCCGGCGGCACGGTGATGGCAGAAATCTCCTCGCGCGATATTTGTGTCACCGGATCGAAGAAACGCAACGACTCCAACTGGCTCCCGAAAAATTCCAGGCGCACCGGCCACGGACTGGTCATGGGCCAAAAATCGACGATGCCCCCGCGCATCGAAACGTGGCCTTTTTCGGCGACTTGAGTTTCGGCGTCGTAGGATTGCTCCTCGAGCCACTCGATGACGTCCAGCGGATCGAGCGCCTGGCCGCGCCGCAATTCCCGAATGCGAGCCTTGAGGGCATCGGGCGGGATCGTCTTTTGCAAAAGAGAAACGACGCCGGCCACGATGATTTCAACCCGCGATTGCGCCAGCGCGATGAGCGTGGCGAGCCGTTCGCTGATGACATCGGCATGGGGCAGTCGCGCTTCGTTGGGCAAAATCTCCCAGTCGGGATAGAACAAGGGTTGCGCCGCCGTGCCGCCAACCCACGTTTCGACGTCCTGTTGAAAAACTTCCTGCGTGCGAAGCCCTTCAGTGACGACGACGATGGGCCGTTTGGGGAACATGTTGGCCAAAAGGGCGGCCAGGAACGGCTGCGCTCCCGGACTGATCGATTCCAAACGCAACACCCCACCCTCCTCCAATCGCCGTTGCAGGGACTGCACAGCGGGAGCGGACGCCACGACACGGAAGACATCACCGGTCGTCTCTGTGGACCGGCTAATGGTCAATCGGTTAAACGTCGCAGGGGTGCGCGTCGCCGTCAAGGGCCGCGAATGATCGCCTCGACACGGTCGTGGGCGCGCACTAGAATAGCCGGATGCGAAGCGTGGTGGAAACACCCAAAAAGGTCTGGACCCAGGCGGAGGTGCAGGCTCTGCCCGAGCAGGGTTTTAACCATGAAGTGGTCGATGGAGAGCTTGTTACGAGCCCGAAGAATGACTTTTTCCACGGTTTCATCTCGGCCCGACTTTCGGCGGCGCTGTTGGCCTTCGTTCAGACCGAACGCCTCGGCGCGGTCCTGGATTCCAGCACGGGATTTTGGATGAAAAACCGCAATTGTCGCGCGCCCGATATTTCATTCATCAGCCGCGGCAGGCTTGAGGCGCTGGGGTTCCGGCCATCGAGCCGGCTTTTCTTCCCAGGCGCGCCTGACTTGGCGGTGGAAGTTCTATCGCCGAACAACACGCGGGGAGAAATCGACGAGCGTTTGAATGATTTCTTTACGAGCGGTTCGCGCCTGGCTTGGATCATCGATTCCCAGGCCCAGAGGGTCGAGGTATGCCGGTCGTTGACCGAGCGGCGACTGATCGGCAGCGGGGGTTTTCTGGAAGGAGAAGACGTGCTGCCCGGCTTCCACTACCCGATCGCCAATCTGTTTAAGGAATGGGACTGGGAGTAAATCCGCCTTTACAACCGGGTTTCCGCCAGGGTCAGCAGGCGTTCGAACTGGTCCCCGGTTAAAGGCGTCACGGAGAGGCGGGAATTTTTTACCATCGGAATGTCTTTGACCCCGCTGTCAGCTTTGATCGCCGCCAGCGCGACGGGCTTGGTCACATTCTTGACAGAAGTCAGATCCACGGCGGTCCAATCGCCTTCATCGGCGGTCGGATCGGGATAGGCCTGCCGCGCAACCCGGGCCAGGCCGACGATCTGCTTCTCGTTTCCGCTGTGATAGAAAAAAACCGGATCGCCCTTGCGCATGGCGCGGAGGTTGTTTCGCGCCTGGAAATTGCGCACGCCAGTCCAGGCGGCGCGGCCCTCCTTGACAAAATCCTGCCATGAGTAGGACTCCGGTTCCGTTTTAACGAGCCAATGGTTCATAAGGGATTCTTGACCGCGATGACGCGCGCTTCGTACGCGGGTCTTATTGTGTGCAGGAATCGCCGCGCGAAACGAAATCCGCCCTCCCCCAGGTGCAATCTTGCCGCCCAGACGGCCGCGAACCGCGTATAGCCAAATTCGCCGCTGCCGGCCTCGGTCACTTTGAAACCGGTTTCCTCGACCAGATTGCCCAGCGTCTGGACGTTCCAGGAATAGAGGTGGTGGTTGGGTTCGTCGCGCCGGAAATGTTCGTAACGAGTTTCCCGCTCCAGGGGCACGTATAAAAGTAGCCGCCCTTGCGGTTTGAGCAGGCGGCCCATTTCCTTCAGCGCCTCCGGCGGATGTAAAATGTGCTCAAGCGTGTGGTGGCACAAGACCACGTCCGCGACGGCCTCCGCAATTAGGTTGGTGTCCGCGACAAACTCGATTCCCAAAGCGCGCACGGACGCTTCCACTCCGTCGGCCACGTCGAATCCAATTTTCCTCTGGCACCGCAACGCTGCCAGATTCCACCCGTTGCCAACACCGTATTCGAGCACGACATCATTGGCGCCGATGAGCCCGGAAAACTTGCGCGCTCGCAGGCGGGCCACCCAAGGGATGGCCTGCTCCGGGATGCCGCGCTTGATCTGATGGTAACGGCGTCCTGCATCACCGCGATAATGGCGCTGAGCCTGTTCCAACGGCATGCCGCACAGTGTAGGACCGCGCGGCGCGTTGCACAATCACTCTTACCTCAGGCTGCAAATCTTGCGCTCCTCTCATTGGCGGGCTGCGCGTTGCGCTTGCCGGCGCCTTTGGAGTCTTGTCGTTGCATTACATCGTGTTCAGCTTGCAACCAATGCGCGGTTTCCTGTCCTTCGGGCTTCCCTGCTTTCTCCCAAAGCTCGTAGGCTCGCTTGGCAATTTCATCGTAGTTTGACATAATTTTCGTCTCGTTTTTGTTAATGTTTAGAGGTCAACTCCCGGCCGGCTGTCCCGATGGCTGCGACGTCCGCCGTGCTCGCATCCGATTGAAGGATGGAAACCTGATAGATGTCATTCTGCAACTGCGGGAGGGTCGAGGCGGCCAATTGTTTCAAAGCCGGATTGTTGCCACTGTCCGATTCGTCCTCGAGTTTGAGCAGAACCGACTGTTGGCTTTTGAACAATTCCCGCAGGGCCGCCCGGTCAAAATCCATCCCCGACGAAATGCTTTGCAGCCTCTCCACAGTGCGTGAAGCACGGGGGCTAAACACAGCCGTGATTGGCGTGCCCATGGATTGGGCCGTGGCGGCGAATTGCAGTTTCGTCTTGCCATAATCCTCCGCAATTTTAAGCCCGACTTGTTTGATTCGCGTATTCTGGCTGCGCTGGTTCGCCAATTCACCGATGCGCTGCACCATCAGGCTGTCATCGCACAGGTTTTGGACGAACTCGCCGTCGCGGTGACTGAACGGCGCTCCGATTGCCGGCAGGTCCCCGGCATGGATTGCCGTGGATGCCACCATGAAACCGGCTGCCAGCAACGCTCCTGTACGGATTCTTTTCATAGCTCGATACCTCTTGTTGGCCCCCTCTGCCGGGGGCGGTTATTGTTATTCTATGGTGCAACCTAGCCTTAAGCCGGCCGCAAGGAAATTGGGACAACCCCTGAATGTGGCGTCCCACATTGGATGACCTACCATGCGCGCCAGTTCAACCGTAAAACGAGGTTTTGGCGCTGCGAAACGGCTTGCCAATCCGGTCGGTGGGAAGATATTCACGAAAACAGCCAAAAACGGTTCTTTTACGCCATGAACAGCAAACCAAATGGGAAATCCCGATTCAATGAAGATGATTTTTGGAGAGGCTCGTGAGGCGCTGGCCGTCGGAGCCAAATTCAAGGCGCTGGCGATCCAGTGCGGGCTGCTCGCAATGTTTGCCGTTGTAATGTGGAAAGCACAAGGAAGAGCATCCGCCAGCGGCCCTTACATTGACCCTGCCTATTTGACCACGACGCCTTTTGGCTCACATTCTCACTGGCTGCAACCGTGGCGGGCGTATTTGGAAACGGTGCCGGCCAGGAATTTTGTCGATGGGATAGGGGTGGGGTTGGATTTGCCACCAGAGAGCGTCAACTTGGATGTGATCCTGCAAATGCTCTCCCGCCACGGCGTGACGCGCACCCGGGTCGAGATTGGCTGGGGGAATATGAATTACGCCGCCCCAACCCAACTCAACCATCCCGCCGCCTTCCGGTCACTGCTGCGTTCTTGTCAAAGATGGGGTGTCCGTCCGGTTATTCTGCTGAATGGCAATGAGGGAGCGCCCTGCCCAGCTCTGTTCTTTGATCGCACTGTGACTGCAAATGCGGTTGCGGGAGCGACCACAGTCCGACTGAACGACACCAGCGGTTTAGTCATCGGCAAGAGCGGATTGTGCAACCTGAGCGGGTACCGGGCGGCGGAAGCCATCATTACGACCATTAACGGCGATACGGTCACCCTCTCCAAGCCGCTGCCCAAGGCCATTAGTGCCGGCACAATTGTGCCCATGGCCACTTTGAAGTATCGCCCTTTCTCAGACCCGGTGAACGATGCCGCCAGTGACAACGAGACGCTCGCCGGCTGGACAAATTATGTCGATGTGGTCACAAAATTTGCAACCGAGGCCCTTGGAACAGCGCACGGTCCGGACCGAGGTTTCGACTTGGAAATATGGAACGAACTCACTTTCGGCTCCGCCTTTCTCGGCATCGACAATTATTATAACCCCCCGGCGTACCATTACAATGCCGACCAGGTTTGGGCTGCGATTGTGGCGGCCACGGCCCGGCTCGCGAGCGAGAACCCTTCGCAATTTCAGAACGTGTCCATCGGAGACGGTTTCGCCAACACCATTCCCTGGCCGTCCGCCTCCACCGAACCGCCTCGCATCAACACCATCAATAAGCACCCTTACCCTCCACGGAGGAATTATCCGGCGGATGAACAACACGGCCAGGCGTACAATGCGCTGGCACAGCCGGACAGCTACGTGCCCGCCTATTCCGCGCTTTTTCCCGAGTACTACGGCACCACCCTTCAAACGGAAACGCTCCTCCGCGACGCCGGACCCATTTCGAATTCTGTCAACGGCACATGGCATGGCCGCTATGAGCGCCCGAACAATCCCTGTCCGGTGTGGATGACGGAAGTGGGAATTGCCCCGAATGAACATGGCATTACCAATGTGGCGGAGGCATTGGCGCTGAAGGCCAGGACCACCGCCCGCTTTTATTGCTTTTACCTGAACAAGGGAGTGGCAAATTTGGACCTCTACGCCGCGGGCGCGGGCGATGCTTCGCTGGGAGTTGTGCTGGACGCGTTTGTGGACTATGCCAGGACGAATTTGACGTACCCGGCGGATGACAGCGGCTATACGTCTCCCGCTTTGGAGGTCACCAGGCGGATCGTGAAAAAAATGAAGGACCAACTCAATCCAAATCTAAAGGTCACAAGACCTTTGCGCGTGGTTTCGATCAGCGACACACATAATCATTTTCAATTCGCCGGGGATGGGACCTCGGCGCATCCGCCGCTTTATGATCGTGAAGTGCTGGCTTTCCTCCCTTACCAAGTCAACTCGTCCCGCTACGTCGTCGCCTATTACGTGATGACCCGCGATATAATTCAGAGCCTGCCGCCTGAACAATTTACGATCAACATTGCGGGATTGAACGGAAGCGGAACTGCCTGTTCCGCCTATGATCCCATTCATGACGCCAGAGTTCCCGTCTCAATTGCCGCCGCCACAACGAATAGTTTGACCGTCGTGGTCACGGCGGCGGATTACCCCTATTTGTTGACGTTGGACTTGTGATGGAGTTCAATTTTTCCTCGCCGGGCTGTCGAGAAATTCGGCGAGGAATTTCTTTTAAATTGCCTTCCTTATGAACCGATATTTCGTCACCTGCAACTGGGAAAGCCCAGGTAAACGACGCCTCGCTCCGTAGCTCAATTGAATGGAGCTACCGCCTTCTAAGTCGCGAACGCGAATTTTGCAATCGTTGACAAAGGCCGATTTACCCGATGTTGGCCCGCAAATGGGCTTAAATCAACCACGGACGCGCCAATTTAAAATACGAGGCCAATTTAGGTGCCCTCAAGCGCCCGGACGGCGTCCAGGTTGCCAAGGCGGGTATTTTGGAGTCTAATCATGTCGGTGAATGTTAATGTTAAAGTCAAGATTTGCGGCGTGACCAGCGTCAGCGACGCGCAGGCCGCCGTCCAGGCGGGCGCCGACGCCGTCGGATTGATGCTCTATTCGGGCAGTCCGCGCCACATTACGTTGGAGACGGCGCAAGAGATCGCCGGGAGTTTGCCGCCGTCGGTCATTCGAGTGGGCGTGTTTGTCGATCCAAATCCGGCGGACGTTTTTGCGGCCATACGGCTGTGCGGACTGAACCTGCTGCAATTCCACGGCGCGGAAACGCCGCAGTTCTGCCAACAATTCGGCGTCATGACCATGAAGGCTTTCCGCATGAAAAACGCGGAGTCTCTCGCGGCGCTGGCTTCCTTTACCTCCGACGCCTTTCTCCTGGACAGCCATGTTCCGGACAAACCCGGTGGAACGGGCCAGACCTTCAACTGGGACCTCGCAGTCGCGGCGAAAAAATTTGGCCGCCCCATTTTTCTCGCGGGGGGATTGACGCCCGAGAACGTCGCCGACGCCATCCGAGCGGCGCAGCCCTTCGCGGTCGATGTTTCCAGCGGCGTCGAGATTTCCCCCGGGAGAAAAGACCCGGAAAAAATCCGGGCCTTCATCGCCGCCGCGCGAGGCGCCTGATCAAGCCATTGTCAATATGAACAACGACAAAGCCCGCTGCCCCTGGCCTGTGGATGCGCTCTACATCGCCTATCACGACACGGAATGGGGCACGCCGCTGCACGAGGACCGCGCGCTCTTTGAATATTTGGTGCTGGAAGGAGCGCAGGCTGGCTTGAGCTGGCACATCGTTTTGAAAAAGCGCGAGAACTACCGCGCCGCCTTCGACCATTTCGATCCCCAAAAAGTGGCCCGCTATAATCAGAAAAAAACCGACAAGCTACTGGCCAATGCCGGCATCATTCGCAATCGGCTGAAAATTGCCGCTGCCATCGCCAATGCGCGGGCTTTCCTGGCCGTTCAGGAAGAGTTCGGTTCCTTCGACCGTTACATCTGGCGATTCGTCGATGGCAAACCGATCATCAACCATCGCCGCTCGATGAAAGAAGTCCCGGCGCGAACGAAGGAATCCGACGCCCTGAGCAAGGACCTCAAAGAGCGAGGATTTCGATTCGTTGGTTCCACGATCTGTTACGCGCACATGCAGGCGACCGGAATGGTAAACGACCATCTGACGCATTGTTTCCGGCACAAGGAACTGGGTGGCGGTTAGCCGGCGTCGTGTTTCCATCCGACGGCGTCCGCCCATTGTCTTGCCAAGAGCGCAATTCCGAATGACAATGTCACTTGTGAACGCAGCCATCGAAACCACCCTTCCCGACGCCCAGGGGCGCTTCGGACCGTATGGCGGACGTTATGTGCCGGAAACGCTGATGTACCCGCTCCAGCAATTGGAGGAGGAGTATTTCCGGGCGCAGCACGACCCGGAATTTCAACAGGAACTGACATATTACCTGCGGCAGTTCTGCGGCCGGCCCACTCCGCTTTATTTTGCCGAACGGCTGACGAGGGAATTGGCGGGGCCAAAAATCTACCTCAAACGCGAGGACCTCCTTCACACCGGCGCGCACAAGATCAACAATGCGATGGGCCAAATCCTCCTGGCGCGCCGCATGGGCAAGACGCGGATCATCGCCGAAACCGGCGCCGGCCAGCATGGGGTCGCCACGGCCACCGTCGCCGCCATGTTCGGGCTCAAGTGCGTTATTTATATGGGCGAAGTGGATTGCCGGCGGCAGGAATTGAACGTCTTCCGCATGAAGATGCTCGGCGCGGAAGTCGTGCCCGTGACCGCCGGGCAGAAGACGCTCAAGGAAGCGGTCAATGAGGCGATGCGCGATTGGGTCACCAACGTGCGCCACACCCATTATATATTGGGAACGGCCTATGGAGCCCATCCGTACCCGGTCATGGTTCGCAATTTTCAGAGGATCATCGGCGATGAGGCGCGCCGCCAGATTCTCGAACAGGAGGGAAGGCTCCCGGACCTGCTCATCGCGTGCGTCGGCGGCGGTTCCAACGCGATCGGCCTCTTCTACCCGTTTCTGGAGGACAAATCAGTCCAAATGCTCGGCATTGAAGCCGGCGGCGAAGGCATTATTCCGGAAAAACACGCGGCCCGATTCCAGGGCGGCTCCCTCGGAGTGCTGCAAGGAACGCGTTCATTCATCTTGCAGGATGAACAAGGCCAGATTCAAGCGACCCACAGTGTTTCGGCCGGTTTGGACTACGCGGCCGTCGGCCCGGAACACGCCTGGTTGCGCGACCAAAAGCGCGTCCAGTACGGATACGCGACAGATCAGGAGGCATTGGGAGCCTTTGTGACACTTGCGCGCCTGGAAGGCATCATCCCAGCCCTCGAATCCGCCCATGCAGTGGCCGCTGTGATGGAACGCGCTCCCAAAATGCCCGGAGATCAATTGGTGATCGTCAATTTGTCAGGGCGTGGCGACAAGGACGTCGCGCAAGTGGCCGCGCGGATAAAGCTCCAGGCGGCGAGTTGAGTCCGCGTGCGGATTTGGACTTGCGCGGGCGGGAAGCAGTTGAAAGATTCGAATGTGAGCCATTTTAAGAACGAATAATGACCGATTGGCGTTCGTCTTAACTGGACCGTAACAACCTGAAATGCACCGCGTTAAACTGTCATTATTCACCGTTTTTTGCCTGGCGGCTTCCGCGTCGTCCGGGTCGCCGGCGGCGTCTGCAAACAAGGTTGATTTTACAAACGACATCCAGCCGATTCTCTCGCAAAAGTGTTTGAGTTGTCACGGGCCGCGGAAGCAGGAGGGCCACTTGCGCTGGGACAACAAGGAGAACGCCCTCGCCGGCGGCGAGAAAGGACCGGACATCATTTTCGGCAACAGCGCCCGCAGCCGCGTCATTGAAATGGTCACCAGCACAGATCCTGACGTTATCATGCCGCAGAAGGGAGACCCGTTGACGGCGGAGCAAGTCGGGCTGCTTCGCGCGTGGATCGACCAGGGGGCGCAATGGCCGGCAAGCGCGTCGGTCCAAATTGTCGATGGGCGCAATCATTGGGCCTTCAAACCGCCGATCCGCCCGCCCCTGCCAGATGTCAAAACTAGGAAATGGCCGCGCAATCCCATCGACTACTTCGTGCTGGCGCGGCTCGAAACGGAAAAGATCGAGCCGTCGCCTGAAGCGGACCGCCCGACAATGCTGCGCCGCCTGAGCCTGGACCTCACCGGGCTGCCGCCGACGATTGGTGAAATTCAGGATTTTGTCTCGGACCGTTCGCCGGATGCTTACGACAGGCAGGTGGAGCGCCTGCTGGCTTCCCCGCATTATGGCGAATGCTGGGCGCGGCACTGGCTGGACGCGGCGCATTACGCTGATTCCAACGGGTACGAAAAAGACCTCGCGCGCTCCATTTGGCCGTATCGCGATTGGGTCATCAACGCTTACAACCGGAACATGCCCTTCGATCAATTCGCCATCGACCAGTTGGCGGGAGATATGTTGCCCGGCTCGACCGTGGAAGACAAAGTGGCGACCGGATTTCTGCGCAACTCAATGCTCAACGAGGAAGGCGGCATCGATCCCGAGCAATTCCGGATCCAGGGGATCATCGAGCGCATGGACGTGCTGGGAAAGGCCTTCCTGGGACTGACGGTCAACTGCTGCCAATGCCATAACCACAAATTTGATCCGATTTCGCAGCGGGAATACTACCAGCTATTCGCATTCCTCAATAATGACGATGAGCCGGAAATGGAAGTCCCCGACGCGGACACCGAAGCGGCGCGACAGGGCATTGAACGAAAAATCGCCGGAATGGAAGAGGATTTGCTCGCCAAAAATCCCGGGATAACGAACAAAATGGCGGATTGGGAAAGCCGGATGACCTCGATGGACCGCCAATGGACCGTGCTGGACCCATCCGCGTACTATGCCAGCGTCGGCACCAAATTTTCCAAGCTGGAGGACAATTCGTTGCTGGCGACCGGCTCCAACCCGGGTGTTTCCGAATATAGTGTGACCTGCAAAACCACCCTCAAGGGAATCACCGCCTTTCGGATCGAGGCATTGACCGACCCAAACCTGCCGCACGACGGGCCGGGGCGCGCGGGCAATGGGAATTTTGTCCTCTCGGAGTTCACTGTACAACTGGGCACCAATGCGGTCCCCCTCACCAATGCCACAGCCGATTTTTCACAGGACGGATTTCCCGTTGCCGCGGCGATCGACGGAATCACCACGAACAAAATCGGCTGGGCCGCGCAAGATTTGCCGGGACGGGGCAACCGGGACCGCCAGGCGGTCTTTGAAACGCAGAAGCCGCTGGGCGAGGGCGGAGAGACAATCCTCAAGTTCACACTCAACCAATCGTTCGGCGACGAGCACACCCTGGGACGTTTCCGGATATCCGCCACCGCTGGCGCGCGGCCGGTCCAGGCCGATCCGCTCTCCGCGCACGCCCGCGAGGTTCTTTCCGTCCCGCGCGCGCAACGGACGGCAGCACAGGAGCGGGAATTGTTCGGCTTCTACCGGCTGACCGACCCCCAATTTGACGACGATAATAAAAAAATCGATGAGGAACAAGCCCACTGGCCCGCAGCTCCGACAACCCTCGTCTTGGCGGCGCGGGACCAACCGCGCGAGACGCATATTTTCACGCGCGGAGACTGGCAAAAGCCGGGCGACCTTGTCACGCCGGGAGTTCCTTCGATTTTGAATCCGCTTCCGGCCGGCCAGCCGTTGGACCGGTTGACGCTGGCCAAATGGATCGTCGACAAGCGCAATCCAACGGTGGCGCGGGTCATCGTCAATCGCATCTGGCAGGAATATTTTGGACACGGCCTTGTGGAGACCGCCGAGGATTTTGGCACGCAAGGCGATCGCCCGACCCATCCGAAGTTGCTGGACTGGCTGGCCGTCGAATTCATGGAGAGCGGATGGGATGTCAAACATATTCAACGGCTCATTGCCGGATCCGCGACGTACCGGCAATCCTCGGTCATTTCGCCCCGGATGTGGGAGCGCGATCAATACAACCAACTGCTGGCGCGCGGGCCAAGGACGCGGGTCGACGCCGAAATTATACGCGACATCGCGTTGAGCGCGGGTGGTTTGCTGGACGAAAAAGTCGGCGGCCCCAGCGTTTATCCGCCCATACCCGACGGGGTAATGGCGCTGGGTTACGGAACGCCGATGACCTGGGAAACCAAGCCAAGAGACCGATATCGCCGCGCGATGTACACCTTTGCCAAACGTTCGGTGCCCTATCCGTCGTTGCAGGTCTTCGACGCTCCCTCCGGCGAATCGCCCTGCCCACGCCGCCTCCGCTCCAACACGCCGTTGCAGGCGTTGACCAGCTTGAACGACCCGGTCTTCGTCGAGGCCGCGCAAGCGATGGCCCTGCGGGTGTGGAACCAGGGGGGAAAGACCGAGCGGGCGCGCATCAATTACGCCTTCGAGCTATGCACCGGACGCAAGCCG
Organism: Vulcanimicrobiaceae bacterium; assembly: GCA_035511075.1. Taxonomy (GTDB): domain Bacteria; phylum Verrucomicrobiota; class Verrucomicrobiia; order Limisphaerales; family Palsa-1400; genus DATAUD01. The sequence continues at coordinate 17,823 of DATKFW010000019.1, forward strand.
CAGCGGCACGAGGCCGAGATTATCTCCTCGCTGTTGCGCGACCAAAGCGATTTCTTCGCGAGCCGCACCGCCCGCGCCGTCAAAGTCGCCTCGCCCGACCCGACAAACCCGCCGCCCGATGTCAACCTGCACAAAGTGGCGGCGTGGACGATGGTTTCACGAGTGCTGCTCAACCTGGACGAAACGATAACCAAGGAATGAATGCCATGAACTTAGACCCTTATCACTTGAGTGAACGCAGAAAATTAGTGACACGCCGGTACTTTTTCAAGGAATGCGGCGTCGGTCTGGGCGCGATGGCCCTGGCCTCGCTGCTGGGTGAAAAGGCCTACGGCGCGGTCTCCACCGACCCGCTGGCGCCGCACGCCCCGCAGTTTGCGGCGAAGGCCAAACGAGTCATTTATCTTTTTCAAGCCGGCGGACCCAGCCAGTTGGACATGTTCAACCACCGCCCCGCCCTGACCAAGTATGACGGCCAGCCGCTGCCGGCGGAAATGACCAAGAATGAACGCTACGCCTTCATCAAACCGGACGCCGCGCTTTTCGCGTCGCAATTCAAGTTTTCCAAACAGGGCAGGTGCGGGGCCGAAATTTCCGAAGTCATGCCGCACCTGGCCGAGGTGGTCGATGACATTGCGATCATCAATTCGATGACGACGATCGCATTCAATCACGCGCCCGGACAAATCTTCATGAACACGGGCGCGACGCAATTTGGGCGGCCGAGCATGGGGGCGTGGGTCACCTATGGTTTGGGGAGCGAAGCGCGGGACCTGCCTGGATTTGTCGTGCTCAGTTCCGCCAATGGAACCAGCGGCGGCGCGAGCAACTGGGGCGCCGGTTTCCTGCCGACGGTTTATCAAGGCGTCCCGTTCCGGCGGAGCGGCGATCCCATTTTATACCTGGCCAATCCGCCCGGAATCACGCCGCAAATGCAACGCCGCTCACTCGATGCGCTCAAGGAGCTCAATCAGCAGCGCCTAGGCATTGTCGGCGACCCCGAAATCGCCACGCGAATCAATTCCTTCGAGATGGCCTACAGAATGCAGACGAGCGCCCCGGACTTGATGGACATCGGGCGCGAATCCAAGGAGACGCTTGCAATGTACGGGGCGGTCCCGGGCGAGAGTTCCTTTGCAAACAATTGCCTGCTGGCGCGGCGGCTCGTCGAGCGGGGCGTGCGCTTCGTCCAGCTTTTTCACGAAGACTGGGACCATCACACCGACGTTACCGGCGGCGTCAAGAAGTCATGCGGGGAAACCGACCAACCGTCGGCCGCGCTGATAAAGGATTTGAAACAGCGCGGTTTGCTGGAAGACACCCTGGTGATTTGGGGCGGCGAGTTTGGCCGCACTCCAATGGTGGAGACCAACAAGGAAGCCGGCCGAAGCATGGGACGCGACCATCATCCGCGGGCCTTCACGATGTGGCTGGCCGGCGGGGGAATCAAACCCGGCCTGACCCTGGGCAAGACCGACGACTTTGGTTTCAACATCACTGAGGACCCTGTGCCGGTGCATGACCTGCACGCGACCATCCTTCGCCTTCTGGGCTTTGACCACACCAAACTCACGTATCATTTTCAAGGCCGCGATTTTCGCTTGACCGACGTTGAGGGGAAAGTCGTGGACAAACTCCTGGCGTGACGAGAAAAGGTTGAAGGCTCAACAATGCCACGCCTTCATTCATAAACTTCAGCCTTTAGCGTTCAGCCTTCCTTCGGTAGCCTTTCCCGCATGAAAGCTGCCGTTCTATATGGGCGAGAGGATGTCCGGGTCCAGGATGTGGAATCGCCGGCGTTGCGCCCCGGGGAGGTGCGGGTGGCCATCGGGGCGGCGCTGACCTGCGGAACGGACCTCAAGGTTTTTAAACGCGGCTACCACGCCCGCATGATCGTCCCGCCGGCGGTGTTCGGACACGAATTCGCCGGAACCCTTTGCGAGATCGGCGCCGGCGTGCAAGGCTGGAACCGCGGCGATCGGGTAGTCGCCGCCAATTCCGCGCCTTGCGGGGCGTGCCACTATTGCAAGAACGGACAGGAAAATCTTTGCGACGATCTCCTTTTTCTCAATGGCGCGTACGCGGAATCGATCGTTCTGCCACGGCGACTGGTGGAAAAAAACATGCTGCGGCTTGGGCCCGAAACCCGTTTTCGCGACGCCGCGCTTACCGAACCGCTGGCGTGCGTGGTGCATGGCTGGGAGGAATCAGGCACGCGCCCGGGGCAGAATGTCCTGATTATCGGCAGCGGTCCGATCGGGTTGATGTTCGCGGCGCTGGCCTGCGATCAACAGTGCCGCGTCACGGTGGCCGGACGCGGCCGTCGCCTCGAAACGGCGCGCCAACTGGGAGCGCAAATCATCGAAGCCAATGGCCAGGCCGATTTCCGCGGCTCCGGGGAATTTGACATCGTAATCGAGGCCGTCGGCAAGCCGGAGGCATGGGAGGCGGCGGTGCGCTCCGTCCGAAAGGGCGGCAGGGTGAACCTCTTTGGCGGCTGCCCGCCGGGAACGGCTGTTACGCTCGACACCAATCTCCTGCACTATTCCAACCTGACTTTGCTCTCGAGTTTTCATCATACGCCGCGCGCCATTCGGCGCGCATTGGAGTTGATCGAGGGCGACGTGGTGCCGGCGCCGCTGTTTGTCGATGGCGAAGCGACGCTTGAGGAGTTGCCGGATTTGTTCCGTTCGATGGCCTCGGAAAATCGCGCCGTCAAAACCTTCGTCCGAACTTCCGGGTAGCGAGGGGCATCATTTCCGCTTGGCCCAACTCATCGGCGATTGTTTGCGCAAGGTGGCCAGCACGTCGCCCTTGGAGTTGAGCATTTGGACTTCAACCGTGTCAGCGTTAAAGACGTCGGGCGAGGCGGCTTGGCTGGGAACGGCGATCTTGACCAATTCCAGCCCCGGACCTGACTTGATGGGGACGTCGTCGGAGGCAAACCAGGACGCGGTGGCGGGATCGGCGGAATCGAAAATGCGGAGGCGCAGGAGGCCCTCAGGGGCGCGGAGATTATATTTGACCGTGACATAGCCACTGAAAAGGTCGTTCTGCTTAAAGCTTTCGATTTCCAGCGTGTTGCCGCCGCCGGACTGCGCGAGGGCCGGCTCGTCCGGCTGCGCGGCGCCGGGGACGTGCCAGACGAGCATCAGGGTTCCCTGGAAAATGTAAGATTTTTGGCCGGAGGCATCGGCAAGATAGACCCGAACCTTGTCGGTCTGGATCGCGGGGCGTTTGACGCTTTGGGCCGCGGCCACGTTGAATTGGACGGGGAACATGACAAAATTGCGATTGCCTTTGCCGATGTCCGTCGCAGGGCAGGAGAAATAGTCGGAAACACCGGGATCATCCGTGCTTGCCACATCGATTCCCATGCGAACGGGACCGTCGGCCTTGCCGGATTGATATTCGACCGCGATGGTTATCTCTGTTCGGTCGAGGTTTCGATTGACCACATCGATGTTGGTGACTTTTGTTCTGGTCTTTGAAGAGATCACAAATGGCGCCGTGGCGGCCGGTGCGGTTTGGGCGGTGGTGGCGGCCCCGGCCTTTTCTTCGGCGAGGCGTTTGGCCTCTTCTTCACGAGCCTTCGCGTCGGCTTCGGCTTTTTCTTCGGCCAGTCGCCTGGATTCGGCCTCCTGGCGGGCCTTTTCCACCGCTTCAGCTCTAAGCCGCGCTTCGTCGCGGGCCCTGGCTTCGGAGTCGGTTGGCCGCGATGCCGGCGGAGGAGCGGCGGCGATCACGGCCTTCGGGCCGCCCCATTTTATGGTCCTGGAAAAGATGCCCTGGCTGATGACGGCATTTCCGCCATCCGAAAACATCAGAACGCGAATATGGTCGGTGCTCAATTCCGGCGGCACGCCGGGTTCGTCATTGAAAAACCTAACTTTCAGCGAGATAGTTCCGCGTCCGGAACTGATCGTCACCGGGTTGGCGCCGAACCAACTGGAAACTTTCGGCTCCTTTTGGTCGGTGATCACCGGGAGGAGGCGCGCGGTCGGCCCGTGGATGCCGTCATAGATGAAGTCCACCGTCAGAATGGCCTCGGCCCCGTCGGCGGATTGCCTGAGGACGCGGAGGTTGCTGAGGCTGCTGCCTGCAAAGGAGTGGCTTTGCGGGGTAATTAGAATGGGCTGGGCACAAATGCCCAAGGGCAGCAGAAGCAGCCCGATGTACCGGCTGACATGCTTTTTCATAGGTGGCTTTTCGCGCCGCAGAGCATATTCACGGGCCGATCGTTGTCAAAACCAATCCATCTTTGACACCTGCCCAGTTGCGCGGGTAAGTTGTTGTCGCAGGATGAATCAGTTGCCCGAAACTCCCGACAGTTGGAACCTGCCGTTCGTCGAGCGGCTCTTTGCGGACTTCGCGCGCGACCCCGCATCGGTCGCGCCCGATTGGCGGCGCTATTTTGAACAGGTCAAGAACGGCGAGCACGCCGAGGCGCCGCGCGTGGTCCCATCCCTTCAAACGCGCAAAGAGACCGATGAATGGAGCGAGAACAAAAGCGGGTCCTTGCAATATCGCGTCAATCAATTGGTGCGGAATTACCGCGTGCGCGGGCATAACATAGCGGCTGTGGACCCGCTGGGCCGGCCGCGGCCGATTCCGCCGGAACTGGACATCAACTTTTATGGTTTTTCCGCGCAGGACATGGAACGCACGGTCCATTGCGAATTGTTCCCGTCCAATCGCACGGTCACGGTGCGCGAGATTCTCCAGCAGCTTCAGGACACTTACTGCCGTTCCATCGGCGTGCAGTATATGCACATCGACAATTCGGCCATTCGCCGCTGGCTGGAGGAACGGATGGAAGGCTCGCGCAACCGGGTGGAATTGACGCGTGAGGAGCAGGTCCGCATTTTCACAAGGCTGACGGATGCGGTGGCGTTCGAGGAATTTATCCGCAAGAAATTTGTCGGCGCGAAGAGCTTCTCGCTGGAAGGCTGCGAAAGTTTGATCCCCTTGCTGGACCTGGCGATCGAGAAGGCGGCGGAACAGGGCATCAAGGAAATCGTGCTGGGCATGGCCCATCGCGGCCGGTTGAACGTCCTGGCCAATGTTCTGGGAAAAAGCCCGCGCCAGATTTTCCGGGAATTTGCCGACGACCCGAAAACGTTCCGCGGGCACGGCGATGTCAAATACCACCTGGGATTCAGCAAGGATTGGACGGCGGCCAAGGGGCAGCGGGTCCATTTATCGCTCTGTTTCAATCCGAGTCACCTGGAATTTGTCAATCCGGTGGCGTTGGGCCGCGTGCGCGCCAAGCAGGACCGTTTCAAGGCCGACCAGGGCGTCGCCGACATCGGCCCCTGCCTGGCGCTGCTGATTCACGGGGACGCGAGTTTCGCCGGGCAGGGGGTCATCCAGGAGAGTTTGAATTTAAGCCAGTTGGCCGGCTACAGCGTCGGCGGAACCGTTCACGTCGTTGTCAATAACCAGATTGGTTTCACGACGTCCCCCGCCGAAGCGCGCTCCTGCACTTACGCCACCGATATCGCGCGGATGCTGCAAGTGCCGGTCTTTCACGTCAACGGCGAGGACCCGGAGGCGGTGGCGCAGGTGGTGCGCCTGGCGATGGATTTCCGGGAAACGTTTCATCGGGACGTTTTTATCGACATGTTTGGCTACCGGCGGCTCGGACACAACGAGGGCGACGAACCTTCCTTCACTCACCCCGTTTTGTACCGCGCCATTAAAAACCGCAAATCCGTCCGTGAAGGCTATCTTGATCACCTGTTGAACCTGGCGGGGTTGACGCGGGAGGAAGCCGGGGAAATCGCGCGGCAACGGTACGAAGCCCTGGAGCGCGAACTCTCCCAGGCGCAGGACGAGACTTACGCGCCGCCTCCGGAAAAAACGGTTCAGGGCGTCTGGTCGCGGGGCCGTTACATCGGCGGACCAGAAAAGGACGCGCCCGAGGTGGCGACGGGGGTCGATGCAAAACGGCTGGCGGAATTGCTGCTCAAGCAAACCGAGTTGCCGGAAAATTTCCGTCCGCATCCCAAGATCAAGAAATTTCTCGAGAGCCGGCGCCTGATGGCCGCGGGCACGGAGCTTTTGGATTGGGCGGCGGCCGAAGCCCTGGCTTTTGCCAGCATCAGCGCGGATGGGTTTCGGGTGCGATTGAGCGGGCAGGACAGCGCCCGCGGGACCTTCAGCCAGCGGCACGCCATTCTCTACGACTACGAAAGCGGCGAACCGTTTATTCCGCTGCGCCATCTGGGAGGCAAACAGGCGCCCGTGGATATTATCAACAGCCCGCTTTCCGAGACGGGCGTGCTGGGGTTTGATTATGGTTACAGCCTGGATTGCCCGGACGGGTTAATTTGCTGGGAGGCCCAATACGGGGATTTTGTCAATGCCGCCCAGGTGATTGTTGACCAATTCATCACCAGCGCCGAGGACAAATGGAGCCGGCTCAGCGGCGTGGTGTTGTTGCTGCCGCACGGATTCGAGGGCCAGGGCCCCGAACACTCCAGCGCGCGCCTGGAGCGCTTTCTCAATCTGGCCGCGATGGATAACATCCAGGTCGTGTGCCCGACGACTCCCGCGCAGTATTTTCATTGCCTACGGCGCCAGGTTTTGCGGCCGTGGCGCAAACCGCTCATCGTCATGACGCCAAAAAGCCTGCTGCGCGAGGCGCGGGCTGTTTCGACCTTGCAAGATTGCGCCGTGGGGGGATTCCAACGGGTCATCGCGGATTCTCCGGGGGACCCTCAACAAATCCGCCGCATCCTTCTTTGCTCGGGAAAAATCTATTACGATCTGCGTCAACAACGCGATCTCCTCCAGCGCCAGGACGTGGCCATTCTCCGGCTGGAGCAACTTTACCCGTTTAACGACCAGCTTCTGCAATCGGCCCTGGCGCCGTACGCCGCGGGAACGCCGGTTTGGTGGGTGCAGGAAGACCCGGAGAACATGGGCGCCTGGCGCTTTCTGCGGGTGCGTTTTGGCGACACGCTGTTTGGCCGCTTCCCTTTTGGCGGCATCCGCCGTCCGGCCTCGCCCAGTCCCGCAACCGGGTCGGCGCGCATCCACAAGAAGGACCAGAAATACCTGATCGCCCAGGCCTTTGCTGATGTTTGACACTCCTGAATTGCAAAAAGCCGCCTTTCGTTGACTATAATGGCATGGCAATCGAACTGAAAATTCCGTCCGTGGGTGAATCGGTCACCGAAGTTGAAATTGGCCAATGGCTCAAAGCGGAGGGCGACGCCGTCGCCCGGGACGAGAATGTGGTGATGCTGGAATCCGAGAAGGCGACCGTCGAGTTGCCCGCGCCGTCGGATGGCACGCTGAGCAAGATTGTCAAGCGCACAGGAGAGAAGGCCGCGGTTGGGGACGTGATCGGTTACATGGAACCGGGGCAAAAACCGGGCGCGGAACCGCGCCCCTCCCCCAAAACCAAAGAACCTGCTCCAACACCGCCTCCAGCCCCGTCCGCTCCGGCGCCGGCCCCTGCCGCTGCCGCAACGCCGCCGCCGGAAGCCGCGCCCGCGCCAAAAGACGTACGGCCCGCAGTGGAACCGCCTCCGGCCACGGCCCCAAAGTCCGCAGGGATGAGCCGCAAGGAAGAAGTCGTGCGCATGAGTCCGTTGCGCCGGGCGGTTGCGCGGCGCTTGCTGGAGGCCAGGCAGGAAATGGCGATGCTGACAACTTTCAACGAAATCGACATGTCGGCGGTCATTGCCCTGCGCAAGGAGTATCAGGAGGATTTCACGCGCAAGCACGGTGTGAAGCTCGGATTCATGTCCTTTTTCGTCAAGGCGGCCATCGAGGCCTTGAAGGCCGTCCCGCAACTCAACGCCTCGATCCGGGGCGAAGATATTGTATATCATAATTATTATGACATTGGCATCGCGATTGGCGGGGAAAAGGGGCTGGTTGTCCCGACCCTCCTGAACGCCGGAGCGATGAGTTTTGCGCGGGTGGAAAAGGCGGTGGCCGACTTCGCCGCGCGCGCCCGCGAGAACAAACTCAAGCCTGACGAATTGCAAAGCGGCACGTTCACCATCACCAACGGCGGCGTGTACGGTTCGCTCCTTTCGACCCCGATTGTCAACCCGCCGCAAAGCGGCATTCTCGGAATGCACACGATCCAGGAGCGCCCCGTCGCCTTGGCCGGCGCGGTGGTCATCCGCCCGATGATGTATGTGGCCCTCAGTTACGATCACCGGCTAGTGGACGGGAAGGAAGCCGTGACGTTCCTGGTGCGCGTGAAGGAGATGATCGAGAGCCCGGCCCGCGTGCTACTGGAGATTTGAGCCATCGGCGGCCGCGGCGCTTATGGGCGGCGTGCAGTATTTATCGATAAGCCCGGAGATGATGGAACCAGTCAACGCGTTGGTCTTGTCGACCGGGTTGCCCTCCCAACGCACAATCCAGTTTGTGTCCAACACAATCGCGTACGGAATAGCCGTGAGTTCCATCGCCGATTCCAGTTGGTTCTGCGTGTCGAGCGCGCTGGCATATTCGATATTTGGATCGACTACTTTCCGCACGGCCTCCTCAGATTCATTGGAAATGCCGATGATCGCCAGTCTGTCGCCATACTGTTTGAGGAAATCATTCAACTTGCCGATGAAATTTACCGACGCTTCATTGGTGGTCGCCCAAAAATCGATCAAGACGAGTTTTTCCCGCGTATCCGGTGAAGCCGAAATCCACTGTAAGACGGGCAAGTCGGGCGCGCGTTGGCCCAAAAAGGACTTGGCCAACACTTTATTGGTCGATGCGGAATCCGCGCCAGCCGTTGGTATTGCGGCTTGATCGTCCAGAGGCGGAAAGCTGGTTTGCTGCCCCGTGGCGCGGAGATACAGTGCGTTGGCGTCGGCCTGTATTTTTTCAGCTTCGCCGGCTTTGGCGGCATCGGGCGCGAACTGTGCCCGCAACGCCGGGTCAAGGTCTGTCAATTTGGCGTTGCCAATCCCGTTGTCGGAGGTGAAGTAGAGGTCCGTCGCCGTCACGCGCAGCACCAGAACGTTGCTAAAAGTGGTATCGCCGACTCTGAGCGTCGGCAACCGATCATCGCCAAATGCCGGCCACACAACGGCCAACAAATTGACGAGAATTGCCAACAGAATGCGCATGTATGTGAAAAGGATGCTCCGCAATCACGGTACTGTCAATTGTGGACGTTCGGACATTGGGGCCTTTTCGAATGTCAGCGCAACTCGGAACCTCGGAATGCGTGTGTGTCACGGGTCCGGAAATTCGGGCAACTGGGGCGTGGCGCCCTGGCAGGTGCAGACATAACGGCCCACCTGATTGGCCCGCCGGTTGATCGCGTCGAGCGGCTTCCCGGCCAGCACGCCCAAGGTAAGCGCCGCCGTAAAGGCATCGCCGGCGCCGACGGTGTCCTTGACCACGACAGGTTTGCCGGGATCCTCAGCCCATTGCCCCTCGGAAAAGAGAAGGCTCCCGTGCGCGCCGCGGGTCAGGCACACCAGACGTTGGGCGTGCTGCCGCGCCAGTTGTTCGATTTGCTCGCGCACATTCCCGCGCAAGCCCAGCAATTCTGACAGGACAGGGAGTTCGGAATCGTTGAATTTCACGATGTTGGCCGAGCGCAGTGACTTTTCGATGATTTCCCGCGAGAAATAGTGCTGGCGCAGGTTGATGTCCAGAATGCGCAACGCGCCGGGGCTGGCGGCGGCCAGCAGCGATTGAATCGTGCTGCGCGCCGGCTCGCGACGTTGCGCCAGGGTGCCGAATGACACCGCGTCCGCTTCGGCGACGGCGGCCAGCGCGGTTTTCTCAAGAGCCAGATGGTCCCAGGCAACATCCTCATGAATGGTGAAGCGCGGCTGGCCGTCCACCGAAAGCTCCACGCTGACAGTTCCCGTCGGGGCGGTCGGGTCGAGTTGAATGTTGTCAATGGGCAGGCCGAGAGATTGGAGCCTTTGCAGAATTTCCGTGCCCGGGCGGTCCTGACCGACGCGCGATATCACGGCACTCCGCGCTCCCAGGGCGCGCGCGTGAAACGCGAAATTGGCAGGCGCGCCGCCCAATTGTTTGCCGGAGGGAAGGAGGTCCCAGAGAATCTCTCCGATGCCAAGGACGTTGAAACTCATTGCGGAACTTAACATCCCGCGCCGGGTCCCGCACGCCAATAGGCAGGCGCCCTGACAGATAAGGCGGATTCCGTGTTTTGGGGACATGGATTTGCTTGACCCAGAAATGCTTTTTTGTTTGGTTGGCGCGATATGCCAATGGCGCCGCCTGCTGTGCTACCGCTGGTTTTCGTGGCCCTGATTATCTGGCGCGTCTATCGCCGCGTCCGCCGCAGCATCGGGAGGCAACGCGTGCAACCAAAACGGTTGACCGCCGGGATTGTCATTTATAGCGTCATCTGCGTTCTGATTGCCTTGGCCGCGCTGGCGCATCCAAGGGTGCTTGCGGGTTTGGGGGCAGGACTGCTCCTGGGCGTCCCGCTGGGCCTGGTCGCCCTGCGTTTCACCCGCTTCGAGACCACGCGAGAAGGGCGCTTTTACACGGCCCATCCCTACATTGGTATCTCCATTGCCGCCTTGCTGGTGGTGAGGGTGTTTTACCGGATGACGACAATTCTCGGAACCGCGGCGCAGACTCAAAAGCCTCCGATGATGATGCAAAGCCCGCTGACGTTGTCCCTCCTCGGCCTGCTGGCGGGATATTACATCACATATTACACCGGGGTGCTGGTAAACAGCCCCAAGACGTAATTGGGGCAAAGTTTCGCATTGCGATTCGGGCGTTCTGTGGCATGTTGGCGTTGATTTATGGATAAACCCAAGATAATCGCCTATTTGAAACCCTCATGCGGATGGAGCCAGGGCGTGCGCGCCGTTCTCCGCAAATACGACCTCCCATTCGAGGACCGGGACATCATCAACGACCCGAACCAACGCCAGGAGATGATCGAAAAAAGCGGCCAGATGCTCAGCCCGTGCGTGGAAGTCAACGGCCGGATGCTGGCCGATATCAGTGGCGAAGAGGTCGAGGGCTTTCTGCTTGCCAACAGGCTGGTCGCGCAAAATGACCGCAAACCCGAGGCCCCGATCGATCAGCCTTGCGCCCACGAAGTGCCACTTAAAGTGAGTCTTTAGGAAAGCGGCTTTTGGAAGAGAACGACCCGGTTTGTATTGGTGCCCTTCGAGTTGTTGTTGACGCCCCAGCAGTTTGACGTTTTGGTGAACTTCTGGTCGTTGATGAGGATCAGCAGCGGCTTTAACCCGGCGTCCACGCCGCAGCGGATTACGGTTTCCTCCAGCTTGATCGTCCCGGAGCGGACTTCTCCCACTTCAAAGGCGACATGCCCGCCAGGTTGCAACACGCGCTGGAGTTCGACAAAGATGGCGGTCATTTCGGCCTGCCATGAATCCAATTTCTTGGGCACGGTGAGTTGGATGGATTTGGGGTCCAGCCCCAGGAACCAGCAGCGCAGCCAGTTATCGCCCGCGTAATCCACCACATCGAGAAACGGCGGGGAGGTGACGACAAGCGACACCGATCCATCGGCGATTGCCGGGGTGGCGCGGGCAGGCCCGTTGAGAAACAAGGCCCGTTTTGCGACTGAAGACAAAGCCGCGCGGGTGGACGCGTCGCAATCGGCGAGCAAGGCGCGGCTTTTTTTCAAGATCAATTCCGGCACGTGCCGGCGCGGGGGCGTTTGCGCGCGGTCGGCATTGATTTTTCGCTGGGACTTGATCGAAACCGCCTGGTTGGGCGGCAGGGTATAAACGGAAAAAAAACCGGGCGAATGGCCCGCCAGCCGGTTCAAAGCCACCAGACCGATCCATCGATCCACGCCGTCCAATTTCGGGCGGCTCAGATATTTTTTCAGCGCGGCGATTTCCCGCAATGTTTCCGGGTGATAAAAAATCAGCAGGTCCTCGGGCAACTCGTCATGGTCGCGCAAATCGATCTGACCCAGCCGCTCGCGGATCTCCTCCAGTCCCGGCGGCTGAAGTCGCGGCGCTATGAGGACCAGGCTGAGCGGATTGACATCGCAGCCGGCGGGAATGCGTCCGAGCAAGGCGGACTCCAGAAGCGTCGTGCCTCGTCCCATGAACGGGTCATAGACGGTTTGTCCCGGGGCGCTCAGGCGTTCGATGAAGAAGCGGGGCAATTGCGGTTTGAAACAGGCGCGATAGGAAATCTCGTGCAGGCTGTGCGCGGCGCGCTGTTTGGCCGTCCAGAATTCATTGACGAACGCGGGGGCCTTGACCGAGCTTCCGTCGGCCAGCGGGACTTCGACTTCCAGTTCGACTGTGCGTCTGCTGAATTGGTGGAAGGCGCGGACTTCTTCCCGAAACGAAAGCCGTTTGCCGGGGTTGGAGAAATCAAACGGCAATTGAATGTGATCCAGCATCGCGTCAACAGCCTTAACAAATGAAGTCGCAAATGCAAGACGCGCAAAAAAAGTCCGGTTTTCTTTCCTTGTCGCCGCACGAATTATATGTTAGCTTTTCACCCATGACCACCCTTGCCGAAATTCAGGCGGCTATCGATGCATTGCCGGCAAGCGAGAAGCAGCATTTGCTGGTCTATGTGGCCGCACGCCTGAAGGCCCAGGGCGCCGCGCTGCCGGATGCGCTCGCGCTCTCCCGCGAGCAAATGGTCGATTGGATGGCCGAAGACGAAGCGGCCATGCGCCGCTTCCATCCCAACACCTGAAGCCCGCTTATCGCTTCCGGGAGGACCCGGTTGCCGGCGCGATTTCGGTGATCAGCAGCGTGTCCAAAATCTTAAATGTATCGTCGTCGCGATAGACGACGATCGTCCGGCCCTTCGGTCCGAATGCGATGTAATCAGGGTGAGCCACATTTACCACCGGACCTCCGGCCAGGCGCAATCGAAAGTGACGGAATGGCTCGGCGTGAACCGCTTCCTTGATGGCATCGATCGTCATGATGAGGTTCTAACACAGGTTCTGAATTCGCCGAGGTCGTTTTCGCGGAAAACGGGGGGCATCCTCATGTAACACGTTGACGAGCATGAACTGGCAAACCACGTTAATATCCCCACTTCTTCATGATCCCATAATCCTCTTTGGCGCACTCCAGCGGCGTTTGATCCTGGTAAGATTCCTGTTCGATGAGAAAATCGGTGGTTCCGCCGGATTCACGTCCCGCGTCAATTACCTTTTTGACCGGGATAACGCCGCGCCCCAGAATAGTGCTTTCGTAACCACCCATTTCGCCAGCCTGGCTGCTTTTGATCTCGTCCTTTACATGCATCGAAGCGAATCGACCAGGGTATTGTTTGACAAGGTCCAACGCTCGTCCGCCGGCGCCGTACATGTTGCCCATGTCCATTTGTTGAATGACCAGGCTGGGATTTGTGTACTGAAGAATAAGATCGTACAACCGTTTGCCGTCAAGTTGGGTGTTGAATTCGAAATCATGGTTGTGATAGCCGAATTTCATCCCGGATTTCTTGCATAATTCACCGCTGGCGTTGAAGACATCCATGTAACGCTTGAAATCATCCATGTTGGCGCGCATGCTTTCGTCCAGCCAGGGGCTGATGACGAAATGCTGTCCCATGACGGCGGCGTCTTCCACGGTGTATTTCCAGGCGTCGGTAAAATCATTCTTGCTCTGGTCCCAGTGTTGTTTGCCCATGACCGTGTGGCCGCTGGGCATCTTCAAACCGAAGTCATCGAGTGTTTTCTTGAATTCGACGGCAGATTGGCCGTAAAACTTGCGATCCACGTAATTGGCGTGCTCGACGTTTTTGAAACCCATGTCCGCGAGTTGTTTGAGGGTGCCCACCGGGTCTTTTTCCATGTCGTCGCGCACCGTATAGAGTTGCAAGCCCAAAAGCTCATTTTCCTGCGCCGCGGCAAGAAGTCTGCCGGTCAAGAGGGTGGCCCCGGCGACGGCCAGGGAACTGTTTTTCAAAAAACTCCTTCGGGTTGTATGCATGCGATTGATTCAATTGGAAGAGGGTTGCGTTGTCAATTCCCGAGCGCGCGCGGGAACCGTAAAAAAATGCCAAAAGGGGGCTTGCCAAGGAGGCGGGCCAGGATTACTCTCTCCCTCCTTTTGGACGCCGCAAGAATGCGGCAGGCGGCAGGAAAGTGTGGCTAGCCGCCGCCACAAGAGAGATTTTTATTATGGCCGTGAGAATTCGTTTGAAGCGGGTCGGAGCAAAAAATGCTCCCTATTTCCGCATTGTTGTCGCCGATGCCCGCAGTCCGCGGGACGGCAAATTCATCGAGGAAATTGGCAGCTATCAACCGATGAAGAAGGGGGACAATTGCAAATTGGACCTGGATCGCGCCAAGTATTGGGTCAGCAAAGGGGCCCAGCCCAGCGACACGGTTGCCAGCTTCATCAAGAAATTGAACAAAGCCGCCGTTGCGGCTTAAATATTGTGGCTTATGCAAGCCTTTCTGGAGTACGTGGTCAAGGGACTGGTCGGTCATCCGGACGCTGTGACGGTGACGCCGGTGGTCAAGGATACGCTGACAATTTATGAGTTGCGGATGCACCCGGATGACGTGGGCAAAGTCATCGGGCGCCAGGGCATGAGCATTAACGCCCTTCGGTCGCTGCTTCTGGCGGGGAGCGCCAAGCAATCCCTGCGTTGCACGCTGGAAATCGTCGAGGACAGGCCGGCGGTCCGCACCTAGCTTGAGAATCGACCTGCTGACCTTGTTCCCGGAAATGTTCACGGGACCGGTTGATGTGAGCATAATCCAGCGCGCCAGGAAGTCGGGCCTGCTGGATTTGCGCGTGCATAATCTGCGGGATTACACGCATGACAATTACAAAACGGTCGATGACAGGCCCTTCGGCGGGGGCCCGGGAATGGTGCTCAAACCGGAACCGATTTTTGAGGCGGTGGAGGCGCTGTCAGACGAGGCGACGAGGGTGATTTTAATGTCGCCCGCGGGACGGCCCTTTGACCAGACCGCGGCCCGCGAACTGGCGGGGCACACGAGGCTGCTTTTTATTTGCGCGGCGTATGAAGGGGTCGATGAGCGCGTGCGGCAGGAATTGGCCGATGACGAATTGTCGATTGGGGATTACGTCCTGACCAACGGCTCGCTGGCGGCGATGGTGGTGATCGATGCGGTGACGCGGCTGTTGCCAGGGGCGTTGGGCGACGAACAAAGCGCGCTGGACGAATCGTTCAGCCAGGGGTTGCTTGAGTACCCGCACTATACGCGGCCGGCGGAATACCGGGGATGGAAAGTGCCGCCGGTGCTCCTGTCGGGCAACCACGCGGAGATCGAGAAATGGCGCCGGGAACAGGCGGCGTTGCGAACACAAACGCGGCGGCCGGATTTGTGGAAGAAGAAGGAAACAGCGGATTGAAGAATTTATGAACCAGGCATTGTTAGATAAAATTGAAATGGAGCAGTACCGCAAGGCTGCCCTGGAATTTGGCGTTGGCGACACCGTGCGCGTCCACACCAAGGTCACCGAGGGCGACAAGGAACGCATCCAGATTTTTTCCGGAGTTGTCATTGGGCGCCGGGGACACGGGCTAAATTCCACCTTCACCGTGCGGCGCATCAGTTACGGCGAGGGAGTTGAACGGATTTTCCCCCTCCATTCCCCGCGCATTGACAAGGTGGAAATCGAGCGCAAAGGCGCTGTCCGCCGCGCGAAATTGACCTACCTGCGCCAGCGGATCGGCAAGGGCGCGACATTGGTGAAGGAAAAAGAGGGACGGCCGACGCCGAGCGGGGCTCGCGTGGCCGAGGCGGCGAAGTAGCGGGCCGCGGGTTTCCCGCGGGGCAAAGAGATTTTGCCGTGCTCGGCACTTACCATGGCCAGCCCTGTATCGCGTTTCGGGCGCCCACGGATTAGGAAAGCATTTGCAAGGCGTTGGCTGGCCGTTCTCGTGCTGCTGTGCCTGTCGCTGGGCGCGCGGAGCGCCGAAGATTCCGGCCAACTCCGGCCCTGGCGCGATTATCACGTAATCATGTGGGTGGGAGACTCCGCCTATAAGGATCCCTCCAGAACTCCCCTGTTTTTCCAGAGGTTGCGTGAGATGGGCGTCAATACGGCAATGGTCTTCGACGACGGCGACAGCGAACCGCTGCTGGAAAACCATTTCCCTTACTACGTTGAGAACATTGTCAACCGCGGCCTCTGTTTGAAATTCAATTCAAACGTGCGCGATTGGGACAAATTTGTCACCCAATGGGCCGCATCGGGCCGGCCGGAGGCCGCCTTTCTCCGCGATTACTGCCTTGAGGATCCCGGCTGGCGCGAGTGGGCGCGCGGGGAGATGCGCCGAATCGCCGACGAAAACATGTCCGCTGAACCGCTCGCCTATGACATCCGCGACGAACTCAGCACAACCTTCTCCGCAAATCCATTCGACTATGATTTCAATCCGCCCGCCCTAGCCGCGCTCCGGAAGTGGCTCCGCGCCGAGTATCACGATCTGGCCGCGCTTAACGCCGAATGGGAAACCCGATTCAAATCGTGGGATGATGTAAAACCATTCAGCACGGACCAGATCAAAAACCGCATGGCAAGCGGCGATGCCCTCCCGCAGGGCCAGCCCGATTGGCAGGCCGTTGAGGCGCTGAAGTTTGATCCCCTGGCCGCGCGGCAATCCCCCACCCACTGGAACTTCGCTCCGTGGGCGGATTTCCGGACCTATGAGGATGTCGCGCTGGCGGGTGCGCTGGCCGATCTCCGCGACGCGGCCCACGCCGTGGACCCGCGCACACCAGTGGGCATCGAAGGCGCGCAAATGCCGGACGCTTTCGGCGGTTACGATCTTTGGCGGCTGGCGGGGGCGCTGGATTGGGTCGAGCCGTACGACATTTGCGATTCGCGTGAAATCTTCGGCTCGTTCATGCCGGGCAAGCCGCTGATGACCACCGTTTTTGAGTCGGACACCGATCACGCGCGGCGCCGGCTCTGGCACCTTCTGCTGGAGGGCGACCGCGGCTGCATCGTTTGGTGGAGCGAAGATTGCATCGATTGGAAAAGCGCGGATTACGCATTGACGGCCAAGGCCCGCGCGCTGGCCCCCGCGTTGAGGGAAATGACCGCGCCGCTGGCCCAACTCTTCCTTCGCGCCGAGCCCGTTCGCGATCCTGTTTACATCCATTACTCGCAGCCGAGCGTGCAGGTCGATTGGCTGCTCGAATCCACCGTGGACGGCTCGACGTGGCAGCGGCGTTTTTCGAGCTTTGAAGCCGAGCACAACCGTCAGGCGCGCGTGCGCGACGGGTGGCTCAAGGCCATCCAGGATTTGGGCTTCGCGCCTCAGTTCATCTCGTCGGCGGAACTTGAGGCGGGCCAACTCAGACCATTGGCCGACGCCGCCCTGGTGTTGCCCGCCTCGCACGCGCTCTCGGACCGCGAAGCGGCGGAAATCACCGCCTTCCTTGACCATCCGCAAACAAAAGAAGTCACCCACGCCGTCTTTTGCGACGGCGTTCCCGGCGCATTTGATGAACACGGCAGACTGCGGAAACAAGCGGCGCTCGAGGACTTTTTCCCAGCCTCCGCCGCGCCATCCTCGACTTTCGCCACTCGCGGCATGGGCGGGACGTCGGAGACGGGTCCCGGCGATATCGTCCGTTACGGCGCCGACCGCCTTGCCTCCGCCGCCCCGTCGGAATGGCCTGACTGGCTGCGACGGCAGCTCGGCAGACTCCGTCCTGAAATCGCCCTTTCGCCCGGCGCGCGTGTTCGGATTCATCGCTTCCGCGCGGGGCGCGAGGAGCTTGTCGCCTTCGAGCGCAACGTGGAGTACCAGATGAGCGAGGATTTGAAACAGGCCGGCGGAAACGAGGCCCTGGAAAAGCCGATTGAACTGGAAGCCACTTTGTCGGATTCGGGCCATGTCTTCGACCTCCGCGCGCAAAAATATCTTGGCCTGACCAACCACCTCCGCTTCACGCTCGATCCCTGGCAGCCGTCGCTCTTCGCCATAACCAGGGAGAAGTTGCCGGAGGGATCCATCGTGGCCACCCTGGCGGGTGAACTGGAAGGCGGAAAGTGAAACTGATTTTTGCCTCGCCTGCCGGTTTCCAATGGCCCATCGTTAGTGACGGAAACTACTTATGACTTCTGAACTTTTCGCACCTCTTCCCCGCCGGCAATTCATCAAAACAATCGGACAGGCGGCCGCGACCGCCGCCGTTGTGTCCGGCCCTTTTGCCGTCCTCGGCCAGGAGAATCCGCCCAAACTGGTCTTCGCCCTTGTTGGCGCGGCCCACATTCATACGCCCAACTACATCCGCATTTTGAAGCTGCGCAAGGACGTCAATGTGAAATATGTCTGGGACCACGACCATGCGCGCGCCCAAAAAGCGGCGGCCGAGCTGGGCGCCCTGGTGGTTGATGACGACAAGACGATTTGGGCCGACCCCGAAGTCAAGGCGGTGGTCATTCTCTCCGAAACCAACCTCCACCATGACTTGGTGCTGGCCGCGGCCGCCGCGGGCAAAAATGTGTTCGCCGAGAAACCAATGGGCATCGGGTCCGCGGAAAGCTACGAGATGGCGGATGCGCTGGAAAAGGCGCATTTGATTTTTACCACCGGCTATTTCACGCGCACCGTACCGGCCGTCCAGTTCTTGAACCAACTGGTGGACAAGGGTGCTTTTGGCAAAATCACGCGCGTCCGCGGCTCCAATTGCCACAATGGTTCCCTCGAACATTGGTTTGACACGGACTGGCGCTGGATGGCCGATCCGAAAATCGCCGGCGTGGGCGCCTTCGGAGACCTGGGCACTCATTCGCTGGACATTTTGATGTGGATGTTTGGCGGAGTGGATGCGGTGGCCGCGGACATAAAGGTCGTGACCGGGAATTACGGCGACTGCGACGAATCCGGCGAGGCGCTCCTGAAGTTCAAGAACGGAATCACGGGAACGCTCGGGGCGGGTTGGGTGGACGTGGCCAATCCTGTCACGCTGGAGATCAGCGGCACTGAGGGGTACGGCTGCATTGACCGTGGAAAACTATACTTGACATGCAAGAATCTTGAGGGCGCCGACGGCAAGTCGCCGTGGACGAAACTTCCCGCTCCCTTGCCCAATCCGATGGATCAATTCGTCGATGCGGTGGCTGGCAAGCCCTCCCCGAATCTGGTTGGGCCGCGGGAAGCGGCCGCGCGGGTCAGCGTCATGGAAGCAGCCTACCGGGGGGCGAAGCAGGAAGCGTGGGTCAAGCCGGCTTAGTAGTGTCCAAATATGCGGAAAATATCCAGGAAGCCAGGACACAATTGCCATTGAAGAGGGTGATATTCCAAGCGAGAATGAGGCATGATCGCGGAAAGAATTCCCCAACTTAAAAACCTGTCGCCGGAAGAGAAGCTCATTTTGGTCGGAGAACTTTGGGAGGAACTGGCCAATTGTCCGGCCGCATTCCCGCCACGTGAGGATCATATTAAGTTGCTCAGAGAACGGCTCGACCATTATCGCCAGCACCCCGGAGATACGGTGGCATGGTCGGAAGTCAAAGCCCGCATTCTGGCTTCGCGATGAGCCTGCGGGTGGAATTGCTTGCCGGAGCAGACGCCGACGCGCAGACAATTTTTAATAGTTTCGAGGGTTATGGCGACGGATGCGGCGTCGAATTGCTCACGGCCTTTATCAACCTTGATTAACCTTAATTGGGCTGGATTGCCGTTACAAACCCCGATAGAGAAGAATTCAGGAACATTGGCGCTACCAGCCTTGCCGAAACTTAAGGATGCTCGACCGAATCTTCGACATAAACTACTAAGGGTTAACGGTCTAATGGGCTTTTGGAGTCAACGCGAGAGGAGCCTAAATCGCACTACCAACCTTTACCAACCTTGATTGTCCGTGATCTCCCCAGATTCACCGGCTATTGCATCCCGGTGAGGGCACGCGCCGCTGCCTTGCCCCGGAGCGGAGCCATTCCGCCCTTTTCTTTTCCCGGCGGCGATTTTTCAGATGTCAAAGAACAATCCCACTCACAACGTCCCACAGAACCGAGGGATATGCCAGCTTTTTGCGATCCAGATTTAACCGAGGCAGGCAAGTCAACCATCACGCTATATACCTTGTTTGCGACTTCAAACCCACTGCACAACGGGCTTGTTGAGTTCACGCTAGCCCTAGCGGCAATGAGCGGGTCTTTTTACGTAATGACACTTCATCACACATAATGCGTTAAGATTGACTGTGTCAGACGCACGGTTTTTTTATTTAATTAGTGCCCGCAAGAGAGCCCAAAAATCATCTAGCAGGCTGTTGAAAAACAGAAATTTTCCGCCTGCAATTCGATTCGAGCCTTTGTTACAATAGTGGAGTGATAAGCCTGTCAAAACACGCGCAAAAGAGGAGGTGGCTTGTCGTTTTCCTATGGATTGTGATCTGGCCGGTGCTTGGTTTTGCGCTGTGGCTCTTTGGCGAAATATTCGTGCGACATCGGAGCTGAAGATTGAACAAAGCGCTTGACAGTAGCGTCAGATAAGCATGCGTGGGAAAGCCGAATCTCAGCCCGATTTTCTGACCGTGGTCAACCTCAACGCCGTCGTGCCCGCCGATCATCCCTTGCGCGGCATCAAGCGCCGGGTCGACACTGTCCTGCGCAAACTCTCGCCGTTGTTCGACGATCTTTATGCCCAGGAAGGCCGGGCGAGCATTCCGCCGGAGCAACTGCTCAAAGCCCGCGTGCTCATCGCCCTCTACAGCGTGCGAAGCGAGCGGCTCTTCTGCGAGCAGCTCTCCTATAATCTGCTTTGGCTGTGGTTCCTGGATCGCGAGTTCCGCCAGAGCGCTTTCGACCACAGCATTTTCGCCAAGAATTATCAGCGCGTGCTTTCCGCCGATGTGGCCAAGCTGTTTTTCGCCGAAATCTATGATCTCTCCCGCCAGGAAGGCTGGACCAGCGACGCGCATTTCACCGCCGACGGCACGCTCATCGAATCGTGGGCCAGCCTGAAAAGCTTTGTGCGCAAGGACGGCGCCGATGACCAGAAGGTGCGGGATTCCAAGGACGACGATCCGGGAAATCCCACCGTGAATTTTCACGGCGAGAAACGCTGCAACGACACCCACCACAGCACGACCGATCCCGACAGCGTTCTCTATCGCAAGGCCAAAGGCAAAGAAGCCAAGCTTTGTTTTGGGGGCCACGTGCTGATGGAAAACCGGCACGGCCTTTGCGCTGACTTTACCCTCCACAATCCCATCGCGCAGAGCGAACCGGTCATGGCCCTAAGGCAAATCGACGAGCACGTGGAGTTGCACCGAGGCGCCAATCCCAAGACGGTGGGCGCGGACAAGGCTTATCACCAACGCGCCTTTGTTACCGGGTGCCGGGAGCGGAACGTCTCGCCTCACGTCGCCCGCAAGGAAGGCGTTCATGTCTCCGGCTTGGACGGGCGCACGACGACCCGTGCCGGCTGTCAAACCAGCCAGCGCATCCGCAAACGTGTCGAGGAAATCTTCGGCTGGGTCAAAACCGTGGGAGGGTTGAGGCGCACGCGTTACCTTGGGATCGAACGCACCCAGGCTTGGGCTTACTTCGTGGCCGGAACTTACAACCTCCTGCGTCTGGCGCGACTGGACCTGGCCAAAGCCGCATGAAAACGCGGCCAACAAACAAAAACGCGCGCCTCGCTCACAAAAACAGGCGCGAGGAAAAGGCCCGGAACGTTGCCGCCGCCCCTCTCCACCGCCGCCACTTGACTCTATAGGCAGAAAATCGCTCCGCGCTTTTGCAGATAGCTCAATCGCGTGAAAAAACGCCCGTTGTTCAACGGCCTGCTA
>DATKFW010000020.1:0-7289 GCA_035511075.1 Vulcanimicrobiaceae bacterium
GCTATTTCGGAAGATGATGACCGAGTGGAGTGACGGGGACGAAAATGGATTTCCGGTGCAACTGGCGTTGCTGACGCGTGTGCAATGGCGCGCGGCAGCCAGCATTCCGCGCTCGGTCAATGATTCCCGTAAATTGATTGAGTTGAATCTGGCTGAATACCGCCAGCAAACCGCCGCGCTGGTCAATAATCTTTCCATTGTCGCCGGGGACCAGGCCGATGAATTGAAAAACATCGTCAAAGCCCACACCGAGACGGTGAATCAGGCTTCGGTTTCAATTCGGAATCAGTTGTGGGAAACGGCGGAGACCGCCAAACAGATCAGGAAAAGTTTGGACGACGGCGTTTCAGCATGGAATCGTGCCAAAACCGATATGGAAGCCGGACGCGACAAGTTTCAAAAAACCTGCGAAGAACTGGATGACCGGATCACCTGGCGCGAATTAAGACGGGACTGGCTGACACTGCTTGGCCTGATTGCCATCGGCATGGTGATTGGCATTACTTTGGGTGTTGTGATTGAAGCAAAATTTCGCTGACCGGCGGCTGAAAAATTGCGCTCGATGCTGGGATGTCCGCGAAAGGCAAAAAACATGGAAGTCTGATCATCCCTTCGCTACGCTTCACGCGCATGACCTCGCAGGAACAAGGCTTCCACGACTTCGCTTCTCCCGCCGTTCCGCTGAATATTTCACGGCAGGATGCTTCATTTTCACTACGCCAAAATCCCAACCGAAGCGAGCCGGGCAATCCGTCAATCAGTGTGATTTTCACGCTCGCTATGGGGGCTGTATTTGATATAAATATAAGGCCCGCCAAGAAAAATGAAGTGCGGATTTGGCCTGGGCGCGACGCCAAATTAACAAAGGCAGTCAATGACCAGGCATCTTGCATCAACATGTCAAGAAGGCGGTGAGTTGTGATCCCGCCTCAATTCGACGGCTTTTTTCAAGCCGCCACGGGCAACACACCGCCTACGCCGCCCTACGGCTACCAATGTCGCCTTGCCTGCGGCCCGAATGCAGTTCCTGACCAGCAAGACTCTCTTCGCGGCGGCACGACCTGCCGTTCTCAACTCATTAACATCCCAACCGGTCTCGGCAAAACCGCCGCCGTAGTGCTCGCATGGCTTTGGAATCGCATCGCACACCCTGACATCGCCCACCGGGCCAAATGGCCGCGCCGACTCGTCTATTGCCTGCCGATGCGGACGCTGGTGGAGCAGACACGGGACGAAACAGAGAAATGGTTAAAAGCCCACGACCTGCTCTGGGACGGAAAAGGATCGCACGAGGGAAAAGTCGGCCTCCACATTCTCATGGGCGGCGAGGATTCGGGCGAATGGGACATCCACCCCGAACACCCCGCCATTCTCATCGGGACGCAAGACATGCTGCTCTCCCGCGCTCTCAATCGCGGATACGGAATGAGTCGTTACCGCTGGCCGATGCACTTTGGCTTGCTCAATAATGACTGTCTTTGGGTGATGGATGAGACGCAGTTGATGGGGCCAGGGCTGAGCACGGCTTGCCAGCTTGAGGCTTTCAGAAATGTGCAATCGCCGGGCTGCGGCGCGTTCGGCGCGGCTGGCTCGGTGACTTGGTATATGTCGGCGACGAGCAATCTGGAGCATCTCAAGACGCGGGAGTGGCGCGATGCAGTTCGGCCACCCGATTTCGAGTTTGGGCTCACTCCAGCGGAAAAAGCTGCAACTACCGGCCCCATTCACCAATGCCGCTTTGCCGTGAAGCAACTCGAACTCGAATCGGCTGCGAGTTTCGCGGACTTAAACACTTCCAAGTCCCTCGTCATGGCACTTCTCAAACGCCACGACAAAATGCTGACGGCCATCGCCGACAATCCAAAGCTCCCGGCGCGGACGCTGATAATCTGTAGCACGGTTGACCACGCCGTGGCGGTTCATGCGCTGCTTGCGGCGGAAAAGCTCGAAGGTTGCGACCTGCTACTCCTGCATTCCCGCTTCCGTCCGCCGGAGCGCAGCCGGCAGATGGAACGTCTCAAAGCCACGGACCTTGCTGCCTTTCCGAAAGGACAAATCGTCGTTGCGACGCAGGTCATCGAAGCGGGGGTTGATGTGTCGAGCGCGATTCTGTGCTCTGAAATCGCGCCCCTCGCGTCGCTGGTGCAGAGGCTGGGAAGATTGAATCGGGCAGGCGAGTTTCAGAACTCGGCGTGGAAGCCGGTGGCAATCATCGTCGGCGTGGGCGTGGAATCCGAATCAACGGGCAAGAATGAGAAGGCGAAACAGGAAATCAGGAACGCCAACGCCAAACGCTGCCTGCCCTACGAACTGCCGGCTTGCGATCCTGAATGCAAATTGTCTGCATGGGAGTCGTTGCGAAAGTTAAACGGCAACGCCTCATCCGCAAACCTTGAGCAAATTCAGGAAGACATCGCCGCATCCATCCCGCGCTGCCCGTATTCGCTCCAACGCCACGAACTGGCCGACTTCTTCGACACCGATGCCAACCTCTCGCTTGGCTTCACCGATGTATCGCCGTTCGTGCGCGGACTCGACGAGGACACTGACCTGCAAGTTTGCTGGCGCGAGGCGTGGTCAGAGGACGGCGGGCCGCCGGATTTTTCACCCGATTACCAACGCGATGAACTTTGCTCCGTGCCCATCAGTAAATGGAGATACGATGTAAAAGCGCGCGAGGTTCTCAATCGCGGCTGGCTTTGGCGTGGAAAGGAAAGCGGCTGGATAAGCGTCCGCGACGCCGGCCTTGCACCCGGCATGACCATCCTGTTGCCGCTCTTGGCGGGCGGATACGACAACGCTGCCGGTTGGACGGGAGACAAGGCCGACAACAAGCACTCATCGCACTACGAGCCGGGCGACGAAACTTCTGACGAGGAACAGCTCTCCTGCCTCGCCAACGGCTGGCGCACCATCGCGGCCCACACCGCGGAAGTCGCCAGCGAACTCGACGCATTGTTGCGCCACTTGCTCGCGGCAGCGGAAAACGAGCAGGAGCGCAACGCCCTCATCGTCGCCGTTCCGTGGCATGACATTGGAAAAAATCACCCCGGCTGGCAACAGGCGGTTTTGAGCGCACTCGAAAAAGCCGGCCTCAGCGGGAAAGACGCGTTTCGGCCCTTCGCCAAATTCTCCCTCTCGGAAATGTGCTCCTCGCGCCCGAACACCGCCGCCTGCTCGATACGCTGCTCGCGGAACTCACCTACTTTGGCCGCGCGGAATCGCTTTGCCACGCGGAGATATGCGAGACAGAGCCAGCATCAAACGTCACCGGCTGGTGTCTGCCTACCGGCGGGCGAAAAATCTCCGCCACCTGCCGCGATGTTTTTTGCCCCATTCCCGGCGCGGACAATTTCCGCTTTACCGATCTGTGGTCGCGCCGGGCCGCCAATCTCGCCCCGGATTCACCGGACGCTCCGCCGCACTTGGTGGACACGCTCCTTTCCTCCGAAATGAAGCCCGATGGTGCCGCATGGTTCTCTTACCAAATGCCCGATGGCTGGCCGCAAAACTGGGTCGTGCGAACACCCCGCACCGAGCGCCCTGCCAAGAAGCCCGCTCCTTCCGCCGGGCCGAAGGTAGCCCACTATCTCTGCTTTTCGCTGCAATGCCGTGTTCCTTTGCTACGGAAATTCATCGTGCCTCTCAGCGAGAAATTCCGCGCCGCAGCCAATCACCATCTTTGCAGGGTGCATGGAGAAGGCACTCCCAGCTTCGCTCTATTGGGCCATGCGAAAGACCGTCCCGACGATGCCAAAGGCGACCACCAACACGCTTTTTACCTCCCGATGAGTGCGCGAAACGCCGCCGAGGGCTTTTTGAGCGAACTGCATGTGTGGTGCCCTTACGGTTTCACACAGGCAGAGGTCGAAATCCTCCTCCGCATCAACCGGCTCGATTGGGGTGGCGGGAAATATCCTGTGCGCCCGGTATTGACCGCGATGTCGAAGGAACCGCCATTCGATGCGCCCTTTTCCACCGGCAGGACGGCGTCGTGTGTTTGGCGAAGCGCCAGCCCGTTCGTGCCGCCGCGCTATTTTTACCGAGGCAGCAGCAACAAGCTCACGCTCAAAGTGAAGGATCAACCGGAGTATCAATTGATCGAATGCCTCAAAGCCGCAGGAATCACGACTGCGGGAGAAATCCGCCGCCTCTCTCTACCGGGCCGCAATCCGCACGACGGCCAGGCGCAGTGGGACATTATAAGGACGCCCGAGAGCGAAGACCCAATCCTAAATGGCACCGCAAGCGTTCCTGTGCATCGCCCCAGCAGCAGCGCAGGGCTAAGAAAAGAACGCCGCGTCGGCATGTTCTTCGAGATCGAATTCGTCGAACCCGTCGCGCTTCCAGTTCCAGCCTTCGGCCACTCCTGCCACTTCGGTCTCGGCCTGTTTCAGCCGATTATGAGTTCAGGAGCCGCGAAACTCGACGAAAGCGACTCCGCCGCGTCCATCCGTAACCGACCAAAATTATGAACGATAAAGACCCATCAGCTTCGTCCGAAAATCGTTTGAGTGAACCGGAATCGTCACCGACGCCGAGGGGGGTTTCGCCTAGTGCAGGCGGGGCCAGATTGGGCGGCGAACGGGAGGCAATTCAGAAAACCGGCGACCCGAAACAGGTGAAGATTGTGTTGCGGATAGAGGCCGTTGAGTCACAACTGGCCAGCGTTGCACAACCTGCGGTCGAAACTCCAGCGCCCGAATTGCCGCAGTCGCCACCATCGCCCTCTCGCCAAGAGACTGAGCCGCAGCAAATTCCTGCGCGGATGTTGAACGAGTTCGTTTATTGTCAGCGGCTGTTCTATTACGAATTTGTCGAAGGCGTGTTTGTTGAAAGTGTAGATACCTTGCGTGGAGAGGCCATTCATAAGCGTGTTGATTCTGGCAACGGTGCTTTGCCTGCGGCCAAGAAGAAATCGAAGAAGACGACGCAGGACGAGCCACCGGAGACCGTTGATGCTACAGCCCAAGAGCCAGAAGCGCAAAACGCGGGACCTGAAACAATTCATTCGCGCTCCGTGCAAATGGGTTCAGAGCGGTTGGGTGTCGTGGCAAAGATGGACCTTGTTGAATCCAAAACAGGGAAGGACGATTTGCTTACAGCCTTGGAAGTTTGCCCGGTTGACTACAAGGCTGGCGCGCCTAAAGAGGGGGAAGAAGCCAATGAATTATGGGACACGGATAAAATGCAACTCGGATTGCAGGCGTTGATCCTCCGTGACAACGGTTATGCCTGCGATGAAGGGGTTATCTATTATCGCGCCAGTAAGCAGCGTGTTCGCCTCCCCATCACTCCCGAACTGGAAAACTGGATTTTGCAAAATATTGCCGAAGCCAAGCGTGTCATTACCGGGCCGATTCCCGCGCCGCTGATCCATTCTCCAAAGTGTGTGCGCTGTTCACTCGCGCCAGTTTGTCTGCCGGACGAAACACGAATGCTGGCGCAGTCCCGCGCGGCGATTGATTTGAGTGTGGGAGAGGCAACAGACACGCCGGAAGACTCGAAGGGTGTGGCGGGAGAGCCACCCCGCAGGTTGATTGCCGCGCGAGACGATACCCGTCCGCTCTATCTGAACACCCAGGGTTATCGTGTTGGATGCAAGGACGAGGTGTTGACCGTCAAAGAAAAAGACAGGGTCGTAGAGGAAGTGCGGATGCGCGATCTTTCACACGTTGCGCTGTTTGGAAACATTCAAATCTCGACGCAGGCGATTCAGTCACTTTGCGAACAGGAAATCCCGGTCACATATTTTTCAATGGGCGGTTGGTTTTACGGTATCACACGCGGCCATGCCCTGAAAAACGTGTTTCTACGGATGGAACAATTCCGGTTCGCACGCGACGAAACCGTTTGTTTGTCGCTGGCGAGGCAGTTTGTGCATGGAAAAATTCGCAATCATCGCACGTTGCTCATGCGAAATCATCTTGAGCCGCCGGAGCCGATCATCTTGAAACTCAAACGGGCATCCGAAGATGCGCTGGCCGCCGCTTCAATCGCGGAACTTCTCGGAATCGAAGGCGCGGCCGCGAGTCAGTATTTCCAGCAATTCAGCGGCATGGTCAAGGTTGAAGACGACGACCTGCCCGGCCTCGAAATGCCAGGCAAAAACGCCAAACAACTCGCATTCAACTTCAACTTTACCAATCGCAACCGGCGTCCACCGACCGACCCTGTCAACGCAATGCTTTCCTTGGCTTACAGCATGTTGGCCAAAGATTGCACGCTCGCTGCCCTGGCAGTCGGTTTTGATCCTTACATTGGATTTTATCACCAGCCGCGTTTTGGCCGACCGGCATTGGGATTGGATTTAATGGAAGAAATGAGGCCATTGGTTGCCGAGTCTACGGTGTTAAGTTGCATCAACAATCGCGTCGTTACAGAAAAGGATTTTGTGCGCGCCGGACAAGCGGTCAATCTCACCGCGCCAGGACGAAAACGTTTTTTCCAGATGTATGAGCAGCGCATGAGTTCGCTAATCACCCATCCACTTTTCGACTACAAAGTGAGCTACCGCCGGGCGCTGGAATTGCAGGCGCGACTGTTGGCCAAAACGCTGACTGGCGAAATTGCTGAATACATTCCATTATTGACGAGGTGACCCATGCGAACGACTTATTTGGTCTGTTACGATATTGCTGACGACAAACGGTTGCGGAAGGTGTTTAAAACCTGTGGCAATTTTGGCGACCACTTGCAATTCTCAGTGTTCGAGTGTGACCTGAATCCATCGGAAAAGGTTGAACTGGAAACAGCTTTGGGTGAAATTATCAATCATGACGAAGACCAGGTGATTTTTGTCGGGCTGGGGCCGTCAGAAGGGCGGGGAGACCGGGTGATTACCGCGCTCGGATTGCCCTACACGAAGCTGGATGCGCCGTGTTATGTGGTTTGAGATTTTGATGATCTTTGACAACTTAACCCGCGAGCAGCGGAGTGATGCGGAAAACCCCGCTGGCGCTCGCACAACGTAACCGCCTTACAATAAGCCAATAATGAAGAGACTGTGGTGTAGCATGAGCATAAGCGCAATTGAATCGGCACAGGCAATCGCAATTGAAGGATTGCGGGCTTGCGCCAGAAGGAGTAACAAAAGAGGACATTCCGCGCCCGCGCGGGCGCGGCCCCGTTGAAGCGATCTTTACAATGCATGGGTTGGGGGTCGAATTGAGGACATTCCGCGCCCGCGCGGGCGCGGCCCCGTTGAAGCTGGTTGGCCTCGGGAATGCCTGGCATGCCCGTAAAAGCATTCCGCGCCCGCGCGGGCGCGGCCCCGTTGAAGCGGCCAG
>DATKFW010000021.1:0-15589 GCA_035511075.1 Vulcanimicrobiaceae bacterium
GGAGAGCCCCAAGGAGATAAATCCAGCTACACGGAAAAGCAGAAGCGTCAGGCGGAACACATCGAAGCCGGCTACGAGAAAAAGGGTGTCGGCACGAAAACCGCGGAAGCACGGGCTTGGGCCACCGTCAACAAACTCAGCGGTGGCGGCAAAAAGAGCGGCTCTGGCCGGAAGAAAACCAATTGAAATTATGCCAGCTTTAACCACCAAACAAATCGGACTTCATTTAAAAGCCGTCCCGAATTGGTCGAAACGCGCTCAAACAATTTTTCGGACATTTAAGTTTCAGGGATTCTTAAAGAGCATTGATTTTGTCAACCGGACCGCCCGGAGAGCGCAAAAAATCAATCACCATCCGGATATTGATATTCGTTTTGACAAAGTGACGTTGACGCTGACCACGCATGACGAAGGAAGAATCACCGAAAAAGACTTCTGCCTTGCCCGGTAATGCGATGAGGTTCTCTCCAAGTTCTTGGTGTCGTGATCAACGCAGATGCCAATCCAAAACCATGAAGTCCTTTCCAATCGTGATCCTGGGCGGCGGCGTGGCTGCCGGATATGCCGCCAAGGAGTTCGCCGCCCAGAGCGGCAAAAAGGGGGACTTGGCCATCGTCACGGCAGAAAATGCGCTGCCTTATGAGCGCCCTCCTCTGTCGAAGGGGTTTCTGGCCGGCAAGGAAGAGGCCGGCGACATTCAAATTTCTGACGCCACCTTTTACCGCACGCATGGCATCGCTGTTCTCCGCAACTTCCTGGTGGGCAAAGTGGACTTTCGAGCGCGCTGTCTTCAAGGCCCTTCAGGTAAAATGATTGGCTTTGATCAATTGCTCATTGTCACAGGTTCGACAATTCGTCGGTTGATGGTGCCGGGAGCCAACCGGTCCGAGGTTTTTTATCTGCGGCAGATGAAGGATTCTCAGGCCATCCACGCTCAGATCAAACGAGGAAAGCGGGCCGTGGTGATCGGGTCAGGATTTATTGGAATGGAGGTTGCCTCCGTTTTGGCCAGCCACGGAGTGCGCACGACCATGATTTTTCCCGATGACCGGGTGTGGCAACGTCTGTTCACGCCACCCATTTCAACTTTTTTTGAGCGTCAATTTGCGAATCGCGGCATTACGTTTATGAAAAGTGAAAAGGTGGTGGCCTTGACGCACAAGAATCAGGAGTGCCACGCCGTATTGGCATCGGGAAATCAAGTGCCCGCAGATTTTGTCGTGGCAGGGATTGGAGTGATCCCGTCCATGGAACTGTTTCACCGGACTCCGCTGGACACGGACGACGGGATCAAGGTCAATAAATTTCTTGAGACCAGCTTGCCGGGCGTATGGGCCGCGGGTGACATCGCCAATTATCCCGATCAAATTTTCCATCGCCGCATGAGGGTGGAGCACTGGGACAACGCCGTGGAGCAAGGACGCGTGGCGATGCGCAACATGATGGGAAAACTCCAGCCATTTATCCATGTCCCATATTTTTTCTCGGATGCTTTTGACCTCTCTTACGAATTTTGGGGTGATGCGACCGGCTATGACCAGGTGGTTTATCGCGGCAACATGGATGAAAAACAGTTCAGTGTCTGGTGGCTTAAAAAACAGACACTTTGCGCGGCTTTGATCATGAACCGTCCGGAGGAAGAACGGGCGGTCGCCCCCCGCTGGATTTTGCGCCATGCGCGGTTGGACCCGAAGGCGCTCCAAAACTCCCGCAACCTGAAGTCACTGGATACCACCTTCGGCCGCCAGGAGTAGTTTCACATTGTAACATGAATCCACAACCGCCCGTTCAGCCGGTTTCAGCGCGGTTCCCCGCGTTGGAGGAACAGGAAAATATTCTCACGCTTTTCGATCCGGAAGCCAGGGAGGTGAATGTGGCGGGTAATTTTAATGGCTGGCACCCGACTGCCACGCCGCTGAAAAACATGGGCGCCGGAAAATGGGTTGTTCGCTTGATGCTCAGGTCCGGTCAGTATGAATATCGCTTCTTCGTGGGCGGCCGATGGAGTGAGGATCTCCGGTCTTCTCAACGCATGACCAATCCTCATGGCGGCTTCAATTCTGTTTGACTCAGTGCTGGGAGAACGATCGAATCATTAGCCCTTCGCTCTTCTTATATTTCACCTTCGGTCTGTGCTTCCGCAGCGGAATCCGAAGGGTCTTTCTCCATTTCTCCAAATGCGTGTACACCGTGCGCCGCGGCATCCGGATTTGGCAACCCTCGGATTCCATAAATTCCTGGGCCGCTGTCCGCGATACGAACCGTTCAAGCCGTCCATGGCCAATGATTTCTACGCAAAGGGGGGTACTCTGCTCCGTGTATTCCCTCCATTGCGGAACCTCTCTACTTTCCGTCGCCAACCTCCCAACCGAAGTGCAACAGGGACGCCGCAAACGGCAATTTCCTTGTGAGCATTCCTGACTGGCATTTTGCCATGATTAAAGTAAACTGCTTTGCAATTGTAGATATGTGAAACGATCCAAAATTTTAGCGTAACTTCGGTTACGGTCTCACTCCAAAACGACCAAATTTTTGATTCCCGGGACCAAACCGCAAGTGACGCGCCTCAATCGGGGCGCGGCTTGCGTTTCTTTCGGGAAGGGCGCTTGGTCGTGCCTGGAGTGAGAGAACGTGGGTTCGCGCCCCCTTCATTTCCGTGCCTCAGTTTTCGCTCCAAAGAAAACACCCATGAAGGCACCGATTGAACAAACTTCCCGCATCGAGACGAAACCAAGAATTTTGGTGATCGAAGACGAACCCGCCGTCTCAATCCTGTTGGTGAAAATCTTAAAGTGCCACGGATTTGATGTTTGCGCGGCGGCGACCGGCATCGGCGGCTTGCGACTCATCGGAGAACAGAGCTGCGACCTCATTCTTTCCGACATTGATTTGCCTGATATTGACGGGTTCGAGATTTGCCGCCGCATCAAACAGAATCCCAAATTGCGCTTTGTCCCGGTCATTCTCATGTCCGGGCGTCTGGCGGAAGAAAACGAGGCGCTGGCGTTGAAACTTGGGGCGGTAGATTACGTGAGCAAACCATTCCGGGTGGAGAACATTGTCAACAAAGTATCCGCTCATATCCAGGGGGCGAAAAGCGCCGTGTATGAGACGCGCCGACATTGAAAGGCATATTCGCCAGCAGAACAAGAATGCCGAGCGCGAAGCTGAATTGAACCGCGTCAAGGCCCAATTGTGGAGCCGCATTGCCGCAGCCATGAGAGAGATTCAGGGCATGGCCGAAAATGAGCCGTCACGCCACCGCGCAACAATCCCCGCAAAACTCTTGCCAAAGGGAATTGACGGGACAAAGCCCTGATATTAACGACGCGCTCACGTTTCAGGGGACGGGAGGCACGCTCAAAGTAACGGTGCAGAATTCAACCTTCACCGCGGCCCGTGTTGATCTCTTCCAGATCGACCTGCATGCCAGCCTCGCGCGTCCATGAAACGCAGTGCGGCCAGACGATTGAACCAGGTGTAGGCCACACGCTCGATGATCCCCGCCCGGTCAGGCCTGCGCGAGCTTCCGCAGCGCCACCACTTGGGGAGCAAAAGTCGTGAGATAATCAGGCGTCTGGGCGGCGATGGCAAAGTCGAGCTTGCGCGTGACCGCCTCCATGAGCTGTTTGCGGACAGCAGGAGCAAAAGTCTTGAGCGCAGAGGTGTTCATGAAAAATGGAATTACTCTAGGTTTTAGCGTCGAGCATGGAGGGCAAGAATCCGAAGCCCTGTGGCTGCTCATCCAGCGCTCCTGTCTTCTTGAAATAGGCCTGCGATTGCTCGAAGGAGCCGAAAGGCATGCGGCTGTTCACTTCTGTCAGCTTATGGGCAAACGCAACGAATGGGGCGGGATTACTGTTCCCGGTTAGCGCTTCGAGCACCGTGAGGTAATCGTTGCGAAGGGACGTTGGGATGATCAGCCGCGCCTGCTCGGAAGCTTCAAGTTCCGCGTTCATTCCCAAACGAGAAATACGACCGTTGCCATCATTGAAGGGATGCACCTCCGCGATCAGAAAAAGGACATAGAGGGCACGGGCCGAGGCGGAAGGCAGTTCCCGGCCGGCTGGCCAGCCACGGGCCAAGGTTTCGGATACCAGTTCGGGAGCGACGAATACCCGGGAACCGAATTGGTTGTTGGTTTTCTTGAAAACGCCGGGCTCGATGTTCAGGCGGCTGGCCATCATTCGAGCGTGTCTGCGTTTGAGCAACTCCAGAAGGTGTGACGCATCCTTTGGTACTTCGCCGCTGATTTTTGGGTCAATGATCAGCCGATAGGTTTCGAGGATGTCGTGGGCGTCGTCGGGACGCTTTTTTTCCAACGCTTTGGCCGCCTCCCGGTCATACACGATGACCCTGGCTTCCTCGACGGTGAATTTGGTGCCTTCGATGAAATTGGAAAAATAGGCTTCCCAGAAGGCGCGGTTTTCCAGTTCATTCGCCGGAGGCCTCGGCAATTCCACGAAGCGCTCCGCTGCCAGACGCGCCTGGAGCGTTCCGAAAAGAGTCACCCGCTCTGGATCATACGGTTTCCCTTGGGCACGGGAACGCAGGAGGTCGGTGGTGAGCCTGTAGCTCGATGTTTCGCCTTTGATCGCGGCCACCAGTTGGTTGAGTTCCTGTTGCTCGCGTAGCCAACCAAATCGCGAAGCCAAATCATTCGCCTGCTCTCGGAGTTTATCAAGCCAGCCGACTCCAAAAATCCGAAGGTATCGGTCTATCCAACGCTCCAATTCCTCTGGAGAAAGCGTCTTGGGCTCGCCGCCGCCGTGTGCCCGCGCAATCTGCATGTTTTCAAGGATGGCTCTGGCCTGGCTCGAAGTGAACAGCTCTTTGCCATCGCCCAAGGGGGTCCGGGTATCGTCCGCCTGTGGTGCGGACCCTCGCCAAATACGGATTTCCAATCCCGGCAGTTTACGTACCGTTGCCACGGCTCGCGAAACCGTGAGATGAAGTTTGCCGCCCGGCGAAATATTATTGCCCTCCAGCGCCGAGCGGTGGCTTATCAATGCACCGGGATAAAAATGAGCGGCGATTTCCAGACGATGCCGTCTTACAACTTCCTCGGGTGGCGAAGTTAAGTCGTCTGTGTAAATCTTTGACGCAATTTTCCGCATCCTGTTCGCCTTTACGGCGCGAACAACTTCAGGAGTCTTGGAGGCGTTGGCAAAGATTATGGCCATACCATTTTTATAGAATTAGCCGATCCAAAGCGGTAAAAAAGTTCATTTTCATCAAATTAGAGTGCAATTGTGTCAATTTCAATAAAATTAGAGGCTGATGCGAATCTCTTTCTCCAACTCTCCGAGACGTTGTCGGAAAAATGGCCATACTATTTTTATAAAATTAGCCGGGCCAAAGCGGTAGAAAAGTTAATTTTCATTAAATTAGAGTTCTGTTGTGTCAATTTTCATAAACTTAAATTGAATTCTCCAAAATTAAAGGCTGATGCGGTTTCCTTTTTTCAGCTCCGTTTGGGCCGCCATGCACAGGGCCGCGAGCCATTGACCGAGGTCGGCTTCAGTGCGATCTAGGGAAGATCACATTGCGGCCGCAGACTGCTGGCCGAAGTGTAGTGGACTGGTGGCGCGGGAGGAGGAGCTTTATCGCCAGGCTTTCTAGGGGGCTGCGGCACCGGCGCCGCGAGCCTCGAAGCCAGAGCAAGCTGGGCTGCATAATCCTGTGTGAGATAGCGTTGGAGCCGGTCCCGAATGCCGGTGACAAAGCGGGCGGATTGGATGGCGGCGCGGGCCTCAATAGTGAGCGCCAGCACTTGAGCGCGGCTGGACTCGTTGAGCAACGCAAAATCTTCCACAACCTGGAGCCGGGCGTGTTGTATGTCCACGGCGGCAAGTGCCCGGTCACGTTAGGCCTTGAGCAGATCTGCGAGGATGGCGCGCAACTTGGAAACGGCGGCCTTGGCTTTGGGAACACCATTGCCTCGATACGGATGAGCGGATGCCGCCAGGTCGCGCCGAGGCTGCACTTCAATGGCTGGAACTTCGGCAAAATTCGCCTCCTCTTCCCGCAGGAAAGTGATGGATTCATCATACGCAACACGTTGAGCGCCGCGCATGAACGCTTTGATCGGAGAAAGAACATCTTCTTTCGCCGTGAGCAAGTCGTCCTGAAAATCATTAAGATGATTGAGCAGGTACGTATAATCCTTTTCCTCCAGCGCATTCAGTTTCCCAACAATGGGGCGAAACGGTTCGAGAAAAGCGTAGCGGCCAGCCTGGTCGAGCAGCAAAGTGAGATCGCCAGCCTCAGCAGTCAGGGCATCGGAGGTGATCTGGCCAACAGAGCGGGCTTCCGTCCCGCCATTGGGGCGGTCGAAGAAGTCGTGATGAAATTTCATTAGCGCATTGACCTTGGTGGCATCAAATCGTTCCTGAATGCGCACCCGGACGCTGCCATGCTGGCGAGTGTTTCTAAGGAGGTCAAACGCGCTGCGGGCTTCCAGCAGTTCGGCAGTGCGCAGCTCCACTTTACTACAGACGTTGGTGGCCCACGAAGGTTACCGGAGCAATTGGGCTGGACCAGTGCCGATGGTGGTACTTGACCGGTACCGGATGCAGGAGGTGGCGTAATAACATGCCGGGTTCCTCGATGCTTCTGGTGGTCGAACAGCGCCTGCCAATTGGCTGTATTCTGCACTGTCCAGGTGATGTCCTTTGTATTCAGGCCTCGGCTCGGGTTCGCAGCGACAACCGATACCACTGGCCGCCTCGGATGGGCAGATCGTGTTGAGCGATCATGACCTCAGGCGCCTTGGCCCTGGCCACGGCGGTCGGCACCCTCTGCTGAGATGGACCCAGCCACCTTCCGGCCCGGGCAGTACCTCCCGGGTGCAGTTGGCGCCTTTGGGGGTTGCGGTGAACTCCCAATCGTCGGCCAATCCATGGCCGTTGGCATCGGCCCTGAAATCACCATGCCTTACCACCGACTGCCCTTTGGCCGCGCCCACCGGTTCGCCGAAACTTTCCAACAGCGGCGTCGGGTCGGACACCCCCAGACTCCCCAGCAGCCGGCTCGCCGCGAAAGGGGTGCGCGCGAAGGTGCGTCGCAGGTTGAGGTACTCCATGCCGTGGTTGAAGTACTCCGGGCCGTCGTTGAAGTACCACGATGCCAGGCCAGCCTCGAAGTTCACGTTTTCAAAGGGTGATCAGGGAGCTTCCGTAGGGACTCCATGTTGTCGCCGGGGTGGATATTACAAGTACTCACCACTTGTCATAGGTAGTGAAGTCTCAATCACAACCTGTGATGTGCTGATAGCATCTGCTCTAGCACAGCCGGACGCCCGACCTCCAACAGCGGCCGCCCATCTGTGCGATTTCTGCTATTCCACCCTCCCACGCATAGGACTGGCTTGGAAATACCTTCAATTAGACAAGGGCGGAGCGGTTCGTGGCGTGGGATTATTGGCCGTAAGTGGGAATAATCAGGCTGCGCAGAATCAATAAAGTGTTTCTGCCCGAGGCAACAAAAATAGAAGGCCTTACAATGGGATATGATGAGTAGTAAGTACTATGGGTCGTCCTATGACCCGCGGTTCCGGAATAGCTACATGTCCCAGATAGCCTGGGTTGTAGCAAGTCCGATCTTCGAGACTCCATTATCGCACCGGCCCGGCCCGCCAGATATGGAGGCGCTGCTGACCGCCCATACGCCGCAGCGGTTGGTAGTAATGCCGCCGACGCTCCGCCGACGAGACAGGAGGGACTCCTGAATTCCCGCACCAAGTCCAAAGGGCATCCGGCCTCTGCAACCGCTCCGACTGAGGGTGTATCGGTCGTCCCCCAGTGCGCGCTGGCGCGCCAAGGCGCAGATGGCACGCAAATCCGTGGTGCGGCACCCTCAAACGGGGCGCGCTCAGGTTTTGCTCGGCTTTCGTCCCGCAGGAATTCAAAAGTTGGGGGGAATGCGCCACG
Source organism: Vulcanimicrobiaceae bacterium (assembly GCA_035511075.1). Classification (GTDB taxonomy): domain Bacteria; phylum Verrucomicrobiota; class Verrucomicrobiia; order Limisphaerales; family Palsa-1400; genus DATAUD01. The sequence continues at coordinate 7,932 of DATKFW010000021.1, forward strand.
GTCGCTACCCTTCAGAAACGCTGGCCAGACGGGCAAGTCCAGACCCGTTGCCGCCGCCGCAGAGGCTTCGGTTACACCCGAACCCCAACTATTGAAGACACGCCACCAAATGGCCGCGCGGTACCAGGTCAGTGTAAGGACCGTGGACTACTGGTGCGAGGACGGGACGATTCCCTGCTACAAGCGCGGTGCCGTGGTGAGATTCCATCCTGAAGAATGCGACGTCGCCCTCCGAGCCTTCCGTCGCAAATCCCGCTGGGAGCCGTCCGGCGATGATGAGGAGAACGGCATATGAGCCGGGCCTTTTCGGCAATCCGTCAAGGGCATCGCCGACCAGGTGCGGCAACGCTCAGTCTCGCGGGCATCGTCGGCACCGGTGTAACGGATATCTCGTCGGCGTCGACATCCGCGGTACCGCTGGGAAATGCCGGCAGCGGCAACACCATCGCCACGGTTGGTCAGCCGCAGAAAAGCGGGGTTAATCCGTCAACGTCAGTGCAAGTGCTCGGGTGCCTGATGGGGAATGGGTCTTGGATGCGATCTTCCTATAGCGCGCACGCTTCAGGGGTATCCCTGCGGTTAAAACCAACAACGCCGATGCCCGGGAACCCCAATGTCCTCTTCCGTCCTTTAGCACACTTTGCTTCAGATTCAGGAGCCACAGCAGTTTGTTGGCAAGGTTTTGGGCAAGATTTCGGCCTAACAGAATTTTGATCAATGAACTCGCCGAAGACGGCATGAAGATATGACGTTTAAAGAGTTACAGAAAGCGAGATCCGAATCCGGCGTGGTCAACCTGGACCTTCCGGCCATCAGGAAGCTCATCCAAACTGAAATGAGTAGCTTTCGCCCGACGGGTTTTGACCTGCCGGTGCGATTCTCCTCCGGTCCTCAAAAGGACGGAACCTCCGAGGCCCGGCAGGTCGGAAATATCCAAATGATTTGCGAGGAAATCGAAAAGATTTACGGCGGCAAGGAGTTGCCCAAACGCTGGCTGAAAGAGTTGGCGGAGGACGGTAAGACGATGAAGCATTTGAGCGCCTTTGCGTATGTCGATGGAGTGGCGCCGATTTTGGATGAAAGGACAGTTCTCGGCAAATACATTAAGGCGGCCGGGGCCGGTGATGTGCCAGCTGGAACATTGATCGTCGTGGACGCGGCGAGGGCCTGGTCGAGGGCTAAGCCGGGCGACGCGATGGAGGCGGTAACTACGTGTCTGAAAAAAGGCATCCACTTTCTCGTCTTGAAGCCGCCGTTTTACGTGTGCCCGGATGACCGTCACAGCCAGAAAAAAATGAACGAGTTTTTCGGGTTGCTGGCAGGGTCCCATGAATACAGCAAACAGATCCAGGACAACGTTAAGGACTCGATCAAGCTTCGGATTGAATATGCCAAGGCCGGTGGAAAAGTCTCGTTCGGGGGGGCGGTCCCGCGTTGGGTGAGGTGGGACGTGCTGAGGGACGACTACATTTTGCACGATTCAAAATATGAGAATTCGTCCAAGGGTGAAAAATTGAACGTGGTGAAAAGCTACGAGGCGGTTCGCTTAATCATCGACGGTGTTGTTGCTAACCGCCCTATTGCCCGAATTGTTCAGCGTCTTCACGAGTCCAAATTCAAGCCCCTGAAGGGCGGGAAGTGTTGGTCGGATAGTGCGTTGCGCGCGATAATCGGAAACGTGGCGCTTGTTGGCACCTTGATAATCAACGGGGAAACCATTCCGAATATTTTTCCGCAGGTATGCACTGACCGGGAGTTTGCGATCCTCGAGGCGCGCCTGAACACGAAGCTGTATCGGGGAGGTGGAGTGCAGGCCGGAAGCCGAAACATAACGTTGTTTCCGGGGCGGGTGTTTTGTGTGCATTGCAGGCGGGCGATGGGCTTCAGCTCTTCCTACAAGACCAGATTCTCCAAGAGACAGAATCGGGATTGGGTTTGCAGGAGCTATTCCACCAAAGTGAACGCGGATGGCTGTCCGATTTGTAAACAGCGGCGAGGTATCCGAATAGCGGCTGTCGAGCAGGATTTTTTCGGTTACGTTTTGAAGGAGTTGCCGAGCATCCTAACCAAGAGAATGGCCGGAGTTACTGACCGCCGCGTCCAGGAAGCGAAGCTCAACAATGACATTGCGGCGGCTGTTGCTGCGACGAAGTCTTTTCAAGACACGTGTATGAGCGATCTGAATGCAGACGAGGAGCAGAAAGCCCGCAACCGGATCGAGTTCGCGCGGTATCAGCAGAAAGAGCGGGACGCCAAGGCCGCCCTAAAAAGTTTCGTAACCGGAGCGAAAGGGGGGGTGAACCCTGGTCTTGCAAACGCTTGGAAAGCGATGGCGCATTACTTCACCGGTGAGGACCTGGACATTTGCGATCCCCACATCTTTGAGAAGGCGGCAGTGAGTGCCGAGCAGTTGATCGATGAAGTTGAAGATAAGGCTGGCCGAAAAGAACTGGTCGATATCCTTAAAATGCTGGTCAGGCGTATTGATGTCAACGTCAACCGCGAAGGAACAGAGGTTTGGCGCAAGTATACTGCGACGTTTATTGACGGCACGAACTCCGGCGAGCGAGACGTAACCAAACTGCAAGAAGAAATGACCTCCTTGAATATAAGCGAGGCCCAGCTCGGGCGCAGTGAAGCCGAGCGGGCGGCAACTACGGCCAAGCGCAGGGCGACGATGGCAGCGAAGTCTCCGGAGGCAATTGCGGCAATGCGCGCCAAGCTCAGTAAGGCGTTAACCGGTTTTAAGCGCAGCAAAGCCACGCGCGCCCTGATGCGTGCGGCGGCCAAAGCTCTGTGGGCAGCTAAACGGGAGGTCTAATTGGCGGCCAGGGCGGCTACGCGTGCAGCAAAGCTGGACGCCGAGCAGGCGGCTGCGAAGCGCGCCTCTGCTGTTGCCACACCCGCTGCCCCGTCCGGTTGATGCATTCCTGCAACTGGGTAATGGCTTGGACATCGAAGCGCCGGGTGAAATCTCCCGCCGTGGTCGGGTCGGGAATTCGTTGCGCCCCCAACCCGTTGAGAAAACTTTCATCCTGCCGCCGCAGTTCGATATCTTCCAGCCGTTCTCCGCCCACCAACACGTTGTAGGCCATGTTCAGCACATGATCGCTCTCGTGATAGGGCAAATGTACTTTGAGCAACTCCAGGTTCTGGTCGATCTCCTCCACCAGACCCAAGCGTTGCACTATCAGATGAACGGCACCCAGGCCGCCGTAGCCGGTGGCCCGCGTCTTGCCACTCAATTCGTAATGGATATTGCTGCCCCGCATCATGGGTTGTTCTTGATCCTCCCAGTTCCGTGGGGCCAGCTGCCGCTGGATTCGGCGCTTGCGGTTGCGGAGGATTTTGGGGTAATTTCGGCTCACTCGAAATGTCGTTTTCATAGGTTGTTTGAGTTCTTATAACGTATCCGACTGGGCCACCACGTTCCATGCTCGGCACCGACGTCAGGACCGGTGGTGAACTTCCGGCACCCACTACCCTCCGCCCAGGACTACTTGCCAACTCATCGAGAAATTCAGCCGTCGGACCAAGACCATTGGGGCGTATGCCGAGAAACATGGCATCACCGATCCCGTCCAGAAAGCAAAACTCGGCGCCCTGACGCGAGAGAAGAAAGGAAAGCAGGCGCTTGTTTCCGAGCTTGAGCCGTTCTGGTGGGGCAGCCTAACGCCGGAAGAGGCGCAGGCCCTTGACAAAGCCGGGTTGGGATTGCATCGGTCCCGGTCGGCAGAGTTCATTCAACGGTTCGCCGGTGAACGGACGCAAAGCGCTCTCGGCGTCGCGGACGCGGGGCCCGGTAAGGCGTTCCTTGAACAGGAGGGACAGGAATGGGTAAGGAGTCAGGCCGGTGAAGGCGAAAGGATGTCGCTAAACAAAGCCACCCAAGCCCAGCTTGCCACTAAACTCAACTTGGCCGGCTGGGATTTGAGCCGGGATACGCTTGCCAAGATTGAGGCTCAAATCCGCTGTGTCTCAGATTTCGAGCTTCCCATCCTGGCCATTTGCGTCGGCACCAACCCATTTGATTCGCTCCGTCTGGCCATCGCCCGAACTCCAAAACGCTCGCAACCTTCACATTAGACAGGTGGCAAATCAAAGTCCTGGTGCTTTATGAAAATTCTGTTCGCTGGCCGAACTGACAGCGACAGTGCCCAAACGAGCTTGCAAATCAGAAATTAGTGGAATTATGTTCGACTCAATGCCAACTGAGACTGAAGCACGCATTTTTATCGACGGATTGTTCCGCGAGGCACCTCGGGTCACAAAAACCTTCCGGGGGGAATTGTAACGATGGCGGCCCACCCCTCATTTCCTCCGGCAGAACTTGACGGCGTGTGCCGGGTGCTGGCGGATACAGCCAGTGGCTTGACCGGCTCGGAAATTGGCCATCTTCTCGCGCAACTCGGCATCTCAGACCCCGCTCCCGGCCTCACCAAATGGAAGCGCCTCTCGTTTGCCTTGAGCCAGCAACAGCAGCAAGACGGGTGCGGCAACCACATTTTAAGCTTTATCCTTGAAGCAATGAAGCCGGTTCGTTACGTGGGGAAAACCGAAATTTTCGAGTCCCGTCGTGTCGAGTTGAATCATGTGTTGGTTTTCACCGGCCTTGAACTTGGCAAGGATTGCCAGTTGCGCCGCCGCGAAGCGGCAAAGACCCTGGTGGAAGCCGAACAACGCGCCGGACGCTTGCGTGCGGAATTGCTCAAGCGCAACGTGCATCACGACGTGCTGCGCTTCTGCAAGGCGGAACTGCTTCAAGAAAACTGTTTTCACGCCGTTCTCGAGGCCACCAAAAGTGTCGCAGACAAAATCCGTGCGAAGACCGGCCTGACGGGCGATGGAGCAGAACTGGCTGATGCAGCGCTGGCGCCCGGCAAGCCAGGAATGCCTTTCCTCGCCTTCAACAGTCTGCTAACCGAATCCGAGCAGTCCGAACAGAAGGGCCTTCTGAATTTGATGAAAGGTATGTTTGGAACTTTCCGCAACCCCACCCGCCCGCGCGCCAAAGATTTCCTGGAATATGACCGAACAGGACGCGCTCGATTTGCTCACGATGGCTTCATTTTGCCATCGCCAGCTTGACAGCGCGGCCAGAACATCGAGGACAACGTGAAACGCTGTGCTCAAAGAAGGAATGAAGATCATCATCAAAAGACCCTTTCGACGTGATAAACACGATTGCATTTTTAGTCCTGCTTAACCAGGAACTACCTGCTATACTCGCGTAATCATTTACGCCGAGGAACCAGCGGTGGCTTTCGTCGAGATCAACAACGAAAACGGCCTCATCCATGCCTGGCTGGCTGGGCGAGGAGGTGGAGCGGTTGCCGGAGGTTTTGCAGGCGGGACTGAAGCCGCAATGGAACGATTGGCTGCGCCGGCGCTACGAAACCACCGCCGCTCTGCGCCGGGCCTGGAGCGCCGGAGAGCAATCGCCGGGCCAGGAGATGATCACCAACGCCGACCTCGGCCTTGGCCTTGAAGGCTGGGTGCTGGAACGGCAGCCCGGGGCGGAGGCAACCGCGGCCCTGAGCGAGGAGGCGCCCGCAGCCTTGCCTCACGCCCGGTCGGTGTGTGTGACCGTGGCCAAACCGGGTATCCAGAGCTGGCACATCCGCTTCGAGCAACCCGGCCGAAAGGTGGAGGCCAACCGCGCCTACACCCTCAGCTTCTGGGCGAAATCGGAGCGCGCCGGCGCAACGAATCTCAGCCTGGAGCAAACCCACTCGCCCTGGCAAAACCTCGGCATGAGTTGCCAAGCCCCCCTGACTCCGGAATGGAAACCCTTTCGCTTCACCTCCATCGCTCTCCAAAGCGACTCGGATGTGCGCCAACAAAGGCAGCGCGGGGAGTGGACACCTGTCCGCCGCTTCGCCTACCGCGTCACTGCCTAGACCGTGGCCAGCGCCCCCGCTCTTCCCAGCCGAAACAGAGTTGTTGAGGTAGCTCGTCGTTGTCTGGCGCTTCGTGACAAAGGTATGGTGGCAAAACACAAGTTTATGAAAATTATATTAGAAGATCCGGGGGTTCCCCCCCGATTCCAGAGGTCGTATCCGCTCCTCATCCATGGGCTTATTCTGGCCGGAACGCTTCGATTAATCGAGACTCCCGAGGGGGGAAGCATTGTCGACCCCGATCAGCGGATAAAGCTGCACAAAAAATTATGGGCTGCAAATAAGCCAGTGGAAAAGGGTTGAAAAACAGGGTGTTTCTGTAGTAAGCATCATTTTAGCTGGATAGGCATCCAACCCTGCTGTGGTGTCAATCCAGAGTGAAGAGTGCTTATTATACCACTTTAACAGCGCTAGACGAATGGCTGGCGCCCCAGGCAAATAGACGTGTATGGAGCCCAACCCCAGTCTGCTCGACGTAGTTGTGTCGCTCTCTTCGGCGGGGTCGCCCCGCCCAGACCGCGTTGGGATGGCTCAAATCCTGACGACAAAGATTTCGAGAATAGGTCCCGGGGTGAAAAAGTTGGTAAGCCGAAACACTTTGAAAGTGTCGCCTCGATCGTCGAACGGTTCAGCGACCGCTGTCCGTCCAACAAACCCCACCGTTTAAAGCGATATGGCCGATTCTCCGCAGCGTGGCGCTCATCGGCACCTTGAAAAATGGGATCGCAGCATCCCCATTAATTATCCGCAGGGTTTCTAAGGATGAATTCGCAAGTGTGCAGGCCCGACTGAACGAAATTTGTTAAGGGCGGGGAAGTGCCCTGAGGTCCCTGTGCCTGACAATTTCCTCTTCATCGACGAAGGCTGGAACTTGATGTGCCTTTTAAGCTTGGCATGGGGACCGGTTGGGCGCGGCCAGCCGCCCTTTCCGGCTGTGATGGCCAAAGAGCTGGCTTCGGGAGCATCCAGTGAACCTCTCCTTTCTTGCCACCTTCTGCCGGCAGGGATAGGCTGGCGTCGAACCGTATGAAGCATATCCGCCGGGCGCTGCTTTTCCTGAGCGCCGCTGCCTTGGTGATCTCTGCCAACGCGCAACCAGCCGTCAGTCCCGACCTGCCGGTGATGAATCTCGATGAGGTGGGAGTCTACGCTGTCGGATATGCCCACCGCGACCGGGCCGAGCAGCAGTTTCCACTGGGATGGTCGGGGTTTTTCGAGGACCGCACGGGCGTGGCGTGCGAGCCATTCGGCGCGCAAAATGGAGAGCGGGCATTTCTGCTGCACTGCCCCTGGCGCAACGGCACCGGCGTCGCCTTCCAGCAATTTGTCATCTGCCTCCCAGCCGGGGCGACACGCATCATGCTGCGGGGTGCCACCGCGATGCGCTCGCAGAACGTGGCCAACTCCGACGGCGTCACTTTCCGCCTCTACGCCGATGGCACCAAGCTGTTCGATTGTCACCAGACCAACGATGTCTGGCGCCAGTTTGAATTCGACTTCAGCACCCGCCGCGGGTCCAACCTGACGGTGCGCTTCGAGGTGGATCCCGGCCCCAAAAACAACTCCTCATTTGATTACGCGCTCTGGGGCAACCGCGAACTCGTGCTGGAAGGTTTTACCCCACCAGTCCCAACCCGCCTCGCGCCCCCTCCTCTGGTGCTTTCCAATATGTGGTCATGGCAAACGACGGAAGCAGCGCCCCAAAGTGGATTCCCGGGGACTTCCACAGTGAGCCTGTCCAACGGCGTGGCCCGCTTC
>DATKFW010000022.1:0-29180 GCA_035511075.1 Vulcanimicrobiaceae bacterium
GTTCGACGATCAGGCTTATGTGACCGAAAACCGTCATGTCCTGCCAGGATTGACGTTTGCTGACATCGGATGGGCCTTCCGCAGTGTGACGGCGGGAAACTGGCATCCGCTGACGATGCTCTCGCACATGCTGGATTGCCATGCAGGTGTCAGTCCTAACTTTTGACACAATCTGTGCATTTGTCATTTTTCCCTTTCGCGCACAAGGTGCGTTGGAAACCGGCACACCGAAGGAAAAAGTGATCGGCCCCGGGTTTGCCTGCTCAAAGTTTAGGTTTTCAAACGTGCCCTGGCTGAAAACCGGATAACAATACGAGAGGACAATGATGGCGAATTTCAATTTCATTGCCGCTTAGGTCCAAAGCTCCACTGATGCAGTGGTCGTCGAAGCACCGAGGAATTGCAAGACATAAACGACAATAATAAAAACCATTGAATTGACTTACCGTGGTCGATTCGGGGTCTGGGATCGCCGATCCTCTGCCCGGCCGCGCGAAAACGCCCCATCCATTTCATCATTCATAATTTATAATTTATAATTTATAATTTTCCCTTTATATGCGAAGCCAAAATTCCCATCCCACCGCCCTGACGGGGCTGCTCCTGCTCCTCGGTCTCCTCCCGGCTTCGGCCCAGCTATCCACCAACATGCAGGCTTGGGTGCGCCGTGTTTATTCCGGGGAATTCAGCGGGAACCCTCGCGCCGCCGAAACCGGCGAATGGGTTGACGGCGGCGCCGGCTACACTGTCATCGAGCGCAACGGCTCCGAACTCGCCCGTTACGACACCGCCACCGGCGAACGCAAGATTCTCCTGACCATGACCGCCGCGCAACTGACGCCTCCCGGAGCGCGAAGTCCGCTCCGCATGGACCAGCGCGACGCCTCCGCCGATGGCAATCACATTCTCTTCTCCACGCAACCGCGCCCAACCATGATCCGCAAAACCGCTTACGACAATTGGGTGTTCGATAAAACGGCCCAATCCTGGCACAAGCTGGGCGGCAACTCCACCAACGGCCTGCTTTACGCCAAACTGTCCCCCGACGGCACGCGCGCCGCCTATGTTCGCGACAACAATATTTATGTGGAGGATGTCAATAGCGGCAGGATTGCGCGCCTGACACGCGACGGCTCGCCGCTGATCATCAACGGCACCTCGGATTGGGTGGACGAGGAGGAACTGAGACTCGGTTCGTGCTTTGAGTGGAGTCCGGACGGCAGAAAAATCGCCTATCTCCAATTCGATCAAAGCAACGTGCCGGAATTCTCCTTGATCAACTACACTGACACGCTCTACCCCGTTATCACCACGTACCACTATCCCAAAGCCGGACAGACCAACGCCGCCGTCCGCCTCGGCATCGTCAGCGCCAAAGGCGGCGCCACCCGCTGGCTCAAAATCCCCGGCGATCCGCGCAACAACTACATCGCCCGCATGGCCTGGGCCGACAATTCCGATGAAGTCATTCTCCAGCAACTCAACCGACTCCAGAATACCAACAACGTCTTCCTGGCCAGCGCCAGGACCGGCAAGGTGCGTCTCATGTTCCAGGACCGTGACGACGCCTGGGTCGATTACAACCCAAGTTTCGTCTGGCTGGAGCACGGCCGAAAACTGCTTTTTCTATCCGAGCGCGACGGCTGGCGTCACGCCTACGCGGTCCAGCGCGACGGCTCCGCGCAAATGATCCCCACCGGGCCGTTTGACCTCATCTCCATCGCGCGGGTCGACGAAACCAACAACTGGCTCTATTACATCGCCTCGCCCGACAACGCCACCCAGCGTTATCTCTGGCGTTCGCACCTCGACGGCACGGGCCAGCCCGAAAGGATCACTCCCGCCAACCTGCCCGGCACGCACACCTACAATATTTCGCCCGACGGTCATTGGGCCTTCCACACCTGGTCCACGTTTGACGAACCGCCAGTTTCAGATTTGATCCGCCTGCCGGAGCACACGACCATCCGCGTGCTCCAGGACAACGCCGATCTGAAAGCCAAAGTCGCTCCCATCTTCGCGGGCCGCACCGAACTTTTTCAGGTGGACGGCGGAGGCGGCGCAAAATTGGACGGCTGGCTCATTCGCCCCGCCAAATTTGACGCCGCTAAGAAATACCCGCTCATCGTCAACGTCTATGGCGAGCCGGCCGCAACCACTGTCAACGATAGCTGGGGCGCCACTAACCGGTTGATCTTGGCGGGTCTGGCCGACGACGGCTATCTCATCGCCAGCTTCGACAACTCCGGCACACCCGCCCCAAAGGGCCGCGCCTGGCGCAAAGTGATTTACGGCTCCGTTGGCGTCCTCTCTTCCAGGCAGCAGGCCGCAGCCGTTCGTTCCCTCGCCGCAACGCATTCTTATGTGGACCTGGACCGCGTCGGCGTCTTTGGCTGGAGCGGCGGCGGCTCGATGACCTTGAACCTCATTTTCCGCTCCCCGGAACTTTTCAAAGTCGCTGTCGCCGGCGCCCCCGTTCCCGACGAGACTCTTTACGACACCATTTACCAGGAACGTTACATGGGATTGCCCGCGGACAACCCTGCCGGCTACAAAGCCGGATCACCCATTACCTATGCCGCAGGCCTTCAGGGAAAACTCCTCATCATCCACGGCACCGGTGACGACAACGTTCATTTCCAAGGCACCCAGCGCCTGCTCAACACGCTGATCGGAATGAACAAACAATTCAGCTTTATGGAATACCCCAACCGCCGCCATGGCCTGACACTGGCAGATTTCAGCCACCGCGACATCCTGCGCTTCGGTTTTTTCGAACAAAACCTGCCCGCCGGCGGGCGGTAGGCTCCGCGTCAAACCTTTATCCTATTTGCTTGAAGCGTGCTGGCTGGCGGATTTACCATCACGGTTTATAATTGAGGATGACGCAGGCGGTCCAACCACCAAAAAAAAGCGCGCCCCGCAAAACAATTCGAGGGGCCGTTTCCATGCCCCCCCATGTACCTCCGGAGCAAGTCGTTCCAGAATTGGAAAAACACCTTCTCACCGACGGCTTTAAACTGGTGATCGATCTGGAGAAAAGCCGCGGTTCCAGACTGGTCGATGCGGCGACGGGGAGAAGCTTCGTCGATTTTTATTCGTTCTATGCCTCCATGCCCATCGGGTTCAATCACCCGGATTTCGATTCGCCTGCCGTGCAGGCGGATTTGCTGGCGGCCGCCAAAGTCAAAGTCGCCAATCCGGATGTCTATTCCGTCGCCCTGGCCACTTTTGTGGAGACCTTTGCAAGGGTTGTCGGACTGCCGCCGCTCGAGCGCTACTTCTTCATCGACGGCGGCTCGCTGGCGGTCGAGAACGCGCTCAAGGCCGCGATGGATTGGAAAACGCGCAAAAATATCGCGCTCGGAAACGGCGAACGAGGCGTCGAAATCCTCCATTTCACCGGCGCCTTTCACGGCCGCAGCGGCTACACGATGAGCCTGACAAATACCGACCGGAGGAAAACCGACCTATTCGCCAAATTTCCCTGGCCCCGCGTCACCACCCCCTCCATCGACTTCTCACTGCCGGAAAAGGAGCGCCAGGCCAACGTCGTGGAAAAGGAGAAGAAGGCGGAGGGGGAAATCCGGAGCTTCATTGACCAACGCGGCATCGACATCGCGGCGATCATCATCGAACCGGTCCAGGGCGAGGGCGGCGACAATCATTTTCGCGGGCAATGGCTGCAATTGTTGCGCCGCATTTGCGATGAGAACGACATCCTTTTGATCTTTGACGAAGTGCAAACCGGCATGGGCATGACCGGCAAGACATGGTGCTGCCAGCACTTCGATGTTTTGCCGGACCTGCTGGTTTTCGGCAAGAAGGCGCAGGTCTGCGGCGTGATGGCCGCGCCGCGCCTGGATGAAGTCAAGGAGAACGTTTTTCGTGCGCCCAGCCGCATCAATTCAACGTGGGGCGGCAATTTTTGTGATTACGCCCGCTCGACTCATTTTTTGCGGATCATCGAGCGGGAAAAATTGGTCCAGAACGCCCGCGCGCAAGGGGCGCGACTGCTCGATGAACTGCACGGTCTGGCAAGGCGTTACCCCATCATCACGGCGGTGCGCGGACGCGGATTGTTGACAGCCTTCAATTTGCCCGATGGCCAATTGCGCGACCGGTTTTGGAACGGCGTTTACGAACTGGGATTGCTGGTGCTCCGGTGCGGCGAGCGCTCCATTCGCCTCCGGCCCGTTCTCGACCTCAAGGACGACGCCCTCGACGAGGCATTGAAAATCATCGACGCCCAATGCCGGCGGCTGGCGTGATATGAAAAAAACCGAGCCGAAACCGCCCGCCATTTTAAAACAACTTGGCTTGACAGCGGGGAACGCGGGCGTGTTCGACGGAGAGTGGACCGGCGGCGGCCCGATTCTCAAGAGCGTTTCTCCCATCGATGGCAAAGTGCTGGCGTCGGTGCGCACGGCCACGGCCCAAGATTACGAGCGCGCGGTGCAGCGGGCGCACGCGGCATTCGCCGCTTGGCAATCCGTCCCGGCGCCCAAGCGCGGCGAGATCATCCGGCAATTCGGAAACGCCTTGCGCGCGGCCAAGGCCGGCCTGGCAAGATTGGTGACGCTTGAAGCGGGCAAAATCCTGGCCGAAGGCGAGGGCGAAGTGCAGGAGATGATCGACATTTGCGACTTCGCCACCGGCCTCTCGCGCCAGCTCTACGGATTGACGATCGCCTCGGAACGCCCCGCACACCGCATGATGGAGCAATGGCATCCTCTCGGCGTTGTCGGCATCATATCGGCCTTCAATTTTCCCGTGGCCGTTTGGGCGTGGAACAGCGCGCTGGCGGTCGTCTGCGGCGACGCGACCTTGTGGAAACCTTCGGGCCAAACTCCTCTGTGCGCCATCGCCACAATAAAAATCGCCGAGCGCGTTTGCCGCGACAATGGCGTCAACCCGGCGATTTTCAGCCTGGCCATCGGCAGTCGCGACGCTGTCGGCGAAAAAATGGCGCATGATAAAAGGCTGCCGCTCATTTCCGCGACAGGCTCAACCCACATGGGGCGCGACGTTGGAGAAAAAGTGCAGCGCCGCCTCGGCCGCGCGTTGCTCGAGCTCGGCGGCAACAACGCGATCATCGTCGCCACCTCCGCAAATCTCGACCTGACGACTCGGGCGATATTATTCGGGGCAGTCGGCACAGCCGGACAACGTTGCACGAGCACGCGGCGCGTTTTTGTGCATCGCTCGCTCGAAAAGCGACTGACCAAACGGCTCATCGCCGCCTACAAACAGGTGCGCATCGGCAATCCGATGGACGCCAGTGTTTTGATGGGACCGTTGATCAGCGTCAGCGCCGTTGACGCCATGCAAGACGCATTGCGGCGTCTGCGTGAGGAAGGCGGGAAAATCCTTTACGGCGGGCAGCCGCTGACGGCGAGCCATTATCCCGGCGGGAGGTATGTCACGCCGTGCCTGGCGCAGGCCGGCCCGCATTACAAAGTCGTCCATGAGGAAACGTTCGCGCCCATTCTTTATATGATCGCGTTCGAGAAAATAGAGCAAGCCATCGATTGGCACAACGCCGTCCCGCAGGGATTGAGCTCCGCCATTTTCACCAACGATCTGCGCGAAGCCGAACTTTTCCTGTCAGCCCGCGGCAGCGATTGCGGCATCGCCAATGTCAACATCGGCACCAGCGGAGCCGAAATCGGCGGCGCGTTCGGCGGCGAAAAGGAAACCGGCGGCGGACGCGAGAGCGGCAGCGACGCATGGAAAAATTATATGCGACGCCAGACCGTCACGATCAATTATTCCCTTGAGCTGCCCCTGGCCCAGGGCATCCGCTTTGGCGAAACTTGACACGTCCCATGTTCGACGAATCCATCATCCGCCATCTTTACGTTCATGTGCCCTTTTGCGCGAGGAAGTGCGAGTATTGCGCTTTTTATTCGGAAGCCGCCGGCGGCGAGTTGATCAACCGCTATGTCGAAGCCTTGATTTGCGAGATGGGGCTGGTCGCCGCGGAATTAAAACCGCAAACGATTTTCTTCGGCGGCGGCACTCCGTCGCTGCTAAATCTGCGCCAATGGGAACGCATCCTCAACGCCATGTCCCGCCTTAACTTGACCGGCGCGGCGGAGTGGACGGTGGAATGCAACCCGGCCACCGTCTCGATCGACAAAGCCAGATTGCTGCGCGATGGGGGAGTCAACCGCATTTCAATGGGCGCGCAGTCCTTCGACGAAGCGCTGCTGGACCGCCTCGGCCGGGTCCATGGGCGCGAGATGATTTTCAGGTCGTTTGACATTTTGCGCGCCGCCGGATTTGACAACGTCAACCTGGATTTAATGTTCGCCATTCCGGGGCAGACACTGGAGACGTGGCGGCGCACACTTGCCGAAGCGTTGGCGCTGGGCTCCGAACACCTTGCCTGCTACGAGGTCATTTACGAGGAGGACACGCCGCTCTTCGCGCAATTGCAAGCCGGCAAGATCAACGTCGATGATGACCTTGCTTGCGCGATGTATGACGAACTTCTGGCGGCGACGGCCGCCGGCGGCCTCGAACAATATGAGGTCGCCAATTTCGCCCGGCGCGGCGCGGCCGCCCACGGCGAAGTCCCGGACAGAGGCTGCCTTCACAACATCAATTATTGGCGCGGCGGTTCGTTTCACGGATTGGGACCGGGGGCAACGGGATACTTGCGCGGAATTCGCGCGCGAAATTGGGCAAACACGACGCTCTATTGTGAAGAGTTGGAACGCGGGCGGCGCGCCATCGAATGGAGCGAGGAGCTTGCGCCGCTGGCGCGCGCCGGGGAAATCGCGGCCTTCGGCCTGCGTATGACGGCGGGCTGGCCCCTGGAACAATTCGAGCGCCGGACCGGTTTCGATTTGCGCAAGGAATGGAAATCGGAAATCGGCCGGATCGTTGAAATGGGTTACGGAACACTCGACCCGCAGCGGTTCCAGTTGAACGCGACAGGGCTGCGATTCGCCGATTGGGCGGGATCCGAATTCCTGAGGAGTTAGGCCGTGCCGACCGTCCGGTTCTAATACTTGAGCACCTTGGCCAGGAAGGCGCGCGTCAGCTCGGCGGCGGGCGTGTCGAACACGTGGCCGGCGGCCCCGGCTTCCACGATCCGCCCTTCGGCCAGAAACGCCACCTGATCGGCCACTTGCCGCGCGAAACCCATTTCATGGGTGACAAGTATAAAATCCAGACCTTCTTCCCGCAGTTCCTGGATCGCGTCCAGCACCTCCGCCGCCATTTCCGGGTCCAGCGCCGATGTGGGCTCATCCAGCAGCAGCAACCGCGGCTTGCTGGAAATGGCCCGCGCGATGGCAACTCGCTGTCGCTGGCCCCCGGACAATTCCGCCGGCCGCTTGCCGGCGTGGCCCGGCAATCGAAAACGTTCCAATAGTTGACGGGCGATGGCTTCAGCCTCGGCGGGCGGGCGGCCATGCACTTTTTCCAGAGGCAGCGTGATGTTCTGCAGAGCCGTCAAGTGCGGGAAAAGATTAAAGGACTGAAAAACCGTGCCGATCGACCTGCGATGCCGAAGCAAGGCCTCTTCCCGGAACGTCACAGGCTCGTTGTTGATTTCCAACCCGCCGGAATCCGGATATTCCAGCCCGCCGATGATTCTCAGCAAGGTCGATTTGCCGCCGCCCGAAGGTCCTACCAGCGCCAGCGTGTGGACCTTTTCCAAAGAGAGCGAAACACCGTCCAGGACAAGATGTCCGTCGAAGCGTTTGACGATGTGGTTCAACGCGAGTTTCACGTCTCGAACTTGTGGCGTCGCTCCAGGCGCCGGGTCCACATCGAAATCGGCAGCGTCAAGATGAGATAACCGACGGCCAGCGGAACGTAGCTTTCCAGCGTGCTGTAGGTTCGGGCGTTGACCATTTCGGCGTTGAGCGTAAACTCGCTGATTCCGATGATTGACAGCAGCGAGGAATCCTTCACCAATGATACGAATTGCCCGGCCAGGGGCGGCAGCGTCTGGCGGACGGCTTGCGGAATGATGACGTAACGGTAGGTCTGCGTCCGCGTCAGGCCGATCGCTTTGGCCGATTCCAGTTGCGAGCGGCCCACGCTCTCAATTCCGGCCCGGATAATTTCCGAAATATACGCGCCGCTGAAAAATGCCAGCGTCAGGATGCCCACCAGATAGCGATACCGGTCTCCCACGTGAAAGGCGGGGGCGACCACATAATAGAAAATCAGGATTTGCGCCAGCAGCGGCGTTCCGCGGACGATTTCAACGTAAATCTTGCTCAAATAGCGCAACGGCAGAAACCGGCTCCGCTGGGCCAGCGCCGAAAAAAAACCCGCCAGCGTGCTGGCCACGAGCGCGGCGGCGGAAATCCAGATTGTCGTCAGCCATCCTTGCACGAACATGCGGCGGTACGGGTAGATCGAATCCCAGCGCAGGTGATATTCCAGGTTCCAAAAGGAGAAGCAGAAAATCAGCGAAACAGCCAGCAGCGCGATGCTGAAGTTGAGCGCCCGGAGCGGCAACGAGGGCGAAGGCGCTCCCGGTTCATTGGATGCTGTGAAAAAGCGTGACCCACGCACGCTCAAAAGTAGAACGGATAGCCCAGCTTTCTGAAAGCCTCTTTTTGTTCCTTCAAATACCGGTCGCCCAAACGCTCAAACCCGCCGCCGGCCTTGTAGTCTTTCAAGAATTGATTGACTTGATGGAGCAGGTTCGTGTCACCCAGGCGCAGGCCGATGGCCCACGATTCCTGCTCAAATGGCTTCAACAGGCCCCGCGTCGTTTCCGGGTTGCGCCGCCAATTTTCATAAGTGGAAATCTGATCGTAAATGAACGCGTCCGCCTTGTGTTCTACCACCTCCAGGACGCACGCGTCCTCCTTGTCCAAGACCAGCACGCGCGCGTTCTTGATTTTGTCCGTGGCGTAGACGTCTCCGGTCGTCCCTATTTTGACCGCCACCGTGCGTCCCGCCTGGTCGACATCCGCGATGGATTGGATTTGGCTGTCCTTGCCGACCAAGAGGCAAAGGCCCGTTGTCAAATAGGGATCGGAAAACGCAATCGACTTGGCCCGTTCCGGCGTCGCAGTCATCGAGGAAATAATCAAATCAATCTTGTGCGTTTGAAGCGACGGAATCAAACCGTGAAACGGGATGTTCTCGATCTCGACTTCGCGGCCGAGTTGTTTTCCCAGGTCGCGCGCCAAATCGACGCTGACGCCGGCGGGTTGTCCATTTTGGTCGGTCATCTCGAACGGCGGATAGGCAAGCTCCATCCCGACGATCAGACGGTCGGACGGTTTTGGACCGCATCCGGTGAGCAAACCGACGAGAGCGGCGCACGTGAGAAAGGCGGTCTTCATAGTCTATCGGCGCAGCCACACGCAGGCCTCGGCAATGCCCAATTGGAACTTGCGCGCATGTTCCCGGATCAGGAAGGGAATGTTTCGTCGTTGCGATAGCTTGAAATCAGGCGAGAGAATCTCCTTGAGGGCCGCGAAGGTTTGCACACGGCGCCCGCCGCGTTCAAAACCCCCCAGCCACTGGGCGCGCGGCGTGTATTGGGCCAGCCACGTGTAGGGCGAAGTGATGATCAGTTGGCCGTGGCGTTTGAGCAAGCCGGGCAATTGTTGCAGCAGCCTTCGGGGGGCCGGGACGCGGTCAATCAAATTGGCCATCATCACCACGTCGAACATCCCCAAATCACCCCGCAAATGCAACGCGTCGCCGACTTCAAAACGGGCGCGCCTCCGGTCAATTTCCCGGGGAACCACGGCGCGCCGGGTCCGCATCAGCTCGCCCTCCACGCAAAACTTGAACCGGCAGGAGCCGCGTTCCCGAAGACGGTGCGCCAGGGCGATAAATGGTTTGGAGGCGTCGATGCCGATGACTTCCGCGCAATGCCGCGCCAGCTCGAATGTGCCGCCCCCCACCGCGCATCCCAAATCCAGCGCGCGCGCGCCTTCGGGCAAGAGATCAACCGCCACGCACCCGGTCACGCATCGCGTCGGAAAAGGCAGCCCCCAGGGTTCCGGGTCGCCGTAATGGAACAGAAGATACTCCGATGCTGCGCCCTGGCTGTCATAATAATTATCCGGCATCGGCTCCCTCTTTGCCCGTTACGACGCCAGCAACCGGCGCAGGTACGGCGACGGCTGATAATTCTCAATGACAACCTCCGTTTGCGCGCCGCGAAACATGCGGGCCCGCGTCACGCGAATTTCAGGCGTTTTGACGGGCGAAAACAAAATATCGTCGTGCGTGGCATTTTTCGCGTTGGTAAATTTATCGGGGGTCACATGGCCGCCCAGATGATCGCTGCGGCCCGTGGCAACGTGGAGCGTGCCGAGGATTTTTTCATCCTGAATATCGCGCCCCGAATGCGGCAGTTCCTGCGTGCCAAATCCCAATTCGCCCAGTTCGCCGGTGACCGGGTCGGACTGGAGTTTCAGGTTGTGCTCGTCGACGACGCTTTGCCGCCCCTTCAGCAGCGTCGCTTTTTGGATCCGCCCGTCCGCCACGGCCATCAAACCGATGGAGCCGTCCTCATAGCGCAAAGGAAACGCGCCCTCCGCCGAGGTGGGCACAAAATAGACTTCGCCAGCCGGCAAATTGGCAACATCAGGCTTCTTGCCACGGCAGAGGCCGTGGCTTTTCTGCGCTTCCTGGCCGCCGCACTGCAAGGTCAGCCGGTGCGTTTGGCCAAAAACTTCAAATTCGATCTCAAATCGATCCGCCCCTGTCAATCCCAGCCTTAATTTCTCGGCCTGGCGGCTCACTTCGTCATAATCGACCGACAGGCCGGTTCGCAAAATAATATCGTTCAACCCGTGCAAGGTCGCGCCGCGGAATCCGTGCTTCTTGGCCAGCGCCGTCAACGGGGCCGTGGCCGAATACGTCGAAACGCACAGAATGATGTCGTAACGCGGATAAACCTCCCGCTCCAGATTCAATTCCCGTCCGGTTGGATCAAAAGCCGTGGCGGGCAAATCAAGATTGCTTCCGCCGGTGACGAGGTACGCGAAAATATCCCCGCCGGTCAACTGCAATTGAGCCAGCCCGCCGTTCTTGAGACCCTGATAGAACACATCGAAGGCGTGCCTCTGAATGCTCAGGCTCTTGTTCTGGAGGAATGCAAAATCCTTGATCGCGCGGGGATCCGGCAGATCGATGAATATGGCGACGCGCTCCCCGGGTTTCGGAGCAAAAACGGTTTTCAACAGGCGCGTCAGGCTAAACGGTGGAAACGAATTCTTGTCCATTTTGAAACCTTACAACATCTTTGGAAAATTTAAAGCGGCGCCCCTTTTCCGTTCGGCGCTTGACAACTCTTCGCCCCTGCCACGCGTAGCACAAGCCGAATCAGCGGACCGGAGACTTGCCGCTGAGGAAATCGGAGTATTGGTGGCTGGCGCAATCCGGGCAGACACTGTGAGTAAAGTTGGCACTGGAGCGTTCGGCGATATAAAGCTCGATCTGATTCCAGTACCCCTTGTCATCGCGAATCTTCTTGCAATACGCGCAGATGGGTAGAAGCCCGCTCAGGGTCTTGACTTCGCCCAGAAGCCTTCGCAGTTCGGCCACCAAACGCTCTCTCTCCCGCTCCGCCCGTTTCCGCTCCGCGATGTCCCGGGCGATGGTCGAGACGCCGACGATCTCTCCGGCGCTGTTCCGGACTGGAGATACGCACAACGAAATTTCCACCAATTCGCCGTCTTTCCTCCGTTGGGCAGTCTCCAGATGCCTGATGTGCTCGCCCCGCCCTACGAGTTCCAGCAATGGCGCCAACTCTTTGCCGCCCTCGGGCGTCGCAAGGAATGTGATCGGCTGGCCCAGCGCCTCGGCTTCGGTGTAACCATAGAGATTGGAGGCGCCGCCGTTCCAGCTCACGATCTTCCCGTCGAGAGAATTTCCTATGATGGCATCGTCCGAGGATTCAATGATTGCTGCCAACCGCCCCTGCACCACCCGGGCGGCCCGCTCCCGTGCCAGCGCCCGTCGCGTCCGCCGCGTATGAAACAGGAGCACAAAACAAACGATGAAATAGATGACGGCATTGAACCGATCAACCGGGTTGCCGATGAGCAGGCTGTGTCGCGGCGCCACAAAAAACCAGGCGCCCAACAGGAAACCGGCAACGATCGCAAATACCGTGGGTCCCGCCTCCGTGAAGTGCATGACGACGACAGCCGCCAGGAAAAAGAGGATATAGGGCAGGCGATCCGTCCATAATGGATCCAGGGCCAGGCGCAGCACTAAGGCCAGCCCCACACAGCCGGTCGCAAGCAACCAGGCCCGGGCCCCTGTCACCACCGAGCCTCCGGGCGCCTCTTCCTGTCGCCGTGTCGCTGGGTTCTGCATCGTTCCGTTCACGATTCTGACAAGCCTTCGCAAGCCAAAAGCCGGCATGAATAGTGCAAAACGCGCATTGACATAAGGTGGTTCTCGTGAAATTCCACGGCCAACGCAAGGAAAATCGCTGAAAATTTAGAACGGCGTCTTCGTCCGCTGTCGCTGCGCAAACCGGCAGGAATGTGTATATCCGAACGACCGCGCCAAATCCAGCGCCGCCGCAAAATCGCTCCCCACCTCTCCTGGCGCGTGGGCATCGGACCCGAAAGTGATGGGCACTTTCCTGGCCGCCGCCCGTTCCAGCAACGCGGGGCAGGGATAAATCTCGCGACAATCCTTGCGCAATCCGGCCGTGTTAAGCTCGATGGCGACATCCGCCCTGGCGGCCCGGTCCAGGAAGCGTTCGAAGAGCGGAACGCAGTCCTGCTTGGGATAAATCTTGAATTTTTTCGGCAAATCCGCGTGGCCGATGATTTCAAACAGACCGGACTCCGCCGCCTGGCCAAGTCGGTCGAAGTAGATTGACCAGACTTCAAAAGGGTCCCGCTCCTTCCATTTGCCAAGGTGCTCGGGATTGTCCACCGCCCACGAATCGGAAACATAATGAACGGAGCCGATAAAATAATCCCACGGGTGCCTCCCGGCCAGGTCCCGGATCCATTCCTCGTGCCCTGGCAGATAATCCACTTCAAGGGCCAGCCTGATGACTAGCGCCGGAAAATCTTTTTGTGTTTGACGGACTTTCCCGACGTATTGGTCCAGTTGGTCCAGTCTCATCCGCCAATCGTCAAAATCATCCCGGCGCATCGGCGAATGGTCCGAAAACCCGATCTCCGTGAACCCAAGCTCGAGGGCGCGGGCCGCATATTCCGCCGGCTCGCCCTTGGCGTGGCGGCAGAGCGGCGTGTGCATGTGGTAATCCGGCGGCCAGCTCACGGTGTCTCCAGGAAAGCGTCGTGGACCGCCCGCATGGCCTGCTCGCCCCGGGCCACATCAAGAATGACCGAAATCTTGATTTCACTGGTTGAAATCATGTCGATATTAATGCCGGCCAGCGCCAATGTTTCAAACATTTTTGCCGCCACTCCGGGATGACTCCGCATCCCGACGCCGACAATCGAGAGTTTCCCGATCTTTTCGTCCGCCAGTGCCTGCCGGAAACCGACGACGCTCTTGAGTCCGTCGATCACCTTTGTCGCCTTCAACAAATCCGGCTTGTCCACGGTAAAGGAAAGGTCGGTCGCCGGCGCGTCGGGCGTGTGGCTGATGTTTTGCACGATCATATCGACGTTGATGTTGGCGTCGGCGATCGCCTTGAAAATGCGCGCCGCCACGCCAGGGTGGTCAGGCACACCCACCATCGTGATCTTTGCCTGGTTCTTGTCGAGCGAGACGCCGCGGATGACGACGTCTTCCATACTGCGAGTTTCTTCTTTCACAATCGTTCCTGAGTTGTCGTTGAGGCTGGAGCGGACCTCGAATACCACGCCGAATTTCTTGGCGAACTCCACCGAGCGCGATTGCATCACTTTGGCGCCCAGACCGGACAGTTCCAGCATTTCGTCATAGGAAATTTCCGCCAATTTGCGCGCCGCCGGCACCACGCGCGGATCGGCCGTGTAGACGCCATCCACATCGGTGTAAATCTGGCAAAGATCCGCCTTCAATGCGGCGGCCAGCGCGACGCCCGTCAAGTCCGAGCCGCCCCGCCCCAGCGTGGTGATCTGGCCTTCGCTGGTTTGCCCCTGAAAACCCGCCACAATGACTACCTTCCCCTCGTTTAGCAACGCATGGACTTTCCTGGGCGTGATGTTCGCGATTTTCGCCTTGGTATGGACGCGGTCGGTGACGATTCCGGCCTGGGCGCCCGTCAAAGAAACGGCAGGGACGCCAAGGGAATGAAGCGCAATGGCCGTCAGCGCCATGGTGGTTTGTTCGCCCGTGGCCAGCAGCACGTCCATTTCCCGTTCGTCGGGCAGCGGCGTCAATTCCTTGGCCAATTTGATAAGATTATCGGTCACTCCGCTCATGGCCGAAACCACCACAACCACCTGGCTGCCTTTGGCGCGGTAGGCCGCGATCCGGGCGGCGACGTTTCTAATCCGCTCCGGATTGGCGACCGAAGTCCCACCGAATTTTTGAACAATCAGCATCGAACCAAGTTAGGAACTAAGGATTAAGAATCAAAAATTCAGAATTACAAATCAAAACGGCGACTCGATCCGGGCCACGCGTCCTGCTCGCTCCATGTCGAAGCCAATTACAAGCAGGACTCCGGAAAACCGGGGGAATTGCGGGCAGCCTAAGCACAGCCTTCCCAAACCCCGGCCACGCGTGTTATTCTCCCTGCTGTTTTGGTGGTCAACCTGAAAGAGGCGATTTATGACAATGAACCTGGCTCTCAAAATGAATTCGGCAGACGCAAAGCTCAGGATTGTCGCCACACTGGCGCTGATGGCAGCGCTGGCCACGGGCGATGCCCAGCCGGCGGCCAGTCCCACCCCGTATCCGATGCCGCCGGAAATCCCGGCTCCAGTGGACGTGCCTTATCCGGGCGCCATCGCCCTTTCCGTTGACGCGACGGATACCACCGATGGAATCTTCCGCGTGCATGAAACCATTCCAGTCGCACAGAGCGGGCCAATGGTCCTGCTGTACCCGAAATGGCTGCCCGGGACTCACTCGCCCACCGGACCAATCGACAAATTCGCGGCACTCGCCATTCATGCCGGGGGCGCGCAGGTCCCCTGGACGCGTGATTTGGTCGACGTATACGCGTTTCACGTCGATGTGCCCACTGGCGTCACGTCGCTGGACGTCGATTTCCAGTATCTCTCGCCGGTCGAAGCCAAGGAAGGCCGCATCGTGGTGACCCCGGAAATGCTGAATCTGGAATGGAACGCGGTTGTACTCTATCCAGCTGGCTATTTCTCGCGCCGTATCATGGTGCAGCCCAGCGTGACATTGCCCGCAGGATGGAAGATGGGCACGGCGCTGGAAACCGACTCCACAAATGGCGACACGACGGCGTTCAAGTCCGTGCCGCTCAACACGCTGGTCGATTCGCCGATCTTCGCCGGCAAATATTTCGAGCGCCTCGATCTGGATCCCGGCGCGCAGGTTCCAGTTCATCTGGATGTCGTCGCCGACCAACCCGACGAATTGAAGATCAGCCCGCAGCAGCTTCAGGCGCATCGCGAACTGGTGCAGCAGGCCTATAAACTCTTCGGCTCGCACCATTACGATCACTATGATTTCCTCCTCGGTTTGACCGACCGCATGGGCGGCGAGGGCCTTGAGCATCACCGCTCCAGCGAAAACGCCACGACCGCAAAATATTTCAAGGACTGGGACAAGTCGCCGTCGGGGCGCGATCTTCTCAGCCACGAATACACGCATTCCTGGAACGGCAAATTCCGCCGCCCCGCCGATCTATGGACGGCCAATTTCAACGTACCCATGCGCGACAGCCTCCTGTGGGTCTATGAAGGCCAGACGGAATACTGGGGTTTTGTGCTGGCTGTGCGCTCCGGATTGTGGACCCGGCAGCAGGGCCTGGATGCCATTGCCGCCCAGGCGGCCACCTTTGCCAATCGCGCGGGCCGGCAATGGCGCCCTCTTCAGGACACAGTCAACGATCCCATCATTGCGGAACGCCGTCCGGTCCCGTGGCGAAGCTGGCAGCGCGGCGAGGACTATTACGGCGAGGGTCTGCTGGTCTGGCTCGATGCCGATACGCTGATCCGCCAGAAAACGGACGGCAGCAAATCGCTCGACGATGTCGCCCGCGCCTTCTTCGGCATCAACGACGGGAGCTACACCACCGTGACCTATGGGTTCGACGATGTGGTTGAGGCGCTCAATGGAGTTCTGGCCTACGATTGGGCTGGCTTTCTCAAGGCGCGCCTCGACGCGCCCGATGCGGCGCCGCTCGACGGACTTGCGCGCGGGGGCTACACGCTTGTTTACACGAACACGCCCTCGGACTACCTCAAATCGCAGGAACGCATGCGGAAGGTGGACAATTTGACCTATTCGCTGGGGCTGATCATCGATCACAAGGGCGCAGTGATGGACGTGGCGTGGGACGGACCTGCTTACAAGGCCGGAATCACCGTCGGCAGCGAAATCGTTGCCGTCAACGGCACCGCATTTGATGCTGACAATCTCAAGGACGCGGTAACAGAAGCGAAGGACCAAACCGCACCGATCGAACTGCTGGTCAAGCGCGCGGACAATTACCGCACCGTCTCGGTGGATTATCACGGCGGCCTGCGCTATCCGCGTCTGGACCGCCTGCCCGGAACGCCCGCGCTGCTGGACAATTTGCTCAGTCCGAGGAATTAATCGTAAATGGCTAAGCCGAGCCCCATATTCCTGAAACTGCCTCCATTACGCTAACCAATCCGTCGAGCGCGAGAACTGTGCCGCTTTTTGCGTCTTGGCAATGGAGGGTGGTTGGGGTTATGTCAGTCTGAATGGCTACGGCGGTCCTTCTTCGACGGTTTTGTTTCAGCGTGGTATTTGCGCTGGCACCCATCGGCGCGCGCGCGGGTGACGATCTTATCTCGGCCGGCGGGTTTTCAACAACCGACTCCCAATGTATCGTGTTACAGATGGAGGGCAAACCGGTGTGGCGCGTTTCAACCGGGACAAATCAGGAGTGGCCGGGGATCACTTTGCCAGCGCCCCTGGGACATTGGGACTTGTCCAACCACGCGGCGGTTGATTTGGACGTCAAGAATATTGACACAAATTCGGTCACGGTTTCCTGTCGTGTGGACAATCCCGGAGCGGACGGCAAGGACCATTGCGCCAACGGCCAGGTCACGGTGCCCCCGGGCCAATCGAGGCGTCTTCACGTCCTGCTTAAACGCGCGGGAGACGATAAGATGGATGGAAAACTCTTTGGGATGAATGGCTATCCGGTCACCCTCGGCGGCCCGGGCACAATTGATCCATCCAATATTACGCAGTTGCTGATTTTCGTCGTCAAGCCCTCGCAGGCGCATAAGTTTGAGGTCAGCGATTTTCGCTCGACGGGCGTTGACACGCCGCCCACGGCATGGACGACCGATGCGGTTCCGTTTTTCCCATTTATTGACACATTCGGACAGTATCGCCACAAGGATTGGCCGGGCAAGACCGAGTCACTGGCAGACCTTGCCGCCAGGCGCGACGCGGAAGCCGCGGAACTCGCCCGGCGTCCCGGACCGGAGGACTGGGACAAGTTCGGCGGCTCGGCTTCCGGCCCGCAGCTCGACGCGACCGGCTTTTTCCGGACGGAAAAGTATCGCGGCAAATGGTGGCTGGTCGATCCCGACGGCCATCTGTTTTTCTCCCACGGCATCGACTGCGTGGGCGCGACGGAATCCACGCCGATCAGCGGACGGACGAATTGGTTTGAGGGGTTTCCCTCTCAGCCCGAATTCCGGCAATTTGACTCGCGCTCCCGCGTGTTGCTCGGCCATTACGCCGGCCAATCGCCCGAGTGCTTTTCGTTCGACTCCGCCAACCTGCTTCGAAAATATGGCTCCCAATGGCACTCGATCAACAGGGAGATCATCCAACGAAGATTGCGGAGTTGGGGTGTCAATACTATCGGGAATTGGTCCGATGCCAGTCTCGCCGCGATGCGAGTGACGCCTTACACGGACAGCATCGGTTCCGGCGGATCCGAAATGATCCAGGGAAGCGAAGGCTATTGGGGAAAATTCCCGGATGTGTTCGATCCGTCCTTCACCAACGCGCTCCGGCGTGCCGCGCAGCCCAAACGCGGACGTTCCGCCAACGATCCCTGGTGCATCGGCTACTTCTCCGACAACGAAATGTCGTGGGGGGACGAGTTGTCGATCGCCCTTGCGACGTTGAAATCCG
This sequence comes from Vulcanimicrobiaceae bacterium, assembly GCA_035511075.1. Lineage (GTDB taxonomy): Bacteria > Verrucomicrobiota > Verrucomicrobiia > Limisphaerales > Palsa-1400 > DATAUD01. The sequence goes on from DATKFW010000022.1 coordinate 18,190, forward strand.
GGTCGAACCAGGCGGCGAAGAAGGTTTTCGTGCAGGACCTCCAGGCCAAATACGGCGACATCGCGCAGTTGAATGCGGCATGGGGCGTCAATCACGCCTCATGGGACGCGTTGCTGGCCAGCCGGACCACGCCGGACGAGACCCATGCCCGGTCCGATCTGGAGGCCTTCTACACCAGGGCGGCCGAGCAATATTTCCGGTGCGCCCGCCAGGCGGTCAAATCCGTTGCGCCCAACCAGCTTTATCTCGGCTGCCGTTTCGCGTGGGTCAACGCGCGCGCGGCGGCGGCGGCGGCGAAATATTGCGATGTTGTCAGTTATAATATTTACAAGCCGACGGTCGCCGATTTTCAATTCAATGGCGGGGCCGACGTTCCGTTGATCATTGGAGAATTTCACTTCGGGGCGCTGGACCGCGGCCTGTTTCATCCCGGACTTGTTCCCACGGAGAACCAGGAGGCGCGGGCGGAGGCTTACAAGGAATACGTGCTGGGCGCCCTGCGCCATCCCCAATTCGTCGGCTGCCACTGGTTCCAATACGGCGACGAACCAGTCACCGGCCGTTCCTGGGACGGTGAGAATTACCAGATCGGTTTTGTGGATGTGGCGGACACGCCGTACCGGGAATTGGTGGATGCCGCGCGGGCCGTGGGTTACCACCTTTACGACCAGGTTAAGAACTAGGCATTACAATGAGTTAACTTCCAAATCCTATCTCAATTCCAATCTCATTTAAGCGGAGATGGGGATTGAGATTCGGAAACGTCAGGGGGTTGGTTCTTAATCCCTTTCCAATATCGGCAGTCGATGTCCGGAAAGATATTGTCCGTCCCCTCCACTTGACTCAACCACGCCTCGTCGATCGCGTGTGTTGTCAATTGTTCGTATAGCGACAGAAACCGCTGGAGATGCTCCTTGACGCGTGCGGCCGCATAGTCGGGACTGGTGCCAGTGCGGAGGATAAAGGGCCAATCGCTGGACTGCGCAAGAAGCAACTCGCGCCCCGCCTGTTTAAGGGCGCGTTCCTGCGCGCCCTGGAGGCCGCAAAAGCGCTCGGCCAATTCCGTCATGCGGCCTTGGGCAATGCGCAGGTGCGGGTAAATCCATTGATTGGTCTCATTGAGCCATACACGCCAATATCCCTCTTCACCCCAACTGGACGCCGCGGGCATGGCCACCTGCTGCGTCGGATATCGGCGCAAATATTCAATCGGCGTGATGAGCGTAAAGGCCTGCTGGTCGTAGTAGGCCTTGCGGATAAAGTAATTCAAGAACTCCGGCCCCTCGTACCACCAATGTCCGAAAAGCTCGGCATCGTAAGGGGACAGCACCAACGGCGGGCGATCCAGAATCGCCCCCAGCTTGCTGATTTGGTCGACGCGCGATTGAAGAAAGTGCCCGGCATGTTCATCGGCCGCCCGCACGGCGGCGTCGCGGTCGTAAAGCTGTTTGTCCGGCGTCTCGCCGCTGATGCGATGATATTTGATTCCCGTAAAACCGCGCGTGTCGCCGGCGGGCAGATAAGGTTTAACGTAATCGAAATCCAGATCGAATCCGATGTCCCGGTAAAAATCACGATACCGAAAGTCGCCGGGATAGCCCTGTTGTTTGCTCCACACCTGGCGGGCCGACTCAAAGTCGCGACCGAAGGCGGCCACACCGTTGGGGGTGAACACCGGGGCGAACACGCCGTAACGCGGACGTGGCCGCGCATTAAGAATGCCGTGCGTCTCGGTGACAAACCAGCGGATGTTGGCCTCCTGCAGGACTTTTTCAATCCCTTCGACAAACGCGCATTCGGGCAGCCAGATGCCGCGCGGATCGCGGCCAAAGCACGCCCGGTGAAAATCGCGCGCCACAAAAATTTGCGCCCGCAACGACGGCGGGTCATCGGCCAGCAACGGCAGCAACGCGTGCGTCGCCGCGCAGGTGGCGATTTCCAGCGGGCCGTCGTCCTGAAATTTGCGAAAGGCGCCGACCAGATTGCGTCCGTAATCAAGATAGGTTTCGCGAATCCCGGAAAAGCGCCGGTGATACATCCAGGCCAGTTCGCGGTAGGGCGCGTCCCAGTGGGTGCGATGGATCTCGTTTTCCGCAAGCTGGATCAGCCCCTCCAAATGCCGCGTGTAACGGTCCTGCAGCAGCGGGTCCAACAGCATCGCGCACAGCGTCGGCGAAATCGACATCGTCAGGCGGCTCTGCATGCCGTCGTCCTGCCAGCCTTCCATGAGTTGGATCAGGGGGATGTAAGTTTCCGTGATTGCCTCGAAAAGCCAGCTTTCCTCCAGAAACTTCTCATGCCCGGGGTGGCGCACAAACGGCAAATGCGCGTGCAGAATCAGGCAAAAATGTCCTTGCATGTAAGGATTACTCCAGGTCCCTTGTCAATCGCATGGCGAGCGGCCGCGCCTTCCAGTAAAGAACCAGCCCGGCAACAAGCGGCGCGCCCTTGAGCGCCAGCAGACCCGGACCGGGCAGCGGCCGATGCGACAAGTACAAAAAATAATCGCTTGAGTAGAACGCCAGGCTCAGAATGATGCACCCAAAAGCAACCAACCGCAACAATGAGAGCGCGGCTTTGGCATAGGGACTCATCAAACGGGGAGATAACGTGGCCGGCCCGGGCCGCCTCACTCGCCGCTATGCCACCGAATTGACCACCGGTGGCTTGAGGCTCTTGTCCTGTGGATGCGCGCCGACGTCGCCCCGGTAACGAGTGCTTCGGTGGAATTCCAGCCGCGCTTCACGCGTTTCCTCCCCGTCGGCCGATTCCGCCGCCGCCGGCAACGGATACTGCCCGTCCGGCAACGCGAACCGGAAACTGAATGTGCCGTCTGGACGCAGCTTGATCCTGCGGTCGCCTATGGTCACCTTCGCATCCGGTTCGGTCGCCCCGTAGATAATCAGTTCGGCATTGACGTTGAACCAAAACCCGCGGCGCCGTTGAGGCCCGCCGAAGGGACTGGATACACTGGAAAACGCCCCCATCGAGGAAGGCAGGCTGAACTGCGACGCACCCAACGACGACACCTGCTGCTGAAGCTGGCGCCGAATCAACTCCGTAATCTCCAGGGAACCAATCCAAACGCGCCTCACCTGGTCAATGGAAACAACCTCCGCCAACGCCTTTTCCTGGGCGGGCGTCCATTCGGACTTGACCTGTGCCGGAGCAGGAAGATCGGTGAAACCCTGCGCCCGCATTTGCTGCATCGCTTCGACCAGCGGCACGTGCTGGCGGAGCGCGCTCTTGACCATCGAGAGCAATTGGGCGAACGGAACCTCCGGTGGAATTGTGGCAAAACGCACCGACATGTCCTCAGAAAGGTTCTCCGGCGGCGTCAATGTAGCCGCAGAATGCGCTACGCTGACCCATTTGCGTCGCGCGTCGAAGTAACCGAGGTCCGCCAGGTATTTCGCGCCGGCAGCCGGCACCGGAACGAACCAATCACGGGACTCCGGGTGGACGTGAATATGCGACTCCGGCTCACCGGTCAGCGCGTCGCGATAAATGCGAAGAGCCAAATGCTTGTCAATGGAAAGGGCATTGTATTTCTTGAGTTGCTCGTGCGTCAGGTCCCAATACGCGAAAAGCCAGTGCGGATCGCGCGCGGTCAAAAAGAGTTGTTGCGTGCCGTAGGCCTCCGGCAGCTCGGCAATAGGCGCGGCGGCGGGTTGGGCGGGTGGCGTTGGGCCAAGCGAATAACGCTCGCCCGGTCCGCTGGCTGCGGGCGTCGGCGGCGCATCACCCTCCAGGAGAATTGGTGGAATGTTCAATGGCGCAGCTTGGGTAGGCCGTTTCACTTTCCCCGCCAATACGGACGCGGGCGGAGCTTTCTTCGTTTTGGACCCGGACACGGAAGCGGCGGCGGCGGCTGGGTGCCGCGTGGCGGGTTTGCGCGCGGAATTCCGCGGTTCTTCAGAGTTTCTGGCTTTCATAGCTCAAACGTGCGGAGGACTTGTAAAAACTTACAACAACCCAATATGGAGGAGCAACACGCCGCGTGCAAACAGAAAAATTCTCCAAAAGAACTTTTGCCGACGCCGACTTGACCTTCCCGGCGCGGGAACATACGGTGAAAGACGGCTGGTGGCCATAGCTCAATGGTAGAGTCCAAGCTTGTGGAGCTTGTTGTTGCGGGTTCGAGTCCCGTTGGCCACCCCATTTTATTTTAATCCACTGCCTTGCCCGACAGTTTATTCCAGCGCGGTCTCCCTTTCGCTATTGACCTTGAATAAGCTCCATCATCGTGGCACGCTAGAGCATCTAGGAGAACTGTGGAAACCAGCAACAATATGCCGGCGCTTCTGGGCAGTCCCACTAAAACAATCATTCTGGCAGTTATGGCCATGAGCGTTGCTTTGACCCAGGCCCGAACCCTCCCTGCCTCCTGCGGCGCAAGCGTCCCCTGGACCACTTACGAAGCCGAAGACATGACCAACACGGGCACAGTTTTGGGACCCGAATATGGACCGAATGTGGTCGCGTCGGAATCCTCCGGCAGAATATGCGTCATGCTCAATGCCCCAGGCCAATACGTGGAATTCGCCGCCCGGGCCGCCGCCAATGCCATTGTAGTCCGTTATAGCTTGCCGGATACGACCAATGGAATTGGAATGGATTCGACTCTCAGTCTCTACACCAATGGCGCGTTTGCCCGGGAACTTCCGGTCACATCCAGGTATTCATGGCTGTATGGCGCTTATCCGTGGGCCAATACGCCGAGCGCCGGTTCGCCCAGGAATTTCTATGATGAGGTTCGCCTCATCGGTTTGTCGATCAACCCGGGCGACGTCGTTCGCGTGCAAAAGGGCACCAACGACACCGCTTCGTATTACATCATCGATCTCGTCGATCTGGAGAACGTCGCTCCCCCTCTGACCGCGCCGCCCAACTCGCTGTCCATTACCGCGTACGGCGCTGGCGGCGCCGGGCTGACGGACGACACTACCGCGCTCAGAAACTGCATCGCAGCCGCCAATTCCCTGGCCGCAACCGTTTGGATTCCGCCCGGAACTTACATGATCGCCGGCGTCATCAACATCCCGTCCAATATGACGATTCAGGGCGCTGGCATGTGGTACACAACCCTCGTCGGCAATCCCGTTGAATACACCAATTCCTCCCTGCGGGTGGCTCTCAACGGCGCCGGCGGCAACATCCATCTTTCCGATTTCGCGATCATAGGAAAACTCAACTATCGAAATGACAATGAGCCTAACGACGGTCTTGTCGGGTCTTACGGCGCCGGGTCCACCATCTCGCGCGTCTGGGTCGAACACACCAAGACCGGAGCGTGGATCGTCAATTCGCAGGGTCTCATGGTTGACAATTGCCGCTTCCGCGACACAATCGCGGACGGCATCAACCTCTGTGTCGGGATGCAAGGCACAATCGTGACGAACTGCTCCACTCGGGGCACCGGCGACGACTGTTTTCCAATATGGCCTACAACCTACTCCCAGCAAACGTATGGGCCCGGTTCCAACCTCATTACCCACTGCACCGGTGAACTGCCCTTCCTGGCCAACGGCGGGGCCATATACGGAGCCGCCGGCAACCGGATTGAAGACTGTCGGTTCCAGGACCTGACTTACGGTTGTGGCGTGCTCGTCAGCACGACATTTCCGGTCGGCGCCAATCTCTTCAGCGGAACAAGTATTGTGCGGAACTGCGATCTGATTCGATGCGGCGGCTACGACCCCGGCTGGGGATGGCGCGCCGCCCTTGAACTCTGCATGGACCCATACGACATCACTGGCATAGAGATGAGCAATATCAACATCACAGATAGCATATCCGATGGTTTGAGCGTGGTTGTCGCTGGCACAAATGGCCAGCCGGGGGAGGCCAGGCTCGACAACACAACCCTGGACAACGTCAACATTCCCGATTACGGACTGGGCGCCAGCGGACGAAACGGCTTCTGGGTAACCAGTGGCGCCTTGGGAGGCATGACGATCAGTAACTCAGCGGTGGCCGAATATCAAAACGACTCAACGGCTTTCACCCTCAATTTTGCGCCCCCGGTGCTGACGGTTAGAGGCACCGCTTCCAATGCCGTCACCATCTCCTGGCCTTCGCCTTATACTCACTTTATTCTCCAGACAAATCCGGATATTACCACTACAAATTGGCAGCTCGCCGGGTATCAGACCTCCGCCAGTGCCGGAGTAAACAGCGTCACCGTCCCATGGCCCGCAAGCAACCTGTTCTTCCGGTTATGGAATTACACCAACGGAAAAGTTTACCCTTAGCCCGGCGGCCGGCGGTGGAACGGCCCAACGTCACGGAAATCACCACTGATTCTGCATCATCGCCCCCCGCGTCTTATTTCGATCTCGACCATTTCACAGTTCGCATCGAAGCCGGCGTCGTGCAATTCGGGGGAGTAGGTCAAATTCATCACCCGCCCATTCTCCCGGAATAATTCCGGGTGAAGGTACGCACAATAAACGAGTTCGACCCGCTTCCCCTGGCGATATTCCGGCACTTCAACGCGGGCTACCGGCGGACTCCACGGACCGTACGGGGCGTCGGCGACGAGCAAGCGAATCTCTCGCGGGCGCTCGAAGTCGCTCGACGACGCGATCACATATTCCTTCAGATACGCATTCCAGGCGACAGACACCTGCCCTGGGACATTCTCGACCAAAACGGCTGCGGCTTCTTTTCGGGGCGAGAATTCCGGGCCGGCTCCCGTGTAATACTCATACGCATCCGGGTCCTCGATTTTCTCCGGGCGCATCCGGGCCAGGGCGACGCCCTGCTTCCCCTTGAATTCCTTGATCTCGAAAAGGTAGAGCCAACCGCCTGCCTCAATGATCTGGGTGGGTGCGACGGGAAAACGCCAGTCCCCGTGCGGTTGCAAACGCTCATAGGGTCCCACCGCAATCTTTGACCGCCCCAGCCCGGAGCCTGCGCCGCGGAAATCCCATGGTCCGTTCCCAAATACTTCGATAAGGGAATAAAACAGGTAGTATTCGCCGTACACGTGGATTCCTCCCAGCGGCCATATCCGATGGCGCGTCACGGTCTCGTCTGGCAAATACGCAAATGGCGAGACGGCATCACCATTGCTGGACACCAGATAAGTAAACGCCGGCGGATAAGTTCCGGCTTTCTCCCCTAGAAATGCGATGGAACAGGATATCGATCCTCCCGCAAAGTGTGGAGCTCCATCGGCGGAACGGCTGCCTTTGAAGGTGTCGCCGAAAGCCCAAATCGCCCCGCCCGGAACCGCGAAGGACTCCCCGCCATCCTGGGAAATGATCGAAGCCCTGGCGTTCGACTCGTCCCAAAGCGAACCAAGGAACCGGCTTTGGACAACCTCAAACGCCGCCCCCGTCTTCGTTCCCGCGGATTTGGACGTTGAACTTCCCCAAACAATCACCGTCATGCCAACCGCGATAAAAAGCCGCTTTTGCAGTTTGGTCATGACCGTCACTTCTCGATGATTTCCATGTCTTCCCCCATCGCACGTTGCAAGCGCGAGCGGGCGACGGCATAATCGTGCAGGGCCTGCACCTGCGTTGTGCGGGCCTGGGTCAGCGACGTTTGGGCATCCAGCACGTCCAATTGCGTGCCGCTGCCGGCGTGCATACGCGCCTCGGCCAGGCGCAATGCTTCCTCGGCCTCCTCCTGCACCGTCTTTTGCGACTCCAATATCTCCTGCGCTTCGATGAAATTGGAATACGCCGTGCGCACATCCAACTCTATCTCGCGGCTCGAGTCATCGATGTCCAATTTCGCATGTTCGTAACGCGCGCGCGCCTCCACCACCTTGCCCCTCGTCAACTGCCCGTCGAACAAACTCCAACTGACCTGCGCGCCGGCGATCCAGCCGGACAAATCGTCACTCAAATCGCTTCCATAAAGCAGGCTCTGCCATTGGTAACCCCCGAAAATCGACGCCGACGGTTTGTATTGGGCGCGCGCTTTGATCAGGTCCTCCCGGCGCAACGCCTCCGCCTTCCGTAACGCCGCCAATTCCGGCCTCTTCTCCAGCGCGCGAGACAGCGCCGCCGGCAAATCCACCTCATACGGCCGCGCCTCCAGCGTATCGCTCAATTCCAGCGGAATGTCCTCCCAGATCGTTGTCGGCAGATTGACACCGAGCAAATCGAGCAGGTTGTTCTTGCCGATCCGATACGCATTCCGCGCCTGTATCAAATGAGGGCGCTCGTTGGCCAGTTCCACTCGCGCGCGCAGCACATCAAACTGCGGGACCGTTCCGGCGTCGAACCGTCGCTTCGCGTCATCCAACTCCCGCGTGAGCAATTGCACCGACGCCTCGTTGACGGAGATTTGTTGCGCCGCCACAAGGACGTCGTCGTAGGCGATCCGCACCGCAAGAAGCGTGTCGGCCAGCACTGTCTGGTAATTCAGCAGCGCCTGTTGCCGCGTCAATTTTGCCGAGCGAAAAGCCGAGTTCAAACGCCCGCCCTGGTAAATGTATTGTTGCACCTTGACATCGGCTGACCAGTTTTGGCTCGGGAACTGGATGTAACTGCTCAACGCCCCAGGCAGCGGGAAAGACTCCACAAGCGAATCCGACTCCGCATTGTAAGCGCCGGAGGCCGTCAACTGCGGAAGCGCCACCGAGCGCAGTTGAATCTCGATGCCGTACGAGGCCCGCAAGTCCGCCTTCCCCTTGAGAATGGCGCTGTTTTGCCGCAGAGCCTGCTCCACCGCCTCGACGCGGGAGAGCGGATGCGAAAAAAAATTCGTCGAAACCGCCTCATTGGTTTGCGCGCGAATGGAAACAGACGCCACTGCCAGGGTCAGCAATGCCACCCAATGTCCTTTTTTCCTAATCCTGATCCAAATCATAATCCTAATCTCCTCCGCCAGAGGATAAGGACTAGAATTACGGTTAACTTTGCGATTAGGACAGAGAAATCCGCATCGCCCCGTCACCACAACCACCAGGCCAGCAGCGGCGCGAACACAAGGCTCGGATAATAATCGGCCACCTGGATTTTTTTCAGTTCCAGAATAATCATCGCCACGCAGAATATCAGCAGCCCATCGACCGCGTTGACCGCGTCGATAAGCGGCCACGGGCGGTTGCGCAGGAGCGGTTCCAACAACTGCATCCCCCGAATCAGCGCCCCCTCCAACGCCAGCACCGGAATGGCCGACGCCATCGCGCCCCATCCGAACGTTGCGCAAAACGCGTACGTCGCCAGCCCGTCCGTCGCCGCCTTGACCAGGAAGACCGGCGAAAACCCGTTCAGCCCCTCCTGCACCGATGCCAGCACCGCCAGCGGCCCGGCGCAAAACAACGCGGTCGCCATCACAAATCCGTTGCTGAACCGTTTCTTGGCCGTCGGCGCGGCGAGCACAGACGAGGCGTATTGGCCGACCGAATTGGAAAGCTTTTGCAGGCGCATTAACCTGCCGGTCATTTTTCCCAGCGCCATCGCCAACAGCACAATGCACAGTTCCTTGGCGGCCTGCCCGACGCTTCCGTTGATGCTGCCCCATGTCAGCTTCAAGCCGAACCACATTGTGTAAACGCCCAGGACGATCTTGAGGCCCTGCTGGTAAATTGCGGGAATCGGCCGCCTGGCAATGAGCGCCCAAATGCCGCCCACAACGATCCCCGCCGCATTGACCATGGCCCCCGTCATACGCCCGGATTGACCGGCCGTTTCCCAATCGCAACCACCCGTTTCATTTCTCCGGAGAACAGAATCCGGAGCAATTCCTCCACCGTGCTTCCGGACGCGACGCATTCGGAGACCTCCGCCGCGCCGGCCAGGTCTTTGAAATAGGAATAAAAATGGACGCGCACGCGCACCAACGGCACCATAAAGGAGTTTGCCCCCAAGGCGAACTCAAAAACAGCCGCAAACCGCGCCGCCCTGTCATGGTTTCCTTCGCGCCAGCATCCAAGGGTTCGGCCGCTTGCGCGCTCCGTTGCAGAAATCCAGGAAGACGTTGGCCGCCTTCATCACTTTATCGGGGACTTGCTCCTCGGGGATCTGGGCCGCGATGCGCATGATCAACGAAGCGTCGTTACTCTTGCCGTTAATATCCCGGGCCAGCGCGCCAACCAACACAAAGGCAAGGAATTGTTCTCTCTTCGACATAAATTCCTCTCATCGTTTTTCCACCGTCTCCGGTGGCCACGCTCAACATATCCCCTTCATGCGCACGACCCGTTTTTGCGTTCTCCGACACTTCGCGACGCTGTCCACAAAATGATTACGCGCGTCAAATCGGAATCTTTCAACAAAGTCAAAATCCGGCTCAATCGCTGATTAAACCGGCGGTTCAGATGGGCGCAGGACAGAATTCTTCGGGCACAGCGAATTCCTGCGCATTTGGCCCCGGATCGACCACCGGCGCTTCTATTTGCATGAATTCTTCGTTACCTTCGTTTCCTTCTGTTTTGATTCTTTTACACAAAGGAAACGAAGAATTCTTGTCATGCGTCAAATCGTTGCCTGCTTGAGCCGTTTGACTTCCTTCTTGATCGATTCCGTCACGCGATGTTTCGTCAAATATACCTGGCCAACGGTGATCCCGAAAGTCCGCGCAATTTTGTCCGGCGCCCATTTCTTATTGACAAAGAAGTCAAAGACTTGATAATGTTTCGGGTCAAGTCCGCGTTTGACCCTCGCCATTGCCGCCTCAAAAAGTGCTTTTTTCCATTCTGCGTCCCAAAACGATTCGAGATCCAGGCTCATCGGATCGGCGATGTCTTCCAATGTCGCGGCAGCGGTCGAATTCCCTTCATTTTCGGACCGCACAGGCGAACGCCCTGTCGGGCTGCGCTTTCGGAACTGGTCGGTGATACGCCAGCGTGTCATGGTCAGGAGCCAGGCCTTGAAAGAGCCTTTGGCTCGGTCATACTTGAAATTGGGTATGTGTTTGGCTACGGAGATCATCGTTTCCTGCACAACATCCTGCGCTTCCGTTCCGGTCAAACCGCTTTTGACCGCCACCCCGTAGATGAGCTTCCAATAGGTGTCGAAGATCCCCCC
>DATKFW010000023.1:0-7914 GCA_035511075.1 Vulcanimicrobiaceae bacterium
TCCTGACATCGACGGCATCAAGGTTGAAGCCGTCTTGTTTTCCTGCATTAAAGGCATAGGGTGCGGGGTGCGCATTGCCTGTGCCTGGGTTCCATACCGCCGACGTGTCCACATAGCCACTGATAGTCGTCGCTGACAGAGCTGTCATCAGCGGGACCGATGTCGGTGTCTGATCCTGCGCCAGAACTGAGGGCGCAAGGGTGACCAACCCTGCGGCGGCCAACCCTACTGTCCATTTGTTTACTTTCATGTTCCTCCTGCGATGTTTAGGTTGAGTCGCTTTCCATGCATTTTGGAAGGTGAAACCAGTTCACCAAGCACGCGAAAACGGTGCATTAGAAGCGGAGAATACGGAAATCACCACGGCATGACAACTATTTTTTGCTTGTTTGTCAAATTTTAAGGCAGAAAGTGGACAACTGTCTCATTTTCATACACTTAGCGCCTCTCTTGCAACTCAAAATCCCCTCGCCTATGTCGCCCGGTCGATCTCGATTCTGTCGAAATTACACAATTTGTTGTATATATGAGTCAATTAACCACAATCTATTGTGGTTCTAAAAGATCTTCGGCACTCCCTCTTCCAGAATCTGCAACTGGTGGCTCAAGCCATGGGACTCGGCCAATTCCTTCAGCCAGCGTGGCGGTTCGTCAAGGTCTTCGAACGACAGCTTGAATGTTCCGTAGTGCATCGGCACAAGCCATTTTGCGTGCAGGTCCGTAAACGCCTTGATCGCTTCGTCCGGCCCCATATGAACATGACGAAACGAGTCCGGGTAATACGCACCGATGGGCAGCAGGGCGATTTCCGGAGGACAGGTCCGTCCGATTTCGCGGAAGCCGGCAAAATAGGCGCTGTCACCGGCGTGATAGAGGCGGCGACCCTGGTGTTCGAGCAGGAACCCGCCGTAGCCACGATGGTCGTCACGCAGGACTCGCGCGCCCCAATGTTTGGAGGGTGTCAACGTCACCCGCCAGTCGCCGTGCGAAAAACTCTCCCACCATTGGAGTTCAATGACTCGTTCGAAGCCCAGATGCGTGGCAAGGTCGCCCATGCCCCAGGGCATGACCCCGATTTTCGGCGCTAGCAACCGCCGCAGGGTTGGCTTGTGAAAATGGTCAAAATGGGCATGGGTCAGCAAAACCAGGTCGATCGGCGGCAGGTCCTGGATTTTGAGCCCCGCCCGACGAATGCGTTTGATGAGGAATAACCAGTTGGCGAAATTGGGATCGATCAGCACATTCAAGTCCGTGAATTGCGCCAAAAATGAGGCATGGCCGATCCACGTCAGCGCGATCTGCCCGTGCGTCAGCTTCGGGAATCGGGGCCGGACATGTTCGCCGGTCCGTGGTGTAAGAAGGGTCTTCCACACCATTTCATAGAAGAACGTGCGTGGGTTGAAGTGTTTGCTTGGCGTCAAATCCTTGAACGACCGGGGCAACAGTTTGCGCCGTCGCGCGGGCTTTCCCTTCGGCGGCAAGCCGTACTCATTTTTGCGCATAGACTAACTTCTACAGTTAAATTGCCAAAATTCAAATTTCCATCGCGGCAATATCCCGGCAATTCATCCCGCATTCGGTTCAAACATTTGCAGTTCGCTGGCTCCCCGGACAATTTCACGCATCTCGGAAAGCGATTTTAACTCCCCGGCGGCGCGGACTTGGGAGAGCAGGTTTCCCAGAACCGTCGTCTCCGTCGGGCCGGCCACGACCCGCCGCTTGCACTTGTCGGCCGTGAGCTGATTAAGCAACCGGTTGCGCGACCCCCCGCCAACGACGTGGATCACATCGACCCCCGTGCCCGTGACCTCCTGCAACCCTTCCAACACGCGGCTGTATCTGGCCGCCAAACTCTCCAAAGCGCATCGGACCAGCGCGCCTTCGGTTTGCGGCTCAGCCTGATTGGTTTCACGGCACAGGGCCTGGATTGCGGCCGGCATGTCCGGCGGATTGGCCAAACGCGGTTCATCCGGGTCAATCATCGCCCCGGTCGGCGGGGATTCTTCCGCCAGACGCGCCAACTCCGCGTAATCCAGATTGCGCCCGCGAGCTTCAAAAGCCTTCTTGCACTGCTGCACGAGCCACAGGCCTGTGATGTTCTTGAGCAACCGGAACGTGCCGTCGATCCCGCCTTCGTTGGTCAGATTGAGTTGGAGCACGCGATCAGACAGCAAGGCGTTCTGCGTTTCCACACCCATCAAAGACCATGTTCCCGAACTGATGTATGCCCACGTGGTTTTCCCTGTACTGCCCGTTGGAATGGCGGCGACGGCCGAAGCGGTGTCGTGGGTCGGCGGCGTTATCACTTTGATCGGCCCCAATCCGGTCCGGGCCGAGACGGATTGGCGCAACCGTCCGATTTCGGTCCCTGGCGGCACGATTTCTGGGAAAATTCCGCCGGGCAAATCGAATTTGTCCAGCAAATCGAACGCCCAATCGCGGGTGGTTGGATTAAGGCACTGGCTGGTGGTGGCATCGGTGAACTCGGCCACGCGCGAACCGCACAAGCACCAATGAAAAAAATCCGGCATCATCAACAGGCAATCCGCCCCGGCCAGCAAATCCGGGCTGGCGCGCTGGAGCGCAAGCAGTTGATAAAGTGTGTTAAGCTCCATGAATTGCAGGCCCGTTTTCGCGAAGATTTCCGCCCGCGGCACCCGCTTGAACGCCCAATCGAACATCCCGTTGACCCTTGCGTCGCGGTAATGATACGGCTGCCCCAGCATTTCGCCGGATTTTGTCAACAATACAAAATCCACGCCCCAGGTGTCCACTCCCACGGACACCACTTTGTCTCCAAAATGCCTGGCGGCCATGGCAAGCCCGTGTTGAATTTCCGACCACAGCCGGAGGGCGTCCCACCGCAGCGTATCGCCGATGTTTACCGGCACATTGGAAAACCGATGCAACTCCTCGACCCGGAGCTGCCGTCCATTCCACGCACCCGCCATCACACGCCCGCTCTCGGCGCCCAGATCGATTCCCAGATAAACCTGTTCATTCACCGCTGTATGCCCGATACCTGCCCGCCCCGCCCCAAAACATCAAGGCGGAAAACCGACCGGCTAAACGGCCCGCCCTGAGTAACGCCGCAAGTACTTGACTGCAACGATTAAGTCCTTCTGCCAGGGCGCATCGATTGTTATGGACTTATCAGTTCCAGGATGGCGAACGGTAAGTCGCTCGGCATGGAGGGCGGGTCGCGAGATAAGCGGTTTTTCGGTTTGGCCCGCTTTCAGGCGGTAATTGCTTTTGAGCGTCGAGAGCCACAGCGCCGAACCGCCGTAAATTTCGTCGCCGACCACCGGCAGGCGCAAATGCCTGAGATGAACGCGAATTTGATGGGTGCGCAGCGTCAACGGCCGGCATTCAAGCAGCAAGTAGCCGGAAAATGCCTCACGGACGGAAAATTCGGTGCATGAACGCTTGCCGGCATTCGGGTCCACCCGGACAAATCCGGCCCGCATGGGATGCGGCGCCAATGGCGCATCGGCGGCAAAGTTGGGTTGTTCGGCCGAGCCGCGGACCAGGGCGGCGAATATCCTGGCCGGCTTTTCGGAACCGAATTGGCTGGCCAGCGCGATCAAGGCAGGTTTGTTCTTCGCCAACAAAATGACGCCGCTGGCCTCGGAATCCAGCCGGTGCGCATGCATCAGATAGGTCAGGCCCCGCTCGCGAGCCCACATGGCGCCGCGTTGGATGTCGCGGTGGAGCAGCATCATCAAGTTGGGACGCGCCGGGGCATTGCGGTCTGCCGAAATAAGCAGCCCGCTCGGCTTGTTCAACGCAATGAGCTGGTCGTCTTCGTAGAGGATCGGGATTTCCCAGAATTCGGCGGTGGCAGGGGAGGAGAGTTTGATGGCCGCGTTCACTGGCTCAGCCTGTTGGCTGATTTCGCTCGCTGGCGGGCGGGACCAGGTGCAACTGCATCTCCCGGCCAAACCATTGCTCGAACGCCGCCACCTGTCGTTGCTCGCGCATTTTGGCCAGAAAAGCCGGGAGCTCATCACGCAATTTGGTTTCGTCCACACCCAACCGTTGCCTGACATACACCACATAGCCCCCGTCGTCCGTCGGAGTGAATTTCGATGCCTGACCGGTCAACAGGTTAAAAGCGGTCTCCTGCAACTTTGTAAATTCTGTCCGGTTGGTAACGGAAGGAATAGACGGCGTATTGAGCGAAAAGGGAGGAAGCGTCTCCGGCCTGATGTTGTCCCCGGCGCATACCGAATCGAATGACTGCCCCTGAGTCAATCCCGCTTGCACGGTGGATGCGAATTTCTCGCCGGCTGCCGTGGCCAAATCCATTGACTTGATCTGGCGATAATCGCGAACAACCTCGTCGCGAACCTGGGATAGCGACTGAATTTCGCTGGGGTAGCGTTGCTGGAGTCCCACCACATAGACAACGTTTTCACCGAGAAGCGGAGAGGGAGCGTAAAGAAGGGCCCTTTCCTTGTCGTCCGGATCGTCGCCCCGCAAGGAAAAGAGAACATGCAGGGACTTTGCCGGCACATCGATATCCTTGGAGCCGTCTTTCTCGTCGAAGGGTTCGGTGGTCCGGACGATCAGGCCCCTGCCCTTGGCCAATTGTTGCAGGTCGTCCCTGGTAAAAGGATGGTCATCGTCGTGATTGGCGGACAAATCATTGAGGAATGCATTGGCGTCCTTTCTGGCTTCGGTAAGCGCGGCGTAGAGGCGGATTTCCTTCTTGATCCTGGCCTCGGCCTCCTCGGGAGTGAGCTGTTTGCCGGTTTCATCCTTGAAGGCGTCCGGGCCTTCCTGGTGGTACACCTGGTCGGCGCGATCATCGATGTTCGTGCTAAGAACTTTGTCAGCCCGCGTCAGAAAATTGGTGGCGGCGAACGCAATGTAATTGACTTGAATCCTGTCCGGCAGGCGGTAATCGGCCTGGTGCTTGTCATAGAAATCCTCCAGTTCCTTCGGCGTCGGCGCCGTCATCGCGTAATAGTTTGTCGCCGGAAAGGAGACCATTTCGGTGACCATCGGCGCGTTTTCCCGGCGATAAAAGAATTCCGCCTCCTGGGCCGTGATCAACTTGCCGCTCATGCCAAAAAGGGCCACCAGATACTCCTGGCCCGCCTGATGGACGACGAATCGGTTGAAATCATCCAGCGTCAAGCCCCCCTTGCGTCCCAGTTCATTGACCACGAAGTCTTGAAATTTATCCAACGGCATCGCCTGGTCGGGACGAAGCCCCAGAATCTGCCGCGTATAACGGGCCGCCGCCTCGGGAGTAACGTTGATATTGTATTGCTTCAACTCGGAATCGAGCAACAGGCGCTGCTCCGCCCAGCGATCGGCGGCCTTTTTCTGTTCCTCGGTTGTGGGCCAGGCCCCGTAGCGCAGGCGGAAGAAGAGCAACGCCTCGCGTTCGGCAGCCGTGTATTGCTCGGGAGTGACCGGTTGGCCATTGATGAGTCCCAAATCGGCGCTGGAGGAGCCTTGACCGCCGGCGCCAAATTGCCGCGTGGGCGAAAGATAGGTGGTAAAGGAAATAATCGTGGCGGCGATGATAAGGACCCAAAGCCATTTTTGGTGCCGTCGGATTGTGCCAATCATACAAAATTCAACATTTCGAGCGCGCACCCTAGCCGCTTCCAGCGCAAGGGGTCAAACGCGAAATTGAATAATACCGGCAAACCTTGGTTGCGCAATACTGAATCTTCCGGTGTCATCGCGGAAAACCGCTTGAATTGGAGACGGCGTCGCAGTTATCCTCAGGGATATTAAGATGAAGAAGATATTTTGCATACTCCTGCTGCCCCTGCTTCTGGCCGGCTGCACCTCAATCACCAACCTTACTCCCTCCCAATATCCACGTGACCCTTCCGGTCTTTACCGGGTCGAAGCGGAGTGGAAGAGCGACCGTGACACCATCCTGCCCGGCTCTTTCCAGCCTTTGGTGATGATCGGTTTCGACACCTACCCGATGCATCCGGTTCCAGTCGTCCAGGATCGATGGGAGGCCCTTATTCCAGTGCCCGCCGACAAGGAGTACATCCTCTACCGCTACAGATTCGATTATGCAGTCAACGCCATATCCAAGCCGCATCCGGACAGCCTGATGTCCTCCGAGTACACGTTGACAATCAGAGACACGAAGTAAGCCGTCAGCGGCGCGGTTCAAACGCCGCTTCAAACAGTTTGGCAAAGTCCTCTTCGCCCGCCTGCCGTGGATTAAAACCGGCAGTCCATTGTTTTGCCGCCTCCGCGGCCAACTGCGGTATGGCCGAGGGTCTCACGCCGCAATCGGCCAGCGAACGCGGAATGCCGGCCAGATTGAGCAATTCATCGACTCTTTCGGCCAAGCCCGGCGCCAATTCATCATAGACCCGCGAAGTCTCCGCGTCGGCCGCATTAAACCGGATGACCGCCGGCAGCATCATTCCCACCGCCTGCCCATGCACGAGATGAAAATGCGCGCTCAGCGGGTTGGCCGCCGCGTGGGCGGCGCCGAGCATGCTGTTTTCAATCGCCAGTCCCGCCAGCGCCGCGCCCAGGAGCATTCCCGCGCGTGCCTCCAGGTCGTCTCCGTCTTGCAGCACTCGCCCCAGGTTGCCGTTGCAAAGCCGGAACGATTCGCGCGAATAGGAAAGTGATAAGGCGTTGCGTTTCCGGGTGACCGCCGTTTCCAACGCATGAGACAGCGCGTCGATGCCGGTGCAGGCCGACACCCGCGGCGGCTGGGAAACGGTCAGCAACGGATCCAAAATCGCGATCCGCGCCGCCGCCTTCGGGTCGCCGCACGCCATTTTTTGGTGCGTCTCGGCATTGGCAATCAGGGCGAAGGACTGGCACTCGCTGCCGGTGCCGGCGGTGGTCGGGATGGCGATAAACGGCAGCATCGACCGCTTCGCCTTTCCGAGGCCCCAATAATCCTGCATGCGCCCGCCATTGGTGAGTAAAAAATTGCACCCTTTGGCCGTGTCCATGCTGCTGCCCCCGCCCAAACCCACAATGCCGTCGATGCTCGCCTCCCGGGCCGCATTCAAGCAGGCATCGATGTCGATTGTCGTCGGATTTTCATGCACCGAGTCGAACAAAACAGTCTGGATTTTGGCCTGGCGCAGGGATTGGCGCACTCGTTCCGCATGGCCGGCCGCCATCACTCCGGGATCAGTCACCAGCAGAACCTTCATCAGTCCGGTTTGCCGGGCCAGTTCGCCGGCGCTCTCCGCTCTCCCGTTGCCGAAAACAATTCGTGTGCGCGGATTGTGGTCAAACGAAAGGAAATCGTTCATTTTGCAATCTCAATCGAACGACGTTTGTAGAGAAATTCAAACATATTTCCCTCGTGTGGTTGGTCCCAGGAAACGGTCATCGTCGAGATCGGCCCGATGTTCAATCTCTCGATAAGGGGCGACTCAACCAACTGCTCAATAAACAGCTTGTCCCGCGTTATCGCCGTGACGGCCAGCGACGGCCCGATCTTTTCCAGCATGGCCGATTGCGGGACTCGGACAACGCTGGCGTACGGGCACAAAAATTCGCGGTTGGCCAGGGGATGCTCGAATGAATCGCAAAGCACGATCGTCGGCCGCAAATAAGTGCCGCCTTCAAACTGTGTCTTGCGCGGGCCGTTCCGGTATTTCGCCGTCACATCGACGGCGCCCGGCGTTTTTAGCCCCTCTTCGATGGCGGCATCGATGAACTCAGCCATTTTGACGTTGGCGAAGCCGGCCAGTTTGGCGTTCTCGTCCGAGGCGGGAAGCGGCTCGACGGGTCCCAACTTGGCCGCAAGAGCCTCAGCGATTTCATCGGCGTAATTCGGCACGACCACGGCGGAGGCGTTGATGCAACTGCGACCGCCGTTGTCGGAAATTGCGCCTGCAATCAAATCGATATATTCGGGCCAGCGCTGGATTTGATCCTCCCCGATCAAAACCTTGC
>DATKFW010000024.1:0-40240 GCA_035511075.1 Vulcanimicrobiaceae bacterium
GCATATCTTCGGATACCACCTGCTCTGCTTTGACGATTTTTGCGTCCTCTTGTTCCACTTCGACAGTGGTGACCGCTTCATAGACGCGCGGAGCCCATTTCACATAAAAGGCGGCGGCAGCCACCGCCAGCGCGGCGCAGGAAATAATCAGCCAGCCTTTGGCCCGCAAAACCTGGATGACGCCATGCAAATCCACGATAAAACCGGCAGCGGAAGGATCCTGCGGTTGAGACGAATCAAGCGGATCAACGATTGGCATAAGTATTATGCAACAAAATCACATCTCTAAAAAGTTCTTTCGCCAACGGTGATGATGTCGTCCGGCAAAATTTCAAACGGCGCCTGTTTCGAGTCTTTTGACATTTGGTCGGCATCCAAATGATAAATTTTGGAAGACCCGTTTTCGATACGGCGCAAATCCACCTTGGACGACGCCGCCAGACGGGTGTATCCGCCTGAAATTGCGATGGCCTCCAATAAATTCACGGATTCATTTTGCGGGAAATCAAAATTGCCCGGGTGCTGCACTTGACCTAGCACGGAGAATCGACGCTCGGCGAAGTGTTCCACGATTAAATTGATCTGGGGATTGACCAAATAATCCTTGTTGTAAAGCCGCTGAATCCGCTCGGTGGCTTGTCCTACGGTCATGCCGCCGATCTTTACCTGGCCCAACAGCGGTAGCATCACCATGCCATTCTTGTCAATGATAGTCTTTGCGGTCAAATCCTCTTCCTGGTATACCGTCACTGAAATCACGTCGTTGGGGCACAAAGCTCGCGCGGTTTCCAATTTGACATCATTGGTGTCCCCGAACCGGGCTAAAGCAAGCTCATTTGTCCCTCGATCATCTCCGATTGTCAAAGCCGGTAGGGAGATTCTCTGATCATTTGTGCCGGCACAAAGTCGGGAGGCACCACTTGCACCCATGCAAACTGAGAAGAGCAAGTTAATGTAACGAATTCGCCAAATCATATTCAATGTATAAGGTGCGGCCCGTCACCGCCCTTCCAAATTCAGTAGGCATTTTTTCGTCGAACAAACGTTACAAGCATAATCCGGAAATCCAGACCAATACTCCAGTTCTCGACATACCAAATATCGAAGCGAATGCGCTCATCCAAACTGGTGTTGCCGCGCCACCCGTGGACTTGCGCCCATCCGGTCATTCCGGGAAGACACGTATGGCGCGCATGATAATGAGGAATCTGGTGTTTGAAGCGTGAAATCAATTCAGGTCGCTCCGGGCGCGGGCCGACCAGACTCATGTCACCTTTCAAAACATTTAAGAACTGTGGGACCTCATCGATGTTCCACTTCCGCATGAACGCGCCGACTTGAAGTCTTCGCGGATCATTTTCCTTTGCCCATTGCGCCCCATTTTCCTCGGAATGCATCCGCATGCTGCGAATTTTGAAAATCTGGAAGGGGCGTCCGTTTCTACTCATCCGCGTCTGACGATACAATATGGGGCCTGGAGATTCCAGGTAGACCAGCGTTCCAAAAATGGCGATCAGCGGAATAGAAAGCAGCAGGCCGACGATCGCACCGACGATGTCAATAACTCTCTTGACCAGACGGTTTGAAAGACGGTGCAACGGCAGATCGCTCACTCCAAGAACAGGGACGCCGCTGATCGTTTCAAGCCGCAGGCCAGAGGCAAAAATATGAAAGTAAGAGGGAATGACTTGGAAATGCACGAATTCCATTTCACATTGATTGGCCATGCCGACAATTTCACCCATCTTTATGTAAGGATCAGCCAGTATGACGATGTCCGCGCAACCATGTTCCAAGAGATTGCCCAATTTACGGTAATCTCCCAAATTCGGAATAGAAGGCGGCAATCGACGACGCAGCCGGCCTTGCGGCGACGACAAGCAGCCGACGATTTTATAAGGATGGTCGGAATTAGTCTGAATTTCCGTCTCCAAGAGTTCCGCTTCCTTGCACCAACCCACAAATAAAACCCGCTGCCGGAAATTGATCTGAAAAAATTCCCGATGCATAATTTTGAGAAACAGCATCCGCCATGCAAGAATGGTGCTCAGCGTGCAAACAAAGGAAAGCAACATGAACACGCGAGAAATGGGGGGATCGAACTTGAGAATCAGACTTACGGCCAGAAACGTAAACAGCCAGAAGAATTCACCCTGAACGATCACATTCGCGGTTCGGAGATAGCGCATGAAACAACGTTCGCTGTAAAGGCCTAAATAGCCGAATGTTCCCAAAAGAAAAACTGTTCCCATAACCAGCAATCGAAAGTAATCAAAAAATGTCGGAACCGACTTGAGATCAATGTAAAACGGAATCAAACGGGAATCAAAACGCAACCAAAAACCGAAAGCCAACGCTGCGAAGATTACCAGGGCATCGCCAACCAGGGCCATTGTCAGGACAAATTCGACCGTCGGCTGCCACCGACGTTTGATACCAGAGGCAGCGGATTCCTCAAAATTCAATGGCGCTGATGTTGCGGCCATCAACTCCTGGACATTCTTTGGATGTATCTCGGTTGCCACTTTGCGTGCGTATTTTGGACTCGTGCTTTCGGGTTGGTTCAGGAATGGGCAGGCATGAAGAATAACCCGGTAAATCCCTACTGTTCGCGCAAATCTGCACGATTATCGCTCTGAAACCGACTGCATTTCATTTGGCTCTTGTGCCCGCATCTTGTCGTGTTCTGATCCACCGAGACTCCGTCCCCGTGAATTCGCAATCGCTTTTCTGTTTAGCTCGCAATCTATTGATAGCCAAGCGATTGTATTCATTCTTAGGAGGGGGTTATATCCATTCGAAAGCAGCCAACGGCTACCAAGCAAATTGTGTGCCGGAATGGCGCGGATACTCCAGGTGTATTAACGCAAAGTGCTTCTAATCAGTTACATTGAGCTAATTACTAAATGATCAATCAATCGAAACCGCTTTGCGGAGAAACCTCAAACTGTAATGATCTCCAACTTATTCCGACGCTTCCAAATTCGGCAGTCTTGTAAATCATTCATCATCAATAACAAGCAACAATCGGTTCCCTTTGCCCACATTGTAAAGTTTTCGACAATGGTTCTGTTGTCACGTTCGGGCGTCACTACTATGTCTGTTGCATTCAATTTCACGGATGCTCCGTGACCAATGAAATCCGGCCTCAAAAGCACGGTGTTCATGCCGAAGCGTTGTTCCACCCAGACTTCTATTCCGCGCCAATGTCCGTTTTTGATCTCGACGAGTGTGCCCTTTCCAATCTTGGGCACCAAGCGTATCTCCAAGTCAGTCTCCAACGCACGCAGTACGTTCTCCAATTGTCGAATGAAAAGTTCCTGGTCGGCGACATCCAACAGATTTGCCAAATAATCGCTTTGATGAATTTTCCTCCGCTTCTCAACTGCAAGCTGTAAAAAGACCTGCCCCGGAAGGAGCGGTTTTCGAAACGCCACGGTTTTGCCTTGATACTTGTGGGCGGCGCGATAGCAGGGTAAAGCAGCGGACAGGTCCTCGCGCTCACAAAACTGCAAAAACCTCTTCTCGCAACGGGGGCGAGTTTGGGCAACAAGCCACAACAAACCGCTCATGCCCAATAGCCCGTCCACTCGGCAAGGCGAGTCAAGCAATCTTCGCCGAGGCTGCTCGAAGATCGGGGATTGGCCCCCGAGGAAGCGCAAGCTGGACTAGGCGGGGGCGCGGGCAATCAGCAACCTGGCTGGAGGCCCGTGATATGTCGGCTTTTAGATCGACATAATCCCGATATCAGACACTACCCGATTGCAAGAGCATTCGCAAATCTGAGACTTTATGGAGAACCCAGATGTAGCATCAACTGGCTTCTGATGGCTGGAAACACGGAGCCTCTGAGAAAGCCCCTTATTCCGACATGATTGAATGATTCCCTCTTTAGGAGTTACAACACCCAAAGAGAGCACTTCACCGTCCATAACTGCTGCCCAATTTCGACGGCTTCCTGCGGGAAGCAAACTGCGCCTCCGCGTTCTCATTTCTGAGACGGCGGAAGTAAAATAATACGACCGAGCGCTCTCCCTCACAGCAATAGCACGATGGCAATCACCTTGCTTAGGGGGAGTAGTGGTTCAGATCTTAAAGACGGTCCGACGCCTTTGGCGTGTCACATTGATGTGGTTGGGTCTCTGTTCCGCTGCTTTTGGAGTTGAAGTCGGATGGCAACAGGTGACTGTGAGGTGGACTGCCAGTACTGGTCCAACGGTTGTGGGGTATTACGTTTATTACGGGACCACCACCGGTGTTTACACAAACAAAATCGATGTGGGCACGAATACCACATTCGCGGTGAACGGACTCGTCGCTGGATCAATCTACTACTTCACCACCACTTCGTACAACACTGCCGGGATTGAAAGCAGCTATGTTCCGGAAGTTTCCTACATTGTTCCTGGGATTCTTACCGTAACGCAAAATCCGACCAATGGTATCATGCGCGTTCAGTTCCCGGTTGCCGTAGCACAATCTTACGAATTAGAGGCATCATCTGATCTGAAGTCCTGGAGCAACATTTGGTCGACACAAACCCAGACTACCAATGGATGGATCGAATACGACGAACCCTGCACCAACACGCTCACGGGAAGGTTTTACCGATTGATCCTTTATTGACAGATCTTGTTTTCGTGGCCGCGAATGTTACGTAGGAAGAACCTTAAACATGCTCCACTGGCTTCATTCTTTACTGCCGCACATTCCTCGATACGGGTTTGCGCTCATCTTTACCGTCGCGTTTTTGAACAACATTGGTGTTTCTCTGCTGCAGCAGGAGCAAATCCCGGCCATCCGGACTGAAGATGTGTGCTTGGACAGCACCATCATCAAAGTGCAGCCCGACGGCACCGGAGCGCTAAAAAAACGGCCCGCAAGCCATCGGACGTTCCCGGGGCGGATGCACCACCAAGATTCATCTGGTTGCCGCGAATGCTCGGTGCGCTTGATTTTGAAGCTTTCGCCCGGCCAGGGCCAGGCGGGCGATGCCCCGCACGGGCGGGAGTTGTTGGAAGCGGGCGCCCCCGTGCCTGCAGACTTCTACCTGATCATGGATAGCGCCTATGAAGGGGATGAAACGCTCCGCTTGGCCCGGCAATTGGGCTATACCCTAGTGGTGCCGCCCAATCCCAATCGGCTGGCCACTTGGGATACGACCGAGTACTCTGCCGCTGACGAAATGAGGTTGAGCGGCTCTTCAGGCGGCTCAAAGCCTACCGTCGAGTCTTTGGCCGCTTCGACAAACTAGATGTTCTATTTGTCGGATTCATCGTGTTTGCTGTCATTGTCGAGGCATTGCGATTTAGTGTTAACAGGCCCTAGTCCGCCCCAACTCCCGAGGATGAGTTGGCAACCGGCTACCCTCAGAACCCAAGGCCGACTCAACGGTGTTGGCGGCGGCGGATTCTCGCCATTGACCGGGACTCTGTCCAAACCGCCGCTTGAAACAGTTGTTGAACAATCCCAAATGATTGAACCCGCATTGCTCGGCTACTGTGTAGACCTTTGCACTCGGATCTCGCAGCAGGGATACAGCCTTCAAAAGGCGCATTTTCATTCTCAACGCGGCCACCGAACACCCAAACCGGTGATGAAACAGCCGGCTCAGATGCCTCTGGCTGCAACGGAACCGTTTAGCCAGTTCCTCTAAGGAAAGTGTCTGCAATTCAGCTGCCGACAACTCCTCGAACAATCTCGTCAAGTAGTCCTGACCGGGCGTTGGCGCGTTCCGTTGCGTGCGCGCGTTTAGGAATTCCAGCGTCAAGACCCCGGCTGCAACCTGAAGTACATGGATGCGGTGGTCCAGGCTACCGGGCGGTGGCGCGCCCTCTGCCAAAACATGACATTGCTTGGCCACTGGCGTTGACGCGGGGTAAAATCTCGATCCGCGGAGATTCTCCCAAACGAACTCTATCATGCATATCTCCTCAGGCGAAAAAAGTGGAAGCAGATGTTCAAGGCGCGACGTAAACTCCCAGAAAAACAGTCCGCCACCTCGAGCCATCAATTTCCCCTTCGCCTCAGGATTCAAGACGAGAACGTCTCCAGTTGTCACTTTCCACGGACTTGTGCCCAGCCGATAATGGCCGCGGCCGCCTTTGACCAACGCAAACGACAATCCGCTGCCTTCCGGGCGCCATTGCTCGAACGGTTGCAATCGTCTCAATTTCAAAGTGAGATAATGTGTTGGTAAGGTTTGCATTTAGAGAGGAGGCAGGCCTCTGCGGATTTTCCAGCATTTCGCAACCGCGTCACACACCAGCCTGTAGAAAAGGCCAACATACACGTAATCACCTGCACTGTATCCCCAATACAAAGTAACGGTCACTCAACCGGGATCTGACGGGTGATGCTCGGTGCAGGTTTTACCAAGCTACGTAAAGTAAGCACACGCGACGCCCATAATCAATACATTTTTCCGCCAACTTCACTCACATTCTGGACAGTCCACACTCGGCAGTTACAAATCAGCGTTCATGCCAGCACTTTACTCTGCTTGCTGTCCAAAGCGCCGCAGGAGTGCGCATCGTTCGCCCTAGGTGTTGACGAAGACGCAAATAATTGCGCCTTATGTTGCTGGAAAGATGGATGCAGAAAAGTCATTTCAGTTGCTCTATTTTTCCCACGTTGGCAAATTAAGGCCGCAAAATCCTCGCGCTCCAGCCACCCGCATATCGAGGCCGCGCTTCGACTGGAATTCAGGGGCCGCCGCAGGGTTGTCCCTGTCGCGCCGACGATCGCCAATCCCGCGTGCGCGAAAATCAAAGACGGATTGGTGAAATTAAACTTTGTTGCCCAGATGGCCGCCGCGAAACAAGGGGCCATCAGTCTCCAGCCCAATTCGGTTTCGTAGCTGACCCGTGTCTTTGATCCGCGCCAAACTTATTAGAACGGCTGAACGTCCGCGTCATGTTCAAAGATGTCCGAAATCTGCATAGACCACGGACCGGGCTTGAAATAGCTTCAAGTGTCTTCATAAAAGAAGCATTCCGATAGCAGATGGACGCGGAACCCAAGAAAGGCAGCTCTGGCCCCAAGACCGAAAAGCAGGGTCCAAAAGCCCCACGAACAGTAGTCCTATTGGTGGATGACGCGCATCACGCCCGGTACATCACGAAGCTGTTTTTAGTCAATTTCGGATTCATCGTCCATTCGTTTTCCAGCGCCGAAGACGCCCTGACGCATTTCGATTGCCGTGTCCACGACGTGGTAGTGATCGATAATACGATGCCGGGCATGAGCGGCGCGGAAATGGCGCACGTCGTCAAGATGCGGTCACCGTGCACACCGGTGGTCATGTACTCTGCCCAGCGACCACTCGATTGCTCTTGTCTGGATTGCTTCCTCGAGAAACCGGCGTCATTGTACACGTTAAAGTGTGCGGTTGAAAGTCTCCTTGCGCGTCCAAAGTGACTGGGCGAACAGGGTGCCAAACCCAGAGTGGCATCTGAGGATCGGAAATCGGGCTCAGTTGGTCGTGTGGTTGCTGTCAGTCGTCTGGACGCGATAGCGGCCTTTCTGGCGGCCGCACAGGCCCCTTTCCTTCATGAGCCGTGCGACGCGGTTGCGTCCATGGCAGCGCCCTTTTTTGCGCAACTCTTTCTGAACGCGTGGAGCGCCATAGGTCTGTCGGCTACGGGCATGAATCTGGTGGATCTCTTGGACCAACGCCTGGTCTTGTCCGGGTGCCATTCCAGTGTTCTGGCAGGTCGCCCAACAATGTTAACAAATATCTAACAAAGAGAACCCGCGATGGCGAATTCCCTTTCCCACCGTACTTGGCGGAGGTTTCTAAGCGTGTGCTGCTCCTCCTTTTGAGGAATGGTCGATCCGGACGGCCCGACATGCCTACTTCTCGCTGCTGGCCCGGAGATTGTCACGCCAGATCGGCTGCTGGGTGGCTTCAGCAAGGATGTTGGCGCCCATGAACGCGGCCAAGGCCACGGCCCAAGCCCGACCGCTGACTTGACCCGCTTTGCACTTGCTGAGCGGAGCGTCTGTTGCCATTGTCCACCCATCAATAAAATGAACACAAAAACGATGTTTTCAATCATCGGAATTCTGGCTTTCGGAATTTTCCAGTCATTTGAGGTTCGTGGTGGCGACGCGATTGCGATTTTTGACGGGAAGACGCTGAACGGGTGGGAAGGCAACACGAACAACTGGCGCGTGGAAGACGGCTCAATAGTGGCTGGCTGGATCGAGCGCAAGCAACCGCACAATGAATTTCTGGCGACGAGGAGGGAATTCGGGAACTTCGATCTGCGACTTCAGTATAAGCTGGAAGGAACCAACGGATTTGTAAACGGCGGCGTTCAATTCTGGTCTCAACGGGTACCGAACAATTTCGAGGTGTCAGGCTACCAGGCGGATCTTGGCGCGGATACGGACGGGAATTTGTACGATGAAAGCCGCCGAAACCGGAATTTGGTGGAAGCGACAAAGGAAACGCGGGAGACGGCACTCAGACCGGGCAGTTGGAACGACTACCGAATTCGAGCGGAGGGGAGGCACATTCAGCTCTGGCTCAACGGCGTGAAGACGGTCGATTACAGGGAGAGCGATGAAACCATTCCACTGCGAGGAATCATTGCATTGCAAATCCACGGCGGGGCGTACACGAGAGTCCAGTATCGAGACCTCGTGATCGAGGAACTGCCGCCAGGCCAATAGTTGCGACTGTGCGCCAATCGGCTGCCGGGTGGATTCCGCCAGAATGTTGGCGCCGAAAGGTAAAAAAAGAGCCCGTCCGAAAGCGGACTCCTCCCCGCCGCATCAAGCGGCAATTCTCTTCAGACTTTCCTTGTTCTCCCGCAATGAAGTCGCGGACCGTGCTCGCCCACGTGCCCAATTCCGCAGCCCGGTTATCTGCTCAGCCATCAGTTTTGACAAGGGTACAAATTCCGTGAGAATCTGCGCAACGTCCAAATCTGTAGGCTCCCGATTACCGTCAAAGGCCGGGTACAAAGCGTCTGCAAACACGCTTTCGATCTCGCTTCCCGTTAACCCTTCCGTGGCTCTGGCAAACTGCACGAGGTCAAAGTCCGAAGAATTGCGGCCGTATTTCCGGATTTGAATGCCCCAAATTGCTTCCCGTTTGTTCTGGTTGGGCAAATCAAGAAACATTAATTCGTCAAGCCTTCCCTTCCTCAACATCTCGGGCGGCAATTGGGATGCGTCGTTGGCCGTGGCGACAACAAATACGGGGCTGGTCTTCTCCTGCATCCAACTGATGAAACTCCCGAACACGCGGGCCGACGTGCCACCATCGGTCGCCCCGGAACTTTTGGTGCCGCTGAATCCCTTCTCCACTTCATCAATCCAGAGGCAACTGGGAGCAATCGCCTCTGCAGTTTGGATGACGGAGCGGAGGTTGGATTCGCTTTGACCCACCAGACCACCAAAGATCCGGCCAGCGTACAGTTTCAACAACGGGACACCGAAGACCTTGGCTGTCGCTTTGGCCGTTAATGACTTTCCTGTGCCGGGGATTCCAATGATGAGCAACTCCTTTGGAGTGGGCAGACCGTATTCAATGGCCCGTTGGCTGAATGCATTGCGACGTTTTAGCAACCATTCCTTCAACACGTCCAGCCCGCCGATGGATTCCAGGGATTCCTTGGTTTCGACAAGTTCCAGGAGACCGTTTTTCTTCACGGCCTGCGCCTTCTCCCTTGCGATGATCTCCGGATTTATTCCCTTGGATTCCACCACCGTCAAGGCAAACGCGTTCTCTGCTTCAATTGTGGTCAACCCGCAAGCAGCGTCAATTGCCTTCTCACTGGCTTCCTGCTCGATGCTCTTGATGCCGGCCGATTCCATGATACCGCTCAGGACAACGCGAAGTTCATCTTTCCCCGGCAGGGCGATTTCAATGACCGTCAGCTCACGTTCCAGTTCGGGAGACAGGCACAACCGACAACCCAGGATAACGAGGGTCTTGGATTTGGTCTTTGCCTCCTGCAGCACGTCCTTTATTTGCCGGATGAGGATGGGGGGTGGCATCCCGATACAGCGCCGAATAACAGGACAACTGCGTTTCGTGGATGTGTTCGACTTTCTCCGCGTCCGGTGTCTGGGCTGACGTTTTAAAGTCGACGATGCGGCCTCCGGCGCGAACAAGGTCAATAATACCAACCAGTTTGGGCAATCCCTGCGGCAGGTCTGCTTCCACGGGGACTTCCACCGCCTCCGGGCGCTCATTGGCTTGGATCGGAGTTTCAGCGAAATAAGTCTGGAGCAATGTCCATGTGTTATTGCGCTGCTCAACTTCCTCACCGTCCCACTGTATCTCTGAGTCCGCCTGACGCGCCTGCCAGTCATTGTAGAACAACGTTTTGGACAGTTCGCTGTTGAATTCCTGCCCCCGCCACCGGGCCATGTTCCATGCCTGCAAAACGGTGTGAACCACATTGCCGACATGAAGGGCGGCGGTGGCCCGTTTGGGAATGGAAAGCACGTAGCGGAAGTAGAACTTGAGCCGGCACTGCTGCCAGCACTGTAACCGGGATGCCAATATCGTTGCCATCAACTCTTCCAATGTGCGCCCTCGCTTTTCAAGAAGCGGTGATTCGACCACCGCGCTCATCTGGCTCCGGCGCGGCTGTAACGGCCGCCCCCTTGTTGGCCATTGCCCCCGGTCCGCTCGATCAGTTCTTCGATCAAGCCGCTGGCCTCCAGCTTGTTCAGACCTTTGACCGACTTGCCAAAACGATCCTGGGACAGTTTCTCGATTTCCCCCTTGTCGAGTTTGCTCTCATCGACGATTTTCAAGATGAGGTCGCGCTGTTTCTCAGAACAGCTCCACCTTTCCTCTGATGGCCGATGACCATTTCCGTTATTTCCGGGCAGGAAACCGGTTTGCTGGATTTCACGGTCCACGCTGCTTTGCAACACGCTGTAAAGGCGTTTGCTCTCGGCATCAACCTGGTTCAGGTCGTTTAATTCGGCCCGAACAGTCAGCGAATATTGATGAGATGAATAACCCGGCAGTCCGAGCTTCTTGGAATGGTTGGCTTCAAAGACAACCATAAGTTTTCCCTTTCTTAAATGTCACGTCTCCTTTGTAACCCAAGGCGTGATTCGATCCAGTGAGAGTGAACGGACGCCATCTGGATCAGGACGGCGGCCGTTATTTATTGGTTAAACGAAAGCAGTTGCAGGGTCGGGCTGGACGGCACGACGGGCTCAGTGGCGAAATGCACATTGATTGCCGTGAATTTGCCCTGTCTCCATCGGCGCTCATTCTCAAGCCAGTGTCGGATGAACTCCGCCACGGATTGGCGGCAGGTGTCGCGCACCAGTCCAAGCCGCCGATGATCGTTGGCATACATTGACAGAACCGGCGTCAAATCCCGGCGCAGTTCCTCCAGAAGGTCCACTGGGGAACCTCTGGCCCAGCCGCGTGCCGTTGTCTCCTCCATCTCATCGCTGTGGATGGCGGGCGGAAAACTGCACCTTATTTCAGGTGCGCAAACGATCAGCGTGCTGCCGCCAATGTGAAGTTCCCATTTGTCGTAGAGGCCGATGTGATACCGGTACGCCACCGGGACCGTCATTCGCGCCTGGTTAGTTCCAAGGTCGATTCCCAAAAGCCGTCTGCCATTGCTGCGTTCCAGAACTTCTGTTTGCTTGAAACTCGCCACTTCCAGGTTCATTTCCCGAGTCAGCGTAGGCAGCGCCGCGGTGAATGTATGCGTAATGTTTTCTTCGCTGAATCGCCGGTCCGGCAGCAAATCCTTTACCGCCGGAATCTTTCCGGATTTTTTCAAGCCTATGATCACCGGAATTGCGAACAGTGCCGAGACTAAGGGCGCCGCCAGCGACAATGAACCCGGGATGAGGAATGCCGGCGTGCAGCAACAGAGGAGCGCTGGGATTAGCGCGACGATTAACTGGTTTAGATGTTTTCGAATCAAATTTCCTTTCCAAAGCAAAACACCCCGGTTTAAGTCCGGGGCGATTGCTCGTCATTGTGGTGGACACGGCAGCGGCGATTCATGGAGTAGCATGTCATCGGCGCCGCGTTGGACTGGGCGCTGCAATTTCATTTCGCGCAAGGCCATTTTAAGAATATCGTTTGTGAGGTGGGTCATCGGGCGCCCCTGTCGTTTGGCCTCGTGATACAGCGCCGAAACCAAATGCCTTTTGATGGCGGGTGAATAATGCTGAGGTCTGGACATAGATTTTCCGGGTGACGGGTTTATGTGGAATGGCGCTCTCCTCGAATGCGCCAAAAGCGAACAGGAAACAGTTCCCTGTTCATGTGTATATAACACAGGAAGATGGGCTATTGCGGGGGAGGGGAACCGGGGGCGAGAAGGGAACGCAGCGGAGGGAATCGGCACCCCGGCACGATGAGAATAGAGGAGTCTAAAACCAGTAGAGAATCAGTACAGGCAAGAAATGGATAAAATTCGTTACAATTATAAGGCTTTGATTATCAATCGTGCATCCGGCAGGACTTGAACCTGCAACCTTCTGATCCGAAGTCAGAAAACCACCTTTTTCTCGTTTTGGCGGCGTTCGTCTATCATTGCAAAGTTGTTGAATTTAAGGGACTTCCAGCGTTTTAACATTTGCTATGATTGACTGTGATTTATTTCAAAAATGGCAAACAGTATCCAATGTCAGTATCAAATCTGCGGTGTGACAATCAGAATTTTCCGGCGGCCGAAAGCCGGGCTGTCCGCTGAAATAGAAAACGCGCTTATTTCAGTTTAAAGGCAAAAACTGAAATAAGAGAATTTCTTGTTTCAGTCACGGTTATTATATCTCGTCACCCGGCATTGGAGGGACATTCGGAACCTTGGCCATTGCGGCCTCAAACTTCTCCCGGTTGCCGCGCTGTGCGCGCCGTTCAAGTTCGCGGAAATTCTCGAAGGCGCGGGCAAATTCCTCGAGCTTGCGCAGCGCGAATACATTGACCGATTGATGGTCGTGTGACGCCAGGTTTTCCAGTTTCTCGTAAACGTCATCCGGCATGTTCAGTTCAATTGCTTTCATTTGCTTTCGCCTATCAATTTGAGCAGGTCCGCGGGCTTGAGGACTTCGATGCCGAATTCCTTTGCCGCACGGAGGTGCCGTTCGTTGAAAGATACCACATAATCACAGCCTCCGGCAATAGCGGCTTCCAAAATCGCGTCATCGCCCGGATCGGAGGACAACGGACGCCATGAAAACCAGACCAACTGCCGATGCGACTGCTGATAAATCAGGTCCAGGATGTTGGTGATCTCCTGCGGCGACAGCCCGGGCGCGTTGCCCGGTCTCCGAGCCACGTCCTCGTACTCGTACATCAGGGCGGGCATAATCACGCTTTGCCAGCGAGGATGCCCGATGCTGAGCAACAGCCGGTGCGATGCGCCGGTCTGCGAGCGCATGGCAGCCAAAATCACATTGGTGTCCAGGATGACCCGGTAGCGTTTCACTTTCAGTCAATGCAAAGCTTAAAATTGGATTGTTTCTTTCCGGCCTCCCGTCGTCAACCCATCTTTTCCACGCCCACGGCAACGTGCAGACGGAATCCGCCGAAGGCGAAACATGGCACGGATTGGAAAGGCGATTGATTGGGGGCCGTTTCGGGGCAATCAATCGCGGTGGGGCCGCGCGGACCCTGAGAGCGCAGAAGCAACTGACTTGGCCAGCAACGCCCGATCGCAGCACGCGCCAGCAAAGGTTCGCACACGCTCCCGACGAAGCCAGCAACCCACCCCTAAAAGCCGGTCTTTTCTGGGTGAGTTTTGGGGCGGTCGGTGAGCGTTCAGCGGCCCGTCGTTGGCCCGGTCGTTGGCTGTTGCGGTATTTCTTGCGGCGGCGGTCGTTGGCGCCTGCGGCATTGCTGCGGCAGACATCGTTGGAGCCTGCGGCATCAATTGCGGCAACGGTCGGTGATGGCTGCGGCGTTCTCGCGGCAAACCAGCGTCGAAGCCTGCGGCGAGCTTCGTTGACCAACTGCTAACGAACGTTAGAGGTTAGGCGTCCCTTCTATTTTATGGGTTTCTGTTGCAGCGCGACTGCGCGCCCCGCTTCGAGCAGTTTGACCGGCATTTGCGCGAACGGCGATTGATTCACGCAACGCTTTTTTCATCGAGCAAACGTCGCGCCTGGCTTCGAGCGGATTCGTCACCAGGCGAAGGCGGGGTAAGTGTCATTGGCATTTTCGCTTTGCGACTGAAGCGTATTCCACACTATCATTTCAACATGTTGAACGACCTCAAAGACTGCTATCGGCTTCTTGAATTGAAACCGGGGGCAACTCTGGATGAGGTTAAGCGCGGGTATCGGGAGTTGGTGAAAGTTTGGCATCCTGACCGGTTCACGGAGGATGCAGTGCTTCAGCAGAAAGCCCAAGAGAAGCTCAAGCGAATCAACGCGGCGTATGAGGCGATTATGGCGTATCTGGCAAACGGACAAGAGGACTTGCCGCCAGAGGAGCCAGAAGTGCAGCCAAAAGCTCGAAGTAAGCCTACTGCGTCGGAAATTTACCGCCTTGGGCTGGATCGATATTCCGCAAAGGATTACAAAGGTGCCTTGCACTTTTTTATGCAGGCGGCGGAGATGGGCCACGCGGACGCAGGGTACGCAGTCGGATTCATTTATTACCAACATACAACCCGCAACGTATTCACTCTTAACAAACAGGTGAAAAACGATCACGCGGCTTTTAGCTGGTGGACCAGGGCTGCCGAGCGAGGCAGCGCCAATGCAGAATACATGCTCGGAATTTGTTACCTGTACGGCCAAAGCACGGCGTACAATGAGGGTGAGGCGAGAAAATGGTTCGAACGTGCTGGCTCAAAAGGTCATCCACATGCGCGAAAACGCCTCAAAACGATGGATTCTTGGACTGGACTCGCCGATAAGTTCCGCGCTGTGCCACTGGCAAAATGGATCATGGAAGCCCCTCCGGCGGCACCGCAGCCAAAATGAACTGCAGACATTCTACAAATGGTTTTCTACGGATTGCTCCTGGTCGGGACAAATTCCCGTGAGAGCCTCTGCCCGTCAGTGATTTGCTCTGGGGTCATAATTTGAACAAGCCGCCCCTGAGTCTCGACGGCAGCAGCGCGATCAAACGCATTCCCTCGCTTGGCCAAATCTATCCATTTGTACGCCTCCACAAAATCCTGGTCCACCCCCTTCCCTTGGGCCAATAAAAGCCCGATGTAAAGTTGCGCCCCGGCATGACCCTGAGCGGCAGCTTGGCAATACCACTTTGCGGCCTCAAAAAGTTCTGCTCAAGACCGTGCTGGGCTTGCTCATAGAAGCAGCCAAGTGCGAATTGGGCTTTTGCCACACCGGATTCAGCATCCTTACGGTAACGGCACAGATCGACCGGCACCATGTTGCCGACCTTCGCGGATCCTCTCATCAATAGATTTCCAAGCCAACTCATGTTCACTACCATTCTGCCTAAACCGTCAGTCAAGTTTCACGATCCATAATGCGGGACGATGCCCTCTCACACAAGGCGTTTTAGAATTTCAGCCGTTACATCTTTTTTCGGATCGACAAATACCGTCTGACCAGTCCATAAGCCGCACGCTGTTAACAATTCCATCATGTTGCGCATACCCTCATCGCGCGTCACCAACCGGCCGCATAGAAGTGCTGATTGGACATATTTTTCGTCGTTGAGGTTGCTTTTTTGGGCACCAAAACTGCGTCCGAGGATTTTGCGATCTTTACCGTCGGAGAAAACGATTTTACACAATGGGGCATAGAAATAGAACATTGCGCCCATGATGCAATGTCGCGTAGCCTCGTAGCGGTCAAATGTATCTGGCGAATACCCGTCGAATGCCGCGTCGATCTCCTTCGAGCAATCTGGGTGCCGGGCGCGAAAAGTCAGCCCCAAGACGCCTTCCAGCAGCAGCCGCTTGCGAATTGAGTCGGATAGTGCCCCTGCAAATTTTGGGCGAATAAATTTTTCAAAAAATTCTCGTTCGCTCCTGACAGGTGCGAACTTGTCGGCATTTAAAATGCGGGCGTGCTCAGCGACCCTTTGGCGGATGAAGTTTCTGTGTAGTTCCTTGCGTTCGAGGAACCACTTTTTCAATGCCGGGTCCCCAGGGTTCAGGCAAAAAAAACTGTTCATTACGAAAGCATTCGGCTTGGGAAGGATTTCCAGTGGGTCATGCTTGACCAGCTCTACAAAGGCAATTTCCAACGGTTCCGCAATCCATCCGTTTTGGAGATGGAGTAGACAACGAACCATCATGTTAATCGTGGCAAGCGACTTTTCTGCGCTCGGATTCGCAAGGTTTCCCCAAACTTCCTCCACCAAGATTTCGGGCACGACTAGAAAGTAACGACTCAGCAGGGTGTTGAAGCACAGATCCCGTTTATCCCCCGGCAGCTCGCAGATTGCCTGCAATAGGGATTTATCAATGACGGCGGTTGGCTTGTTCATGCGGAGGTTCGGAGTTGGGAAGCTGGATAATGTTCGGATTGCTTGGCGCGAAGTTTACGAGCTTTGCCATGCTGGCAGAATGCTGGTTACGGAGGTGGCCGTAAACTTTCATGGCCAGCGCGCCGCCGTCTTTGTGGCCGAGCCAGCGGGAGACGGTGGGAATGTCAACGCCGCTCTCAATGCAGCGGGTGGCGAATAAATGGCGCAAATCGTGATGGGTCAGATGAGCGATACCGGTCTTTTTTTCCGCCGCTTTCATCGCCAACTCGGATTGCGTTACGTGCATCACGCGGGCATCTGCCGGTTCATCGGGACGTTCCCGGCGCAACCGCTCAAGGAGTTCGCGCATTTCCGCGATGATGGGAACGCGGCGGATTTCACTGTTTTTGGTGCCTTCGTCCGGGTCGCCACGCACGATGATTTCTTCGCGTGTAAAGTCGCAGTCGGCCCAGGTGATGTTTTTCGCCTCGCCCAAGCGGAATCCGCCGTAGGCCAGAAAACGAACCAAATCCGCGCAATCGCGGCTGAATCTCCCGCCGCCATTTTCAATCGCCTGTATGAACTCCGCGAATTTGTCGTTGCCGGGCAGGACCAGTTCCTTGGGCCGGACCGCCCGCCGGGCGACGTGCCGGGCCATGTTTTCGTAAATGACGCCGCTCTCAATGGCGATGTCCAGGACGGCCCTTAACACCAAGGCGGTGTTATTGAAGGCCGTGGAACTGCCTTCGTAACGCGCCGACCAGTCCAGGCAATTTTGCTTTGAAATGTCGCGCACGTTGGTTTTCTCCAACCCTGGCCACGTTGCCAGCAAGGAATCCACGCGTTGGCTGTAATAATCCTTGGTTTTAGATTTGATGTCAGGGTTGACCTGCAATCTGGCGCGGTAAATCTTCAAGGCGTCCCCAAAGGTCATTTGGCCGCGTCCGCGTTGGATGGCCATTTGGCGTTGCGCCAATTGCCGGTGTCGTTTCTCCTCGTCCGTCAGACGTAGTTTGGCCACGGACAGCACGTCGGTCTTGAGGCTCTTGCGAATCAGCCTGCCTTGGACGCGAATGCGGCAAAAATACATGCCGCTCGGCGTATAGCGAATCAAATTGGCGTAGGAAGCTTTCTGCCAGAGCTTCGGCGGCTCCGTAGTCTTGACGTTTGCAGCGGTTTGCTTTGTTTTCATGAAGCAATATACAATGGCAGTATCAGATTTGCAAATAGGGGAGAAGCTGAAACAATGTAAGTAATTGATAATGAATGGTGCATCCGGCAGGACTTGAACCTGCAACCTTCTGATCCGAAGTCAGAAGCTCTATCCAATTGAGCTACGGATGCGACGAGAAATTTCGTTTTTGCAACAGGCCAGACGCAATGTGCCACGGAGGGTGCGGCCATCGCAAGGAAATCAGCCGGACTTCGTCTTGCGCTCCCATCCGTCCGGCGGCAACCGGCGCGGGC
Source organism: Vulcanimicrobiaceae bacterium (assembly GCA_035511075.1). GTDB lineage: Bacteria > Verrucomicrobiota > Verrucomicrobiia > Limisphaerales > Palsa-1400 > DATAUD01. The sequence continues at coordinate 17,867 of DATKFW010000024.1, forward strand.
TCTCGATTGGGTCCATTCCATTGACTTGGCAAGGAATTTTCGGGAATACTGGCGCCTGAAATGTCAATGATCCGATGAAGGTTTTTGGACGTTCACTGGCGGTTTGCCTTGTCACCCTCGTGGCGACCGTGGCCATTGCGTTCTCTCTCCGCGCTGAGGCGGCGCGCGCCGAACATCCGCGCCCGGATGCCTTCCGCCAAAACTGGGTCACACTCAATGGCCAATGGCAGTTCGAAATTGATGATCAGGACGACGGCCAATCACGGGGCTTGATGTCCGGCAAAGACCTCGCTTCGACCATCACCGTGCCGTTTTGCTCGGAAAGCAAACTTTCCGGCTTGAGCCATTACGGCTTGATGAAGCACACATGGTATCGGCGCAAGTTTGAAGTGCCGCAATCGATGCAGGGTAAGCGGGTGCGCCTGCATTTTGACGCCGTGGATTACCAGGCGCGGGTGTGGGTCAATGGCCGGTTGGCGGGTTCGCACACGGGCGGCGGCGTGCCGTTTGACTTTGACATCACGCCGCTATTGAGCGCGGGAGAAAACGAGTTGGTGGTGAATGTCCTGCACGACGTGACCAGCGGCAGGGAGCCGACGGGCAAGCAAACCCATACCGTCAGCGAGGGTTGCGTCTATACCCGCACCACCGGGATCTGGCAAACCGTTTGGCTCGAAGCAGTCGGGTCGTCGTTCGTCGAGAATTTCTCGCTGACGCCCGATCCCGACAACTCGCGCGTGCTGATCGATGTCGATGTCAACGGTCCGGACGCGGGTCTGACACTCAGGGCGGAAGCGTTCGCGGAGGGGCAAAGCGCCGGGTCCGATTCCTGCCCTGTCACGGGAAGGGGGCAGCATCTGGTCCTGAACCTGAGTCCGAAACGCCTGTGGGAACCCGGATCGCCGTTTCTTTACGATCTGAAATTCACGCTCGCGCGGGGAGCGGAGACAATCGATGAAATGTCCAGCTACTTTGGATTGCGCACCGTTTCCATTCAAGGCCGCTCGATTCTGATCAACGGCAAGCGCGTTTTCCAGCGCTTGATTCTGGACCAGGGTTTTTATCCCGATGGCGAATGGACGGCGCCCTCGGACCAGGAACTTAAGAAGGATATTGAGAGGTCGATGGCGGCGGGTTTCAATGGGGCCCGGCTGCACCAGAAAATTTTTGAGCCGCGCTATTTGTATTGGGCGGACAAACTCGGATACCTGGTGTGGGGGGAATTTCCAAATTGGGGCTTTGATTACCGTCGGGAAGACTATGCCAATTATATCAACGAATGGAACGAAGAGGTCGTCCGTGACCGGAACCACCCGGCGATAATCGGCTGGTGTCCATTCAACGAAAGCCCCGCCATTGCGGGCGAATTGCAGCAGATCATCTGGGAGAAGACCAGGGCGCTGGATCCGACGCGTCCTGTTCTGGAATCCAGCGGATGGGCGCATACCATTCCCAACCCCCTCGTGCTCGATGACCACGATTACAATCAAAATCCGGCGGCGTTTAAAGATCGGTGGGAGGGTTTTTTTGGTGGCACCCAGGCGGAACTTGTGCCGGCCCGGTATGGCGTGGCCAGCTCCACCGGAGCGGACATGGGCGTGCCGTTCATGGTCAGTGAATTGGGCGGAATCGGGTGGGCGACCGAGGGCGGCTGGGGTTACGGCAACGGACCCAAGACCACGCAAGAATTCTACGATCGGTACGGAGGATTGGTGACGGCGATGCTCGACAATCCAAACCTATTCGGTTTCTGTTACACGCAATTGACCGACGTCGAACAGGAGCACAACGGTCTGTATTACTATGATCGCCGGCCGAAGTTCGATCTCCAACGGCTCCATGATTTGACCGCGCGTCCGGCAGCCTACGAAATCACCGGTCCAACGGCCGGCCAACCATCGGCCCGCGCAGAGCGACCCTGGAAGGTGCTGGTCGGAGCCGCGGCCGATGGAGAACTGGCCAAGCCGTATCGCTTCACGACGGCCGCGCCGGCGGCGGATTGGATGAGGGAGGCGATGGATGACAGCGGTTGGGCCAGTGGCCGGGCGCCCTTTGGCAACGCGCTTCCGGGCGTTCGCACATCATGGACCAATGCTGACATTTGGCTACGTCAAAGCTTTGATTCTGATACACGAGACATCCAAGCCGCGTTGCTGGTGATTTTTCACGACGAGGACACTGAGGTTTACGTCAACGGACAGTTCATCTGGAAAGAGGGCGGATACACGACGGCATACGAAGCACGCGGGGTCACGGAAGCGTTGAAGAAAGCGTTGCGGAAAGGCCGCAATATTTTGGCCGTTCACACACATCAAACCGTAGGCGGCCAATTCATCGATCTGGCCATCCTGTGCGAACCGCAAGCGGCCAAGACGGCCGAATTGCAGGGCAATTGACTCGGCGGCATTCCGGCCCCATCTAAACGCCTTGCAAGCTTGAAGCGCGCGAGTCGGGAGAAAAACTCCGCAAACCGAGCGGCGCCGCGTTCGTGGGCAGGGCGATGGAGCGGAGTGTTCTTATTCTGAGGCGGGTAAAGCGGTTCAGAATGTTCCGGTTTGAGGACTGGAGGTCGTAAAGGCCGTACGATGGAGAATCGGCGCTGGCGAATATCGGCGGGGGCCCGTAAGCGGTCAACAGGCGTTTGCGGACGATGAGCCTCTCGCCCCTGGAAAGCCTTCTGTTATAAGGTAAAGTCGTCGATTCGGTCCCGTCGAGCACGAGGAGATCGGAGGAGGCGTCAAACTGCGCGAGCGTGAAATCCTGGATGCTGATGGCATCCATCGGGCTGGACGGGTCCGCCGATCTTGCCTGGCACAAATAGCGGACGGCCGCCATAATGGTGCGAGCATCCGCGAGCCATTGGCGCTTGCCAAAGTAGAAGTTGTGCCGCATCGACAAGGAATCCAGGTTGATCCACGCCAGGCTGGTGTTCTTGAGAAGGGATGGACTAAAACTGAGCATGAGGCCCGCAACCGCGAGCGCCGCGAAGACTTTCAAAATAAACGTTTTCATCATTTAGCCTTTTGGGAAAAAGGGTTACTATTTAATTCAACCACACTCGTATGACTCGGCAGCCCGCGTTTTGTTTCACAAATTCGGTCATTGGCCTGATTTGTCACGGTCACTCTTGGGCGTACCGCCGGACGGCCCGCCAATCTGGTCGAACATGGGTCCGGCTTTCTCCCAGACGTCTTTGGGGACTTTCTCCCGTTCCGCGGGAGTGTCAATATCGCCGTCATATAACAACTTTCCGTGCCTGTCGCGCGCCGTCAGGTGTGTCGTGGCGCCCGTCTCAATAATGTATGTCCCGCTATCGTCTGTTTGGAGGACGGTTTTGTTGGAGTTGCGTTTGTTACGGACGATGATGGTTGCGTCCCTGTCCACATCGACACCACCGTGCGCCAGGCCTTCGAGTTCCCGATCAGTTTCGCTGAGGTGTCTTTGATCCGTCGACGCGTGCCGCATCGCGTCCCGGATCGCTTTGCGGGTCTGTTCCATCGTGCGGTTGATGTCTTCATTGATCCTGGCCTTGTCCAGAGTCGCGGTGACCTTGTCCAGGCTGGAGCGAGAAATGGTCTCTGCCATCCCGCGCAATTGGCCGTTCAAGCCGTTAAGCTGGAGCTGGAGGTTTTCCAGGTCGGTTGGTGACGCGGAGTCGTCATTCTCGTTGGCCGCTTCCCAATCTATCTTTCCCAGTTTCACGGAAGCAGTCCGCTTCTTGCCACCCCGGTAAAACGTCAGCGTGACTTCGTCCCCCACGGCGTGCATTTGAACCAACTTGCGGAATTGCATCGGGTCGACCAGCATTTGGCCGTCGAGGTCGACCAGGACATCGTTCTTGTGAAAATCAGCCTTGGCGGCCGGACTACTCACCGCCAGGAAGTCCACCGTCAACCCCTCCCCAGGCTTAAGGCCCAATTGCGAGGATAATGCCTCGGAGGATTCCTCGACGGCCAATCCGAGCCAGGCAACCTCCTTACCGTGCTTCCCCTTGCCGTCAGGCCCGACGGTTTGGATGACGATTTCGTGCTGGTCAGGCGAAGTGACCGAAGAACTAAGAGATACCTGTGTCGAGGGTTGAGCGTTTTCGTCGCTCTGCACCTGGGGTGCCGCCGCGGCGTTGGTAGCGTCCTGGTCGTCCGCGCGGGCTGCAGGCGAGGCAGCGAACAGTGCCGCGCAAACGATTAATATGGCGCTGTTGTTTCTGCGAAACATTTTTTTCATGAGTAACATCTCCGATTTTGGCTGGATTGGTTTGTCAATATGTTTCAATCCGGACCGGCACGACTTCAACGCGCGGGCTGTTCTGCTCGATTTGCACGCCGCCGTTGGTATCGATCAAAACCAATTGATCGTTCCACTTCCGGCAATGAAAGCGCACCGGCTCTCCGCTTGGGAGCTTCGCCACCACGTCGTAGGACGAAACCAACTCGTGGTCCACTTGCACGTCGTCAACCATCAGTCCATAAGTGGCAGCCGGGGGCGCGATTTTCGCGGTAGTTCCCGGCCTGAAGTTCGCCCGCACAACGAGCAAACCGGCCACGGCCGCCGCCAACGCCGGCGCCAGCCAGGGCCACGTCCGCCACCAGCCCGGCGTAATGACCACTCGCTGTGGGTGTTCCGGCCGCATCGTTTCCACGGATGGCTTTGCCGCCTTCAACCTCGCCAGAAATTGTTCCGGCAGGCGCGCCGGCGGCGTGCGCCGCAGTTCGGCCTCGTAGCGCTCTTGTTCTTGTTCGTTCACGCGAACACCTCCTTTGTCAACCTGCGCAGTTCCACCAGACCGTAACGATAGCGTGAGGCGGCCGTATTCGCCGGGATTTCGAGGGCTTCGGCAATTTCCGCAAAGGTCAAACCGCTCCAAACTTTGAGCGTGACGACTTCGCGATAAATTGCGGGCAAATGGCTCATGGCTTTGTGGATCAACAGATGGCGCTCTCGTTCATCCAACCCGCAATCAAACCAGCATTGCGGGCCGTCCAGATGCGCGGCCATTTCACGACCCGTCCGGCGGTCATCCTTCCGGGCCAGATCGATCGCGCGGTGACGGATCGTGGCGTAAACCAATCCCAACGGCGGGGGCTCGCCGGCGCTTCGCCTCCGCCACGACTCAACAACGGCCTCCTGCACCAAGTCCTGCGCGTCGGCCTCGCAACTGGCATGCTGGCGCGCGAAAAGTAGCAGCGCGGGCGCATGCCGCGCCACCCATTGTTCCCAGTCTGAGTCTGCGGGCAATTCATGTTTGGAACCGCTATTCACGCGATTTCACCTACACAAGCGTCGCCGGCGGTCATTTTTGTCTGAAATAGTTCAGGTTTTTTGTTTCCGCGATATTATCAGTGGAATACCGCCCGTTCAAGGATGACCAAAGTGGAATCCGGGAGCTCGTGGCTCCCGGTGGTTTGGGATTGCCGCCCGGCTACTGCTGAATGATTCGGTAGAAGCGCTGAGGGTCGGGGCCGAGCGTGTCGAAGTTGGTAGTCACGCCGTTGGTGGCGATGGTGGCGGAGCCGAGGTCCGTCCAGTTGGTCGAATCCAGGTTTGTGGTGTATTGCACCTGGTAACTCACCCCGGGGGTGGTCAACCAGGAGAAGGCAATGGCGCTGCCGTTTTGGCCGGCCGTTTGCGCCACGGTTTGAAAGGTAAACACAACGTTTAGCGCCACGACGCTACTTGTCACGCTGCCATAGGAGTTTGTGACAATTACGTCGTAGCTCCCCGCGTCATTTGCCCCGGTGGTGCTCAGGGTCAACGCCGCCGAAGAAGAACCGGCGATGTTGCCGCCGTTGGTCAATCCGACGCCGTTCTTTTGCCATTGGTACAAAAGCGGTGGGCTGCCCGTGGCCGTGACGGCAAAGACGGCCGGGTCGCCGTTGGTCACCGTGAGGCTTTCGGGTTGGATGGCGATGACTGGGGCCTCCGGCAGGGCGGCGGTGTAGTTCGAGAGGCTGATGGCCACGACTTCGACGTTGGCGTTGTCGGGCAGCTTGAGGCTCCGAACAACGTAGCTACTGTTTAAGGGAATCGAGTAACCATAAAGGTAGCCTGGGCTACTTTTGCCCCCGCTGCTGCTATCGCGGTAACCCATCGTCACGACCGTAGATTGGCCGGTATAATTCACGAACTCGACCCAATCGCTGAGGCTGATGTCGACGGAGCTTACAGCGCCGTTGGTGTAAGAGACTGTAAAGAGCTGGCTGGATTGGGAACCGTTGACCGCCAGGGCCAGCATTAGCAGCGCCGAGTACTGGCCTTGAGGCAGCGTGATGGTTTGGCCGGTGGCGCTGACCACATTGGTCGCATTCGGCACCCCATACTCAAAGAGTGTGTTGCGCCAGACTTCGGAAGGACCCAGCAAGGTGGCGGACAGGGCGTTGCCGTCATCGTCCATCCCGGCGGCCGAGCCAAAGCTGGTGCCGTCGGTGTAGATGCCGGCGCGGTTATAGTTGGACTGGAGCGAAACGGGCAAAGGCGTGTTGGCCAGACTCACAGCCAGGACTTCGACGTCGGAGGTGGCAGGCAGCTTGAGGCTCTGGACGGTCTTGGTGTTGTTGAGGGGAAAAAGGTAACCGAAGAGATAGCTGGTGCTCGAATTCACGTTTCCGTCGAAGAGGCGGTAAGGCATGGTGACGGCGATGGATTGGTTCGGATAGGGCGTCTCGTCAACCCAATCGCTCAAGCTCTGGACGAAGGTCGCAGTTGTGCCGTCGGTGTAGGTGACGGTGAAGGATTGCGAGGTCCGGTTGCCATCGACGCCGGTGGCAAGCATGAGAAGGGTGGTGTAACGGTTGGCCGGCAGCGCGATGGTCTGGCCGTCGCACGAGACGGCGTCGTTGATGTTGGCGGAACCGAAGTTGAATTGGACACTGTCCCAAATTTGCGATGATCCAAGCTGGCTGGCCGAGTAGGCATAGCCGCCTCCATCCAGCCCTCCCGAGTAGCTGGTGCCGTCGGTATAAATGCCGGTGCGATTGAAGTCAGACGCCAAAGAAACGGCGGTTGGCGTGTTGGCCAGGCTCATGGCCAGGATGATTAGGTCAGGGTTGTTGGGCAGAGTGATACTTTGGACGGTTTTCGAGTCGTTAAGGCCCAGGACGTATCCGTAGAGGTTGACGGGTGCGGCGGTATTATTGGTGCCGCCGCTCGTGTCTGCATAGGCCGTGCTCACGGCAACGGATTCGCCCACATAATCCTGCGGCGCGGTCCAGAGGCTGAAGCTCTGTGTCACCGTGACGGACGAACCGTCGGTGTAGTTGATCTGAAAGGTTTGGTCGGGCTGGCTGGTATTGACGGCTGCTGCCAACAACAGCAATCCGGTGTACTGCCCGCCGGGCAGCGCGACGGTTTGGCCGGCGCATTGGACGGCATCAAGCGCGCCTGTCGGTCCCAGGCCGAACAGAACGCCGTTCCAATTCGGGGCAGAGCCGAGCAGTTCGGCCGAGAATGCGTTGCCATTGCCATCAAGGCCACCGTTGGTGTTGAAGGAGGCGCCATCGTTGGCGATACCGGCCACATTGTACGCGGAGCCAAGGCTGACAGTCGCGGCGCCGGGAATAGGCGAGATGACCGACAGATTAAAGTCCATATTATGCGTCAATTCGCCGAGCGTCCCGGTCAGCTCCACGTTGGTACTGACGGGCTGCGCGGTGGCGCTGGCGGTGAGCGTCAGGATGCTGGAGTTAGTGGAGGACGATGGGTCAAACGAAGCTGTGACGCCGGGGGGCAGGCCGCCGGCGGACAAACTCACGCCGCCGCTGAAGCCATCGACCGGAGCCGACACGATATAGGAAGTGGCTTTGCCCCCGGCGGTCAAAACAAGGGAAGAACCCGCCCCGTAAAGCGTGAAATCATTCGCGAGAGTAATGGCAAAGACAAGAACGTCGCCATTATCGGGCAGCTTGATGCTTTGCACGGTTTTGGTGTTGTTGAGTCCAAAGGAGTAACCATAAATGACCGCCTGCGTGACTGTGTCCTTGGTCCCGCCATCTGTGTTGCGGTAGGGCGTAGCTACGACGACGGCTTCGCCGGGAAAATCCTGGGGCGCGGTCCAGTCGCTCAGGCTTTGAGTAAAAATGGAAGTGGTGCCGTCAGTGTACTTTACGATGAATTGCTGGGAGGTCTGCGCGCCATCGACACCGGTTGCCAACATCTGCAAAGACGAATACTTGCCGGAAGGGAGCGGGACGGTCTGGCCCGAGCACTTGATCACGTCGCTCGCGTTGGCCACTCCCGGCTTGAAGAAGCAACCGTCCCAATTCAGCGCGGAACCCAGCAGAGTGGCGGAATACGCGTTGCCCCCGCCGTCGGCTCCGCCGCTGGCGCTGAACGTGGAGCCGTCCCGGTAAATGACGGCGAGGTTGAAAATGGCGGAAAGATTTGCCTGCGCGGTTCCAGGGGTGGCGCCGACGACGGTCAGGGTCAGAGCAACCGCCTGAGTGATACTGCCGGATGCGCCGGCCAAAGTAAGCGTGCTGGTTCCGGCGGAGGCGGCGCTGTCCGCGGCCAAGGTAAGGACACTCGTGCCTGTGGTGACGCCTGGATCGAACGAGGCGGTCACGCCAGCGGGAAGGTTGGTCAAGGAGAGGGCGACGTCGCCGGTAAAGTGATTCATAGGCTGGACCGTCACCAGGGCCGCGCCGCTGCCGCCGGCGGTTAGATTCAACGCGACGGGAGTGGCGTAAAGCATAAAATTATTGGTGCCGATCTCCGTCAGGGCGTTGATTAAATTGCTGCCGGTCGGGCTGCCCCAGCCGGTGCAAAGGTCATAACCGGTCGCGGCGAAGAATTTTTTGGGGCCGCTTGAGTAATTGGTCGTGTTACCGCTTGTGATGTCATGAAAGCACTGAGTGTATTTGGCCGACTTGCCAAGGGCGTAAAGGGCCGGATTGAAAAAACCGAGGGGCGGTTCTCCCAGAATGGAGGCTTGCTGGTTGGCCAGCGCATAAAACCCGGCCCACTGCGGCGAAGAGCAACTGGTGCCGCCGACGCTTCCCGTGGTGTTGTTGGCGGCGATGAAGATGACGGTGTCCGCCATCATGGCTACGTCTGGAAAATTGCGCATGGTGCCTGATCCTTCCAGCGGCGCCATGTTGATGCCTTGCTGGTAATTTGGAATTGCGTAAAAGGTGCTCACTCCGCCGCCGCTGCCGAGCCACGTCAATTCCTGCTGCCAGGGGCCTCCCGGAGTGTCGGTGAACAGGCGTGTGCCTCCGACAACGGTGATATACGGCTCGGCGGCAGGTGGGTTGATCGTGCCGACGTAAGCGCCGCCGTCGCCCGACGTCACGAAGAAATTCTGCCCCTGCACGACAAACTCCTGGTAGAGCTGCTCGGTGGTCGAGTCGATCCCAAAGCCGAACGAACAACTGATCTGTTTGGCCAGATTGTCCGAGGCTATTCGGCTGTAAATGTCATTGACGACTTCTCCGCCGTAATAAAGCACCGTCGCGCCCGGGGCCATGGAAATGCACATTTCCATGTCAATCGCCTCCTCGCCGGCGTCGGTGTTGGCAGCAGGAGGTTCGGTCACGCCATCCAGGAAGATGTTGGAGATGACGATGTTGGTGGAAAGTCCCGCGGTGATCTCATAAGTGTGGATATCGTTGGTCCAGTACGGGCCGAACTCCACCAGCCCGATATATTGCCCCGTGCCCGTGTTGGTCACCCCGGGAACGTAGGCGGTGCGAAAATCCCTCCCGATGAAAAGGCCGTTCGGCCCGGAGCCTATTTCGGCGTAATTGGTGACGCTGGCGGCAACCGGTTCGTTGGTGGCTCGTCTTTGCAAGTCCAGCGGATGGGGGATGATATAATTATCCAGCCCCATGACGTCCAGCAGCGGGACGTCGGCCTCGACCGAGGGCTCCGTGTCCGGCGCGAAAAAGTTCCTTTGTTCCGTCGGATGCCGGTAAACGCGCAGGTGGATATGAAACGTCTTTTCAACATCCGCCGCCGCGCCAGAAACATCCAGCACCACGCGATTGGGATGCGTGTCGGTCACCTTGAGGCCATGCGAACGCAGGAAAGCCGCGACTTTCTGGTAATCCTCGATGCTGGGTCCAAATTGCCCGGTGAATTCTCCGGTGGTCAAATACCGGTGAAACCGTGGGCTGGCCGGATTGTAGAGGTCGTCAATGAGATTGGTCAGCGCCGCTTTGTTGCGCAAGGGCAGCCCGATGGCCAGGCGCATCGTGGTCTGCGCCGGAAGGTCCGACACGGGCCGCAAACCGGCAACTACATCCGGCACGTGCCCAGGCAACGTCCGCGTCGGCTGCACCAACCCCGCCGTGGACGCAAGGGCAAGAAGCATCACGCACGCGGCGGTAATTCTTAGACTGCGGGGTTTCCCTTTTCGGGAGCCTAAAAGCGGAAATTCACCGTGCATCACACGTGACCCTTCTCCATTTATAACAATTCACAAGTCCGCGAACTTTACCACAGCAACTTCGACTGCCGCGAGGCATTTTTCAACCATTTGAATCGAGCAATCCTGGGAAACGGTCCGGGGTGCTGGTCATTTGCCGGCCGATTGGACTGGGTCCTGGCTGCCGTTGCCCTGGTCGTAGTACGTGACTCCATCGACTTGCGATATGTCCAAATACTGCCGCCAGACAAAGCCGTCACCCTGCCAGGACGCTTCTTCATGATGGGTTTGGACGGCGCCGACGGGAGGGGCGGAACCGTTGAGCGCCTCCGACAGCACGCGGCCGGACATCTTTTGTTTCGGTTGGACACCCAATATCCAAAGAATCGTCGGCGCGATGTCGATGTTGCCGGTCGGCATGGTATCGCGCATCCCAGGAATAAAATCCGGCCCAAAAGCAATCCCGGTGTTGTGCATTTCAGTTGGCGAAAGTGTCGCGTGCGAGCCTTTGTTGCGAACGCCGGAGGACGCGTCGCAGTAAATCATCCCGGGAGCGCCGTAGTTACTCGCGTTGGTCGTCCATCGCAGGACTTCGACAATGTCGGGCGCATAGGGGGAGTCGATATGCGCTGAAGAGAGCGGGAAGGTTCCCGCCATGGCCGTCCGAGTGAAGATGACGCCTGTGTAGGGCTGGGCTTGCAAACAATGGACTGCGTCCTCAGTTTGACGCTCGTCGTGGCCAGTGACATAACACAGTACTGCGCCGCCAACGCTGACCACCATGATGTCGCCCGGAGCGGGATTGTCAGAGGGAAACCTCTCAAAAACGCGCAACCCGGCGCCTTTAAGCGTCGCTGCGACGTCAATGTATTTCTGGATTGTGGAAAAACCGTGATCGGAAACCACAATGACATCAGTCGAGTCGGCGACGTTTTTTTCCTTGAGCGCCTGGAGCACGCGGGCCAGGACATGATCGCAGTTCCTGATGCCCAGCAATGGATCGGGCGCGCCAGGTCCGTACCGGTGCTGGGAATAATCAGGTTCGGCCAGCCAGAGCAGTGAATAGGGTGGCACGCCATCTTTCCAAAGCTGGGTGGTTAAAGCGCTCGTTGTCCATTGATCGATGTTGGTTTTGGTGGTTGCCGCCGGAGGAAATGGGCCCAGCGCTGCCACCTGCTCCTGTTTCACGCCCGGCGGCAATGTCTCACCCTCAAACAGCGTTACGCCCAGCGCGCCGTCGTCGCGCGCCGCGCGATCGTGCAGCAAGGCAACCACCTTGCTTCCTGTCACGGCGGTGCGGAGGCCGTTCTCGTGCAGGATTTCCGAAACGGTCGGGAAGGCGAGATAATTGTTATGCGACAGCAGATCCCCTTTGCGAACGGCCGCAAGGGATTGGGTCGCGATTGGTTCCAGCGGATCGATGGAGGGCCGAAATTCGACGTTGGCAATGATGGTGCTTTGGCCCGGGTACATGCCGGTGGCCAGCGCCGTGCCGTTGACTTCGGTGGAACTGACATAAACGGGGTGATGATGAAGGAACGTCACGCCTTGCTGTGACATTTCAAAGAGAGTCGGCGCGTTTTCCTGGGTGACAAAGTCCGGCCTCATGCCGTCCCAAACGATGAGGACGACGTGAGTCGCTTTGCCCGCCGCAACGGCCAGGTGACACAGAAGAACCGAACATCCAATGGCAATTAATCTTCGCATCAAACGCATTATCCAAACGCACCGGGCAAGGACAAGCTTTTGGCGTGTGAAGTTTTGGTGACGGAAACTGATGTTCAAATCGGGCGTTGAGACTCCACAGGTGATATCCAGCGCCGCCGATGGAATTCGCGGTTTCAATTTAGAGACTTGCATTCCGCCACACCTTTGGTACACTCCGGCCCCTCGCTGTCTTATATGATATGGGTGGCGGGGGATAGAAGATTTTTTATGGCATCAGCAAACGATTTACGCAAAGGCATGGCAATCAATTACAATGGTGACATTGCCGTGGTCCTGGACACTCAACACCGCACGCCCGGCAACCTCCGGGCCTTTGTGCAGGCCACCCTTCGCAGCATCCGCAGCGGCAAGGCATCCGACGTCCGTTTCAGTTCGACCGAAAAGATCGAAGTCGTGCCGATGATGACGCGGAAAATGGATTTCAGTTACAAAGATGGGGATGATTTCGTCTTTTCCGACCCGGAAACATACGAGACCACGTCGCTCCCGCCGGAGATCGTGGGAGACGCCAAGAACTACCTGGTCGAGAACGGCACCGTGACCGTCACGTTCGTGGACGACAAGGCGGTCTCCATCGAGATGCCCTCCAGCGTGGTGCTGGCCGTGACTGACGCTCCGGAAGGCATCCGGGGGGATTCTTCAAACAACGTGCAGAAGCCGATTGTGCTGGAAACCGGCATTACCGTTCAGGCGCCCTTGTTCATCAAGACGGGAGAGAAGATCAAGGTTGACACGCGCACCGGCAAATACATGGAACGGGCTTAAGCCCGGGGATGGAGCAATGGCTGGTGGCCGAATCTGCGGGCCAGCTTCAGGGCGGCGGGCAGGGACTTCACACCGTGTGTGCACGTTGCGTGGGACAATGAAGCGGCCGCGACGCAAACCCCAGTCAAAAGGCACCGTTGCAACTCCCATCCTTCGTGCAATCCCATAAGAACTCCGGCGGCAAAGGCGTCGCCGGCGCCCGCCGTTCCGGCGATGTGTTTGGCGGGAAGGTTCAGAGACGATTGCCAGAAGTCCTCGCCTTTGCGCGTGCGGGCAAAAGCGCCTTCAGGGAAATGAATGACGACCAATTCGCGCACGCCGGCTTGCAGGAGCGAACCGGCAGCGTGGCGAAGTGAAACGGTATTTAACGCGCCGTCGGATTCGCGGATTTTGAAACCGGTCGTTTTGCCGGCCTCGACTTCATTGAGGATGCAATAATCGACGAACTTGACAGCGGGCAGAACGATGCGCCCAAAACGGTCGCTGTCTTCACTTACAACATCGACGCTGGTCTTGAGGCCGGCTTGCTGGGCCGCACGCAACAACGCCGCGGCTTTGGTGCCGAATTTTGGGTCGGCCGCGTCCAAGGCGTCCAGCAGCAGCAGGTAGCCCAGGTGGAAGATGCGGGCTTTGATCTTTTGAAAATTCAAGCCGGCGCCGGTCCAGAGCGCATTGGCGCCGCGAAGATGAAAGAAAGTACGATGGCCTCCCGGGGCTTCGGTCATCACATCGGTGTACGAGGTCGGTGCAAGGGGAGTGGACTCCAGATGCCGGGTGTCGATGGTGTGACGCCGGCAATCTTCAAGAATCACCCGGCCCAAATCGTCGTGCCCTACCAGGCCGGCGGCCCAGAGTGGAAAGGGGGCCTGCAACCGTGCCAGGCTGATGAGAACGTTGTAGGGGGAGCCGCCGGTGCCCTGGGATTGGGCGCGGATGTTGGCCAACTGATCGCGCTGGGGGTAAACATCGATAATCTTGACCTGGTCAATGATCCAATTGCCCGCTGCCATCAAGCCGGAACGAGAGGACGAAACGTTTTTCTTCATGGCTGTTCGTTCGGGTTCAATTCGGCGGCCACCATAACGCGCCTGGGGTGGGAAATCAACGTTCAATGGCGGAGAAAACGCAGTTGATTCCGGGGCGGAACCCGCTATGATAATAGAGGTTTTCCCAACAATAACTTGCATCGGCGTTCAATCGCGGCAACTATTCTGTATGACAGACCAAGCGCAAACGGGAGAGCGCATTTATAAGGGGATTCCTGTTTCCGCCGGCATTTGCCAGGGCAAGATATATGTGCTCCACAAGTCCCAGGCTGAAGTCCCCAAATACGACGTCGCCGAACCGGAGTTGCCCGCGCAAGTACACCGATTCGAACAGGCGCTGCTGCTGACGCGGAAACAAATCCTGGAGGTCCAACACAAAGTCAGCGAAGCGCTCGATGCCCAGGAGGCCAGCATTTTCGACGCCCACCTGCTGGTGCTCGAAGACCCCACCATGATCGAATCGGTCAATGCCGCGATCTACACCAAGAAAATCAATGTCGAGGCCGCCTTCCATGAATTCGCGGATAAATACACGGCCACCCTGAGCGCGATCGACGACGCTTATTTGCGCGAGAGGGCGGCGGACATGCGCGATGTGACTTTGCGCATCATGAACAATCTGATGGGCCACGGCACCCACCCGGATCTCCAAAATCTCACCGAGCCGTGCATCGTTGTCAGCGACGATTTGGCGCCGTCCGAAGTGGCGATCATGAATCGGAAGCTGGTCCTGGGATTCGCCACCGACGTTGGCAGCAAGACCTCGCACACCGCGATCATGGCCCGCTCGCTTCAGGTCCCGGCCATTGTGGGCCTCAAAGGCGTGGCCAAAAAACTCAAGACCGGCTCGCACGCTCTGCTCGATGGGTACAACGGCTCGCTGATCGTCAATCCAACCGACCAGACACTGTTCGAATACGGCCAGTTGCTCCGCCGTCACGCGTCCATCGAGGAGAAACTTCAGGCGATTCAAGGCCTGGAAGCGATCACGCTGGACGGAAAGAAAATCTTTCTTTCCGCAAATATCGAGCAAACCGGCGATGTCCAGGCCGTCCTGCATTTTGGGGCGGAGGGCGTCGGCCTATTTCGGACGGAATATTTATTTCTCAACCGGGACACATTGCCAACGGAGGAGGAGCAATTTCAGGCGTACCGTCAGGTGGCGGCCGGGCTGAAGCCAAGCCCGGTGATCATCCGCACCCTGGACCTGGGCGGCGATAAATCCCCTTCGCACCTCCAAATTCCCGCGGAGATGAACCCGTTTCTGGGATGGCGGGCGATCCGGTACTGCCTGGAAGAAAGGGCAATTTTCCGCTCGCAACTGCGCGCCATCCTGCGGGCCAGCGTGGAAGGAAACGTAAAGATCATGTATCCGATGATTTCCTCCTTTGCCGAGGTCGAAAAGGCAAATGCATTCGTCGAGTTATACAAAAGCGAATTGCGCGCGGAGAATATCCCCTTCGATCAAGACATTGAGATCGGCATCATGATCGAAATTCCCTCCGCCGCCGTGGCGGCTGATATGCTGGCGCGCCGCGTCAGTTTTTTCAGCCTCGGAACCAATGACTTGATTCAATACGCGCTGGCGGTAGATCGTTTGAACGAGCGCATCGCGCATCTTTATGAGCCGACCCATCCGGCTGTCTTGCGGCTGATTAAATGGTCCGCGGAAGCGGCCGAGCGCAACAACATCTTGTGCGGTGTTTGCGGGGAAATGGCCGGGGACCCGTTGTTGACGCCGCTACTGCTGGGCCTTGGGGTGACGGGGTTGAGCATGGCGCCTCCGTTATTGCCGCACGTCAAGTACCTTATTCGCCGCCTCAAGATGGATGACGCCCGACAGCTTGCGGACTTCGCCTTGAATTGTGAGTCCAGCCGGCAGATATTTGATCGGTCCGAGGCGCTGGCCAAAAGAATCGCCCCCAGCTTGTTTGAAAATCAGTCTGAAAAAATATGAAGGTTCTAATTCTTGCGGCGGGGTACGCAACCCGCCTTTATCCATTGACGCTGACCCAGCCCAAGCCGCTGCTCGACGTGGCGGGCCAGCCGATGATCGACTACGTGCTGGATAACATCGCGCCCATTGGCGGCATCGACCGCGTGTACGTTGTGACCAACGCGAAATTCGCGGGCCAATTCCAAGAGTGGGCCGATCGCTATCGCGCCACCAAATCCAAATTGGATTTCACAATCGTCAACGACGGCTCCACCGATGACAGCAACAAACTCGGCGCCATCGGCGACATTCACCTGGTGTTGACGCGGGAAAAAATCGACGACGATTTGATCGTCGTTGCGGGGGACAATCTTTTCAGCGAGACGCTGGAAGGTTTCGGCGCGGTTTGCCGCCAAAGGAAAGCGCCGGTGCTGGCGGTTTATGACGTCGGCAGCCTGGAGGAAATTAAGAAGTACAGCTCGATCACATTGGACGGGTCCGGCAAAATCACCGTGTTTGAGGAGAAACCGAAAAATCCCACCAACAGTTTGACTGGCATCGCGCTCTACTATTATCCCAGATCGACGCTGCCGTTGATTCACCAATACATCGCCGAGAAGAACAACCCGGACCAGCCCGGCCGTTTGGTGCAATGGCTTTACACGCGCACCCCGGTCTATACGTGGCGCGTTCCCGGCATTTGGTTTGACATCGGTTCAAAAGAAAACCTCGTGGAAGCGGGCCGGGTTTTTAGCAAGCAATCCAAATAGGTCAGTTGCCGAGGGCAGTTGTTCTCAGGCTATCGTCGTGTTTGAACTCGTGGAAACGCCAACCCAAAAATCGAAAGGATCAGAATGAAGACCATGAAGTTTAACTGCCCGCGATGTCAGCAACACATCGAGGCGCCCTCCACGTTTGCCGGGCGGAAGACCCTAGTCCATCAATGAAGCGGAAGCGGCATGCCCGTCTGACCAGAATATGGATCAGGAAAAAGATTCTGGAAGGGATTTGCGCTTGTTAAGTCTCGATTCGTCAGCCAGAATCAAATCGTGCCGATTTCGCTTGATCAAATCGTCGAAGAAACCCGTGAAATGCCGGGCGACGTTGTGGCCGAATTGATGGACCGCATCATGGCAGCGCGTCATGGCAGCGTCGAACCATCCGTTGCAATTGCTTGGAAGGCTGAAATAGATAGACGCATTGCCGAAATTCAATCGGGAAAAGTCAAAGGTGTTCCGCTCGAAGAATCGCTGGCGCGCGCGCGCACAATCGCCGGTTTGTGAACCATTTGCTTCATCCCGAAGCCGATGAAGAATTCGCTGGGGCGATCCGTTATTACTCCGAAGTTTCTCCCGAACTTGGCCAGCGCTTCTACCGCGAGATGGAGCGTTTGTTTCTCGAAATCTGCGCCGCCCCGAATCGTTTCCGCAGATTTGATCCGCCCGCGCGGAGACATTTCAGCCGCGATTTTCCCTACGCGGTCATTTTTCTCGACAAGCCCGATTTCATTTGGATTGTCGCCCTGATGCACATGAAGCGAGGTCCAGGTTATTGGCGCGAACGGCTCGGCAGTTAACTTTTGCCCACGGGCGGAATAATCCGTTTTGCTTCGGCATAGACGTTCATCCGGTCGCCGCGTACGAACCGGCGAGGGTCTGGCGGCTGGCTTTGGCAAATTCGACGGCCACGCTCGACGGGCACGACACCGCGGCAATAATCGGCAACCGTCCAGCCAGCGCCTTTCGCCTAATTTCAAACGACGCCCGACCGCTGACAATGAGAACGTGCCGGTCGTAGGGCAGCAATCCGTTCAACAACCCATGCCCAAGGTCCTTATCCACCGCGTTGTGCCGTCCAATGTCCTCGCGCGAAACGATCAGTTTTCCATCCAAATCGAAAACCCCCGCGGCGTGCAACCGGCCGGTGCGGGCAAATGCCGTCTGTTGGGCGCGCAACTTGTCCGGCAGTTGCGCGAGCACGGGGGCATCCATGCGGACCCCGCTGACTATCGGGGCGAAACGGCGGCGCACGGCGTCGAGGCTGATCTTGCCGCACAAGCCGCAGCTTGAAGAGACAAAGGTGTGACGGTCGAGGCGTTTGAAATCCAGATCCACTCCGTCGGCCACAAAGACGCCGATGACGTTGCGAGTCGTGTTTCGGGGAGGTGACGCAATGCTCACAACTTGTTCGCGCCGGCCAACTCGCCTGTGGCGACACGCGGCGCCCCGACTTATACCCAGCGACGGATTCTCGCGCTGTTCATCAAGGAGTCGCCTTGGGCGGGCGCCGTCCTTTGAAAGTCAATTCCGCGATGCCCGATTTGTCCAAGTCGCCCAAACCCTCGGCCACCATTTTGTCGTATTGTTTTTTGGTCGCGGCGGCCAGGGGCGCGTCCAATCCCTGCTCGCGCGCCAGGCGCAGCGCGATGCCCGAATCCTTTGCGGCGTGCGCGGCGGAAAAAAAACAACTGTGCTCGCGATTTTGCATGTCTTCGCCATCGGTTTGCAGGACGCGTGAGTTGGCGCCCGTTTGTGAAAACACTTCGCGCAACATGGTCAGGTCCAGGCCCAGCGCCGCGCCCAATCCAAGGCCCTCGGCCAGCCCGCCCGTATTGATATTCATCACCATATTCACCAGCGCCTTGACTTCCGCCGCTTTGCCGGACCCGCCGATGTATCGCATCGACCCCGCCAGCCGTTCCAGGATCGGTTTGGCGCGATTGAACGCTTCCTCGCTGCCGCCGCACATGAGGTAAAGCGTTCCCTCGCGCGCCTGGGTGATGCTGGAGGCCATGCAGGCCTCCAGAGATTGCGCGCCGGTTTGGGTCGCCTTTCGCTCGACCCAGATATGTATCGAGGGCGAAACGGTCGCGCAATTAATAAACAACTTGCCCCGGCTGCGCGCCAGCAATCCTCCCAGGTAAATGCTCTTCATGGCCTTGTCATCGGAAACAACGGTGATGATGACATCCGACAATTTGGTGACCTGCTTCAAGTCCGCGCAGGCTTCGGCCCCCAATTCCTGCGCCAGGGCCTGCGCGGCCTGCTGGTTGACATCATGGACGGCCGCGATGACGTACGTTTGTTCCTTCAGGCGGCGCGCCATATTTGCGCCCATCCTGCCGACGCCGACAAATCCGATTTTTTCCATAAGAGGGAAAGGGTTGAAGGATTGCCGCCGTTTGTCAATGAATGGAATTTTTTCTCCGCAAACGATCGGAAATGCTGTCCATTCCAATCGGTCATGGCGCGCTGATGCGGTAGTAGCGGGCGGGGGTGGCGGATTGCACGGGTTCGCTGAAATGCACCAAACCGTTGGTCAATGTCATGCTCTGCAAGGGCACCCAAACCGGTTGGGCCAGATTCGTGCAGGCTTCCACCACGATGGGAATATTGGTTGTGCCGGTGATGTTGAAACCGAATTGATTGCTCTGCACGCCAAAGCTGGCGCCGCCAGCCTCAATCACCGGGTTCCAGAGCACCGCTGGAATGCCGGTGCTGGTGGAGAAGTCAGTCCAGCCGGTTGTGCCACGCAAATAATAGGCCGTGGCTGGATCGCCTGAGAATACGGTCGCATCGGCACTAGGTGCGTTGCCCTTGAAATAGACGGCGGCCAATTCCGAACAAGACCCGAACGCGGCGTATCCCAGGTTCGTCACCCCGCTTCCGATGCTGGCGGTCGTGAGGCTGGAGCAGCCGATGAATGCTTCCTCGTCGATGTTAGTGACGCCGGTGCCAATACTGAGGTTCTCCAGGTTAGTGCAGCCGGCGAAGGCCTGGTAGCCGAGGCTCCCAACGCTGTCGGGAATCGTGAGATTGGTCAGGCTGGTGCCGTCGAAGGAGGCTTGTCCGATGCTGGTGACGCTATTGGGGATGGTCACACCAGTCAGGCTGGTAAAATAGAAAGCCAGATCTCCTATGGCAGTGACGCCGCCGCCGATGACGACGCTATTCAGGTTGCTGCATTCGGCGAAAGTTGCATACTCAATGCTGCCGACATTTTCGCCGATGATGGCGCTGGCGAGGTCGCCGCAGTTGGAAAAAGCTTCCCCTTGGATGCTGGTGACGCTATTGGGGATCGTGATGTTGGTCAGGCCGTTGCAGAAGCAAAATGCCTCATATCCGATGTTGGTGACGCTGTTGTCAATGGTGACACTGCGCAGGTTGGCGCAACTCAGGAAGGCCCAGTTTCCGATGTCTGTGACGCTGTTGGGGATCGTATAAGAGGTTGCGGCATTGCCCTCCGGGTATTGGATGAGCGTGCTCTGGCTCTTGTCAATCAGGACGCCGTCAGCGCTCATGTAGGCGAGGTTGTTGGTGTCCACGTTGATCGCCGTCAGGCTGGGACAAAATGAAAACACTTGGATGCCAATGCCGGTGACGCCACTGCCGATCGTTACGCTGGTTAGGTTGCTGGAATACCAGAATGCATAGTTAGCGATATTAGTTACGCTCTTGGGGATCGCGATATTAGTCAGGCCACTCTCCCAGAAAAGGGAATTGGCGATGCTGGTGACGTTGGTTGGGATCGTGATAGTGGTCAGGCTGGTACAATCACTGAACGCATCGTATCCGATATCAGTGACGCTGTTCGGGATGGAAACGCCCGTCAAACTGCTACACTCGGCAAAAGCCGCTCCCCCAATGGAGGTGACGCTATTGGGGATCGTGACACTAGTCAAGCCGGCGTCGCCCGCGAACATGTCGTTTGTGAGACTGGTGACGCTGTTGGGAATTGTAACGCTGGTCAGATCAATGTTGTCAGAAAAAGCCCACTCTCCGATGCTGGTTACGGACTGGCCCGCGATGCTGCCGGGAATGTTTATAGCGCCACCCGGACCGTCATATCCCGTGATCGTAACGGTACCGTCAGGATTGACGGTGTAGTAGTACGGTGGGGAGTAGGACTGGGCATGCGCCGCCGGAGGGGCAAAAAGCAACAAACCTAACAGCAATGGCCATACGCTTCTCATATACTTGAGGTCGTCAAATGTTGTGGACGGGCGGGCAGAGGACTGCCCGCCGCACCCCGCCGGACGACCTTGGCGGCCCACAATCACTTATGCCGCCATCCGTAGTTCGTGAAAATTGTTTGTTCTCTTTCACATTTCTATGAGTCGCTACGGATAGAACAACTCTCCGCTGCCAAGGTAATCGCCGTCTGTGTCGTTGCCTCCCGCGACGATCACAAAACCACTGGGCAGCAACGTCGCGGTGTGATAATAGCGCCCGGTATTCAGCGAGCCGACGTTTGTGCTCCACATTCCCGAGGCCGGGTTGTATAACTCCGCGCTGGCCAGAGCACCGTCGCCGTCATAGCCTCCGGCGACAACCACCAAGCCGGTAGGGAGCAGCGTCGATGTATGATATTCGCGCGCAGTGTAGAGCGAACCGGTGTTCGTCCACATTCCCGTGAACGGGTTGTACAGCTCAGCGCTGGGAATAATACCGCTCCTGTTCTCACCTCCGGCGACCAGCACTAAGCCGTTGGGGAGTAATGCCGCCGTATGCCACGCTCTGGCGGTGTACAGCGAACCGGTGTTCGTCCACATTCCCGTGGCCGGATAGTACAACTCCGCGCTGGCAGTGTAACCGGTCGTGTCTTCACCCCCGGCGACAAGCACCAAACCGGTTGGCAGCAGCGTGGCGGTATGGTATAGCCGCGCGGTGTGCAGCGAACCGGTGTTCGTCCACATTCCCGTGGCCGGGTTGTACAACTCGGCGCTGGGAGTGACACCGCTCCCGCTCTCGCCTCCGGCGACAAGCACCAAGCCATCGGGGAGTAACGTCGATGTGTGCCACACTCTGTCGGTGTTCAGCGAACCGGTATCTGTCCATACTCCTGTGACTGGACTATAAAGCTCCGCGGAGGAAAGTGTAACGCCTTCCCCCTCTGTCGTATCGAGGCCTCCCGCAACGAGAACCAAGTCGTTGGGCAGCAATGTCGCCGTATGAAAGTCTCGCGCCGTGTTCAAGGATCCGGTGTTCGTCCACATCCCAGTGCCAGGATTGTACAAATCCGCGTTCGAAAGGGACAGCATCGGGTAATTGTACCCCCCGGCGACAAGCACCAAGCCGTCGGGCAGCAATGTTGCCGTATGAACGGAACGCGCAGGAGTCATCGAACTGCCGTAAAGAAACTCTGTGTCTGGGAGGGGAGCCGGGGATAGCTCCGAGCTTGGAAGAGAGGCGCTTCCAGAGTAGCCCCCTGCCGTTAGCACCGACCCGTCCGGCAGCAATGTCGCCGACTGCCCCCATCGCGCGGCGTTCAGCGAGCACGTTGTCGTCCATGTCCCGGTGCCTGGATCATAAAGTTCCGCATCGGAGATCCCCTCGCCACCATTGTCACCGCCGTCAACCAGCACCACTCCGTCTGGCAGAAGAGTCGCTGTGTGATTGAACCGCGCGACGTTCATTGGGTCTGTCAGGATCCATGTTCCGGTCGCGGGATTGTACAGCTCTGCGTTCGTTTCACCAGCGCGGTAAATCCCGCCCACAACGGCGCCGCGCAACTGGTGCCGGCCACACAATTGTTTACGC
>DATKFW010000025.1:0-2271 GCA_035511075.1 Vulcanimicrobiaceae bacterium
TGTTCCGCCTTCTCCTGCCATTTTACATACTTCCGTATCATCTCGGCATCCAACCCCACCGTCCCTACGCAGTACCCTTGCGCCCAGAAGTGATTGCCCCAGAAACGGTGCCGTCGCAAATCCCGGAATACGCTCAATACCCGGATCGCGCTCTTGCCCTTCAACCGCCCCATGTATTCGGAGATCGACAGCTTCGGCGGTATTGGCACGATCATATGCACATGATCCACCTGCACGTTCATCTCCTGCACCTCGCAACTCATCTGCCGACTCTGCTCCCGCACACACGACTCCACCTCCTCTTTTATCTTCCCCTCCATCACCCGGTAACGATATTTTGGCACCCACACGATGTGGTACTCGCAATGCCAAATCGTATGCGATAGTTTTTTGAATCTGCTCATGTTCTCTTCCTTTCTGTTTCGTTGTGGGACAACGCTCAGAAAGGATGCTCATGGGCAGATTCGTTTTCAGCATAGCTCTTTCTCTAACCCCGTTCAAAGAACGGGGCTTCCATGCTCAGGAGTGAATAAGTTGTCGCACCCGGCATAGACAGTTGAAGGATTTTGCGGATCGACCAGCAGGACCAATACGTCGTTATTGGCAAGCCCTGTCATGGCGTTCCAGGCATTGCCGCCATCACTGCTTTTGTAGAGGCCGTAATCTTCCGTCCCAGCGTACAGCGTGGTGGGAGTATTGGGATCCACGGCCACCGTTTGGACATACGGTGCAGCAGGTTAGGATCAAAAGGCGTTGCGATTACGATAAAGCCTAAGATGAAGGGCCATTTTATGAATTTGCGCGGTTGACACCTAGGGTTCAGCCGCTATCTTCTCACACTCCGAATCGCGGATTCGCCGCGGGAGGGGGGTTGCTCCCCGGAGAATGTTGGCAACGTCTGTCTTAAATCTAATAATGAAATGAAACGTCAGTATCAACCGTCGAAAATCCGGCGCAAACGCCAGCATGGCTTTTTGAAGCGCAATTCCACCAAAAGCGGCCGCGCCACTCTGAGTAATCGCCGCCGCGCCGGACGCCATCGCCTGACCCCGGTTTGACTCGCATGGCCGGATCGCCTCCCTCGCGCCTGCCCTTTCCCCGTTCCAGCCGCCTGAAACGGCCGGGCGAATTCGCCCGCGCCAAGGCGGAAGGACGGCGCCTGGTCATCGGCTGCCTCATTGCCAACGTGCTCCCGCGCCCGCCCGGCCACACCAGCCGCCTCGGGGTCGTGACGAGCAAGAAGATCGGCGGCGCCGTCGTCCGCAGCCGCGCCCGCCGCCTGCTGCGCGAATGCTTCCGTCTGCACCAGCGCGAACTGGCCCGGCCGGTGGATTTGGTGCTGGTCGCCCGCCCATCCATCGCGGGCAAAAAGCTGGCAGACGTGGAATTAGACCTGATGCGAGTGCTGCGCCAGGCACGGCTTGACCTTGTTGGCCAATGAATATAGCTCAACATGCCTTGATTCTTCTCGTCCGCCTTTACCAGGCGATCGTGTCGCCGGTCCTGGTGGCGGTTTTGGGACCGTCGGCGCGCTGCCGGTTTACGCCCAGTTGTTCGCAATACGCTCTCGAGGCGGTGCAGCTTCACGGCGCGCTCCTCGGCGGTTGGCTGGCATTGCGCCGGTTGGGCCGCTGCCATCCGTGGGGCCATGCCGGGGAAGACCCGCCGCCGGCCAGCCCGTTGCAATGGAAGCGGCCACGATTGAAAGTTCGGAAATGGGGAATGCGTCATGGATCGTAAATCGATCATTATTCTGGCTGCGGCCGTGGGCCTGTATTTCCTGCTGACCCCGGTGGTGGACCATTTTTTCCCGCCTAGACCCGTGCCGGCGGCCCTGGCGCATACCACCAATTCCGAGCCGGCGCCGAACAATGTCCCGGCGTCTGCGGCCTCGTCCGCCGCGCCTGAGCCGGCGGCTGCGGCGCGGACGGAGCCTTCGACGCCGGCACAGATTCTGACCGTTTCCAACGCGGACCTGATCTGGCATTTTACCTCGCGGGGCGGGGGCATACAGAACGTGGATTTGACACGTTATCTGGCGGTGATCCGGCCGCCGGGTCAGGCCGCCCCGGAATCCAACCAATTGGCCGGTTTGAATATTGACGCCCCGCTGCCCGTGCTGGCGGTGATGGGCCACCAACTGGAGGGAGACGGCGACTTCGCGCTGACTCGCGCCGGCGACACCATCCGGGCCGAGAAGACCTTGGCCAACGGCTTGCGCGTGGTGAAGGAATTCGAGATCAGCACCAACTATCTTTTCAAGGCTCCCTC
>DATKFW010000026.1:0-39566 GCA_035511075.1 Vulcanimicrobiaceae bacterium
ACCCACTAACACGATGGCCATTCCGCGATCGCGCCTGGCCGCGCGAGTCCCGTCGTACCGGCACGTCTCCCGCGTTTGAGGCTGCTTGCCTGACTTTCGTCCTTGGTGTTACTCTTGCCCCGATGACGAACGAAAAACAACGGCGGAACCAAATCGGCGCCCGGAAAAATAATTTTGGAATCCTGGGCCAGTTCGTAGCGGCTCTTACAATGGCCTGCGTCATCGTCTCTCACGGAGACGCGCGCGCCGACGAAGTCGCGGCAAACACGGCCAGCGACACGCCAAGCACGTTCAACGCCCGGACCAACACCTTCGATTACGTCAAGCGCGAGGAGATGATTGCGATGCGCGACGGCGTGAAGTTGAAGACGTTCATCCTGGTGCCCAAAGGCGCCTCAGGCGCGCCGATATTGCTGACGCGAACGCCGTACAATTCGTCGGCGCGGGTCCTGCGCTTTAACAGTCCGCATCTGGCCGCGGTGGTTCCGCAAATGGACGACACCGCGGTGGCAGCGGGCTACATCATTGCGTTCCAGGACGTGCGCGGCAAATACGGGTCGGAGGGAGATTATGTGATGACGCGGCCGCTCAGGGGTCCGCTCAACTCCACTGAGGTCGACCACGCCACCGACACTTACGACACAATCGAATGGCTGGTGAAACACGTGCCCGAATCCAATGGGCGCGTAGGCACGATCGGCGGCTCGTACGAGGGCTATACAACTGTCATGTCAACGGTCCATCCACATCCGGCCCTGAAGGCCGCGGTGCCATTTGCGCCAATGGTGGACGGCTGGATCGGGGACGACTGGTTCCATAACGGCGCCTTTCGTCAGGACGGCTCGCTCGGTTACATCTATGACCAGGAGGCGACCCGAAAGAACGAGGACACGTGGTGGTCCGGCACTCGCGATACTTACGATGAGTACCTCCGAGCCGGCTCCGCAGGCGCCATGGCGGAATCCCGGGGGCTTGAACAGCTTGGCTTCTGGCGCGCCATCGCCGCCCATCCAGCGTACGACTCGTTCTGGCAGGACCAGGCTGTTGACAAGCTGCTGGCCAAAGAGCCGCTACAGGTACCCATGCTGATCGTCGACGGCCTCTTCGATCAGGAGGATATCTACGGCGGCCCCGCTCTCTACAAAGCGCTGGCGCCGAAGGATCCTGACGGCAAGTTCGTGCATCTCGTCCTCGGTCCGTGGAATCACGGACAGGGAAGGCGCGAGGGTCGCGGCATTGGCGAGATTCAGTTCGAAGGCGACACGGCGACATGGTTCCGGCGCACAGTGATGCAGCCTTTCCTGGACCATTATCTTAAGGACGCGCCGACGCCTGAAACGCCGCGCGTCCTTGTTTACGAGACGGGAGCTGACCAGTGGCATCGCTACGACGCCTGGCCGCGCTCGTGTGCCGAAGGTTGCCCGGATCAGGCGCGCAACCTTTATCTACTGGCCGGCGGCCGGCTCGGCTTCGAGCAGCCGGCGGCTTCGAGCATCGAATTTGACGAATATGTCTCTGACCCCGCGAAACCGGTTCCGTACCGGCAAAGACCTACGCTGTCCAGTTCCGCGGCGGACTCGACGTGGGGTGAATGGCTCGTTGACGACCAACGCCACGCCGCTTCGCGTCCGGACGTTTTGGTTTACGAGACCGAACCTCTCGACGAGCCGCTGCGGGTTGCCGGCGAGCCGATCGCCCGGTTGTTTGCGTCCACCAGCGGAAGCGACTCCGATTGGGTGGTGAAGATCATCGACGTCTGGCCCGACGAGGTTCCCGACCATCCTAAACTCGGTGGCTACCAACAGATGCTTTCGGCGGACATTCTGCGCGGCCGCTACCGGCAGGACCCGGCAAATCCGCAGGCGATCACGCCCGGCGAGGTGCTGGCCTATCGCCTGCGTTTGCCCAATGTGTGCCACATGTTCCTGCCGGGTCATCGCATAATGGTGCAGATTCAGTCAAGTTGGTTCCCGCTGTACGACCGCAACCCGCAAACCTACGTGACGAACATCATGTACGCCAAACCGGAAAGCTATGTCAAAGCCATTCAGCGCATATGGCACACTCCGCAGAACGCGAGTCTGATTGAGTTTCCGGTTCTGGCCGCCGACAGGTAATAACCTGTAATCAGTCCGCCACATGAGCTCGGTCCTCTCTTACATCCTTGCGGCGGTCGCCGGGGTGGTGATTGCTCACTTCATCAGTCGCGCGCCGGAAATGCGCGCCATGCGCCTCGCCCAGCTTGTGTTAATCCCCGGCTTGCTGGTCATGTGTGTTTATTGTTCGGGCATTGGAGGCGTGGGGGGATTTGCCAGCTTCCTGGCGGTGTTGTTCTTTTTGGTCTTGTTGGTGGCCCCGAGCATTGCCCACCACAGCGGGGCCGTGCTTTCCAACTTTCTGGACGCGTACGATTGGACTCCGACGGAGGAGGAAATAGCTCTCCGGCCCGTCCGGCGCTTGATCGAAAAGGATCAGTACGTCGAAGCCCTTGCCGAGTTGGACGGACTTCTCACCAAGCACAAGCCCACCTACGAAGCCCTTCTCATCAAGGCCAAACTTCTCCACCACTTTGGCAGCGTGGATGAAACGACGGCCACACTCCTTCGATTGATCGAACTGAGCAAGATCACGGACCAGCAATTGGCGGTTATGCAACTCCTCGCCCTGCTGGAAGGACATCAGCGACCCTCCAATAAACCGCTCACCCCGGGCACCCGGCAGGTCGAGATTCGTCATGAACTGGTTCTGTTCCAGACGACGGGCGACGATTCCGCGGCCCACAAGGAAATCCCTCCAGGCATACATGAAGTCGAGGAAACTTTTCACCGCAACCGCCGCTGGCTCAAACTGGCGGGGGAAGATTGGGGCAATGCCGAAATGTGCTGGGAAGCCATTCTGACCGCTGACGGTCCGGTCGCCGCGCTTCCAAAAAAGGGAATTTTTAGGCAAATCGCCCGGGTGCGCCAGGCCATCAAAGGCAAGCCGCGCGCTCAACTGCAGGCCGAAGCACAAAAACTTTTCGCCGAAGCCAACCAATTCATCCGTCGGGATGATTGGCAGACGGCCGTGCTCCTTCTTGAGAAAGCATCCGCCTGCGATCCGGACCGCTACGAAATCGCGTATCGTTGGGTGCTGGCGGTTCGTCACACCGCAAACGACGCTGTCACGGCTCAAGCCGTGAGCCAGGTCATGCAGCAAAGCCAGTGGACCGAAAATGAGCAGCACATGCTCCACCAATTGAAGTCGCCGGTTGCAAGAAATTTAGCTAACTGACGCCGGGCCGGCGCGATCGGTCTGAATTCCAATGGCGCTCAGGCGCGTTCACTCTGCCGTCCGTTCACGCACCCATTGCATGGCGTGCAACATGAGTTCGGTGGAGTTCCTGAATTGCAACTTCTCCTTGATGCGATTTCGGAAGGAATGAATGGTGGGGATGGTGAGGTTGAGGTCCTGGGCGATTTCGCGCGAGGATTTTCCGTGGCCCAACATTTGAAAAACTTCCAATTCACGATCGCTCAATTTTTCAACGGACGAAACCGGCTCGTCTTTCTTGCCCAGCAACAGGCGCGCCAGGACGGAGGTGGACATTTTCTCGCTCAGAAAAATATCGCCCGCAAGGACCTTGAAAATGGCGTCGCGGACCATTTTGATGGGTTGATTCTTCATGATGTAACCCTGTGCGCCCGCGCGCAAGGCGCGTTCGGCGTAGAGTGATTCGTCGTGCATGGAGACCACCAGAATGGGCAACTCTTCGTGTTTGGCCTTGAGGCTTTTGATCAAATCGATCCCGTTGGTCTTTTCCAGCGAGATGTCCACCAGCGCGAGGTCCGGCTTGAGTTCGGCGACGGCTTTCATGGCCGCGACCGCGTCCGGCGCCTGGCCGCAAACCGTCAGCGCCGGGTGGCGGTCGATCATGCGGCGGAGCCCTTCGCAAAACAACGGATGATCGTCAACGATTAGAATCCGCATCTTCTCTGGAGCTGATTTTCCCATACGTGCTCAGGGCTGGTTGGGTTCCGCGCGTTTGCGTTCCTCGCGACGGCGCCGGGGGAAGCTGCCGCGCGGACCTTCGCGCGAAACCGGAAGAAAAAGGCATGTGACACTGGTGCCGGAACCGGGCTGGCTCTGCAAGGTCAAAGTCGCGCCGATAACCCGGGCGCGATAGTTCAGAATGCGCAAGCCCATGCCGTCGTGATTGGGAACCTGAAGCGAGAATCCGGTCCCGTCATCGCGGATGCTTAAGAGCCAGCGGTCTCCGGATGGTTGGAGGGAGATGTCCACGCTGGAAGCGCCGCTGTGCTTGGCGGCATTGGCCAGCGCCTCAAGCACGATATAATACAGGTGGAGCGCGATTTCGTTTTCGACCGTCAGGGGCGGGCCATCCACGACGAAGTTGCAGCGGATTTTGAAGACTTCGCTCGCGTTGGCGGCCAGTTCGTCCAGCGCGGCGACCAGGCCCTTTTCCTCCAGGCGCACCGGGAACAAGCCGCGCGCCACTCCGCGCGTTTGGTCAATGACCTCGTTGATCATGACGCTGATTTTTTCGGCCTGGGCCGATGAACCGGCGCCCTCCTCGGCCAATTCTTCCGCGAGCGTGGAAGTCAAAAAGGCGATGCCGGCCAGTTGCTGGCAGACCCCGTCATGGAGGTCGTGGCCGATTCGTCGCTGCTCGCGATTGCTAATTTCGAGAATCTCCCGTTCGAGGCGTTTGCGCTCGGTGATGTCCCGGGCGATCCCTTCCACTTCGACTTCGTGGCCGTCCTGCTGGATCAATCGGGCGCTGATTTCAAGCTTGATGCGTTCCCCGGAGGCGGCGGTGACATCCCATTCCATATCGGGCATCGAGGCGCCCTGGAGCAACCGGGCCAGCCATTGGCGCGCGGAAGCGCGTTGTTCGGCGGCCACGAAATCCAGGATGTTGCGGCCAAGCAGGTCGCGTCGCGACCTTTGCAAAAGCCGCTCTCCAGTTTGATTGACAGAGGTGATGCGGCCCTCCCGGTCATGGGTGTAAAGCATGTCGGTGGCGTTCTCGAAGAGTTCGCGATAGCGCTCTTCCAACGCCGCTTCGTCCTCGAGTTTTTGGCGGATGAGCATTGTCTGGCTGCTGACCTGGCGGCGCAGCAACGCGACCCATGCCAGGGCGGCGGAAACCGCCAGCATCATGCCGCCCGCAAGAGCGAAGGAACGCTCAGCCGTCCAGTAAGGCGGCGCTTCCAATAACTGGGCGTCCCCCGGACTTCGAAGAAGCAAGCCAAACGCCTGCGGCTCGTGCCCTTCCCCGCCTCGAATGGAACAAACTCCCGTCAGCCGCAATCGGCTGCCCGATTTCAAGTCCGGAACCTCCTGACGGCGGCCTTGCGTCTCCAATTGGGCCGTAAAAATGATCGGCCCGTCCTGCAAGACCAGTTGCGGATTGGCGGAGCGCGGGACGCTTTGCAACAGACGCGCGTCAATGGTGACGATTTGACCGTCATTGGTTCCGTGCAACAGGATCTGCTCGGCCGTCACCGGCTTGGCGGCGGGGATCGGCCCCTTCCCAATCACCCGAAAGACTGCCTCGTCCAAATATGGAGAAAAATTGCCGATGGCCGGAAAACCGATCACTTCGACAAGGTCGCCCGATTGCACTTCATTGGTCTGGCGCGTGAGCACGCGCATTCCGCCCGAGGCGTCCTGTAAAATGAATCCCTGCCCGGTCAACCGCAGCGTCACAACACCCTGAATCTTGATGCGTCGTCCCGCGAATCGATCGGGGTCGAACGTGGCCACCGCGTCAATCCGCGTTGTGGCAATGGCAAATGGATCGGCGGGCGCAGGCTCGAGGATTTTGACCTGCTCCAAGCTGGGAACGTGCAACGTTATGCCGCTGAGTTGCCGGCGCGCGTTCAATTCGGAAGTGCAGGCCCCTTGCACGCTCACCAGCGCGTCGATCAGATGGGTTGGCAATGGTTTGTTCTCGAAGCCGGGGATGATGGCTCTAAATCGTCCCTTGGGTGTCATCAGGCTCAAGCTCGCGTGGCCCGACAACTCGTCCACCCGTTGCACCAGTCCTTCCATCTCGACCCAGTGCGAATCGAAATGGCCGTTGGCCAAATCTTCCAAATCCACCTGCGCCGGCGCCGGCAGGTTTGTCACGCCCAGGACTTCGATGCCGGAGCTGAGCGCTTCGGGCGCAAATCCTCCCGGGCTGGTTTGCCCCGTCAATTCAACCCATTGCCCCGCCTGCAAGTTCTTTTGACTCGGGTCGAGGTCCACGTAAATCGCATCGCCGCGGTCCTGGAGGAATCCATTGCGCCATTCGGCATCGGCGTAGGTAAGGACGCCGCGCAGCCGCACGGCCAGATGTTGTGCCGCCTCCTCGGGGCGCAGTTTCAGAATCTGCGAAACCTGGGTCAGAACGGCGGGAAGGCGGGCCACTTGGGAGAGCGCGAGCGGCGGCGATGAGGCTGCCACCTCCGGCGATGGCTGCGTCACCTCAAAGTAAGCGTGGTTAAGAAACGTCTCGTCCCGGCCCGCTTCCAGGAAACCGCGCACGTCCACCCGCTCATCGCCGCGAATCTCTGTCAACTGAATTACCCGCGCGCGAATCACGCCGGTGGGGTCTTTGACGGTCAAGGATTGGCCCGGTTGATACGACACCACCAAGCCATTGATATGCACCCATTGATTGGTCCACGAACCCAATTCGCGATTGAGCAGGCTACCGATCGACGCGACCGGGATTTGCAACGGATTGGCCGCCGGTTCCAGAATCGTAACTTCGTCGGCCCCCGGCACAAAAACCAGGCCCGATTCCAACTGGTCCCCTGACATCCGGCTGGCGTTGATGCCGCGCGCCTGGACCCGGCAATTGAGCCATTGTTTGAAATCATTGGTGGGAGGGGAACCCAGCAGGTAAACCAGGCAATCGTGTCCCTTCTCATAAAGCAGCAGCGCCACACGACCCCGGCTTGATTCTGTTGACAGGACCCTGCCACGGATTTCGATCCATTCGCCGTGGTCCTGCCCCAATTCCGATAATTCCAGCGGCGTGGCGGCGGGCAGGCCGCTCTGGCCAACAATTGTGAGCCTGGCGTTTTCCAGCGCGTTGGTGCTGCGGGCCTTGCCGGTTATCTCGACGATTTGCCCTTTTTTCGGCTCAGCGGCGAAATCATCAGCGTTAAAGTACAGGGTCTCGGAATCGTCGTGGACATACAATTGGTGCCATCCGGCATCATAACAGACCACAACACCTTTTATGCGAACCGGCAATCCCTCCAGAACCTGGGCCGGCGTCAGGTCGTTCAACTCACGGAGGGTCACGATTTGGCGCGAGGCGGACGCCTGCGCCTGGACGGCCCCTGCCGCTGCCAGCCAAGCCACCCCGATCGCCACGATTATGGGCCATGTTCTCACGGAATCCTTGTTTTTCGCGCTAAAGACAATGGTTTTTCAAGAAATATCGGTTCTTATTCCGCGGCCAATGCCAGTGTTTTCACCAGCGTATCCCAGCATGGAAATGGCCGCAAGAAAATTTGTAATAATTTTTATTGCATTCAAATCTCATTGTGATAAAACATCCCCGGCGTCAGAAAGGCGAGACAGCAGAAACCCGGCTGGCGCATTCTCGGAAATAAAACTTAAACATCAACTGACCAACTATGAAATTAATCAGACAACTGACGACTTGTTCGTTTCTGCGACGCCTGTCCGTGGCCGGGGCGGCGCTGCTCACGTCCATTGGCGCGGCCCAGGCCACAGGCACAAATTACTCGGCCACAATTCTGGCCGACGGCCCCGTCGCTTACTACCAGATGCAGGAACCGGCGGGCGCCGGCACGCTAATTGATTCGTCATCGAATGCCTTGAACGGCTCCTATACTTACAACGACGGGGTGCCGCCTTCGCCGGAATTGGGTCAGCCGGGTATTGACACAAACGCCGCCTTTTTCACCTTTGGTCCGGCCGGATTAAGTGACATCGGGGTTGCGACCCTTCCCCAAAGCCTGCTGCTGGCTCCGGTCGCAGCCGACGGCACCAATGGACTACCCTTCTCCGCAGAGTGCTGGGTTGAGGCTACTACCCTCACCAACGCGCCAAACTACATGGTGCCCCTATCTATGGCCGGTCCCTACTCCGGCGCCGACGCGAATAATGGCGCAGGCTGGAATTTTTACCAGGCGCCAGTCTCCCCGCAGGCCTGGCAGTTGTATATTCGTTCCTCAAGCCAGGTCCTGGAGGTGGGCAACGCCGCTAACGTCGCCTTGCTGCAATGGACCTATCTGGCGGTGACGTATGACGGCACCAACGCGAACTTTTATGTCAATGGCCTGCTGAATGCCTCCTCACCGATCCCTGGTTATCTCTCCGACCCGACCGGCGCTGACGGGGTCATCGCCGGCCCAGGCGAGACCGGCCAATCCGGCTATGAGGGCGGAATCACCCAGGTTGCGTTTTACACCAATGTCCTGACTGCGGCCCAAATCCTCAACCATTACAATGTGGGAACCAATAACATCTCGACACCGCCCGCTCCGCCGAGCTTCGTGAGCGAGCCCGCGATAACGGGCAACATTTACTCCGGCACGCCGGTCACATTGACCGTTCTGGTTGCCGGGACGGCGCCGCTGACTTACCAGTGGTATAGCAACGACGTCGCTGTCGCAGGCCAGACCAACAACACGTATTCGTTTGTTCCCGTCTATCCGGCGGCCAACAATGCCTCCTTTTACGTCAACGTGACCAATATGCTCGGCTCGACCAATTCGGTCACCAATGCGCTGACACTGCTGACGAATATCAATCTAATCGCACCGCCCTATACGCCGATCACGCGCAATGTCGGAAGCCATGCGGCATTCCGAATCGCCGCCAACGGCGCCCTGCCGATCGGCTATCAGTGGCTCGAGAGCACAGACGGCACCACCTTTACCACTCTGACCAACCAGACTGACGACACGCTCTGGCTGACCAATGTTCAAATGAGCATGAGCGGCAACGAATATTGGGTTGTCGTGACCAACCCATTCACCTCCTACAGCAACTTTGCGACATTGACGGTCCAAGCCAGGCCGGTCAACGTTGCGCTGACGGGCTATGGCGCCGTTATCGCGGCCGACAGTCCGGTCGCCTACTATCGCCTGAACGAACCGACCAATTCCACGACCGCCACCGACGCCGTGGGCAGTTTCGATGGCACTTACGACAACACGCTGGGACCGATTGATTGGCAGATTAAGACGGGAATTCCCGATGACACAAATTTTGGCGTTGGATTGTTCGACACCAATTTTACGCTGGCGGGGCAAGGGGGTGTCGTGGATATACCGTATTACTTGGAACTCAATCCTTACGGCAATTGGTCGTTTGAAGGCTGGTTCCAGCCCACCTACCAGGATCCCAACAATTTCCGCACGGTGTGTTCTTCAATGTATGATTTCAACTCCAGCGCGCAGCTTTTCGGATGGCTCATTTACCAGCACCCGGCCAGCGCGTTCACGCTGGTGACCTACAACGGCACCGGCGCTCCAGCGACGTTCATCAGCGACTATGCGCATATACCACTGGATATCGGCTCCTGGTACCAACTGGTCCTCGTGGACAATGGCACGACCGTCCAACTCTACGTCAACGGCGTGGCTGGCAGCGCCAGCGGCCCGTCATCGCTATACGTACCCAACGGCGTCAATGGCGACCCGACCTTGGATGCCGCCGATTCCGTTCTCGCCCAACGCAGTGACGGGGCTTATTTCGGCTTCAACGGCGGCGTGGGTGAAGTGGCGTTCTACAACTACGCGCTTTCGCCGAGTCAAATCATGAACCATTACCTCGGCAAAGCGCAGTTGAGTTACTCCCAGGTCAATGGACAAACAATCCTGGCATGGCCGATTGGAAATCTGCTTGGCTCGACCAATGTCGCCGGGCCTTACAATGCGATTAGCGGCGCAACTTCTCCCTACATTGTGCCGACAACCAGCAGCCAATTCTTCTATGTCGTGGGAGTGCCTAACTAGGCATGGCGACAATCCAGACTTGCGGACCGGGGCGGTACGCCGCCCCGGTCGCAAAAAAGGAAACGCCGATTTGCCGCATCCATTGTCCGAAACAAAAAAAAGCCGGCCACCTCATGAAGAAACGCACCTTTCCTGGCAAATTAGAAGCGGAAGCAGTCGGAGAGCGCTGCGAGGGCTTCACATTGATTGAACTGTTGGTCGTCATCGCCATCATTGCGATTCTGGCCGCGATGCTGCTTCCGGCGTTGGCGAGAGCCAAGCAGTCGGCCTGGAGCGTGCAATGCGTCAGCAACCTGAAGCAATGCCAACTGGCCGATGCCACGTACAAGAATGACAATAACGGCTACCTCGTGCCCAACTCTCCGTTTGACGGTTATGAGAACGCAGGGTCGGCCCAGACCTCCTGGATTGACTGCCAGGGCGCCAATGCCACTGAAAGTTTTCCAGCCGACTCGGCCGGAAACACCAATGTGGCCCTCTACACCTCTGGGTTGCTGGCGCCCTATATCGGCAACCAAATCGCTGTTTACAAATGCCCTGCCGACATCATTCCGTCCGATGGCGGTCAGCCGCGTCTGAGAACTTATTCGATGAACGGCCAGATGGGAGCGGTCTATATGGTTCCGGTTCACTTCAATGACGATACCCCGGCCCTTCAATACTCGAAGGATTCGGATATTACACATCCGGCTCCTTCGGATGCCTTCGTTTTTTGTGACGAAAGCATGTACAGTATCCAGGATGGCTATCTGGAAATTGACAGTCACAACGGCAGTTTCCCGGATGTTCCCGCCGCATACCATGACAATGGTGTGGGCATATCCTTTGCCGACGGTCACGCGCAGATACATAAGTGGCAGACGGTTACGCTGCTCAATGCCAAGGGCCATGACCCCTCGGTTTTCGGCGGGAAGGATAACGTGGATTGGATTTGGTTCTCCGAACATGCTGCCGCCGATCCGGACTCAACTTATTACTAGGATGCACTGGCGGCTGTCCGTATCGTTACGTCCAAATTGCGTCATAAACCATCGGCGCCCCGTAGCGCTGGGAATGGAAATTATCTTCGACTGTCGTAGTGTCCCGCCGCTCCTGGGCAGCCCCGCATAGTCTCCATGAATAACTGCTTTCGTAGCGCGGGAATCCACCGCAGACAGATGTCCCTTCTCCGCGTTTGGAGCTTCCTGCCCGTATTGACGGCAGTCTTGTTTAGTTTTCTGACTCGTACCACCGCGGCCGAATTGTGGGCGACAGCCTATTATCCCGGCACAGCGGGAAGCGTCATGCCGGTGTCCGATATTGACTTCGCCGTCATTACCCATGTCATTGAATTTTCCCTGATGCCTAATGCGGACGGTTCTCTTGATGAGACCGCCAACGGGATCGTCGGAACAAACGCCGCCGATTTGATAAGCCACGCGCATGCCGCAGGCAGAAAGGTATTGATCTGCGTGGGCGGCGCCAACTCAGGACCGGGGTTTCAAGGCGCCAGCGCGACCCCACGCCGCGCTGCGTTCATTGCCAATCTTGTGGGCTACATGACCGCCCGGAATTACGACGGCATCGACCTGGATTGGGAACCCGTTTCGGTATCCGATTTTTCCCAATTTACAAACCTGGTGCTTGAGTTGCGTTCGGCGATGGATTCGCTGCCGACACACAAGCTGCTCACTGCGGCGGCGTCAGCCTATCCAACCTATGGAGATCCGCCTTCGTCCGAATACACCATGTTCTCCGCGCTTCAATCCAAATTCGACCAAATCAACATCATGACCTACGACCTTTCCGGCGCCTATGACGGTTGGGTCACCTGGTTTAACTCGCCCATTTACGATGGCGGCTTTCGCTTTCACACGACGGGTACTCTGGTGCCATCCATTGCTGGCGCGGTCGAAAATTTCATCGCCAACGGCGTCTCCCCCGCCAAGCTGGGCATCGGCGTCGCATTCTATGGCGACGTCTGGGCAGGCGGGACTGGGGCTTCCACCGGCGGCGTTTCGCTGCCCCGCCAATCCTGGGTGACCGCGCCCACTGTCTCGCAGGTTCCCTATGCGCAGATCATGACAGACTATTACCAATCCAACCTGTATTGCTGGGACACTAGGGCCCAGGCAGCTTATCTGAGCATCGACAAGCCCAAGGACAGTGACGATAGGTTCATAAGTTACGACGATGAACACGCGTGCCGGGCGAAGATCGGATACGCCCGCGACCACGGCCTCGGTGGCATCATGATTTGGCAGTTGGCCCTGGGTCACCGTTCTGACCAGCCTGCCGGCCTGCGCGACCCGCTGATTCAGGCGATCCAGCGCGCGCTCACGTCTTCAAAGGCCGCGGATCCGCAACTCGACGTCCGGGAAAACCGCCCTTCAGATCCCGTTGGCGGCCATTAGTCTTCCCAGCACGCAATGGTTAACTGCATAGTGGCGCTCCGTGCTGTTTTCCAGTAACGTAACAATGTGAAAACCGTGCTCTTATGCGACTGCAATCAATAAGTTGGGCTGTCGCTGTAGTCCTTTGGCTCTCCGTGGCCGGTTCCCCGCTGAGGGCGGCGTTGTGGATCACCGGCTATTATCCCCAATACGAGCAAAGCCAGATTGCGGTTTCGAAGATTAACTTCGCCACCGTCACTCACGTGATCCACTTCTGCCTCGAAGCGGAACCCGACGGCACAATCGATAGCGCCGATAACGGGTTGACTGAAACCGCTTGCAGCAGCTTTGTCGCGACAGTGCATAACGGCGGACGGAAGGCGCTGATATGCGTCGGCGGCGCCGGAAGCGAGGCCGGATTTGAAGGCGCGACCACGCCGGACAATTTGCCGTCATTCGTCTCGAGTCTGGCCGGATTCATGTCCAGCAACAACTATGATGGCGTGGACATTGACTGGGAGCCGCTTTCCTCGGCTGACGTCCCCCAATACACCAACTTCGTCAAAGCGCTGCGATCGGCCTTGAACAAGTATTCGGCGCAAAAACTGTTGACAGTCGCTGCGCCCGCCTACCCGGAGTATGGCGACTCTCCCACCGCCGAATATACCATGTTCGCGTCGATCGAGGACCAGTTTGATCAGATCAATATCATGACCTATGATTTGTCCGGACCCTACGAGGGCTGGGTCACATGGTATAACTCGCCCATTTACGACGGAGGCTACACGTTTCCCAGCACGGGCGGACTGGTTCCCTCGGACAACGGGGCCGTTGATAATTTCATCGCCAATGGAGTGGCGCCCGGAAAGCTGGCGGTTGGATTGCCATTTTACGGATACATCTGGTTAGGCGTGACGCAGCCCCGTGAGGGCTGGAGCAGCACCAATACACCGACGTTCTCGGCCTTTACCTACCAGACGATCGTCAACACTTATTATCAGAGCAACTGCTATCATTGGGACACCGTTGCCCAGGCCGCGTATCTAAGCCTCACCAACGCGCAGCCTGCCAATGACATGTTTATCTCCTACGACGACGCGTCGGCGTGCCAGACAAAGGTCAGCTATGCGCGGAATCGCGGGCTGGGCGGAATCATGATCTGGGAACTGAGCCAGGACTATTTCGCCAATCGAAGCGCCGGACAGGAAACTCCCCTGGTGCAAGCCCTGAGCCAGTCATTGGCGACCCCACAGATAGAGTCGGCGGACATTCAAGGCGGCAGCGTGGCCTTTTCCTTCAGCAGTCTGCCCCTGGCCGAATACCGAATACTCTGGACCAGCAACCTGAACGGCGGCGCCTGGGAGACGTTGTCAAATAACATCCCCGGCACCGGCGGCCTTGTATGGATCACTGATCAAATTGGAATCGGCGCCGGCGCGCGGTTTTACCGGGTGCAAACGCCGCCCTAATACCTCATGGCTCCTTCCTATGTGCAGGACTAACCTGTTTGGCGTGCAGGCTGCACGCTTTCCTTGACCACGCGGCAGGCCCAGCGGTGACAACGAACACGACACTGTCAAAAGAGCGGCGCGGGGGGTCTCGCTTAAGCACGACCGTCCATGCGGCGGTTGGGTGCGCGGTGGGCGCAGCGTGCCTGTTTTGGCTTTTCTACAAACTTCCGTTGCGGCGGCTTCTGGAGTCCCTGGCCGGCGTTCATTGGTGGCTTCTGGCGCCGGCCGTTCTGCTGGTGCTTGCGGCGTACCTATGCGTGGCCTGGGAGTGGCAGTTTCTTTTGCGCCCGTTGGGGACGCTCCCGTTCTGGCGGTCCGCGCAGGCTGTCTTTGCAGGGCGCTTTGTCAATGACGCGCTTCCAGTGCATATTGGATATTTCGTCCGCGCCTTGCTGGCTTCCCGTTGGATGGGGGTCAGTCTGGCCGCAACGGCGCCCTCCCTGATCGTCGAGCGTCTGTGGGACGGCTTCTGGCTGGCGGCGGGGACAGGACTGCTAAGCATCTTTGTTCCATTGCCGCCGGAGCTGATTCACGCCAAGAACGCGCTTGGAACAACCGTGCTAGCCGGGGCGCTTGCAACGGTGGCGGTCATTCTTTTTTTCCAACGGCGGACTGTTGTCCAACAGACGGAAGCGGGTCGCGCGCAACGGGGCGCGGTCGGCCGTATCGCGTTTGTCCTCCAGAGTGTGGGCGAAGGAACGCGCGAGATCGTCCGCTCCCGGCTGATTGGCGCGATCGTGGGACTGGCGCTGCTGAGACTGGTAGTGCACGCCGTTGCGATCCTGGCGTTGCTCCGCGCCTTCGACATCGATCTCTCGCTCAGGGCCGGATTGGTGGTGTTCGTGGCCGGATATCTGGCTGGGTGCGTGCCAAGCCTGCCGGCCGGTCTGGGGTTATTCCAACTCTTCGTGGTCGGTGTCCTTGAATTTTTCGGCGTCGCCAAGCCGGTGGCGGCGAGCTTCTCGCTGGTGTCCT
Source organism: Vulcanimicrobiaceae bacterium (assembly GCA_035511075.1). GTDB lineage: Bacteria > Verrucomicrobiota > Verrucomicrobiia > Limisphaerales > Palsa-1400 > DATAUD01. The sequence continues at coordinate 14,851 of DATKFW010000026.1, forward strand.
TCGTCACATTGACTGCCCCGCCGGCGCTGGCCGGCTTTCTCGCGCTGGCGCACAGCGGGCTGACCCTGAGCCAAGTCCAGCGTGAAGCCGCGGACTCGAACTGAGGCGCGGCGCCAATTCACAGGGGAACCGGGCAAAAGCCTAACACGGCCTAGGGGATTTTGCTGAGGCGAATTCAATGTAATTTTGGTTGAAGGAACGGTACTCCAATGGAATGATGAATTAGCATCTGCGGCAGCCGGGCTGGATATGACAACTCAAATTAGAAAAACCGATCTAATCTAAATGAGCGTTGACAAAAACAATTCGCTTCTGTTGAACGGGGTCGCAACGGAAGCGGCGGGCGACCTGCGCGTGACCGTGAACAATTCGGATTCCGAGCCGCCGCCAGACAATCCGGCCGTTCGCATCCGCGCTTACCGCGAGGCCGACCGCGGCGCCATTTGCCGGCTTTGTTGCGACACCGGTTTTCTAGGGGGGCCAGTGGACCCGCTTTTTCGGGACCGCGACCTGTTCGCCGACCTCTTCACCCGACCCTACCTGGATCACGAGCCGGAGCGGGTGTTTGTGGTCGAGACGCACAGACAAGTCGTCGGTTATGTGCTTGGGTCAGTCAGGGAGCATTTTGACCTGGTGCTGATGCGGAGCGGCTTGTGGACAACGTCAAGAATGCTTTTGCGCCTGGCCGGCGGGCGGTACAACGACCATCCGCGCAGCCGCCGATTCATTCGCTGGCTGCTGACGGCTGGCTTTTGGGAACAGCCCAAGCATCCGCGCGCCGGCGCCCACCTGCACTTCCAGTTGGCCAAGAGCCATCGGGGGCAGGGCATCGCCCAAAGGCTTTGGGAGCGTTATGAGAGGGAAATCCGCGCAGCGGGCATAAAACAGTGTTATGGCGCGTTTTACTCGCAACCCAGGCGCCGGCCTGAAATGGCCTACGCCCGCTTCGGCTTCACGGTTTTCGACCGCCGACGGACAACCCTGTTCGAGCCAGAAATCCGCGACCCGGTGGAGGTGGTCTGTGTCAGCAAATCGCTCTGACCTCCCGCTTGTCATATTCACCCTGACCAGCGCGCGGTCGGGGACCCTCTATCTCCGGGACCTGTTCCGGAACAACGTCCGTGATTGCGTCTGTCGGCACGAGCCATTTTTTGACTGGGGCAACCCCACGCTTTTCGGGCCGGCGATCTACGACGCTTATGCCGGACGGCTGGACCGGATTCGCGCCCGTTTGGCCCGCAAGCGGGACTACATCCGGCGGCTTCGGACGGGGGCCTACCTGGAATCCAGCCATGCCTTTTTGAAATCGGCCCATGTCGCCGCGCTGGAATTTTTCCCCGACATGCGCCTGGTTCACCTGATTCGCGATCCGCTGTTGGTGGCCAAGAGCGAGGCGGTCCGCGAGGAACGGCGGCGCCGGGCCCACGCGCCGTTTCATTACTACAAAGGCGACGACGGACGCCGGCATTTCTGCTGGGGCTTGACCGGCAACGAGGAGATTTACCGGAGCTTTGACAGCGCGCGATTGAGCCTGTTTCAAAGATACCTGATACAGTGGATTGAAATCGAAAACCGCGCGATGGATTTCCTGGAGCGGCATCGGTTGGGGGCGCGTTGCTTCCTGCTGGAATCGCCGCGCGACCTGGATTCAGCGTCAAAGGCCAGGGAGATGTTCGATTTTTTCGGGCTGAAAACGCGCCATCCCCAAATCACCCTTGGCGGCCGCCGAAATGCCAGCCTGGGCTACGCGACGGCCATTGATCCGAAGGACCAACGGGAGTTCGAGGAGATTCTGACGAGGTTGCCGGCGGCGTATCTGGATATTTTCCGGCGCGAGCCTTACACGCGCTTCGAGTGGAACGCCCGGTTCCGGAGTGCGGGCATTCCATCCCGGCCGGCGTTGCAAAATGCGGTCTGAAGGAACACCGCGCCGCGTGTTTGGCGAAGCGGGAGGAATTCTGCTGGTGATTCTGCTGGTCGGCGCGGCGGGGTGCGGAACGCCAGTCCCCCTCCCGCCGGTCAATCTCAAGGAGCCGGGCTGGACGGTCCGCCGAGGAGAGGCCGTCTGGCGAAGAGAACGCGGCGGCGAAGGCATCGCCGGTGAGTTTCTTTCCGCCACGCGGCCCGACGGTCGCGCGTTCGTGGAATTAAGCAAAGACGCCTTCCCGCTGGCGATCGGGCAAACGGCGCCGCAGGCGTGGACCATCGAATTTCCCCTTCAGAACAGGCATTTTTCCGGCCACGGCCAGGCGCCGAGCCGGTTTATCATTCTCCAATTTCCGCAGGTTCTGGCCGGCCTCCCGCCTCCCAGGGGAATCTCCTGGCAACCACAGAAGGGTGGCGGTTGGCGGCTCGAAAATCGTTCGTCCGGAGAATCGCTGGACATATATTTGGACCCATGAAAAAGCGGGTCCTCAGACACCCCGGGCGTTGGATTTGGCTGCCATTGCTGGTGCTCGTTGTCATCGGCCTGGCGCGGTTGCGATTCGACGCCGAAGTCTTTGATCTGCTCCCTGCCGATCTGCCGGTGGTCGACGGGCTCAAGCTCTACGAGCGCCATTTCGCCGCCGCACGCGACTTGATGATCACTTTGAAGGGGACCGATCCGGACCGGGTCGAAGCGACCGCGCGCGAAATCGCCGCCCGCCTGCGTCCGCTCACGAATCTGGTGGCGTCGGCGAGTTGGGAAGCGCCCTGGATCGAGCATCCGGACCAAATGGCGGAGCTGATGGCCTATTTGTGGTTCAATCAACCGCCGGAGGTGTTTGCTTCCCTGCCCCACCGTTTCGCTGCCGACCAGCTCCCCGACACGTTTGCGGCGGACCGCGAGCAACTGGCCACCGCGCTCTCGCCGGAGCAAATCGGCCGGTTGAGCTATGATCCACTCGGATTGACGAGCCTTCCCGAATCTGTGGCGGGCGCGGCGCCGATGTTCGGTCCGGGCACGAGCTTGTTCAGTTCGGCGGATGGGACTTTCCGGGTTGTATTTGTCAGGGCGCGTTCGGAACTGCGGAATTATCGGGACTGCGAGAATTGGCTGAAGGCGGTCAAACCTGTTGTACGCGCGGCGATTGCTACGTCGGAAGACGGGCCGGGCGCGGTGGCGGTGGGCTACACCGGCCGCCCGGCCCTCGTCGCCGAAGTCGCCGCGAGCATGGGGCACGACATCATCGCGTCGGTGGGCGGCACGTCGGCGGTGATCGCGGTTCTGTTCTGGCTGGCGCACCGGCGGGTCAAACCGATGCTCTGGCTGCTGACGTTGCTGGCGGCGGTTCTCGGCGCCACACTGGGTTTGGGCGGGATGATCTACGGGACGATCAACGTGATCAGCATGGGATTTGCCGCAATTCTGCTGGGGCTGGCTGTGGATTACGCGGTGGTGCATTACCAGGAGGCATTGGCTCATCCGGACCTGTCCGTGCCCGAAATTCGTCACGCCATTGCTCCCAGCATTTTTTGGGCGGCGACAACCACGATTACCGCGTTTTTGGTGCTCAATTTGGGCGGGCTGCCCGGCTTGGCACAATTGGGCACGCTCGTCGGTCTCGGAGTGGCGCTGGCCGCCTGCCTCATGATTTTTGAATATCTGCCACCGCTTTTTCCCGACCGCAGGGAGCCGAGGGCGCTTCCGGTATCGTCGCCCGACACAGCGGTGCCCCCTCCGGCGCCGATCCCGCCGCGTCGCCGCGCCGCGGCGTTCCTGTTGACCTGGGCGGTGCTGTTGTGTGCTGTGGTGGTCCTGCTTCTGTTCGGCCCGCCGCGCGTGGATTCCTCCGCCGACTCGCTGCGTCCGCGGAACAGTCCGGCGTATGCCGCGCTGGACCAGATGCAGAAAGAATTGATCCAGGGCGCCCAACCACTCTGGTTGATTGTCGAAGGCAAATCGGTCGCCGACGTCGCGGACCGCCTGGAGCGGATCCAACTTGTCCTGGACCGCGCGGTCTCCAATCAAGAGATCGAGAGTTTCACGCTGCCTGCGGCGCTCTGGCCGAGGCCGCGATTCCAGGAGGCAAATCGCGCGACGGCCCTGCAGCTTGGGGGCCAGCGCGAGAGCCTGCTGGCCGCGGCGCGGGCGAACGGCTTCGCCCCTCGTTCGCTGGCCCTGACCGAGGGCATGCTGGCGACCTGGCGCGAAGCCGGCGCCGGCAACGGGGTCTTCTGGCCGAGCAACCAGGTGAGCCAATGGATAGTTGACAAAGTGGTCGCGCGGACGCCGACCAATGACCTGGCGCTGGGCTTGGTGAACGCCGGCGCCAACGCCCCCGCTCTCTCCGCGCTTGCGGCGGATTTGACCCGTCTTGGCGGCCATCTCTCCGGCTGGGAAATGCTGGGCCACGCGATTTTCTTCCGTGTCAAAGATAATATGTGGAAGGTCGTCTCGCCGATGGTTTGCCTGGTCTTGTTGTCGCTGTGGCTGGCGTTTGGCCGTCTCTCGGAAGTCCTGCTGGGCCTGGCCGTTTTGGCATTGAGCGGCCTGTGTCTGCTGGCGGCGATGCGCCTGGCGGGCTGGTCGTGGAACCTGCTCAATTTGATGGGTGTGCCGCTGGTGCTGGGCACCGGCGTGGATTACGGACTTTTTACTCAACTGGCCTTGCGCCGCCACCACGGCGATCTGGCGCTGGCCTATCGCTCCGTGGGGCGCGCGTTGCTGCTCTGCGGCGGCACGGCCATCGCCGCCTTCGGCTCGCTGGCCTGGTCCTCAAACGCCGGCATGGCCAGCCTCGGGCAGGTTTGCGCCGTCGGCATCGCCTGCAACATGCTCATCGCCGTCTTCCTCCTCCCCGTCTGGTGGCAGAGGATCGCGGGGCCGACGCCCTCGACTTGAAAGGAATTCACTCTGAAAACATGTTTGACTCTTGTGATCCTCGCCGGCCAACTTGCGGCCGCTCCCGCCGCACCGGACACCTTGTCGGCCCCGGTCAAGGCCTGGCTTGCGGCCCAGGCCGAAATCCGCGGCTGGAAGGCGGATTTGACCCAAACCCGCACCCTGCAATCGCTCCTCGATCCGCTGACGGCCAAAGGACAGGTCTGGTTTGAGGCGCCGAACCGTTTCCGATGGGAATTGGGTCAACCCGCGCGGACCATCGCCATCAGCACCGGCGCCGACCTCCGGATCATTTACCCCCAGCTTAAGCGCGTGGAAGTCATCACGCTCGGACCCGAGCGGTCCGGCCCGTGGCGCGCCGCGCTGGATATGCTCGAGGCCGGGTTCCCGCGCACTGAGGCCGAGCTTTTGGACCGCTACCACATTCTCTCCCAAAGTGTGACCGGCCAAACCTGCAAACTGCGCCTGCAGCCGCGCCTTGAGTCTTTCCGCCGGATGTTGCCGCAACTGGAGATAGACTTCGACACGAAGGATTATTTCCTGCACGGCACCGAACTCCAATTCGCCGACGGGTCCACCATGCGCAACGATTTCGCCGGCATCGTCCTGAATCCCAAGCTGGACCCATCAATCTTCAACCCGACGATTTCACCCGATTACACTGTGGTCCATCCGCAGGCGCGACATTGAAGGGCCGGCGCCGCCATTTCCCCGGAAAGAGGATTTTGGCAAAATTTTCCTTCCTGTTGGTTCATTTCTGCGGTCTAATTCTCCGCATCGAGGTGCAAGGGCAAATCGCCTGAATTTGTCGGGCAGAAATGAGCGACGATGAATAAAATCAGCACAACCAGAAGAAACGCCGTGATTTCAACCGTCGGGCTAGTTTTGGCCCTGACGGCGAGCGCCGCGTTCGCGCAGCAGGAATTGATCGTCAACGGGAGTTTTGAGTCTGGCGCTCAAGCAACCATGGATAATCTTCCAGGCTGGGGCTGGGTCGGTCCGGCCGACAACAACAGCGACTACGGCGTCGCCGAATCGAGCTTGAGTCCTGATGTGGCGGAACAAGGCAGCTTTTTCGCCTACTTTCACGGGCATCCTACTGACGGGTCGCAGGACTGCCTTGGCCAAACCGTTAACTTGACAGTTGGGGCGCAATACACCGTCAGCTACTATCTGGCCACCGATGGCACGACCCTCGGATCGGGCGCCGCCATGTGGGCGGTCATCGGCACCTCTTTTGGCATTGATTACTCTCAGGATGTGCTTTTGACCGCCTATACGCCGAATTCATCAAACGCCCTGCCGTATCAGAAGTTTACTACAAATATTACGGCAACGACCGCCAGCGAGATTCTGTCCTTTCACGGAATCGACGCCACAAGCTCCATCCTATTGGACAACGTCTCCATGACGCTCGCCCTTCCGTCCGGGCCTCAATTGAACCTGGGTCTTTCTGGAACCAACACGCTGGTCTTCACGTGGACGGCCCCGACCAACGGTTATCTCCTTCAGGCCAGTGCGTCGCCCTTCACGACTAATTGGGTGACTTTGACAAACGCGCCGGTGACCGTAGGTTCCAGCAACCATCTCGTTCTGCCCGTGCCTGGCAGCAACCAGTTTTACCGTCTCACGCTGCCGTAGTCTTCCGGCACAGTGGGGCGGAACGTTACGGTCAAGACTGATGACAGCAGCTTGCCATTTTCAACACCAGCAACGCGTCAATAAGAGCGTCTGTAGCGTTTGAATCCAACTTTCCCTTTGGATGACTTAACGATTACTCAGGCGGAAGAACAAATTGCCCGAGGGTGACGTAATAGTAACGCTGTTGCTTGAACCGTTGCTGCTGACGGCGAAGCTGGAGCCCATCCAGTTTGCCGCGCTCAAGTTGCTGTTCTGTTGCAGGACGAATCCAGTTGATGTGTAAGGCCACGAGATAATAACGCTCCCGCCCGAGTACGTAATGTTCAAGGTCGGCGCCCCGGGCGTCTGCACTACGGAGATGAGACTCCAAAAACCTCCCGTAACTGAATAACCGCCGCCGGTCATTGCGCCGCCGGCATCGGGCTGGCCGATGGTGCCGCTCACGGAAAAAGCGCTGGCGCCGTTCGTGCCGGAGCTGGTGCCGCCGCCGCCCGCGACTTTATACCAAGAAATCGAGTAGCTTTGCGCGAGGCTGACTGCTGGAATCAGCAAACCAAAAAGGAGAAATGATTTTCTCATGGGCGGCTCATTTCTTTTCCGCGAGTGCTCTCACGGTGGCTTCCAAATCATTCAATCGTGCCGAGAGTGAATCATTCTGTTTTTCGAGGGAATCGAATTGGGCGGCTTTGGCTTTCAAAGCCTCAATCTCCGCCTCCTTCTGTTTGAGTTGGTTTTCCAACGATTGGTTGTGTTCGTCCACTTTCTGGTTCAGTCCCTGGACGGCTGCCAGGGTTACGCCGGTCAGGTCCAATTCGTTCAAGACTTTGTCGTTCGCATTGAGCGTGAAGAGGGCATGGAAATCCTGGGCCATGGTTCCGATGTGCCGCTGGGGATAGTTCTTATAACTCCACTCGACGATGGGAAGCTCAGTGACCTTTTCCAGAATCTCCTTTTTGTCGATCTCTGCAAATCGGTCTTTCAGGTTCCGGTCGCTGGAGAAATTCCAACTGCCGTCGCCGGGGTTCCAATAGACCTGCTGATTTCCGGCGGAGACGCCGGATGAAAACTCCACGCCACCGGCGCAGCGAACGTTGAAGGAGTTGTCACCAACCGCAGTGTAAGTGGACGAGCTTGAGTCGTCTGCCCAGACAAAGGAGCCCTTAAAATTGGCGCTGGCATATTGTCCTCCCGCAAATGAATAATCGCCGCTGGCAGTATTATTGGCGCCGCCGGCCACGGCGGAGAAATGGCCGCTGGCGGTGTTGAACTCGCCGCCGCCGATGAAGGCGTTTTGCCCGGAGGCGACGTTGGTCCAACCGCCAAGGACGGCGGACGTTGTTCCGCTGGCGACGTTGTCGACTCCCCCGGCCACGACGGATTGGGTATTCTTGGCGATATTATTCTGACCGCCGCCAATGGCGGAGTATTCGCCGCTGGCGGTGTTCTGCTCACCGCCACCAATGACTGAAAGCTCGCCGCTGGCATTGTTGTTAACACCGCCACCAATGACTGAACCAAGCCCACCGGCGCTGCTGCCTTGAGCGTTTTCGCCATCATAGTACCCGCCACCGCCGATAAAAGAGCCAAGGCCAGAAGCGGCGTTGCCAAAGCCGCCAGCTACTGTGGCGAAGCTGCCGGCAGTGTTATACCATCCGCCGCCAACAGTTGAATAGCCGTAGGTCGCGCCGCTGGCAGAGTTAAACGCACCACCAGCGATGGTGCAATTGGTGGAATCGATTACATTATCGAAACCTCCGCCAATGATAGAGTGAGTGCCGTTTGCGGTGATTATATTGCCGATGCCTCCGGCAATCGTGGACGCTGGGCCATACGCCTCATTGCCGGCGGTTTCGCCAGAGTCGACTCCACCGCCTCCGACGAAAGAGCCAAGGGCCGCCGCAGTGTTGCCACTGCCGCCTGCAATAGCTGAGTAGTCCCCAGTCGAGCTGTTGCCTTGGCCGCCCCCAACGATGCCGTGGCTGCCGTAGGCGAGGTTAAGACCACCGCCTCCGACCGTCGCGTAATCGTCGCTAACCACGTTTCCATAACCGCCTCCGATGAACCCCTGATAACCTGTAACAATGTAGTTGTTCTGTCCCCCTGCGATGGTTCCTCCCTGACTGTCGTTCGTGTTGTTTTGTCCTCCCGCTACGGTCGCGCAGTAAGCGTTGGCAAAGTTTTGGTAGCCTCCGCCAACGACCGCCTCGTTGCCGTTGGCCGTGTTGAAATAGCCGCCACCGAGGAAAGAATAAGCGCCTCCCAAAACGATAGTGTTACCGAGGCCGCCACCGACGGTCGCAGCAATATCGTTGACGGTATTGCCTAAGCTTGTTTCGCCGTCAAAGCCGCCGCCACCAACAAAGGAGCCGGTGCCCAAAGCCTGATTACCGTAGCCCCCGCCAACTGTGGCTGAGTCTTGTGCCGTGTTTGCCAACCCTCCGGCGACAGTCGAATAAAAAGCGCTGGCGATATTATTCGCGCCACCTCCGACTATTGCAAATGCGCCGCTGGCAGTGTTGTAATCACCGCCGCCGATGAAGGCGTTCTCGCCGCTGGCGACATTAGTATAACCGCCGCTAACAGTGGACGTTAAACCGCTCGCCACGTTGTCAACACCACCGCCAATAGTGCCCTGAAGTCCACTTGCCGCGTTGTATTCCCCGCCGCTGACGGTGGCGAAAGGACCGACCATGGAATTGGAAAGTCCGCCGCCGATGGTGGCGAAAGGACCGACCTCGGAATTGGAAAGTCCGCCGCTGATGGTGTTGAAGTTCGGCGGCTGGAAGCCCGGCAATAAACTGGTCGGGACGACGCCGGCCGTCAGCACGGATGCGTTGAGGTTCGTCAGACCGAGACCGTTGCCCGCGAATGTGCCGGACAGGGTGACCTTGGTTTCGGTGTTCGTGACGACAGACGATGGCAAACTGGCCAACGAAACCTGGCCGGTGACATTGGTCCCGGCAACAGAGTTGGCCACGCTGGAAACGCTGGCCGAACCCGCCGTTTCGGCGGTCCCCGCCGTCGGCGCATAAAGCGCGTAAGGCGTGGGCGCGATCTGTTGCAGGGGACTGAGCGCGGTGAAGCTGGTTTCGCCGTTGGTTCGCACGCCAATAGATAGCCAGGTCGCGTTGCTGTCGAACACCGCGCCAAAGTCAATGGACGTGGTGAAAAGGCCGTTGGTCACCCCGACGTCGAGGTTGGTGACCGTCTGGCCAATCTGGCCCGTACTCGTGCTGTCGTTGGTGAACAACGCAAAGGTGAAATCGTAGCTTCCGTCGGCAGGATTTCCAGCAGTCACCAATCGCCCTTGATACGTGAAGGCCGTTGTGCCCTGGGCGGGCGCGGAATGGGGCAGGATGAAGAGGCCGCACACGGCGGTCGCAACCATAAGTAAGATCGGTTTTTTCATATCGGGATTAAACTTTAGATAAATCAAGAATTTCTCTATGAACCTATCAAGCGCAATCCGCCGCCAAAGTCCGCAAATTATTTTCGCCCCTGAAGAAGAGCTGATGAGGCGCCTCCAGCTTCTTGCGGGAATTATTTCGGAGACGAGTGGGATGGATCTGCAACGAGCGTTTTGGCTTCTTTATAAGCCAGCCACAAAATGAGCAAGGGATTATTCACCTGTTCGCCATCCGCGTGTGGTTTGCGCTCATCTTGCGGGAGGGGGACCATTTGCGCCTCGGTCTGTTCAAAAAGCCTCCGGGCTTTCTCCGGCTCGTTCTGCCTGAATAAGCTCATTGCGCGAAAAAAACGCGCGGTGCCGAGCATTTCAGGCTCGCGAATCGTCTGCTCCACCAGAATCAGATTTCGTTCAGCTTCTGCATACTGGCCGTTTCGGTACTCTGCCGAACCCAACCCAAGTCGATAGTACGGCAACCACGAATTTGTCCCGCCGAGTTCCACGGCCCGCTGCGCAAGGTTGAGCGCCTTCGACAGCAACGCGGCGTTGGTCGAAGGCCGCAGGCAGCAAGCCTTGGCGGCGTAATCCGCTGTCAGAGCTTGATCGGTTCCTTCCGCCTGTTGGATAAGGCGCCGGCATGTGGCTTCGTAATCGGCGCCCTGGTCAAGCCAGGCCTGCCAAACCGCGAGGGTAAGCCCGTTGCCTGCGTCCTTTGGTTCGATGTCATAAGCCTCCTTTAGAATTGAGGTTGCGTCGCTATCACGACCGGCAGAACCGTAGGAAATCGCCACTTCGTCCATCGCTTCGATCGTGTCGGGATGGTCGGGGCCGAGAACCTTGCGGCGGAGGGATAGCATAAGCTCCCGCAGCTTAAGGGCTTCTTCCTCTCGTCCGACTTCTTCGTAGGAAATCGCCAAACCGTCCATCGCCTCGAGCGTCTGGGGATGTTCCGGACCATACTCCTTTCGGTCTAGATCCAGCACTTGCTCCCGCATTTTCAGAGCCTCGGCGCGGCGTCCGGCTTCGTCGTAAGAAGTCGCCAGATTTCCTATCGCCGCCACAGTGTCGGGATGGGTCGGACCGTTGATTCTTTGGCGGAACGCCAACACCTCCTCCCTGAGCTTGAGAGCCTCATCCCGACGACCGGCTTCGTCGTAGGAATTTGCCAAGGCGTGCATCGCCCAGAGGGTATTGTAGTGTTGGGGTCCCAGCACCTTGCGGCGGAGCGCCAGAACCTCTTCTCGCAGCTTGAGGGCCTCATCCCGGCGACCAGCCTCATCATAGGAAATTGCCAGGTCATACATCACCCACAGCGTGTCGGGATGTTCCGGGCCACTCACCCTGCGGCGAATCGCCAACACCTCCTCAAGCAACTCGAGCGCCTCTTGCCGGCGACCGACCTTTTCGTAGGAAGATGCGAGGCAAACCATCGCCGTGAGAGTGTCGGGATTTTCCGGGCCTCTGACCTTGCGATACGATGCCGAGGCCTCCTCTCGCAGCTTGACGGACTCGGCAAAGCGGCCGGCATGGTCGTAGGAAAACGCCAGGGAGTTCATCGCCCAGAGCGTGTCGGGGTCTTCCGGGCCGTTGACCTTTCGACGCAGAGCTAGCGCCTCTTCCCGCAACTTTAGGGCCTCTTCATTGCGCCCCGCATTTTCGTACGAAAACGACAAATTGTTCATCGCCCAAAGCGTGTCTGGATTTTCGGGGCCGAGCACTTTCCGCCGCAGCGCCAGCACCTCCTCTTGCAGTTCGAGCGCCTCCTCCCGGCGACCGATGCCGTCGTAGAAGAGAGCCAGGCGGTGCATGGCCATTAGCGTGTCGGGGTCTTCCGGGCCGGAGGTGGCACGGAGATAATCGAGCACCTTTTCCTGGAGCGGAATGGCCTCCCGGTCAAGTCCCAGACTGTGGTAAGTCCTGGCCAGAGTGCCCTCAAGTTTGACCCGGCGAGCGGGTTGGTCTGCCAGATCGACCTCAAGTTTCCTGGCTGCTGCCGCAAGCGCTTCGGCGACGGTGATCGTGCGGGCATCCCGCGCGGGGTCCGGACTCTGGAACACTTCGGTGAGGAATTTGGAGATGGATTCGGACTCAACAAGCCGTTGTCTGGCGAGGGCGGCCTGCCATACGCTGATCGCCGTTGCAGTAACCAGCACCACTACGATCAACGCGGCAGCGGCAAAGGCCAATTTGTTTCGTCGAACGAACTTCTGGAATTTATACAGATTGCTTGGCGGTCTCGCCACCACCGGTTCATTTTTTAAATGTCGCTGGATGTCCGCAGCCAAACCACTCGCTGTCTCGTAACGCCGGGTGCGATCCTTCTCCAGCGCTTTCATCACGATCCAATCCAAGTCGCCCCGCACCGAGTGAATCAATTTAGGCGGTTCGACTTTCCGGCTCGTGGCGATCAGCGTCAATTCCGCGTCCGGCATCGTGCTTAAACGAGTTGAAGGTCGCACTGGCTCCTCCTCACGGATGATGCGGCGAAGTTCATCCAGGCCCGCCCCCACCAACGTTTTCGAGTCGAAGGGAGTTTGCCCGGACAACAGCTCATAAAGCAGCACACCCAGTGAATAAATGTCGCTACGCGTATCGACACCCAGATTGCTCATTTCCGCATGTTCCGGGCTCATATAGGCGGGCGTGCCGATGAACTGTTGGAACGCGGTAAAAAGCGTCCTATCGGTCAGCCGTTGTTCGGTTGTGGCCTTGGCGATGCCAAAGTCAATCACCTTGGGCACCGGCACACCATCGCGCAAAGTCACGAGGATGTTCGATGGCTTAATATCCCTGTGGATGATCCCTTTTTGGTGGGCATGTTGAATGGCCTGGCAGACCTGAATGAACAACTCAAGGCGTTGCTCGACCGGGACATTATTTTGGTCACAGTAGTCGGTGATCTTGACGCCACGCACCAACTCCATCACGAAATACGGTCGCCCCGTTTCGGTCGCACCTGCGTCGAAAATCTTGGCGATATTGGGGTGATCCATCAAGGCCAGGGCTTGCCGTTCGGCCTCGAACCGCGAGATGACGCTTTTGGTGTCCATCCCCAACTTGATAACCTTGATGGCAATCTCCCGTCGAACCGGCTCCTCCTGCTCCGCCAGATAAACCACGCCGCACCCTCCTTCGCCGATTTGCTGCAGCAGTTTGTAGCGCCCGATGCGATCTCCGGGCTTTTCCAAAGCGGAAAGCGGCGCCATCTTCAAACCGGGTGGCTGCATGAACTCATCCTCCTTGTGATGCTTCAGCAACCTTTCTACTGCCCGGCGGATCGCCGGTTTGCCGGCACACGCTCGATCCAGAAAAATGGCGAGCTGTTCACTCGACGCGCACTCGAGCGAGTCAAGAAAAATCTCCCGTTCGACGTCCGTTGGGTTGTCCGGCTGTTCACTCATGTCGTTGACTTATCTTCCAAGCGCAACCCGGCGCCAAAGTCCGCAACCCATTTCAAATTTAACCGCGCCCCTCATCGATCGCCTGGCGCAGCCAGGCCCGCGCGAAGGTCCAGCGACCCTCTGCTGTTCGCTTGGAAACATTCAACGCCTCCGCCGCTTCCTCCATGGTCAGTCCGGCAAAGTAGAGCAGCTTCACCAATTCGGCTGAAACCGGGTCCTTGGCCGCCAGGAGGTCCAACGCTTCATGCACCGCCACCGTTTCATCCGGAGGCGGAGCCAGAACGGCGTGCCACTCTTCCAATTCCACGCGCTCGGTTCCCCCACCGCGTTTGAGACTCTGTTTGCGACGAGCCGACTCAACCAATATCCGGCGCATCGCTTCCGCCGCGCACGAAAAAAAATGCGCGCGATTGTCAAATCCCGGGGCACGATTTCCCGCAAGCCTAAGCCACGCCTCGTGAACCAGCGCCGTAGGCTGAAGAGTATGGCCAGCCGCCTCTCCTGCCATTTTCACGGCAGCGATGCGCCGCAATTCAGAATAGACCACCGTCAACAATTCCTCCGATGCGCGGCTGTCGCCGGCACGCATCGCGGCCAGAGCCCGTGTCACATCGCCCACGGCGGCAATCATAACCGGCTATGGCGCTAAGTAAAGGCCAGCGCTAATGAGACAACTCTGAGGAAGCGGTAACACTGATGCATTCTCGCGCGATCCCGAAAATCAATGCCCACTGTCACGGTATTGGTGGAGTGCCAGCCGATTAACGGCAACGCCGCTCGCCGGTATGTTGTCATCCGCGGACCTAACCCGCTTTTCCTTGGCGTGGATTAGTGTTACCGTTAGCGTATGAGGTTCAATATCAATTACATACCGCGCTTGACACGGCTTAAAACTAAAATATCTTTCCTTTTCAAATCTCCAGTTAAAAAGGCCGTCAGAGTGATAATCCTCCAGATGCACCAGAATTCACTCGGCAAGCGCAATCTCCTTGCGGACGTAATGCGACCGCAAAAACTTCTTACGGTATTGCACGCGGATTCTCCCAGGATTGCGCCGCGATGCCGAAAAGATTCCCAAAAACGGTCAATTCTTCTGGGAATTGCCCAAAGAACGCGTTTTTTTCGCAGCCCACCCTTGGAGTTCGCCATTGGAAATCAACGACTTAAGAATTGGCTCCAAAGGTAGGACTCGGACGGTGAAGCCCGATTCAGATACGAGGAGAATGCGGTTTTTCCCTCTGAAAATCAAGAAGAATTCGCCAGAATTCGTGACTATTTTTCACTACTTTTCGATACTTTCACTGACAGTCGCTATCGCGAAACAACCCTAGGACAGTCCGGTGCATGTCGGAGGTCGCCCATGAAATAAATTTACAAAGCATACATCTGCTTGGATCATTGATGCGTGCTGAAAAGCTTGACAGAATCGGATGTAATGCCGCTCACCGAAGAATTCTGTGCTGACTGCACAGATTTCATGGTGGGAATTGCCAAGAGTGCATTTCGGCAGTCCGGCGGCGTAAAACCAGAAGATGTGCGGCTGGCCGGGTCTGGGACGCTGATTACGGTTGGCGGAGTTCGCGCGATTCTGACAGCCGCGCATGTATTGTCGAACCTGCCCGCTGATCATATTATTGGCTTAATACTTCCTACTCGGCTTGATTCGAAGCAATTGCGACCGTTGTTGACCATCGACATGCGTACCGCGCGTATGATTTCGATAGCAAAAGGGGCGGACCACTCTCTGGGACCTGATCTTGGTCTGCTTTTGCTCGCAGACTTCGATTGGTCTCGCTTCCCTACGGGAAAGACGTTTTTCAATTTATCGAAGAGGCGCGAAATGATGCTGAATAATCCACACGAAATTAACCGAAGCGTGTGGGGTCTGTGCGGGACGGTCGATGAGTGGGGCCAGCTACCAGCGGCCAATGATCCCAGCAGTCATGGGACATTCCACAGCATTTTTATGCCGACGACGGTGACGGGTCAACGGGACGACGGGGAGTTTGATTACTTTTCGGTCCAGGCTGCGGATTATCTAAAAAGTAAATTACCAAAAAGTTTCGGGGGCTGTAGTGGTGGTGCATTATGGGAGGGAGTTGTTTATGAAAGACCTGATGGGAGTCTGGAAATTCGGGATAAGCTCTTGAGTGGAGTTGCGTTCTACGAGTCAGGCTGGGAGGACGGCCGAAACACGGTTACGTGTCACGGAAGACGAAGCATATATCGCAACGTGATGGACGAATTATCCAGATTAGGTCAGCAGAGACTTGACCAAGAATAGACGTGGTCGCGGGCCGCTCTATGGCAATTGTTCGCGTTTCCTGTCGCGGAGGATGACAGCATACTGGATGGGGTGAACAACTTCCAGTCGCTAGGAAGGGTATCCAGATTTGAAACCTCATCTTTAGTCAGGCTGCGACGGCGTCCATCCGGCATCTCTGCGTATGTATATCGTGAATCAAGGCCTTTCTTTTTGGTGTCAAAAATTGGCCGGAACTTCACCGCAGCCTTGTCTTTCGCACACCTCCATCATTCGCCAGAGTTCCTCCGGTGGCGTGGGCTGCATCCGGTCGGCGGCTTTGTGGCGGTAGTGGTCCTTCAATTTGTTTCGCGCAATGCGGTAACACCACCCCCAAAACTCCTTTTCCGTCCCGCCCGCAAACTTCCTCATGCCAGTGGCGACGGCCTTGAGAACCTCCTGCGAGGCGTCCTCTGCGGCCTCATGGGAAATCCTGCTGAGCACGTACAAGCGCAAGTCCGGGGCAATCTGGCGGATAATCTGCTCCGCCAACCGCTTCGGCTTCGTCCTTTGTGCGCAAGCTGGATTGCTTCCGGGTAACGGTGTCCTTGCTGTAAAAAACGCCCGCTCGGCGGAACAGGATGAATCTCGATTTCATAACTGATTTCTCTGAATCGAGAAACCAGTCCGGTTTCGCCCGCGTTCACGAACGCGAGTTTCCGCCTCCGTTGAAACTTCGGCGGACAGGTTGGCGAAGTTCCAGCGGAGTCTTGGCTAATTGTTGTGCCCTTCAACGGGCTTGCGCTTGGTCTGGGCCAATCGTTTCAATTCCACCACGTTGCCCTGACTCAGGGCAACTTTTTTGGCACGAGACCAGCCCTTGATCTGGCGTTCCCGCTTGAGCGCAGATGATCGGTCCGGATGAGGCTCGGAGTAGAGGAGTTTTGGCGGCCCATAAAGCGCAGTGGTCCGGCACGCCGATCCAGCTCGATGCTCGGACAAGCGCCGGGCAAGGTCTTCCGTTGATCCAACGTAAAGCTTAGCGTTCGGAAACACCAGAATATAAACGTGATAGGCCATAACAAGGCCCCTCGACAGGCTCGGGGCCATTCGACTCGGCCTTTCACGGATGGCCTGCCATGAGCGAGGCCGCAAAGGCCGAGTCGAATGGCTCCAAAGGTAGGACTCGGAGATTCTTAAGCCCAATTTCTGGCCAAAATATAGTGGTTTTCCCTCGTAAATGCAAGCTAATCTTTCAAAATCCAGCACAACTAAAAAACAACTCTTTTGCTACTTTTACTACACAGTTTACTACACACCCATTTTTGTCAAAAAATGTGACTAAAAATGCTGTCAAAAATAATTATGGAAATTGTCAATAATAATTGAGCGTCTCCAATGGGATATATCCTACCTTTGGAGTCGAAAAATTCCCAAAAAAGGGGCAACTTTTGGACATGAGGCCAAGATTTTTAAAATCCTTTGGACATGAGATCCACTGGCCGGGTTTCGCTCGACTGTGTAGTTAACTGTGTAGTAAGAATGGCCTCATGCCAGTATGTAGCGGCCGGATTTCTTGGTGCCGACCCGCCGGACCAATCCGACCTCAAGCGACTGCTGCATCAGCTTGATTGCGCCTTGTTTGGTCACGGGCGTAAAACTTGGGGCAAATTGTCGGCATTCGGGCTGGCGCCATGCGGCGAGCTGTTATAACAAAGGGGGAACAATTCTTGCCAGACGTGAGAACAGTCGGACCCAAGAGCCGCCGAGGCTCGCCTTGGACTTTCGCCGAACTTAAACAGCTCGGCCATACGCCCGATTCCGTCCTTGCTCGCCGCAGTCGGCGCACCATCAAAGAAATCGTCGCGATGCGCGAGCATTATCGCATCGCGATGGAAACGGGGCCTCGGCCATGGACGATGAGGGAGATGAAACTCCTCGGGACGATGAACGATTACGAACTAGCACGCCGCCTGAGACGACCTAAACATCAAGTCTGGCAGCAAAGAGTTGCGTTCAAAATTGCCCCATTCAAACCAGCCCCCCAGTGCCGGAAATGGGATCCGTCGGAAACAAAGCTCTTGGGGACGATGCGTGATGCGGTTTTGGCTGCCAAGTTGGGTCGAACAGAACAGGCCGTCAAATTGTATCGCGCACGCCGCCATATCCCCGCCTTTGATTCGCCGTGCCGCCGCTGGACCGCCGAGGAGGACGCCCTGCTGGGCACGATGCGGGATGAGGAGGTCGCCAGCCGCACGGGACGCCCCTTCTCCGGCGTTCTACAGAGGCGCCACAACAAGAATATCCCGCTAGCAGTTCGGCAGAAGCGGCTTTGGTCGCCTGTTGAGGACAAATTAATGGGTACCGCGCCGGATGCTGAGATCGCTGCGCGCCTCCGACGTTCGATCAAAAGCGTGCAGGGCCGCCGTCAGGAGTTGAGGCGACCACCCTTCGGGACGAAATTCCCGCGCCCCTGGTCCGAGAAAGAGGACGCTTCATTGGGTACCATGCCCGACAAAAATCTCGCTCGGAAAATCCACCGTGCGGTCAACGCAGTCCGCATGCGCCGGTTGATGAAACACATCCGTGCTTTCGGCTCCAAACGGCATTTCTGGACAGCGGAGGACGACCGGCTACTAGGAACGCGCCCGGATGATCAGGTTGCCCTGCTCATCGGCGCCACCGTGAAAGCTGTCGCACACCGCAGATCGGGTCTGCATAGGGCGATCTGTCCGCAACAAGTTCAGAAGAAGCGCCCCTGGACCCTGCACGAGGACAGCCTTGTGCGCTCTCTCTCCGTCGATGATGCAGCGCGGCAGCTTCAGCGCACCCGCACGGCCATCCTCGTCCGTAGGCGGGTGCTGGGGATCCGGAGCATTATCCGCCATGATTGGACTCCCGATCAAGATGCCCTTTTCAGCAAGTGCAACGACAAGGAAATCGCCGAGGAACTGGGGCGAACACTCAGTTCTGTGGAAAATCGTCGCACCCGCCTGAAAATTCGTGTGCCCAAGCCCGGCTGGAGATTTTTCACCCCAGAGGAAGACGCCATGTTGGGCACGGCGTCGGATGTCGAGATCGCGAAACGGATCGGACGTCATCCCTCTAGCGTGCAATCCCGCCGACTTAGATTAGGCATGGCTATCCGACATAATCGCAAGCGCCGACCGTGGACCCCCGAGGAAGACGCACTCCTTGGCACTGCGTCCGACACAGAACTCGCGGCCCGCCTTGGCCGGCATATTTCGACGGTTTGCATCCGCCGCCAAGAGTTGAGTATTCCCAATCCGTACTGGCAGCGTCGCTGTGGAAGACAGCGTTTGCTGAAACAGAAGGTAGGCCTCGGGCGCGCCGACACGCAATACACATGACTAATTACTCAGCAATCTGGTCACCTCAGCTTCGTTGTCACGACTGACATCGTCATTTCCTCCGTCCAGCGGCCTTGCCTCCGCTCCTGCCAGGAAAAGCCCGTAAACTGGCGCGGACAGGAAAGTATTACAGGCGTCCGTACGGAGCGATTGATTGGGGGTCGTGATGGGGCAAGCAATCGCAATGGGGCCGCGCGGACCCTGAGAGCGCAGAAGCAACTGACATGGCCCGCGACGACCGCCACCGCATTAGGCAGCAAAGGTTCGCACCCGCGCCGCCGAAGCCAGCAACACACCTCTAAAAGCAAAATCAGGAAGGGCTGCGAGAGCGCCAAGACTGCGAGGCAAAGGCCGTAGTGGCCATCGCGCAGGCACGCACTTCGCACTGAATTCCCCCCATTCCCAAACAACTAGCCCGTCCGGCAATGAGGACAAAAAGAAAGCGAAAGAAAAGGTGCAATAACTGACGCATTGGCCCAACAACACCCCCGCCGAACCCGCCGACGAAAGAACCTGCCACGGCCCTGAGGGTTCGTTTTGCATTTCTGGACTGAGAACAGAACCAAGCGCTATTCACAATGTTCGATCTGGCTGCGCCAGAGTTTAAGTCGATTGATACGCATCCCGCCGCGATTAATGCCGGTGACGCGACGTAGCGAGGCTTCCTGCGCCTCGGCTTGGCTTGGCATCCTTGTCCAAGCTGATTTCGTTGTCACATAAGCACTGAACTCCCGCTCGAAGGCGGAGCGGAACGGAGCAGGCCGAAGGGAGAAGGGGCGGCGGCGAAGTGGAGCGTGCCTGAGAGCGGGCGGTGAGTGCGTTCCCGCATAGGGCAGTTGGACGGAGCTTTGTCTGAGCGGTTTTCAAGGGCAACTGGGGAAAAGCCGGTCAGTCAAAGCTCCGTCCGGGCTAATGGGTGGTCGTCATGTTTGTCGGCATGAGTCCAAGCCTTCTGGCGGCATCTTCGGTGGCTACTCGAAGGCGGGTGAATTCTTCTTCAAGGGACGGTCGTTGCACAAAGATGCAACCGGCTTTGCCGCCGCCATAATTACGCATCTCGGCGCCCAGCGCTCCTTCCACCAAGACGACGAATTGGCGCGGCGCTCCGATGTCTGTTTGGGACGAAGTTGTCTCGTCAACCTTCACCCTCAAATCAGCGGCGCACAATTCCATAAACGCATCTTTGTTGTCCTGAATCGTGGCCGCCGTCCGCGCGATTTGGTCGGCCAGAATTTGGTCGGAACGGGAGCGCAGATAATTGTACATAAAAAATCCGGCAACCACCAGCAGCGTGAGTGAGCAGAGGATGCAGACAATCCATGCTCCCCGCCAATTGAGATTCTCCACTTTCTCCAAACTTGCTCTGCATCGTGCGTCCGAGGAAGCCAAACGCTCTTTGGCGTAGCCCTCAAATAGTTCCGCATCCTCGTGAATACGTTTAGCTTGCTTGAGCGATTCAGCCGCCTTGGATTCAATCTCTCTCAAGCAATCTGACAGGGCTGGAAGGTTCTGCTTCGCGAATTCCTGCGTGATGGCCGTCTTCAATTCTTGGGCGCTGTGCTCCGCCGCCCGCGCTTGCGTCGTTGTGGCGGTTTCGAGCGCCTTTGCAAATCCAGCCCCGCTTCGGCTCACGGCAGAAACAATCTCGTTCAGTTCCAGTCGCGTGCGTTCATGCAACGTCGTGACCGCGTCAATGGACTGCCGAACATCCACTTTGGCGCGTTCCCCGGCAATTCTGATTTGAGCCGGAACGGTTTGCAGGTAGTTGGCGTGAATGCCGAAAATTTCCAGCAACTCGACAATAAAATTCGTCGGATTTGATTCGCTGTATTTTTCGATGAGTTCCCGCGCCCGCTCCCGTTGCTCATCGGGCAACTCTTTGAGAATAGGCGTCCATGTGATGACAAGTTCCTGGTTCATGTTCTATTCGGTGTTGAAGTTGAATCGGCTCTGGAAATTAGCTCTGGCCGCCGCCGCCGCCGGTTTTTTCGGCTGCACTTCCGCCGCTAAATTGGTCGGCAACAGGTGGCCGGCAATGGAGTCGTACTCGCTGTGAATCTCGGCGAGAAAACTTTCGAGGTCGCCGCGCGCAAATATGTCGAGTTTCAAATCACGATTGCCAATGGCTTCCGCCCAGGAAATGCCGCGTCCATGTCGCGCTTCGAGTTCATCAAGTTGCAATAGAGTGCTCTTGAACAGAACAGGCATGGTGATTTCGGCCCCGTGCCATTCCTTTAGGATGGATTGCAGACCGCTGCCGTCGAACATGCGTGTTGGATTCTTGGCCGGATTGCGGACAACGACATAATCCACCGCATCCCCAAGCTCACGGACCACGGTTTCCAGATTTTGCATGGTCGCCAAGTCGTCGTATGGAAAGACAAAAACTGTCATACGAATGCCTTGATCGGCGGCGACGGAAAGAAAATGCGTCCGCTGCATCACGCGCAGGATTTCGTCCGTGGCCTGGGCGCGGGCGTCCATGATCTGAACCGGCGTGCGCCCGGCGTTGCGGAACACGCGAAGCAGTTGCTCGGCGCTTTCCGGGCCGGATACGGAAATGAGCTTCGTTTGCTCCGGGTATCGTTTGAAGACGCTGCGATGCGCGTCATCGAGGTCGTACGCCTGCCATTCGACGGAGCGGCTTTTCAGCCATTCAATGCGGGCAACGCATTCGGTGGATTTGCCAAGGTTGCCTTTGCTCTGAACCGTGGCTAACAGTCGGGATTTGATTTGTGCTTTCATAGTTTACTCCAATTCGCTGGGCGGGTTAAACAACCATTGTTTTGTCTTTGCGTTAAACGCAGTGGCCGATACTGGCCGTCTGCGACATCTGTGGTGCCGTTGCCAGTATGCTCGGATTGCCTCCGCGCTGATTTCCACGCCGACTTTGGCTAGGTAGCGCTGCACCATCGTCCACGGCGCTCCATGGCCGCGCATCGCGGCGATCAGGCTGTCGTGCTCGGCCAATTTGGAACGGCGGGCCGGATGCGCCGCCATCTCGGCTTTCAATTCCTCCAAAATCTTTTGCTCCAGTTCAGGTTTCATGGGCGTTGGATGCCTATTGGCAAGCAGTTGCTTGTGTGCTGCTTTTGCGCCCCAATAATTCTGTCAGACCGTTGGCGGCACATTGGAA
Organism: Vulcanimicrobiaceae bacterium; assembly: GCA_035511075.1. Taxonomy (GTDB): domain Bacteria; phylum Verrucomicrobiota; class Verrucomicrobiia; order Limisphaerales; family Palsa-1400; genus DATAUD01. The sequence goes on from DATKFW010000026.1 coordinate 36,873, forward strand.
ACAACGTTGCCGACAACATTGCGTTCGCCTTGGAACGCAATGGCCGAAGCTGTGCTTCGGAGAGATGTCTGACAGAATTATTGGGCCATTTAACTCGTCATTAACTGCAAAACCATTGTTTGTCATTGGTTATGAACATAGCTTCACGGAAATGGATGCCGCAAATGAGTAGTGGGATTGTACGGGTTTAGTAGTGACGGATAGTGATTTGAGGGGGATGACGAACCCGAAGCTAGGGCCTACTATAAGGCCATGCTTAGAGTCATCGCAACTAGAAGCGCATGCAATGCGAAGGAATATTTCAAGCAATCGTTGAGCAAGGAGGATTATTACAGCGAGGATCAGGAGATTCGAGGCAATTGGCACGGTGTGGGAGCGGTGAAATTGGGATTGTCGGGATCGGTGACTCAGGAGGCGTTTGACGCTTTGTGCGACAATAAGCAGCCGGGGACTGATGATCGTTTAACACAGCGAAATTGCGACAATAGAAGGGTGGGGTATGATTTCAATTTCCATTGCCCAAAGTCTGTCTCAGTAGTATACGAGTTCACCAAGGACGAGCGAATACTTGACGCTTTCAGGGGATCGGTAAAACAGACGATGGGCGAGCTTGAATTGGAAACCAAAACACGGGTGCGTAAGAATGGTGCAAACGAGAATCGGACGACGAGCAATATGGTTTGGGCTGAGTTCGTCCACTTCACGGCTCGTCCAGTCAAGGGTGTGCCTGACCCGCATTTACACGCGCACTGTTACGTCTTTAATGCCACTTGGGACGAAACGGAGAAGCAATGGAAGGCTGGAGAATTCGGGGATTTGAAAGTGAATGCGCCTTATTTCGAGGCAGCGTTTCATGCGCGGTTCTCCCGGAAACTGGCGGACATTGGCTACAAGATTGATCGCACGGCAAAGGGATGGGAACTGGCCGGGGTGCCGGAGCGGGTGTTGCGCGAGTTTTCCAAGCGGTCGGAACAGGTGGAGCAAAAGTCAAAGGAGTTGGGCCTCACTACGGCCAAAGAAAAGGACGGACTGGCGGCATTAACCCGTGAACGAAAACAGAAGCAGACTTCCAAAGCAGAATTGCGGGATTTGTGGGAACGGCGCGTTTCGCCGGCTGAACGCGTTGCCATTCACGTTGCCATTCGCAGTGCGGTATCCACTGCACCGCGAATTGCGGACGCAAAGGCGATGGATTTTGCGATTCGGCATTGCTACGAACGGGCGTCTATCGTCAGCGACAAGGAATTGCTGCGTCACGCACTTCGGTATGGCTTCGGCGACGTGGACGTGGACGCGGTCAAACGGGAATTATTGCGAACCGATTTTATTAAAGAAAAGGCCGACGGGCGTGAATGGTTCACGACGAAAGAAGTGCTGGCAGAGGAACAGCGGCTGATTAAATTTGTTCAGAGCGGTCGCGGAAAGTTCCGCGCGTTCCGGGGATCGTACGATTTCCAGAACGAGCAGCTTTCGGACGAGCAGCGCAATGCCGTGTTTCACGTTCTGCGCAGCACGGACCGGGTCATTGCCATTCGCGGCGGCGCGGGAACGGGCAAAACGACGATGATGAAGGAAGCCGTGGCCGCGATTGAATCCACCGGGTTCAAAGTTTTCACCTTCGCCCCGTCGGCGGAAGCGGCTCGCGGTGTGCTTCGATCGGATGCTGGATTCGCCAACGCAGAAACCGTCGAAATGCTGCTGCAAAATTCAGCGCTGCAAAATCAAGTTCAAGGTCAAGTAATTTGGATTGACGAGGCTGGATTGTTGAGCGTTCACACCCTGACGCGGGTGGCGGACTTGGCCGAGCGGGAAAACTGCCGGGTCATCCTTTCTGGCGACACGGCCCAGCATCGGGCCGTTGAGCGCGGAGACGCCCTACGGATTTTGGAGAACCACGCAGGCCTCAAGGCTGCGGAATTGACCGAAGTTCGGCGGCAAAAGGCTGAGGCTCACAAAAATCTCATCGCTGACCTGCGCAGCGGCAATTTGGAGAGTGCCTTCAAACAGTTGGACGTGCTTGGAATGCTGCGTGAACTTCCATCGGAAACGCGCCATGAAGCCTTGGCCGAAGATTACGCGGCGGCAATCAAGCACGGGAAGTCGGCCTTGGTCATTTCACCGACACATGCTGAGGGCGAGCGTGTGACGCGGCAAATTCGGTTGAAGTTGCAGGCCGTCAAAAAAATTGGCGTGGACGAACGCGAGTTTCTCCAATTGAAAAACCTGCAATGGACGGCAGCCCAGAGGGGTGATGCGCGGAATTATGTCCCTGGCATGGTCGTACAGTTTCATCAAAACGTCGTCGGATTCCAGCGAGGTGAACGAGCAACGGTATTTGGATGTGAGTCGGGCTGCGTTTTTGTCAGGCGAAACAACGGCGAAATCGCGTTTTTGGCATTGGACAAGGCCGTCCGTTTTCAGGTCTATGAATCGCGGCGCGTCTCGCTTGCGCCGGGCGATATGGTTCGCATCACCCGGAACGGGTTCACTAGGAATAGGAAACGGCTCAACAACGGTGATTTGAAACAGATCAAGGGTTTCACTAAGCAGGGCGACATCGAACTTTCAAACGGCTGGGTCATTCCAAGTGACTATGGATATTTAACCAACGGTTATTGCATCACGTCGTACAGCGCCCAAAGCAAGGGAGTGGATTGCGTTTTTGTGGCAGAAAGTTCTGAATCGTTCCGAGCG
>DATKFW010000027.1:0-11028 GCA_035511075.1 Vulcanimicrobiaceae bacterium
AATTGAGAAGCGGTCTTTTTGGGTTTTGGCTTCGTTTTGGCTCAGTCACAGGCCGCTTCGGGCATGCTCCTTCGCCAAAGCCTCGCCAAAACCCAAAAATCCTCGCTCCAAACGGCTACAGTATTTCTTAAAACGCTCTAGCGTCTTCCGCTTGCCAGTTCAGAGTGAGGCGAAAATCCTTTCCAGGAAGACCCGGTTCGCGCGCGCGTCGTCCGTCACCTCCTGAAATGTTTTGCCGCCGGCGCATTCAATGAAGGTCGGCCCGTTGAACCCCGCCTTTTTCAACTCGCCATACACGGCTGTAAAATCGACCTTTCCGGTCCCAAATTGAATCATCACGTCACTCTTGGGTGCCGCGCAATCCTTGGCGCAAAAGCCGGTGACGTATTGGGCAATCGGCTTCAATTCCTCCACCGGGTCTTTGCCGGTGTAATAAACGATATTGCCGGCGTCGTACCAGATCTTGAAATTCGGCCGGCCTACGTCGTTGAGGCAGCGGATAATTTCCTCCGATGCCCCGCTGCTGCCCCCGTGCGGTTTGAGGACCAGCTTGATCTTCCGTTCCTGCGCGTAATCGGCGGCGTCAGCCATCGCGCGGCAGTAATGGGCGTAATCCTCCTTGTTATCGACCCCGAAAGTCAGCAGCCATTCCAGGTTCAGGAATTGGGCATGATCAATCTGGCGGCGGACCTGTTGAATGGCGCCGTCGAGCGACGACGAAAAATTGATGCGCAATGATCCCATCGTCGCGGTCAAGCCGGAGGCGGCGATTCTGTTCTTCAGCCCGGCGAGATACTCGCCGGAAGCATCGGCGGCCAGAAAGGGTTCATCCGGCATTGGCGTCAAAAGCCCAACCATCACGAATCCCGCCTCCGCAATTCCCTTGAGAGCTGCGTCAAATCCCCAATTGGCCGTCTGGAGCGTCGAGAGTGGCTGGGTGTGGCTGCCGAATTTTTGCATCCAGGGCCGGTTGAAACAGCCGATCGGCCATGAAACGCCCGCGGCTTGGGCGTCCACACGAAGAACGCCCATCGTGGCGGCCACGGCTGCGACCGCGCCGGTTTTGAGAAATCCCCGGCGGGAAACCTCGTTCATGAAAATGGAGTTAACCACGGCCGCCCCGATTGTCACGGCTATTCTCGGTTTGGAGTGCGCGGACATGTCCGCGCTTTCAAATCGTCGACATGTCGCCGCCCAAAAGAATCAATTTGCCTTCCTGCAAAGTTCTGTTACCTTCACCCTCCCTTTGGACGATCGCAGTCTGGAAGGAAACGGCCTCAATTCCGTCCCCGCGTGGGGATGGGCGGCCACAATAACACTAAACTTAATCCCGTGTTCCGCGGGATGGTTCGCGTCGGATGACGGCTCGGGCTACTAACAAAAGGAAAATTGTGATTAGTATTGGCATTAAGGAATTGCTCGATTCAGGCGTCCATTTCGGACATCAAACAAAGCGTTGGAATCCCAGGATGAAGCCTTTCATCTTCGACGCCCGCAACGGGATTCATATCATCGACCTGAGCAAGACGCTCACCCAATTGGAGACGGCTTGTGATTTTCTCCATGGCATCGTGGCCAAAGGCGGCGCGGTCCTCTTTGTCGGCACCAAGAAACAGGCCCAGGAAGCCGTCAAGGAATCGGCCAAGGGTTGCGGCCAACTCTATGTCACCGAACGCTGGCTCGGCGGAACCTTGACCAATTTTAACACCATTAAACGTTCCATCGCCCGCCTCAAACAAATCGAGAAATGGGAAACCGACGGCAGCATTAACAATTACGTCAAACAGGAACAGTCCATGTACCGCCGCGAGGCCGCCCGCCTCTTCAAGAACCTCGATGGCATCCGCACGATGGACAAATATCCCGCGGCCATGTTCATCGTTGACATCAAACGCGAGCACAACGCCGTCGCCGAGGGACGCCGCCTCAAAATTCCGATCGTCGCCCTGGTCGATACCAATTGCGACCCCGAGTTGGTGGATTATCCAATCGCCGGCAACGACGACGCGATCCGGTCGGTCCGATTGATTTTGCAGACGGTGGTGCAAACCATCACGCAGGCCCGCGCCGAGTATGAGGCCAAATATGGCCGCCGCCGCGAGGAACAAACCGCTGAACAGGCCCCCGCCGCGCCCGTTGAAACACCGGCGCCCGCGCCCGCGACAGCAGCGCCGGTCCTGGAAGCCGCGCCCGCGGCCGTTTAACCCTTTAACCTATTATTGACACATGGCTGAATTTACCGCCGCCGACGTTGGCAAGCTGCGCGAAACAACCGGCGCAGGCTTGATGGATTGCAAAAAAGCCCTGGTCGAATCCAAAGGCGACCTGGACGCCGCCGTGGACATCTTGCGCAAGCGCGGAAGTGTGTCCGCCGCAAAAAAAGCAACGCGTGAAACCAAGGAGGGCGTGATTGCCCAGTACATTCAGAGCGGGGCCAAGGTGGGCGTGCTGGCGGAGATCAATTGCGAAACCGATTTTGTGGCCCGCAACGAGACCTTCCGCGCCTTCTGCGACGAAGCGACCCGCAAACTGGCGGGCGGCGCCGCGTTGGAATCGCTGGAAGCCGAACGTGTCGCGGCCGTCGCGAGGATTGGAGAGAACATCCAGGTGCCGCGCTTTGCGCGTTTCGAAGTGGCGGGCAACGGAATCGTCGCCGCCTACATTCACACGGGCGCAAAGGTGGGTGTCCTGGTGGAAATGGGAGCCGGCAAGGAAGCGACGGTCGCCAGCGAGGAGTTCAAGCAATTGGTGCGCGACATCACGCTGCAAATCGCGGCGGGCAACCCCGCCGTCATCTCCCGCGAGCATGTCGCCGCGGCGACGCTGGCCAAGGAAAAGGAAATCGCGGCTGAGCAGGTCAAGAACAAGCCGCCGCAAGCCATCGCCAAGATTGTAGAGGGCAAAATCGAGAAATTCTTCCAGGGCGTCTGCCTGGTGGACCAGGGCTTTGTCAAGCGCAACTCCGAGGTTTCCGTAAAGGAGCATATTGGCGGAATTGCCAAACAGCTTGGCGACGAGATCGTGATTCGGCGGTTTGCGCGATTTCAGGTCGGCGAAAGCCCGACAGCCTGACTCGCAATTCCATCGCGTCGGTCGTCCCAGTCGCGGATTTTGTTTTCTTTTGCGTCCCGGAGCCTTTACAAAGGCCGGGTCGGATGAAGACCTTTGCTGAATTGGGATTTCCCGGGCGGCTGATCGCGGTCGAAGGACTGGACGGTTCGGGCAAATCAACCCAAATCTACCTGCTCAAGCGATGGCTCGAAATCCAGGGGCTTAAAGTATTCTTCAGCGAATGGAATTCCTCCGCCCTCGTCAAGAACGCCACCAGCAAGGGAAAGAAGCGCGAACTCCTCTCCCCAACCACTTTCAGCCTCATCCATGCCACCGATTTTGCCGATCGCTATGAACGGCAACTGCTTCCCCTCTTGCGAGCCGGTTATCTCGTCTTGTGCGATCGCTATATCTTCACGGCTTTTGCGCGCGATACCGTTCGCGGCTGCCCGCCTGAATGGGTGCGCGGCATTTATAATTTTGCCGCCATGCCCGACCTTGTGTTTTTTTTCAAGGCGCCGCTGGAGACTTCCTTGCAGCGCATTCTCGATGGCCGTCCGCAGCTCAAATATTTCGAGGCCGGAATGGATTTGGGGCTTTCAACCGATCCCTACGAAAGTTTCCGGATTTTTCAGGGCCGCATTCTGGAACAATACCTGGCAATGAGCGCGGATTTTCATTTCCTGGTCATCGACGGCAGCCAATGCATCGAGGCCCAGCAATCCATCGTGCGCGATTTGGTGGCTGCCAAGACCGATCTGACCAAATACGCGCTGCATAAACGCGAGAAAAAGAAATGAAATCCAAGCGGCCATCCCCCGTCCAAAAGTCCCACGGCGGGATCGTCGTTCCGCGCGCCAAACCGCGCCGGTTTTACGGACAAGGCGTGCCGGGAGTGGACCTCTCCAAACTGGCGGGCCAATTGATAGTCGTGGAGGGAGCGGACGGTTCCGGGCGCTCGACCCAGATTGCGCGCCTGGTCGAATGGCTGGAAGGCAGCGGGCATGCCACTATTCAGATCGGCCTCAAGCGATCCTCCCTGGTAAGCGAGGAATTGGACAAGGCCCAGCAGGGCAACATTCTCAGCCACACCACGTTGAGTTTGTTTTACGCGACCGATTTTGCGGACCAATTGGAAAACAACATCCTGCCCGGACTCCGCGCGGGCTTCATGGTGCTGGCCGACCGCTACATTTACACGCTGATGGTCCGGGACATGGTGCGCGGGATGGACCCGGCGTGGTTGAAAAACCTTTACGGCATCGCTCTGGTGCCCGACGCCGTATTTTACCTCAACGTTCAGCCGCAGGAACTGGTGGCGCGCACCTTCGCAAAGAACCAGTCGCTGGATTATTGGGAAAGCGGCATGGACCTGGGGCTTTCGCGGGATATGTTTGACAGCTTTCTGCAATACCAGTCCCTCGTCACCGCCAAGTTCAAGGAATTGCAGCGGACCTACGGTTTCACCATTGTTGACGGCCACCGATCGCCGGAGGAAATCAATATCGAACTGCGCCGCCGCATTGAAACCATCCTTGCGGCATGATAAAGTAAACCCAACCAGCACCAACATGGCCGAAGCCACCACAAAAGCCGAATATTACGTGGGAGTCGATTTGGGCGGCACCAAGATTCTGACAGGCGTTTTCGACGAGAAGCTCGCCTGCCTGGGCCGCGCCAAGATGAGCACCAAGTCCGAGCGCGGCGCCGATGGCGTCATCGAACGAATCTCCCGGTGCGTTCGCGACGCCGTCGATGAGTGCGATTTGGACCTCAAGCAAATCAAAGGCGTTGGAATCGGCGCGCCCGGAGCCGTGGACTCCCATGCGGGCCGTGTCATCTTCGCCCCGAATTTGCAATGGCAGGACGTGCCTCTGAAGAAGAACCTCGAAAAACAGTTGGGCGGCCTCCCGGTCTCCGTGGAGAACGATTGCAACAGCGCCACGCTCGGAGTTTTTGAAAAGGAACTTCAATCCAAGCCGCGCCACATGGTCGGCATTTTTATCGGCACCGGCATCGGCGGGGGCATTATTGTGGATGGAGAATTATATTCCGGCTTTAACGGCACGGCGGGGGAGCTTGGTCACATGGTCATCGCGGTGGCCGGCCCCAAATGCAATTGCGGCAACCGCGGCTGCTTCGAAGCATTGGCCAGCCGCGGCGCCATTTTCCGCGCCATCTCTACGGCGGTCAAGGACGGCCAAAAATCCGTCCTGACGGACATGCTCGGGCCGGATTTGACCGATTTGCGCAGCGGCGACTTGCGCAAGGCCATTCGCAAGGGGGACAAACTGGTTGAAAAAATCGTCGAGGACGCCGCCGAATACACAGGCATTGCCGTTGCGAATATCATCAATATTTTAAACCCCCAAATGGTGGTTCTGGGCGGCGGAGTCATCGATGCCCTTGGCGATGAAATGATGGCCATCATCGTTGAGACCGCCGAAGATTACACGATGAGCGGCACTCAGAAGGACATCGAAATCATCGCCAGCAAAGTTGGTGATGACGCCGGCATAATCGGCGGCGCGGTTCTGGCCCGCAGAGCGGCCAGGTAAGCAGACAATCAAAATGGAAGGGGTTGATATTGAACCGCAGCAGTCCAGAGCGGCGGGCCGTGATTGATGTCGGCACCAACTCGGTCAAACTGTTGGTTGGCGACGTGGCCGGGAACTTGCTCACTCCAGTCACTGAGACCAGCAAGCAGACTCGATTGGGCGCCGGATTTTACACGACGCGCCGTTTGCAGCCCTCGGCCATCGCTGCCACGGCGGAGGCCGTGAAGGAATATTTCCACGCCGCCCAGAGACTTGACACCAAAACGCTCCGGCTCGTCGCCACCAGCGCCGCGCGCGATGCGGTCAATGCGGCCGAATTGGCCCAGGCCATACGCCAAAGCTGTGGCCTGGAAGTGGAAGTCATCTCCGGGGATAAGGAAGCGGATTGGGTATTCCGTGGCGTCACCAGCAACCCGAAGCTCGCCGCTTGTCCCCTGCTCATCCTGGACGTGGGCGGCGGAAGCACCGAATTTATCGTAGGCGAAAACGCTGTGCCGCAATTTCGCGATAGTTACAACCTCGGCACGGTTCGGTTGCTGGAGCAATTGCATCCTGGCGACCCGCCCGGGTTGCGCGCGCTGGTGGCTTGCCGCGTCTGGTTGCGGGATTTCCTGAAAGCGCAGGTAGTCCCGCTGCTGCGGCCCGCGTTGGCGGCTTGCCGCCGCCCGGTGCAATTAGTCGGCACCGGAGGCACCGCCACTCTGCTCGCGCGGATCCAGGGGGGCATGACGGATTTTGATCGCGAGAAAATCGAATCCACCGCCATCACGCTGGACAACATTCGCACCCATTTGGAGTCCCACTGGCAAATGACGCTGGCCCAGCGGCAAAAGATTGTCGGTCTTGCGCCCAAGCGGGCGGATGTCATCCTGACGGGCGTCGCCATCTTCGAGGCGATCATGGAGCAGCTTGGATTCAGCGAACTGACCGTCAGCACGCGCGGCTTGCGGTATTGGGCGTTGCTGCATCCGTGATCGGAATCCCCAGAAAAAAAAGGGCGGACGCCATTGCAGCGTCCGCCCCCCAACAACCAAACTAACCAACCCTTGACCTCGGAAGTATAACCGGATGGGAAAACCAAAAACCCACCCGGCCTCTTTCCCGAGGCTATGAATATGACGCCCCATTGCCAGGTATTGTTCAAATCTTTTTTCCAGAATTATTAAGCCGCGCAAATCAGATTCTCAACCACCCCATTTTTTGACCCCACTCCCGCATCCAAATCGAAAACCTGAGACCTGTAATTGTGCAAGCAGTTAATAGTGAGTCGATTGTGAGGAATTTGTTATGCGGCTCTGCTGGCCGGGAGATCCTCAATGCCTGTAATGTGCAGAATTGCATACTCAATGTATTTTTGCGCCCAGGAGTCGCCGTCCAGATTGGTGCCGACCTCTATGGTATTTTTCTTGACCAGCGCCACGTCGTGATTCGGCACGTCAAAAGTTCTGCCGTCTGACAGGGTGAGCCGGAATGGCCGGAATGGATGCTCGTTGATGCGCTGGCGCAGTTGTTCTGCTGTCATCATCGTCATGACTTTATCCTTTCCAAGTTGAATCTTTAACTGGCTTGATTCGGATTTGGCCTGGAACTGCCATCTTAAGGTTCCCAAAGATCAAGGCTGGCCAAAGGAGGATTCTTCCTTTACTCTTTAGAACGTGTTGTAAAGCACGCTCTTAGCAAACGAGGGCCATTTTGCGCGGTGAAAGCGGAGTTTTTCAGCCGATTTCCAGCCATGGTTGCCTTTTTTTCACCATGCGTATTACGAACCTGAATCCGGATTCCGACATCGGCGCCAGCGCCTGGCTGGTTGAACTGGAGGAGCACCGGGTGCTTCTGGACGCGGGAATGCATCCCAAACGTGATGGCCGCTCCGCCCTGCCTCTTTATTCGTGCGCCGACGGAAAGGATCTGGACGCCATCGCCATCTCTCATTGCCACCACGATCATGTCGGTTCGTTGCCCGTGGCGATGCGCCATTTTCCGTCGGCCCATGTATTGATGACGGAGTTGAGCCATTGCCTGGCAGGGCGCGTCCTGCACAATTCCGTCAATGTCATGCTCCGTCAACGCGAGGAGCACGGGATTCGGGAATACCCGCTTTTCACCCATAACGAAGTCGAGGGCAACGAAGCCCGGTTCCAGGGTTTCAAATACAATCGCGAAGTCGAATGGGCGTCCTTTCGGAAAGCACGGGCCGGCCTGCCCTCCCCGACGTTGGAATTCTTCGACGCGGGCCATACGCTCGGTTCGGCCGGGATCCTGGTGCGCGGCAAATCCGAAACGCTTTTCTATACCGGCGACGTCTGTTTCCATGATCAAACCATCCTCGAGTCGGCTTGCTTTCAGGACGTGCGAGCCGACGTCCTCATCATGGAAACGACCCGCGGAAACCGCGTCGCGCCGCCGGGCTTTTCCAGGGAAACGGAAATCCAGCGCCTTACCGAATCCATTCAAGGCGTCCTGGCCAGGCGCGGCAGCGTCTTGATGCCCTCATTTGCCCTGGGCCGCACGCAGGAGATTCTGGCCCAACTGACCCTCATGATGAAAGCGGGGCAAATCCCGCGGCAGCCCATTTACATCGGCGGCCTGGGAAAGGTCTTCACGGAAACTTACGACCAGAAGGCGTATCTGACGCGGCGGCATCTGCCCGGATTGACGCTCTCGAAGGACTTGCAGCTCATCGTGCTGGAAAGGGAGGAGTTGGAGACGATCAAACTGGGGGGCGGCCGCATCTTCGTTTTGACGGCAGGTATGCTCACCGAATGCACCCCCGCCCATGACCTGGCGCTCCGGATGCTTCCCGACCAACGCCAGGCGATCTATTTCGTCGGCTACGCCGATCCGGGCACGCCGGGCGGGCGGCTCAAGGCCTCGGGTCTGGGGGAAACTTTCGTCTTCAGCGCCTCCGCGGGCGAAGTTACCCGGCACTGCGAAGTGCAGGAATTCGATTTGACGGCCCACGCGAACCGCGAGGCGCTGCTCGATTTTGCCCTAGCTCTTTCGCCGCGCGCCATATTGCTCGGTCACGGCGAAGCCGATTCGCGGCAATGGTTTGAGGACCAAATCCGCGCTCGTCAACCAAAAATCAAGATCATCCAACCGGCCCCCGGATTGACTGTTGAAGCGTGAGTTTTTGGCAAGTAGCCAAAACCCAACAAGGAATTGCCGGAAAAAATCACAGCGCGCTGTTATCGATCAGGCGTGTTTTTCCGATGAAAACTGCCAGCGCCATGCGACTTCCCCGGCTGACTTGCCGCACAGGTTCGAGCGTTTGTGGATCGAAAAACTCGATGTAATCCAGACGCGCCTCCGATTGGGTGGCAATCAGACGCCCGAGCTTCTGCTTTAATCGTGCGGCAGAAACCGGCGCGGTCCCGACGGCCCCTTTGGCCTGTTGGATGGCGCGCCAAAGAATCGTCGCTTGCCCGCGTTGCTGCGCCGAGAGGTATTTGTTGCGGGAACTCATCGCCAACCCGTCCCCCTCGCGCACGGTCGGGGCAACAATGATCTTAAGCGGAAAGTTAAGGTCGCGAGCCATTTTCGTAACAACCGCGGCCTGTTGAAAATCCTTCGCGCCAAAAACCGCCACTGTGGGAAGAACAATGTGGAACAGCTTGGCCACCACAGTTGTCACCCCGCGAAAGTGCGTCGGGCGCGACGCGCCTTCCATGCCGCGGGCAAGTTTTTCCTCGGCCACATACGTGCTGAAATTCGGGGGATAAATCTGGCTGTCAGGCGGGTGAAACAAAACATCGACCCCCGCGCCGGCGCAGAGTTTTCTGTCGCCGTCCAGGTCGCGAGGGTACGTGGACAGGTCATCGGTGGGGGCAAACTGCGTGGGATTGACGTAAATGCTGACCACCACCTTGCCGCGCCGTCCGACGGCTTGTCGGGCGCGTCGAGCCAGGCTGATATGGCCGGCGTGCAGATAGCCCATTGTCGGCACAAACGCGACCTGCGTGCGGGCCGCCTGCCACTGCCGGCCCAGGCGTTGCATTGATTGCGGGGATCGAACCAGTTTCACGCCGGAAACGTTGAGGAAAATGCCCGGTCAGGCAAGTTTTTACGGAATGTTGGCGGCCGTGGCTTTTCCCGTAACGCGGAGCGCCGAGCGCTCTTTGTCCAGCGAATCCAATTCCCTTGCGGTGTCGGATTGCAGGAGGCTCAAGACGGAGGGATGGTGATTTCCCAACGTCCAATCCAGCCTCCGGTCGCCGCTTGCGCTAAGGTAACCGGCCAGCACTCTGATGTACTGGTCGATCAATGGCCGGTATCCCGGCGGGGCCCGGAACGCGAGGATTTTCAATTGCCCGGTGCTGCGTTCAAGGACGAGTGTGGCATCAGCGGGAGACCACTTGGTAATGACCTCCTGCAATGTGAGTTTGGCTTCCGCCGGCATGTTTTCCGCGGCAAAGTGCATCTGCACCGGCACATCCAACGCGTCCTGCAATTCCTTCGAGCAATGATCCGGTGCCAGCGGCTCCGCCAGATCGCCCCGTGTGAAATTCACATAGCTCAAGCCCCACCATTTTTCGACGTCCAGCAATTGCTGGAAATGCGGGTGAAACGCCGAAAGAAATGCCGTTTGCCAATTAAGGTGGTCGGGCAATTGGCGCAGCATTTCCTTCAACAGGCGGCTGCCGTCTTTGAACTGGAGCAATTGCTCCAGGAACAACTGCGCGCAACTTCGATACAACTCGGAGGCGTCGCCGTCGACGTCCGCGTCCGTTGGCCAGCTTAGTTCCTGAAATGTCAGCGGGGCATGTTGGCGCAGTTGAGCGCGCACTGTTTCCAGTCCCCTGAGTTTGACCCTGTTGCCCGACATTTGCTCGCCCGATTGGAGAACGAAGGTTGGCAGGTTGAAAGACTGCAACTGGGCGCTCATGCCTTCCACCAGCCAGAACGGAATCTCGGCGCACTGGCTGCCGGCGTTGCGATTGGCCATTTCCAGAAAGAGCGTGTCTATCAACGCCCGGACAAGGAGCCGGGTCGTGATTGTCTTGGGCAATTCCAGGTTGTAGCTCCATCCGTCGGGACGATAAATGGCCGTTAACCGCGGCCGCTTCTCCTGGTCCAGGGCCGGATTGATCATCAGGTTCACGCTTCCCTGCCATTGGTCATCCAAGCCCAGTTCCCCCAGAAACAGGTTCTTGAGCCGTTCGCAAGAAACCACCAGAACCGAAGGTTCCAATCGGATGCTTGCTTCGTCCGTGTCGGATGGATTTTTGTGGCCGACCAGCAGGAAGGCCCAACTGTCGGCCATCCGCGTTCGGACCGGCGCCGGGCCGTACGTCGGAAACGTGGAAAGTTGAATCTCACGCGCCACAAACTGCCCGGATGAACTTCGCGCAGTGACCATCTCCGCCGCCGCGTTGCAACACAAGGCCCCACCGACAAGCCAAATACAAACTCTCTCTCC
>DATKFW010000028.1:0-2983 GCA_035511075.1 Vulcanimicrobiaceae bacterium
GGGAGGGAAATGTTTGGAACCGGCGCTGTCGGCTGAACACTTCACCCCCACAGGCGCTCCGGGTACTCGCCGAGGGCGACGAGTTGGCGGATGCTCTCGGCCACGCGCGGGCGGTCTTCGCGGTAGGTGACGCCAAACCAGGGAGCGCCGGTGCGCAGCACCCGCACCCGCGCTTGGCCGGATACCACCAGCGCGTTGACGACGCTCGGAATGTAGAACTCGGCCTTTTCATCCTGCCCGTTCCGTTCCAAAAACGCCGCGAACTGCGCCCGCAAGGCCGGAAAAACCGCCGGCGTGAAACCCCAGAAATTCAGCGAAACAGCCTCGTCGCCGGTCAACCTCGTGACGCGACCGGCGGCGTCGGTGTTCTTCGCCCCGTCGCCGTCGCGTTCGATGCGAGTCAGTTCCACGATGGATTTCAAACCGCCGCCGGGGCCGACCTCGCACACCCCGCGGGCGACGCTGCCGAATTCGGAGAGTGTCTGGCGCAAAGTAAAAGCGGCCATCGCGTAGTCCGCGGCGCCGGTGGACAGATGCCCGGCCAGCAGGCGGAAGGATTGCGCGCCGTAGAAATCGTCGGCATTGATGGCGACGAAGGGTTCCTGGATGGCGCTTTGGCCCGCCAGCAGGGCGTGAGCGGTGCCCCACGGTTTGTTGCGGTTGGGAGGGAGGGAAAATCCGGGCGGTAGATCGTCCAATTCCTGATAAACGTAATGCACCGGCAGGCGCCGCTCGAAGCGCTGTCCGACCAACTCGCGGAATTGATGTTCCAGGTCGCGGCGGATGACGAAAACGAGCTTGGCGAAGCCGGCGCGCAGGGCGTCGTAGATCGAGTAATCGATGATGGTTTGGCCGGCGGGGCCAACCGGGTCAATTTGTTTAAGGCCGCCGTAGCGGCTGCCCATGCCGGCGGCCAGGACAAGCAAAGAAGGCTTGGTCATCAATTTCCGCTTCGATTTTTGACCAGCCTGGGCCGAATAATCAATTCCCAATTTTCCAAAACTCGGTTATATTGGAATGATGCACGAGAGACCCGTGACCATGAATATCTGTCCGCCCAAGAGCAGTCTGAAGCCCGGCGTGATGCATGACAAACAGAGCGAACCCGACTACCGCAAATTGCGGATCGACAAGGTCGGGGTGCGCGGTTTGCGTTTCCCCATTCAAATCCGCGACAAGGAACGGACGTTGCAAAACACCATCGCCACCATCGGCCTGTTCGTCGATCTGCCCCATGAATTCAAGGGCACCCACATGAGCCGGTTCATAGAGGTGCTCAATTCGCACGGGCACATCGTCCACGTGGAGAACATCCCCGACATCCTCCACGCCATGCAGGCCAAGTTGAAATCGGCCGTGGCGCACCTGGAGATGGAGTTTCCGTTTTTCCTGGTGAAGAAGGCGCCGGTCTCCGGCATGGAGAGCGTGATGGATTACACGGCGCGATTCGACGCCACGGCCGCCGGCACGGAGATCGATTTCGTATTGACGGTCAAGGCGGCGGTGACGACGCTGTGCCCGTGCTCCAAGGCCATCAGCCGGCACGGCGCGCACAACCAGCGGGGGCTGGTCACGGTGCAGGTGCGCTCGCGCAAGGCGATCTGGATCGAGGATGTGATCGCGCTGGTGGAAAGCTCGGCCAGTTCGGAATTGTATTCGTTGTTGAAACGGCAGGACGAAAAAGCGGTGACGGAGCGGGCTTATGAGAACCCGGTTTTTGTGGAGGACTTGGTGCGCAACGTGGCCCTCAAGCTCAATGCCCACCCGGATGTGACCTGGTACAAAGTCGAGGCCGAGAACTTCGAAAGCATCCACAACCACAACGCCTACGCCTCGATTGAAAAGGGCTGAAAATAATGCGAAGTAAAAGTTGCACATTTTCATTTCTTTGGTACAGTCACCCACCCCGAAAATCGGGAGATTTTGAGCGCTGTCCATACGTTGGGATGGCGCCGATTAAAACAATTTGTGAATAAAAGTGACGAGACCATGAAAAAGCAAAGTGCATCGCCGGCTCGGGCCAAGAAGGCCGGGCCTGCCACCTCCGCATCCATTCTGGGTCGCGACGACACGCCGACCAGCGGCAACGGCAAGCCCAAAATAAAGCCGCAGTGGGCCAAGTATTACCACCATCTGCTGGAGTTGCGGGAACGGTTGGTCCACCAGATGAGCGGCCTGGCCAAGGAATCCGCCGAGGAAATGACCAATTACAGCCTGCACATGGCCGACTCCGGCACCGACAATTTCGACCGGGACTTCGCCTTGAGCCTGCTCTCCTCCGATCAGGACGCCATTTATGAAATCGAGGAGGCGCTGAAGCGAATTGAAAAAGGCACTTACGGCATCTGCGAACTGACGGGCAAACCGATTCCGCCCATGCGGCTGGAAGTCATCCCCTGGACGCGCTTTACCGTTGAGGCGCAAAGCCAGTTGGAACGGGACGGGGCCTTGCGCCAGCGGCGTTTGGGCCAGTTGGGCAGCGTCGATACCACCGGCGGGGTGGACGTGGACGAAGAGGATGAGGCCGAGGAAAAGCCCGCCAAGGAGAAGGAATAACATGGCGCGCGAGATCATCACCATCGAATGCACGGAAGCGCGCAAGGAAGGCAAATCGCCCTCCCGCTACACCACGACGCGGAACAAGAAGACCAAGACCGAAAAGCTGGAACTGCGGAAGTACAACCCCGCTTTGCGCCGCCGCACGGTTCATCGTGAAATCAAATAATTCTTATGCCACGCAAGACACACCCGGAAAAACCGGCCGGCCGCGCGGGACGCGGCAAAGGTTCGGCCATGGAGGTCCGCACGCCGCGGCCCAAGCCCAAGATTGACTTCACATTCGAGGCGCTGGACTTCAAGAACGTCACCTTGCTCAAGCAGTTTGTGACCGATCAAGGCCGCATCCTGCCGCGGAAGTACACCGGCCTGCCGGCCCATTACCAGCGGCAATTGAACCGCTCCATCAAACAGGCGCGCCTCCCCC
>DATKFW010000029.1:0-41163 GCA_035511075.1 Vulcanimicrobiaceae bacterium
CACCGCCACGCCTTGCGGTTGGTTAAATCCGAAGAGCACCAAGACGCTCAGATTGCTGTTGGCCGGCATCCACTCTTTGATCCGGTTGTCGCCGGTATCGGCGATGTACACATTTCCCGACCCATCCACCGCCACACCGGAGGGGCCGTTCAGCCCCGAAAAGACCAGAGTGGTTACGCTGTTGTCGGACGCAATCCACTTTTTGATTGCATGGTTGCCGGAGTCGGCGATGTAGACATTGCCCGCGCCGTCCACCGCCACATCCGAGGGGAAGGACAATCCGGAGGTAACCAGGGTGGTCAGCGGGTCAGCCGGGAAATAAGTTGAGCCGGCCTGGGTGACCGTGAGCACCAAGCCCGCGATAGTTAGAGTGCCGAAACGTGTCGCGCCCGTATTGGCATCACAACTGAAGACCACATTCGTGCTACCTGTGCCGCTATTATTCTCCGCATTCAGATGCAACCAGGCAGCGTTGGCCGCGGCTGTCCAAGTGGCGTTTGCGGGTGCGACGGCGAGCACTACGCTACCATTTCCTGCAGCCGGCCCAATCAGAAGCGCGTTGGCGCCCAGTCCATAAGTGCTAGCCCGCACCGGCGTCGCACTCAAGCCAAGGCACGCTAGAGAG
Organism: Vulcanimicrobiaceae bacterium; assembly: GCA_035511075.1. Classification (GTDB taxonomy): domain Bacteria; phylum Verrucomicrobiota; class Verrucomicrobiia; order Limisphaerales; family Palsa-1400; genus DATAUD01. Next base: position 626 of record DATKFW010000029.1, read on the forward strand.
AGGAACACGCGAACGCAAACACCGAGGCTTGAGTGGTGATAAATGGCACACAGCCGCCAAGAAGGGATCATTTTTTCAGTCATATAGACAGCTTCTTATCGATTTTCCGTGAAGATTGTGTTCTGCAACCTCGCATAACAATCAGGTGAAGACCTTATAAGTATGCCAGAGTGTGAAGCTGAGCATCGCAGTCAAACACAATAATTGCCTTTTTGGCGAACGAAGTATCGGCAAGGCTCATAAGCCTTGAATTCCATTCACGGCGTTCGATGATGTCAGGCTGAAGGTTCAGCCGAATATCCGAGACACACGCATAATGTAGTCTTTACGTGACACCGAAAACACCTAATAGCAATGCGAAAGCAACTACGCGTATTGTCTGCACGTGAAAAACAGAAAATCAGTCCAATACGAAGTTTTAAAAGACACACTGGTGTCAGCTGTAACCACAATTCCCATTCAACCAAAGTTGAGAGACACTATGAATTACTACATGCAAGAGTCCGTGATGAGCAACTTCTTGCCGCCATCGCCGCATTTGTCTACGAGCAAGGTGAGAGCATCGGCGATGTGCGGGACGCCAGGCCGTTTCAGCGTTTTGTCGTTGTGCGCAGGATTGCTTCTTCTGTTATTCAGTGCGGCTTCGGCCTTGGCAGATCAAGATCCACCGGGATGCACCGGCAGCGGGTTGGGCATTATTCTCTATACCGACGCGGCAGATGTACATATTGGGGACACGCTCCATTACAGTATCCTGGTATTCAATGGAAGCGCCACCGGGCCGGTTGTCTGTGACGCCACGGCAATCCAGGCGTTCGTGGTCACCCCGGACGACATCTCGCACACCATCACGCTAACGAACACGTCACTGGCCAGCGGACAAGCGAACTTCTACAGCAACGTTGTTGCTTACGTATGCCGCGCCCAGGACATCCAACCCAATCAAACGGTGGACGCTACGGCCAGTGACACCGGTGTCATTCACCAAAACATCAATAACAGCCAGGGCGGCGGCAACCAGGGCGTGAACACGCAGGTGAGTCTGCCATGCGTTTTGCTGACCATGCAATGCACCGGGGGCGTTGGCCAGGGCGCCCCGATTACTTTCAGCGGCCTCATTACCAATTGCGGCAACGACACGCTGGTGAACGTGACGGTCACTAACTTCGACGACAACGGCCAGCAGACGCAGGTTGCCTTTGTCACCAATCTCCTTGCCGGCCAGGTGGCCCCTTATAGTGGAAGTTGGATTCCTGCGAGCCCTTGCGGTCCTAGCACGGTCACGTTGACGGTTGAAGCTGTTGATCAATTTACGACCTATCCCAAGACGGTGACCAGCTCTATCACTAATACTTGCTCGGATACGTTGAACCCGGGCATCACGGTGACGAAAACGTGTCCCGCGGACCCAGTATCTCCTGGGCAGTTACTCACGTTTTCAGGCACCGTGAGCAACACTGGCAATGTGACATTGACCAATATCGTGGTGGTCAACTCGCAACCGGAGCCAAATACAACCGTGCTCACTTTGTCTTCGCTGGCACCGGGCGCAGTCGCCAACTTCAACGCCAGCTACACGGCGCCGGCCAATTGCTCCGTGTCCGACACGCTGACCGCTGTCGCTTCGAGCATCTGCGGCGTGGCCGTCACCAATTTCGCCAGCGCTACCTGTGTGATCACCACCAGCTCGCTCATCGCCGTCACCCAGAGCTGTCCGGCCAATCCGGTAAGTCCGGGTAGCTTGTTGACTTATAGCGGCACGGTTAGCAACGCGGGCGACGTCACGTTGACCAATGTGGTCGTCGTAAACAATCAGGTCGGTTCCACGCCGGTCTTCAAATCGGCCACCCTGGCGCCTGGGGCGGTTAGCAATTTTACCGCCAGTTATCTGGCACCGGCCAATTGCTCCACCCTGAGCATATCGACCGCGACCGGCGAGAGTATCTGCGGTGTCGCTGTGACCAATTCGGCCAGCACCACTTGCGGGATCGCGACCGCGCCACTCCTGGCTGTGACCCAAAACTGCGAGGTCAATCCGGCGGTTCCAGGCGGACTTCTCACTTTCAGCGGCACGGTCAGCAACGCGGGCAACATTACCCTGACCAACGTGGTGGTGCTCAATAATCGGAGCGGTTCCACTCCCATCTTCACGGCGCCTACCATGGCGCCCGGCGCGATCGGCAATTTCACCGGCAGCTACGTGGCGCCGGCCAATTGCTCCGACCCGAGCACCTCAATCGCCACCGCCGAGAGCGTCTGCGGCGTCGGCGTCAGCAATTCAGCAAGCACGACCTGTCCGATTCTGGGGACGGCGATCATCGCTGTCACCGAAACTTGTCCTCTAAGTCCGGCGATTCCGGGGGGATTGTTGACTTACAGCGGCATGGTGAGCAATGCGGGCAACATCACGTTGACCAACGTGGTGGTTTTAAATAATCAAAGCGGAGCCACGCCGGTCTTGAAGGTGGCCACGTTGCCGCCAGGCGCTGCCGCCGATTTCACAGGCACCTATGTGGCGCCGGCCGCATGTTCTTCCACCAGCTCCTCGACCGCCACTGGCCAGAGCATCTGTGGTGTTTCCGTCACGAACACGGCTAGCGCGACTTGTCCGATTACCACGACGCCACTTATCACGATCACCACGGTCTGCCCGGTCACCTCGCCAATTCCCGGCGGGCTGGTGGCTTACAGCGGAGCAGTCAGCAATGCGGGTAACGTCGTGTTGGACAACGTCGTGATCCTGAACAACCTAAGTGGGTCCACGCCTGTGTTCACGGCGGCCTCCTTGGCGCCGGGCGCTGTCTCGACTTTCACCGGCAGCTATGTGGCACCTGCCAATTGCTCCCTCCCGAGCACCACGACCGCTACCGGAGAAAGTCTCTGTGGCGTCTCCGTCACCAATTCCGCCAGCATGAACTGTCTGATCACCACGACGCCGCTTATCGCCGTCACCCTGGCTTGCCCGGTCAATCCGGCAAGCCTCGGTGGCTTGGTGGCTTACAGCGGCACGGTCAGTAATGCTGGCAATGTTGCCCTGACTAACGTGGTGGTCCTCAATAACCTGAGCGGGTCCACGCCGGTCTTTACGATTGCCACGCTCCCGCCCGGGATCGTTGCAAGCTTCACTGGCAGCTACGTGGCGCGGAGCGATTGCGCCAGCATGAGCACAGTGACCGCCACCGGCCGGAGTACCTGCGGCGTCTTGGTCACAAGCGCAGCCAGCGCGAGCTGCTCGATCATAACAACGCCGGCCATCGTTGTGACTCAACTCTGTCCCACCAACCCTGTGTTGCCAGGTGGCATCCTGACTTACAGTGGCACCGTCAGCAATGCAGGCAATGTTCTGTTAACGAATATTATCGTAATTGACAACCAGCCTGCCTCCAACACGTTGATCTTTACCTCGGCCATGCTGCCTCCCGGCGCTACAACGAACTTCACAGGCAGTTACCAAGTGCCACTGAACTGTTGCACGGTTTGGAGCACCGTGGAAGCAAGCGGTCAGGGATGTGCGGGTCCGCCGGTCACCAACGCCGCTACCAGCGCTTGCAACGTCTTTACCGCGCCCAACATCGTGGTCAGCAAAGTATGCCCATCGATTCCTCTGCAGCCAGGTGATCTATTGACCTATAGCGGCATGGTGAGCAATGCGGGCAACATCACGTTGACTGGTGTGACTGTGGTGGATAGCGAACCCGCTAACAATTCGCCGGTGCTGGGCCCCATCACATTGGCGCCAGGCGAATTCGCCACATACATCGGTTCTTACATTGTTCCGCCTGATCTCTGCGGAGGTGACACCGTCACTGCGAGCGGATTGGATGCATGCGGCTTCGTCACAGCGAGCAACAAAGTAACGACGATCTGCCCGATTATCTCCTCTCCGGCTATCAACGTGTTTAAGAACTGTCCGTCACTGCCTACGCCGCGAGGCGGCCTTTATAGCTATACTGGCTCGGTCAGCAACAGCGGGAATGTCACACTAGTCCGGGTTTTTGTCGTGGACAGTCAGCCAAGCAACAACACGCCGGTCATTGGCCCCATTACACTGACGCCGGGCGCCACCGCAAATTTCACAAACAGCTATACTGCGCCATTTTGCTGCTGCTCCATCCTTGATGTCCTCACGGCGAGAGGCATCGACAACTGTTCAGGCAGCAATGTGACAGCCACAGCCGCAGCCGATTGTCCCTTGCTCAGCACCCCGTTACTCTCGGTCGTCGTGCAGTGTCCGGCGGCGACGGTGGCAGTGGGCGGATTGTTTGAGTTTACCGGCTCCGTGACCAACATTGGCAACGTCGTTCTGACGAATGTCTTTGTGTATAGCAGCCTGCCGATCTCTAATACGGTGGTCCTTGGACCGCTTGAACTCGCACCGGGCCAGTCGGAACAATTTAGCGGCAGTTTCATTGTGGCCGCCGGAAATGGGGCACTGATGGTTACGTCCAGCGGCCTCGACACATGCCAAGGGGCGCTTGCGACCGCATCAGCCAATTGTGACGGCACGGTTCTTCGGAATTTGCTCCCAGCCGCTGGCACCTACAATGGTTTGTTCTTCGTACCCGGCGCAATACAGAACGACAGCTCCGGTTCTTTCCTCTTGACCCTGCAGACCAACGGCACCTACACCGCCTCGTTGTCTTCTGTGGGTACGAAATATGCGACGAGCGGCAAATTGAGTGTTGACGGCAAAGCCACCAACTACGTCGCCCGGCCACGAACCAACGCTATCACTGTAATTTGGGAGGTCCTCTTGGACGGCTCTGACAGCATTTCCGGCACCGTCTCCGACGGCCAGTGGACCTCAGGGTTGACGGGCTATCGAGCCGCCTTCAATGCGAAGACCCATCCCGCGCCGCAGATTGGTAAATATACCCTGGTCATTCCTGGAATGCCTGAAGCAAACAATTGGCCGGAAGGCGACGGTTATGGCACCCTCACAGTGAGTGGCGCCGGTTTGGTGGTTTTCGCGGGCAACCTGGCCGACGGCACCAAGATGGCCCAGTCTGTGTCCCTATCGAAGTCCGGCCAGTGGCCGTTGTATATCTCACTCTACTCTGGAGGTGGATCTTTATTGGGCTGGCTCCAATTTGCAACCAACACCGCCACCGATGTGTCTGGGCCGCTGAACTGGATCCGTCCGCCCGTCAAAACGAGCAAACTCTATCCCGACGGCTTTGCGTTAGCCAGCGCGTCGATCGGCTCGCATTACGTGGCGCCAGTCGGCGTGGCCAACCGCATCCTGGAGATCACGAACGGGATGGACATCTTGAGCGGAGGCAACCTGTCTGAGGCTTTGACCAACGCCTTGACCCTCGGCACATCGAGCAAGGTCGTGAGCGTTGGGCCCAACAAACTGACCCTGACGTTTGCGCTTCCTTCGGGCCTATTCACAGGAACATTGGTCCGGGCCGGCACAACGCACAAGATCAACTTTACTGGCGTGGTGCTGCAACAAGCGAACTACGGCTCGGGCTACTTCCTCGGCACAAACCAAAGCGGACGGGTCCTTTTTTCCCCTTCGCCGTAGAAGATAAACCACCATGGTGCAGAGATAAGCGGACATGCAAAGCAATAGAAAAACGCGACGAACATGAAAATAAAAATCCTTATATCAACAGCATGGATGGGCCTGTCTTGTGCCGCCTTGGCGGAGGGCACTCCCAAAATCCAGTTTGACCAAACACTCTATGACTTCGGCAAAACCTCGCAGGTGACCACGGTCTCAGGTGTCTTCAAATTCAAAAACATTGGCGATGCCATCCTGAAACTGGAGCCGCCCAAACCATCGTGCGGCTGCACGGTCGCCGCGTTGAAGCCAGACACCCTCGCGCCCGGCGCGGTTGGCGAATTGAGCTTCGCATTGAATCTCGGCGTTTCGCGTGCGGCCCTGGAGAAACACATCACGGTCAAGTCGAACGACCCCAAGACACCCGTGGTCTCGCTGGTCATAAAGGTGGATTACACGCCATTGTACGAACTGGCTCCGGTGACGCTCACCCCCAACTTGGCATTCGGGGCCAGTGAGACCAACCAATCCACCACTTTGACCCGCACGGACGGAAAGCCACTGGGTGTCACAAAGCTAGCCACGTCCAAGCCCTGGATCACGGCGACAGTCGAACCGGAAACACAGGGAAGTGCCACTGCCACGCGCATTTGTGTGACCATAAAACGGGATGGACCGCCGCGCCGTTTCAACGAATACGTCCATGTCTATGCCGGCGAGCAAACAAATACGCCGGTGGCAAGCATTTACCTCTATGGCGAGGTCATGGGAGAGGTCGCCCTCGATCCGGAAGCGTTGTATTGGAGCATTGTCGGCGCCCCTCAGACAGCGCCGGCGGGCGCGGAGGCGCAGATCACGCGTCGAGTGACGATTCGCTCCGCCAGCGGTCAGACGATTGAAGTGAAAAATCCGCAAAGCACAATCAAAGGCATCAAGGTGGAACTTGTGCCCAAAGAACCTGGAAAAGTCTATGAACTGATTGCCCGGTTGGATGATGTGCCGGTAGCCACCATTGCCGGCAATGTGACGTTTGAAACGTCGGTAGCGTCGCAATCCAGAATAGTGCTGCCAGTCATTGTCAATGTCTTTAATCCGTGAGCGGTTTTTGACGGCCGCATTTGTTCGTTTCAACCCGATCAAATCCTGGAGCTCCAACCCCTTCATTAGGGCGATGCGGAATAAGGCAGGTCCGCATCCCGGAGGGCCCGCATGTTCGCATCGGGTCCCATTTCCATGTCCAATTTCCCCCCTCGAAGGAGTTCCTGATGGGTGATCCAAGTTCGGTTAATATCGGCACCATTTAATTTCCGCCTTTGAACATAGACATTGTTTGCATTGTTGGATGCAGCAGTGATGACAAGGGTCCGGTCTTGAGGCAGATGCAACGTGGTTTTCGGAAACAGCGGACTGGTGAATATATAAGCGGGCGTGCCCGGACAGAGCGGATAAAGACCGATGGAACTCAATAAAAACCAGCTCGCCATCGAACCGTTATCCTCGTCGCCTGGAAAACCGGCGGCACTCGAATTGTACAACTCCGAACAAACACGTCGCGTCCAATATTCCGTTTTCCAAGGCTGACCAATCGCGGCGTAAAGATAGAGCACGTCAAACACCGGCTGGTTGCCTTGGTCATATTGTCCAAATTTGGCAACGGCCATCTCCCGCATTTCGTGAATGACCGAACCGTAGCCGCCAGTATGAAATACCGGGGGCAGGCCCATCATTTCATCCAATTTAGACGCCAGCTTGTCCCGGCCTCCCATCAGGTCGGCCAGGCCTGCGGTATCATGTGGCACAAACCAACTGCTTTGCCATGGGCCGCCTTCCGCATAAGGGCCACCCCAGGCAAACTGGTCAAAAGGCACAACCCAATGGCCCTGCGCGTCTTTGGCGCGCATAAACCCAGTGCTGACATCCCAAAGCCGGCGGTAATTCTGGGCGCGCGCCATGAGCGTCTGGTAATCTTCCGCCTGGTTCATCTGCCTGGCGATTTGCGCCACACACCAGTCATCGTATGCATAGTCGAGGCTGGCGGAAACGGCATAAGTGCTCGCCCCATCCGGGATGTAACCAAGTTTGAGATAATCAGCCAGACCTCTCCTGACCAGTTCCCCGTGGGAGGGAGGCTGAAAAGCGCTCTTCCTAAGGGAGGCGTAAGCCTTCGCCACATCAAAGCCTTGATTGCCCTTCACGACGGCGTCCGCAAAAATCGCGGCGCAGTGCTGTCCGATCATGCAATCGCGATAACCCGGGCTGGGCCATTCCGGTAGTGTTCCGCCCTCCTCCGAAGCGTTGACGAATCCCTGAAGTATTTCGTTCAGTTGTGCCGGGTAAATAATCGTGATCAACGGAAATGTTGTGCGGAAGGCGTCCCAAATGCCGATGTCCCCGTAAAGTACGCCCTCATGAACCTTTCCGTCATACGGACTGTAATGCACCGCTTTTCCCGTAGTATCCAACTCGTACAAACGGTGAGGAAACATCTGAGCCCGGTAAAGACAGGAATAAAACGTCCTCTCCTGAGCGGCACTGGCCTCGATTTCAATCTGGCTGAGATTGAAGTCCCAGTTTTTTTGAACCCGCGTTCGAACCGCGTCGAACCCTCCGTCGGTTTCTCGTTGCAGATTCAGGGAGGCCTGTTCCCAACTTATCAGAGAGGTTCCAACCTGCAATTCAACGGGACGATCTTGTGCGACGTGAAACTCTACATAGGCGGCCACGTCGTCACCTTTCCCCGAGGATGCACCGGTGGGGGCTTTGGCGATATAGACGTCGGCTTTGGTAATATCGCGGTCCAGATTGATCACGAAATACGAGGCAAAATTTCCGGGCACTCCTCCGTTGTTGGATTTGCCATAGCCGCGGATGGTGCGACCCTCAATGTTTATCTCCGATTCGCCATACGCGTTAAGGATCAACCTTCCGATGTGCCCTTGATGGTACGTAAGTCGGAACACCGCGCTTCGCTCTGTGGCGGTCAATTCCGCGGTTATCCCGCCTCTCTTAAGCTCTAGTTTTTCATAGTCGGGCCGCAAAACGGAAGTGTTCGTGTCGTACCGGGACATCCGGCCTTCGGCATCCATCTGCAATTCACCCGACTGAGGCATCAATACAAATTGACCGTAATCGCCAATCCACGGACTGGGCTGACGTGTGGCACGAAATCCGTCGATGTTCCCATTTGGTTGGAAATACCAACTGCCTTTGGCATTTTCGATGGACCAATCAGTCATTCCCCAAGGCGCGCCCACGAGTGGGAGCGTGTTGCCGCAAGACAATTCAAAGCGTGAATCGGTTCCTTGAAGAATGTTTACAAAACCGAGCCGGTCAATCCCGTCGAAGGATGGAGGGGCGGCGCCTCGAACCGACAGATGAAAAGCGAAACCCAAGAAAACGAGCGAGAAAGTCTTGCGCATAAGATTTTAGATTAAGAGCGATCAAGTTCTTGTGATGGCGTTTGCCAGCCAACGGTATTTGAATTGTATTCTCTCCGGTGTGCGGCAACATGACAACGTCAAATGAAAGCCGGAATATTCTTGTCGGTAATTTTGGCGTGGGCCGGCTTGGCTGAGCGCGTGTCGGCAACGGAGTCCGCCTCAGTCACTGCCGAACCGTGGCTGGCTCCTTACACCGGACCAAGCCGGTCGGACATCGATGCCTCGACTTTGGATGGCAAGGTGCTCTGCGGTTATCAAGGCTGGTTTAATACGCCTTGCGACTCGGAATCATTTGGTTTTGGGCATTGGGGGCGGGACCTGGGGGAAACCAATGGCCGGTTTGTCGTAGACATGTGGCCCGACGTATCGGATTACGACCCGACGGATTTGTGCGAAGTCCCCGGCCTCAAAATGCCCGATGGTTCGCCAGCCCGGCTTTACAGCGCGTATCGCAAGGGACCCGTTCTGCTGCATTGCAAATGGATGCGGCAATATGGAATTGACGGCGTATTCGTCAGTCGGTTTGTCGGCGAAACGGCTAATCCGGCTCGTTCTCGCCACATCAACACCGTTCTGGCCAATATCCGCGAGGGGTGTCACTTGGAGGGGCGCGTCTGGGCGATGATGCTGGATCTCTCCATGGGGCATAACGCCACGACATCCATCGTCATCGATGATTGGAAGTTCCTCTGCGATAAAGTCAAGATTCGCGAAGATTCGCGCTATCTTCATCACCAGGGTAGGCCCGTAGTGTTGTTGTGGGGCCTGGGTTTCAGGGACCGCCCCTGGACGCCGGATCAGGGAGAGGAACTGATCAAGTTCTTCAAGAGCGATCCGCGATACGGCGGCGTATATCTTATTGGCGGCGTTGACCCGGCCTGGCGCACCTTGCGCGGAGTATCCAGAACCGATCCAGCCTGGTCGAAGGTCTATCGTATGTTTGACGCGATCAGCCCCTGGGACGCGGGACGATATAGGGACGACCCAAGCATGGATCGAGTCCGAACCAACTCGTGGGAAGGCGACCTGGCCGAACTAAAAGGCTTGGGTATCGGCTATGTGCCCACCGCCTTTCCGGGATTTTCATGGGACAACCTTCGCCAGAAGCCGCCGGGCACGACCACCATTCCGCGACGCAAGGGTGAGTTCTATTGGCGCCAATTTGCCATCTTCAGAGAGTTGGGCGTTCGCAGCGTTTTCGTCGGCATGTTCGACGAAGTCAATGAGGGCACGGCGATTTACAAGGTGGCAAATCAGACGCCCTTGGGGATGAACTTTGTGACGCTGGAGGGTCTGCCCACCGATTATTATTTGCGTTTGACCGGCGCGGCGACCAGGATGATCCGCCGCGAGACTCCGCTTTCAGAGCGGATTCCTGATCAGATTCCGTTGCCGCAGAAATAGATCTTGGCGGGCGGGAACGAATAAGGCGCGGCAGAAGATAAATTTTGGCGACGCGTTCATGCGGACCATCCAATGCTCTTCCGATTCGTCCGAGACCGAAACCGCGCCTGGATCCTTTCCGTTATTGCTCCGGTCTCTCAGGAACGGGGATGACAATCCATCGAGGGCCTTGCTTGAATCCGGAAGGCCCCGGCTTGTCGCGCATCAAGCCGGTTAGCTCAAAGTAGTTCTCGAGATGCTTGTTAAACATGGCTTCGCCGGAGCCCACTTCTATCATGCCGGAATCCTGGTCGGCGCCGAACCCTCCCAAGGCCGCTGCCTTGATGCTTGGAACGTATCCGGGCCATTGCCCCTCGCTCCACGTGTAGCCAAAATAAAAGGGATTCGCCACCTCGGCCTGCATCTTCCCTTTCCAATCGATGCCCAGTTCCGCAAACAGTTCACCCGGGTTGGCTGCGATAACGATGTCGTCATTGATCGAGATCGTGCTAAGGCGAACATCGAAATGCCTGTTCTTGTCGAACCGTCCAGTAAATTCAAGCGCCGAGTCCTTCTCTTTGATAGTGGCTTCGCCGGGTCTTCCACTCAAAGATCTGGCCAGCGTGATCGTTTCATAGGCCAGAAGCTTGCCCATCCTTTCCATGGGCGTGTAATCGGTTTTAAACGGATCGTCGGGCCCTGTCCGCCGCGGAACTGTAAATAATGGCGCCACATTGCCGGCGGCTCCATTGACGAAAAGGCAAACGACTCCGTTCCCAAACGCCTCCTCAACCGTGCGCGTGGCGACCCCTGGATAATCAGCCGAGATGGCGTAGCTTTGGCAGACCACATCCGCATGACACGCATAATTCATGATAATGGCGCGCGGCTGTCCATCGGAATCCTCAACGCGGATGACGCCGACTTCATTGTCAACCGGCCCAAAGGGAATCCGGTCCGGATTGATGGGATCATAATGATCGTCGCCCATCCACGACTCGCGTGCATGGCCGTCCTCGCGAACAATCAGCCGTTTGAATCCCAACTGGGGAAAGCTCCTGCGTCCGGCCGCAATCCTCGCCGGGAACATGTTGGTCAAAGCCATCCCGACCGCCTGAACGATTTGCTTTTCGTAAAATGCCTTCAGGTTGGCGTACTCAGGTCCCTTGCCGGGCTTCGACGGCGCCGTGTGATTGTGTGTTGAACAAAGGAACACACGCGCCAACCCGTATTGTTCCTGACAGATCTTTTCCACGTTTTCACTCGTGAACACGGCCAGATCAACCGAAACAAACGCCAGGCGCTGGCCGTTGATCTCCAACACAAGGCTGCGCGCATAGACCGGATCATGGATCGGTTCATCTGTCTCGGGAGTGATGCTGATTTTGGCCGTACCCGCCCGCAGTTCTCCCGTCACGCCATAGCTCTTGGCAGTCAATCCAAGAGCGCACCACAGAACAAGTGCCGCGCCCAGCAAACGGATTGTTTTCATAGGAGGTTCAAAGACTGTTCTTGACTACAAATTCAACCACCGGCGACGTGTCGGTCGGCGCAAGCGGATAATGTCCCTCCCCGTCCTTGACAATGACATCGATCTTCCCGCCGAGCTCCTTGTATTTCGCCTCCACTGCGCGCGTGTTGTCATGGATTGCCGGGTCCAGGCTGCCGCAAACGTGGATCAGCGGCACGCCGGCTTTGGCCAATATCGCCAGGTGATCTATCAGCGATGTCATCGACGTGGCGTCGCGGAGGATGGGATTCTCCCCGTAAATACAAGATACCTTGCCAGGATTCTCGATGGCCCACGCGTAAGCTACTCCAGCCGCCGCGCCGGCCCCTTCCATCACCGGTTTATTGGAGAATCCGTTCTCGATCAGATGCTGGTAAGCGGCGTCCCAATCCTGCAGAAGCGGGCCGTCGGCATTGTAGGGCACCGGACCGGTGACGATGTGAAAACCTTTCGCCAGGAGCGCCAGGTCAACAGCGGCAGTCCGATCGACAAAGCCCGCCCGGAATATCCAGGGTCTTCCGTGAGCCTCGGTCCTGGGGACGATGACTGTAATCGAGCCTTGGACGCCTTTCAAATTGAATTCGTAACGGCTATAGCATTCCGTGAACATCGGACCTCGGCACGTAATGCTCGTCCCTTCGGAAGGAAAATCCTGATACCGATTTTCTACGCCATAGAAATGCGTTTTTTTGAACTTGCTGCCCACGAACGCCGGCGCCGCCTCTACGGCCGCCGATTGGCTCCCCGCAATGAAGTCGGCGATAGGCGAAGGATCGCGCAGGCTGTGCGGATGATGGCCGTAACCTTCCTTAATCATCACGGAGATGCGCCCGCCAAGCGATTGATAGAGGCTTTCGACGGCGCAGGTGTGGTTTCCCAACAGCGGGTCAAGGCTGCCGCACACATGCAGTAGCGGCACATCATTGCTTGCCAACCCGTCCAACTTCATCAGGCTAGTAACACTGATCGCTGGATTGTCAGCGTAAATGCACGAAACTTTGTCAGGGTGATCGGTGGCCCACATGTACTCATTGTAGCCGCCTTTGCTCATGCCGATGAACGCCGGTTTCGCGGACAGCCCGTGCTTTTCAGTCAGATAGGCGTACCAGGCGTCCCAAGTCTTGCCGGGATCGGGCGTGATAAAGGCGATGTGAAATCCTCGCTTGAGCAATTCGACTTCTGCCTGCGGTTGATGGTCCCAATAACAACCCCGCCAGGACCAGGGGTTGCCCGGCGCGGGTGTCTTTGGAACGACTACCACACAGCGCCGGTAGCCAACGGGAGGTTGCCCAACCGCAGCATTTTCCCCGGCGGGCGGAGTAAATGGCTTGATGCTCAAGTCCCCTTCATCCATGACGAAGTCATATCGATCGAACCCATGCCACGTGATTTTCGTGTCCTCAAACGGGGTCGGCGCTTTCGGCCAGGACGACGGCTCGGCAAGGACTGCTCCGGCCAAAGCCAGTGCAATGGCGAACGACGACGCCAAGGTGATCTTAGGACGCGATCCAAAAACAGATGTCCTTTTATTCATTGCAATTCACTTCAACCCTGCCCTTCTCCGACTGGTTACGACTCTAGGAGCCTTTGGACTTTGTTGCGATTATATTCCGTGAGGACACTCATTTTGGCACCATTACCCCTCTTTTTGGCACGATCCTCCCTTGCGCTTTCGCCGGTCAGTTTCAGTCCGCGCGCCACGCCGCCATCCCAGTTTCGCTGACGCGAGCGGCCACTCGCGCCTCCTTGTCTTTGATGTAGTCGCTTGGGAGCGCGCCGAACTGTTCCTTGAACAAGGCGCGGAAATGTTTGACGTCCTGAAACCCAACGGCAAATGTGATTTCCGTCACTGTCATTTCCGATTGCAAAAGAAGCTCGGCCGCCCGTTTCAAACGAACCGACCGGATGAACGCCTTGGGAGTCGTGTTGATTACGCCCTTCAACTTTCGGAAAAGTTGTCGCCGGCTGACGGCGACCCTGGAAGCCAGGGCATCAACGTCGAATTCGAAGTCGGACAGGTTCCGATCGACCACGGCTATGACGCGCTGAAGGAAAAGGGCGTCGGTCTGCGTGACGGCCAGTTCCCGGGGGCGCAATGCCGCCCCCTGTTCCAGGCTGGCGTGCAGCCTGCGTCGTGATTCCAGCAGATTCTCAACACGCCGGCTCAGTGCCGACAGATTCGATGAGTCGGTGATGTAGTCGTCGGCCCCGGATTCCAGGGCTTTCAGTTGGTCGTTGCAGGGATGGCGTGTGGCAAGCAGGATCACCGGAATGTGACTGGTGAGTTGACCGGACTTGAGTTGTTGACAAAGCCCGACTCCGTCAACGCGAGGCAGGGAATTGTCAATGACAACGAGGTCCGGCACCATTTCCAGTGCTTGTTCCAAGCCTGTCTGGTTGCCTGTGGCCTCGATGATCTGGTATTTCTCCCCGAGCGCCTGCCTAATGGACAATGCCAGGTCCGCGTCGTCTTCAACGACGAGGATCAAGGGGGGTTTTTCGGGCTCGTTGAATGGAAGGTGTTGATCTGGATCCGATGACGGCGGTGTTTCATGCCGCTGCAATGCCAGAATCACTTGCGTCCGTTGCGATACCAATAATTCCATCTGTTCCAATTTGAGCGCAGCCTGTCTGGCGAGGCGCCACTTTTCCATCAATGTTCGCGCCAACTGGGTGACTTCAATGCTGTCGAACGGTTTCTTGAGCAGGAGCAGTTTGTCGGTATGACCCAATCGACGAACCAAGTCCTCCTGAGAATAATCGGCGTATGCGGTGCAAATGACAATCTGCATTTTAGGGTCCACTTGCCAGATCCGTTCGATGGTTTCCACGCCGTCGAGCCCGGGCATGCGTACATCCACGAAGGCCAGTTGATAGAACCGGCCTTCCCGTACGGCTTGCTGTGTCTTTTCGATGCCCTCTAAGCCGGAGTGGGCATGATCGAGCAGGTAGGAAGCTCTTTGCGCAAAGGTGTCGTGTTTCACCCCATAAAGCCGGCGCTCATCGGCGTCCAATTCCGAATTGCCAGATTCGTCAAGAAGAACCATCTCAAAATCGCGGTGAATCCGTGGATTATCATCGATAATCAAAATCCGCTGATCCGGGCAATCATCAAAGTTTGCGGTGATGGTCTTCGCTGACACAATCGTGATAGTTGTCGCACTTTAGCAGTCTGGCCGGTTTCAATCAAGATCGTCTTTGACCATCACGGGTATCTCCAGGATAAAGGCGGCTCCCGTGCCCAAACCATCGCTGCGCGCCGTCAGAGTGCCGCCCATGTCTTGCGCGGCCAGAATGCTGCTGTGCAAACCAAAACCATGCCCGTCCAGCCGGGTGGAGAATCCCTGGTTGAAAATGCGGCCCAAATTCTCCGGTGGAATCCCAACGCCGTTGTCAGCCACTTCGATCCGCAACCGTTCCGCACCCACCCGGCGAATGCTGACCGTTATCTGCCGCTCGGAGTCGCCGCGAGCGATGCACGCCAGCTTGGCGTTATCCAGCACATTGAAGAGGATTTGCAGCGCCTTGTTCCGATCAAGCGTCGCAGGGGGCGTTTCGTGGTAGTCGCGGAGGATTTTGATTTCGTGCCGGGCCAGCGCTTCGCTGCACATGCGCAAAGCGTCCTCGACGATTTCCGGCAGAGCAACCGTGTCCCAAACACCGGCGACCTTCGCATAGTTCTGCTGTGTCGCGACAATCTCCTTGATGTGCTGGACATTTTCCGTGAGCAACTTGACCCGTTCGAGCAATATTGAGTGCTCATCGAGAAGATGGGATCCCAACCGTTCCAAATGGCCGGGAATATGCCTTCCGTTTTCGTCTTCGGTCATGAAATGCCCTAAGTCACTTTGATGTTGCCCCAGCAGGGCGGCCAATCGGGTCACTCCAGGCGCCTTGGATTTTTGGACGTTAGCTGCAATGGATGACGCCAGGACATTGACGCCGTTTAATACGTTTCCCACATTGTGCAGGACGTTTGTGGCGACGTCGGCCATGCCGGCCATGCGCGATGTTGTGAGCAGTTGTTTGTTTATTTTTTCGACCTCGACCTGGATGCGCTGGCGTTCCTCAATCTCGCGTTCGAGCGAGAGCTTCTTTTCTTCCAATTCGAGATAGATGGATTTGCGCTCCTTGATTTCCTCCTTCAACAACTCAGTGTTCTTGGCCAGTGTCCCTTCGGTCGTTTTGTGCTCCTCAATTTCGCGCTGCAAGAGTCGAGTTTCCCGCGCCAAGAGCTCCTCGGTCTTTTCGTGTTCGGCGATTTCGCTGCGAAGCTCGGTCGTGCGCAGTTCCACTTGCCGGTGGAGCAAACGAATCCAAACGAACGCCCCGAACAGGATCACCACCAGGGTGCCCGCCGCCAGCAATGCTTGACGCGTGGTTAACCAAGGCGGCCGTTCCAACAACGAAACGTCGGACGAATCCCGCAGCAAAAGGGAGAAAGCCGACGGGCTTTTGCCAAGTTCAATATGAGTTGCCGGCTCCATCTGGCACACTCCCGTGATTCTGACCCGGCTGCCGGAAGCGACGTTTAGAGAGTTCTTTCCGTTTAGCGGTAGAAAGGCCTGAAACACCTTTTCGCCGGATTGGACTTGAACCACGAATAGAGTCCCAACTGTTTCGCATCCCAGAATAAGTCCATCGAGCGTAACTAAAGTCGCGTCCAGTCCACCGTTAACAAGTTCAGCGGCCGTTGACTCCACCGGAGTAACCGAAGAAGTCCGACCTGTCTTGCGAAGTGTAGCCTCGGTCAAGACGGGTGCATAAACGTGGGCATCGGGAAACCCGATTACTTCCACTGCATCGCCGACGCGAAACTCCAGGCTCGTCGGCGAGGGGTTATTTGTCTTGGGATGCTGCCAAAAGGTCCACCATCCCCCGGCGGGCAAACTCAGGGTCACGTCCTCTTTGCCAATCGCCATCACGCCGCCGGAGTCATCCTCTACAAAGTAATTCCTATTGCCAACGCACGTCAGAACTCCCTGCACCTTCACGCGGTGAACGGACTGCTTGGGCGCCCGCACCTGGCGCAGGCTGTCGATTCTCTGGGGCGGCATGGAAAACGTGTCCGGTGGAGCCTGCCGGATTTCGACAAACTGCATGGAAGGAACCACCAATTGGACGCCTTGCAACTGGCCATGCTCATCTGTCGCGGCAACGCTCACTCCCCGGAGACGAACCGTCGCATCGACAAGACGGCTCACCGTTGAGACTGGCGCCGAATTGATCGTGGCCATCAACTGCCCGCTCTCGGAAGCCAGCAGGAGGTGGCAGCCGTCAGTCGCCCGCACCATCGCGTCAACTTCGACCCACTGGGCATCCGTCTGCCCGCTGGCCAACAGTGCCCAGGATGGGTGCAAGGGGTCCGGCAGTTTGCCTTGGGACAACACGCGCTCTTGATCTACGAAGACGACCGGGCCGTAACCCGCCACTCCGTGTCCCCACGCCCGCACGGCGATTCCTTCCACTTCGACATAGTCCCCAAGCGCCGCGCGCGGTGATTTGGACTTCGGATCGAACCACGTTTCAATTCCACCGGTCCCGTCCTGGATCCAAAGGCCACCGGACTCCGTCACCACGCCATGCAGTTTCACTCGGGGCCGGCTGGCGAGCTTGAGCGGCGTTAGATTGCGGACCTCGTCAATTTGGGTCAGGAGCGATTCATTTCCAGTGCTGAATGCCGGCTGCTCGTCGCCCTTCGCGGGATTGGCCGGGGCCATGGTTTGATCGACAACCGAGACGGCGTCCAAACTGGAAACCCACAACGTGGCCGCCACGCGATTGCCGTTCCCATCGAGAGCCAAGCCACACAGACCCTTTACGCTTATGCGTGCGCCAGAAGGAGGGCGCTGCCGCGCGGGATTCAAATGCAAGACCGAAACCGAGAGAGACCGGCCGTTATCCAACAACTCAAATTCCAGGTGATTTTCTGTTTCAGTTACGAATTGGACCTGGCCCTCGGTCTCGACCCACTGGAACTCTTGGCTTGGCGCAGCCGTTTGGCCAAGCTTGATCCATTCGGGTCTCGCGGGGGCATTTGTTCCCAGCCGTTGGAGTCGAGGTAGGCGAACCTGATCCTGGTTGTCGTTCCATTGGCTCGTCCCTTCCAATAAGACCCGCTGTCCAGGGAAATACTCCTCCTCGTGACCGATGGCGTCCACTTCGACGTGTCCGCCCGCATCCAATATGCACAGCTTGGCACCCGGAATCGGACCGCTGACCACGCCCTCAATCCGGACGGGATAGTTCTCGTTTGCCCGTGCGCGCAATGCGAGCAACTGACGCGTGTTTGTAATCGTCAAGCCGGAATGATCGATGTATTGCCACTGTATCCAGGATGAGCGGCTTCCGGGAAATAGGCTGGCGGCATCGAGCCATTTGGTTTCCGCGTGGCCGTCAAATGCCTGATACGGTGTCTCTTCCGGCGGATTGTCTCCTTGCGCGGTAATCATGTCGCAGAACAACGGAGTGGGGCCGAAATCGCGGTCTGATCGGTCCATCAACTCAATCTCGGCCAACTGAACGGCGTCCGCGGTGGCAGGATCCCTAACGCGCTCTATCTGTAACCGATACATGTTGTAGGCGGCGTTGTTGTCAACGGCAAACACACGGCGCTGGTGGCGTTCGGAGAACAGCTCACCTTTGCGAACATCAAGCGTAATCCATGTCTGGCCCTTGTCGTTCGAGGCCAGCAGCACCCAATCTTGCGGATCGCGCTGCGGAAAATCATTGGCCGAGGTCAAGGCATATTGCCGGACGACCTTGGCTGTGTCGGCCAACGACGGCGTGATGGCCAAGACCCATCCAAGGAGAATACAGAGCATCTTCTTGAGGCCTTCTCGGGTGCTGTCGTTCATGATCTTTGCGTCACGCAGGAATTGTTTTGCTATAGATTTTACCGCGATTGGGACTTTTTTGAAAGGCCGAAGTGCATATTCAAGAACCGCGTGGATGCCGTCCGCATTGGTGATTACGTGCAACTGTTTTTTTGCATCACTATTGTGTTCAGGAACTTCGATTGGAATTTAGCAAACTTAACCAGGCCTTAAGCCTAAACGTTTTGCATCCGTCTGTTTGTGGATCGGGTCATGACCACGGATTTTGACATTATTGTTAAATATCAGCTACATTCAATAATCTTCTTGCAAATGGGCTGTCGGATTGGCAAAGTCACCTCGCAGATTATCCATGAAAACCACAGCCTCCGTGCTGGAGGCATAATGATAGATTGGTACGAGGTCAGTATGACCGGTGGCAGTTTTTTTGGCCCCTACGCGCCCGACATTTTTTCAAGCGGAAGGAATGGTATTCTCTCTGGCAGCGAGACACCCCTTTTCGATCTGCCGGGCACAAGGACACATACGAACGCGCCGAATCCATCCCGATTTTTTTGACGAGCACGTCGGCGTCGCCCTCCTTGCAATCGATCAATAAATCATCTCAATCCACATTACTTATGCCTTCAATTAAGACTCTGATTCCCCTTCCCGGCAGCGAGCGGGCTCTGCGGTCGGGATCCAAACTCATTGGGCCTGCCAATCCAAAAGATCGCGTCGAAGTGACAATGCGACTCCGGTCGCGCAACAAGAAACAGGTCTCGGCTGATAAGATCGGAGGACTGCTGCCCCTCAAACGCCATTATCTTAGCCGTGAAGAATTCGCCGCGACGTATGGAGCCGCCCCGGCAGATGTGACTAAGATCAAGTCGTTTGCCGCCAAGAATAAGCTGGCCGTTGTTTCCATTAATCCCGAGCAGCGCAACGTCATTCTTTCCGGCACTGTCAAAGCCGTCAGCGACGCATTTCGGGTCAAGTTGATGCAGTATGAGCATTCGGATGGCAATTATCGCGGACGCATCGGGCGAATCCACTTGTCGGCGGCGTTGGTTCCGATCGTTGAGGGAGTCTTTGGTCTGGACAATCGTCGCATGGCCAAACCGCACATCGTTACGACCGATCGATCTGCGGCGTCTCCGGCCGCGCGCGCGTCCACCTACACTGCCTTGCAGGTGGCGCAGTTCTATGATTATCCGGCTGGCTTGGATGGCAGCGGTGAGTGCATTGGGATCCTGGAATTTGGCGGAGGCTACAATTCGAGCGATCTGACGACGTATTTCTCGCAACTGGGGATCGCCACCCCATCCGTTTCCAGCGTGTCGGTGGACGGCGTGAGCAACAGCCCCGGCGATCCCCAATCGGACCCCGAGGTGGCGCTGGATATTGAAGTGGCCGGCACGATCGCGCCAGGAGCCAGGATCGTCGTGTATTTCGCTCCCTTCACTGAACAAGGCTGGGTGGATGCATTGACGACCGCGATTCATGACAACGTTAACAATCCTTCGGTGATCTCAATCAGTTGGGGTTTTGCCGAAGGAGAACCCGTGCAAGGCTTTGAATGGACCCCACAAACGACGCAGGCCGTAAACCAAACGTTGCAGGCTGCCGCGGCCATGGGGGTCAGTGTATGTGTCGCCTCAGGCGACAACGGTTCCAGTGACGGAATCAATGATGGCCACGCGCACGTGGATTTTCCGGCATCAAGTCCCTACTCCCTTGGATGTGGCGGCACAAAGTTGACGACTGCCAACAACAAGATTCGGAGCGAGGTGGTATGGAACCAGGATGGTTCCGGCGGCGGAGGAGGCATCAGCGCCATGAATCCGCTGCCGAGTTGGCAGGCGGGCATCGTGCCACCTTCAGTCAATCCAGGCGACCAGGTCGGTCGCGGTGTGCCGGACGTTTGCGGCGACGCCGATCCCGCCACCGGTTATCAGATATTTTACGATGGGCAGCCGAACATCGTTGGTGGGACCAGCGCCGTGGCTCCACTCTGGGCTGGCCTGCTGGCCCGCATTAACCAAAAATTGGGCACACCCGTCGGTTACTTTAATCCGTTGCTCTACAGCAGCCTTGGTAATTCGAGTTCCTTCCATGACATTGTCAAGGGGAACAACGACACCACCGGGCAAGTCGGTGGCTATTCTGCCGGAAAGGGATGGGATGCCTGCACGGGCTGGGGCAGTCCTGACGGCGCCAATTTGCTGCAGGCATTGTCCGCACAAGGTGGTTCATAAGGATTGACCATGCCAAAAAAAATCGTCCGTAAGCGCAGCCACACCGCACAATCCGGACGTTCCTCCGCTGGTCTCACTCCCGCCACCGGCCTGATGCGAATCAATCACATCGTCGTGTTGATGCTTGAAAACCGTTCATTTGATCACATGCTCGGTTTTCTTTATGCCGGTCAGTCAAACAAGTCTCCGTTGGGGCAGCCCTACGAAGGCTTGACCGGCGCTGAGTCCAATTTGGATAGCAACGGAAGCAGTGTGACGGTGTTTCAAATTCCGGGCAATGATCCGTACCTCTACTACTATCCGAAGTCCGACCCCGGTGAGGGCTTCAACAATACCAATGCCCAACTCTTCGGCACAAGCACGCCTCCGGCAGGGGCGCAAGCCACCAACGGCGGATTTATCACCAATTACGGCGTCACCTTGAACTATCAAAAATCGGACACCAGCGGTCATTGGAACATACTCCCGGGAACGGTGGAGACAGACATCATGGGTGTGTATACTCCAGACGAACTCCCCGTGTTATCGGCGTTGGCCAGGGGTTACGCGGTCTGCGATTTCTGGTTTGGCTCGGTGCCTACCGAGACCCTTCCCAACCGCGCCTTCGCGTTGATGGCGACGTCACAAGGGCATCTGGATGACACCGTGAGGGTTTACACCGCGCCAAGCATTTTCAGTCTCATGGACGCCAATCATTGCACTTGGGCAGTTTACGGTTACAATCAGTTGCCGCTCACGCAGCATACCGTGGCAGACATCACTAAAGCTCCCGCTGCCTGCTTTGGCAAATTTCAGGATTTCAAGAATGCAGTGCAGACAGGCGCGTTGGCCAATTTTGTTTTTCTCGAACCCTCGTGGGACAGCCAGGGAAACAGCCAACACCCGAACTACGATGTCGCAGCCGGCGAATCACTGATCAACCAGGTTTACACAACGTTATTTGGTTCCAGCGTTTGGAACCAGACGTTGTTGATTATCACTTATGACGAACATGGTGGCTGTTTTGATCATGTACCACCTCCTTCCAACGCCACCCCGCCGGACAGTCTGGCCGGAGAATCTGGATTTCAATTCAACCGGTTTGGTCCCCGCGTTCCGACGGTCCTGGTATCCCCGTGGATTGAAGCGGGCACGGTGTATCGGGTGCCGCAGACCGGCAGCGGCACGCCCACGCCTTTCGATCACACCTCAGTCCTTAAGACCGTCGAAAAGCGCTTCGGCCTACCTCCGCTGACCAAGCGGGACGCCGCCGCGCCCGATGTTGGTGGCGTGCTTACGCTCACTACGGTCCGGACCGACAATCCGCTCGCCGGGGTGTCCCCGCCGGTCAATGGGAACCCAGGGCAGATTGACGACCACGTCTCCCACCTTCAGCAGGTTCAAGCTCAGTGCCTCTCGGAAATTCCAAACCGGAGCGAGAAAAAAGGCATCGAGCATCACGATGGCTACCCAAATTTCAGAACGGGCGCGGAAGCGGCCCATTTCATCCGGGCGCGCTCCAAATCAATCAACTGATTATGCGGCGCTCTGCGCAACCCACCGACTAGCGCGAAGAAATTTTATGGCGCATACGAACCTTCTGCTTATGAATCTGAACGCAAGCGAGGATTGGCTGTGTTCGGTGAGACGCGTTTTGGAAGAGACAACTTCCTTTGGATTCCGCGTGAGCGAGGCTACGTTTGCCAACCCGCTGCCTCGGGTCGGTCCGCGAGTTGTGAGTGTCAAGGGTGGACTGATTCGACCGGGTTTAATCCTCTTGTGCCTGGTTCAACAAGCCCAGCGGGAGGCTGAATCGGCCTGCAAGGCCCTTCAAGAGAAATTCAAAAACATTCCGCTCGTATTGGTGGTGGACTCGTCGGAACCGCGCCAATTGTGCTTTTTGCTTAAACACGGCGCCGCCGATTTCCTTTCGTCGCCGCTTCGACCCGACGATGTGATTCCGCGGCTCATGCGGTTGGCGGAGCATGCGAGGGACGCCGATTGGTCCGTGCGGAGCTTGAGGGACAGGCTGGGCCTCAAACAGTTTATTGGTCAAAGCGACATCCTGACGCAGGAGGTCGCCAAAATTCCAAGCGTAGCCCAATCCGACGCCACAGTGCTGATTACGGGAGAACCAGGCACGGGCAAAGAGATGGTGGCCCGCGCCATCCATTACCTGGGCCCCCGTAGCAACCAGCCGTTCATTCCGGTCAATTGTGGTGCAATACCGACTGAACTGATGGAAGATGAATTGTTCGGCCATGAGGCGGGGGCGTTTACCGGCGCCACTTCCTTCATTCCTGGCCTGATTCACGAAACGCATTGCGGCACGCTGTTCCTGGACCAAATTGACAGTCTGACGCGGGGAGCGCAGTTGAAGGTTTTTCACTTTCTTCGAGACAAGAAGTACCGCCCGCTCGGTTCCAGCAAAGTTTGCAAAGCCGACGTGCGGGTTATCGCGGCTTCCGACGCCAATTTCGACGACGGGATTCGTTCGGGCAATTTTAGCTCCGATCTCTATTACAGGTTGAGCGTGGTTCCGATTTGCCTGCCACCGCTACGACGGCGCAAGGAGGACGTGCCATCCCTGGCGCGCCACCTCCTGGCCAGATATCTGCCGGAATCGGCAGAGGCGACAAAAAAGATCTCACCTGCGGCGCTGGAAAAACTGATGCTCTACGATTGGCCGGGCAATGTGCGGGAGTTGGAATACGTGATTCAGCGCGCGGTCATTCTCTCCACGCAGGACTTCATCACCGGCGATGACATCTGCCTGCCAGCCTCGGCCTCGGTGTCACCCGCATCACTCTGTGATTCCCGATCTGGCGCAATTAACCGGGCCGCTCCTTTGTTCCCACTCTGAGCGAATCGTCCCCATTCTAAAGGAACTTTATGGGCTTGGAGAATATCGAGCATGTTGTTGTAGTCATGTTCGAAAATCGGTCATTCGACAATCTGCTGGGCTGGCTTTACGATTCGGCCAACCCGCCACAATTCAATATCCCTTCTGACCCGGCAAATCCAACGGCATTCGAGGGCTTGACTCCCGACAAGTATTTTAATTCTTACTCACCAGCAGCGGGAGTGTCAAAGCAGGTTGCTGTCGCGCAGCCCACACAGGCGTGGCCACCGTCCTGCCCCCAAGCCAACCAGGTGCCCACCCCGGATCCGAACGAGGAGTTTGATTTTGTTACCAATCAGATATTCGGGACCCAGAACCCCGCTGCCGGTGCCATTCCTACTATGGCCGGGTTCCTGCAAGATTACGCCACAGCCAAGGATGTCCAAGCTCCAGAGCAGATTATGCAGACTTACAGCCCCGCCCAGGCGGCCGTGATCAATCAGCTTGCCAGGAGCTTCGCGGTGTGTGACCACTGGTTTGCGCCTGTTCCCTCTCAAACCTGGCCCAATCGCGGGTTCATGCACACCGGCTGCTCCGATGGCCATTTGAATAACGATGATTCCGTGCCGTATGACATTCCAACGATTTTTAATATCTTGGAGTCTCAGGGCAAAACTTGGGCGGTTTTCCATGACACAACAATTATACCAGCATTGACCTTCGTGCAGTTTCTGCCCCGGCTGACTCCGCTCGAAATCCATTTTCATAAATACACGGCTTTCCAGCAATTATGCACAAGCGCCGATGCGGCGCTGCCCGCACAAAAATTGCCCGCGTATTCGTTCATCGAGCCCCGATTTGTGCCGGAACCAGTTCCCTTCAAACTTGAGACTGATTATCCGAGCGATTATCATCCCCCTCACAATATTTGCCGGGGAGAGCAGTTTTTGGCGGATGTTTACCAGTCAATAAGAAGCAGTCCGTATCGGGACAAAATCCTCCTGGTGATCACCTTCGACGAACATGGCGGATGTTATGACCATGTGCCGCCTCCTAGTGGCGCGGCCCAGCCCGACCCTGGGACTGTCTCGCGACAGCTCATTCCCGGCACAAACATTCCAAAATTCACGTTTGACCGGTTTGGCGTCCGGGTTCCTGCCATCGTTGTGTCTTCTTATGTGGAGCCGGGCACCGTGTTTCGAGCCGCACCGGGCGAGGCGCCCTTCGATCACACGTCGATCCTGGCGACCTTGCGGGACTGGCCGGCGCTGAACCTCGATCAGACTAAGTTTCTTCCGAGCCGCCGAATCGCCGCCGCCCCGACGCTGGACAGAGTAGTGACTCGGCTGAAAGGGAACGAGATAGCCACTTGGCCTGACATCACGGCCCAATGCATTGTCGATGACACGGATGCTCCCGCGAATACTCCAATAAATCATCTTCAGCAAAGCCTTTTGGCGGCGGCGAAGGCGCGCCTCACCGGGATACCGCTCGGTATCGCCATGGTTCAAGCTCGAGGCGTTCAAACCTATGATGACGCCCGAAACTTTTTGCAACCGCAAGCTCCTTGAAACAAGATGTGAGCCCTGGCGGCGTTTCCCTGCTCACGCGCCCGAGGGTTGGTTAAATTGAGCCTGCCGGGACCATCACGGCTGCGGGAGAATTTGGAAACCCTGCATCTGGCCATTGGCGTCAAGAATGAAACCTGCCCCTCCATCGGACGGGCTTATAAAAGCCCCTTTGAACCGAACTTCATGCTCGTTAACGTCAATGTAGCCCGATAGAACACCGGTGGGCAAAAGGGAAACTGCCTCAATGGGCTCCTGGGCCACAAACTGCCGCGCCGCGCCGACCGGCAGCACATTGGTGGTTCCGTCGGCCACGACCATTTGATATTGCGTGTCCGCCAGCGGCGGCGCAAAAGCCGCGCCAGTCGAAGTCAGATTGGTGGCATAGCCAATGGCCGGCTTGAACCAATAGAGTTGGCCGCTACGTGCGCCCGAGGGTGTGTTTGTCTGCCAGCCGATAATCATGCCTTTGCTGTTATAGCTTGACGGAACAATATAGACGGGCCAAATGCCGTCTTTGGACATCCTAGCGGAGCCTGAAATGGGCAAATTATCGGGTAGCGAGCCGCCCAGGGCCAGGGTGCCACCGACTCCGAGAGAAACCGCCGCAAACCCAGTGGCAACCGGACCGCTGGCAGTTGTTTCAGGTCGCAAAAGAAGGACATATTTTCCTGCCGCGGGCGCGTTGCTGGCGGAAAGGCTGGTGACCGCGCGATAGAGAACCAAACTGCTCGACCATACGATATCTCCGGAAGAGGTCAGGTCGATGACATATCCGGTAATGGTGTCGGTGCCATTCGTCAAATCGAGACTAAGAATTAATTCAAGAGTATTGGTATCAAGCCCTTTGCCCCGCAATGTGATAATTCCATTGTAAGGGAAGTCCCAGGCAATCGGATAGGTGCGCGAGGGAAACTTAAGTTCCCCGCTAAAGGCGCCCGTCCGGGTCACGGTCACGCTGACAAATCCGGCGCTGGTGGGAGATACATTGTTTGGGCTTAGGAACAATCCGGTATAGTTACCGGCCACGCCCGGGAACAAATTGGAGGCGAAATTGGCCGTCAACACCGTATTGCTTGACATGACAAACGTCGTCGCCGAGCTGCCCGTGTTCGCCACCGCGCCCGTCCAGAATGCAAACAACTCGCCCGCTCTTGGCGTGGCGACAATGGAGTACCTCTTGCCGACTTCGAGATATTTCCCGTTCAGCCCGGAGGTCACGGTCCCCGCGCTTGATGGCTGGACCCCGACCCCAAATTTCGCCAGGAGATTAAAATTCTCTGACACCAGGCTGGCTTTGCCCCCATTATCATATCCTACCGCCAAAACCCTGTAAGGCCCCGGAGTGAGATTGGAGACAGAGAGTGACCATTTTGCGCCGGCGGGATCGATAGTGACGGGTTGAGGTGCCGCGGTCACGCCGTTGGATTGCAGAAATAACTGGCAGGTCATTTGGGTAATAATCAGCGATGCGGGCACCCTTCCAACCACGTTAAATGTGCCGTTCGTCAGCATCGCGTCCGATGGAGGGTAGGTGAACGTAATGCCCTTCAACGAAGTGTCCTCGGGGATAAACATAGCCGTCAGCGTCAGATTCGACACAATATGGAACGTCCTGGCGGGGTTCAACGTCGTGATGAACCCGTCGCTCCAACTGTAAAACACATTCCCGGATTTGGGTGCCGCCTTGACTGTATAGGTGCCCGGCACAAGGTAAGGCCCCGGATTGCTGACGACGGTCCCGCTGCCCACAATGTTGAGCGTAAGGAGTTCCACGTTCAGCAGCGTGAAATGGGCCGAAACGAACGAACTGCCGCCCGTCGCGTTGGTCCCCAAAGCCACCACCGTGTAAGTGCCATTGTCATAATTAGTCACTGTCAGTGACCAGTTCGTGCCGGAGATGCTCGCTGGTCGCGCAGTGGAAATGGAGTTGGAGTTAACAAAAAACTGACACGTCAACTGCGTGACGTTGGTGGAAGCAATTGTGCCACTGACCGTCAGCACGGATTGGATGGAGTACGCCCGTGTGCCGGAGACGGGACTGGTAATGGTCAGGCCCGCGGACGAATTGCTCGAGAGATACGTCACCGTCAGAGTGAGGTTCTCATTGGCCGTGAATGTTTGCACCGGATTAAGCGACGTCACGCCGTTGGAGATCCAACTGTAAAACTGTTGTCCAGGTCCCGGCGTTGCCGTCACCGAATATTGCTGTCCTGGCACCAGATACTGCGTCACGTTTGTCGTCAGATGGCCGTCCACGTTCGTGATGAGGGTCAGTCGGGTCAAATTGGTGAAATACTCGGTCGCCGGCGCGCTGAGATTGCCAGCGCCGTCCTGGGCAAATGCCGTCAATTGATAAACCCCCGGCTTAATGGTTCCAAGTTCACTGACCAAATCCAGTGACCAGTTGGTCGTGCCGATGGCGGCATTGGTCTGGCTCTCGTTGTTATAGGCGCCCGTGCTCGAACTCAAAATGCAGAACACTTCGGCCAATCCGACATTGTCCTGTGCTGTTCCTTGCACAGTTAATGAGGCGCCGTTCGTGAAGGCCGCGCTCGGCGCCGGAAACGTAATCGAAACCATCGGCGGTGTGGTATCCACGGGCGGCGGAGTTTGGAACGCAAAATCGCAATAGAACAAATTGGCGTCCGTCGGCTCATTGGTGCCGTCGTAATTGACGGGCAGCGACGGAATACTGTAGCTCAGGTCAAAAATGCCGTTGCTGGGCGCGCTCAGAGTGTTGAAATACTGCAATATATTGGTGCCCGAAAGAATTCGCCCGAAGACAGTATCGTCTTCGGGATCAAGAATGGTCGAATTGTCGGCCAGATTGAAAAAAAAGCCGCTGGTGGCCGAGTTCGATTCTCCGGAAATCAAGGCCATGGCCAACGTGCCAAACGTATTGTGAATTACCGGTCCTACGTTGAATTCGCTATCCACCTGCGACGGAAAAACGTTCGTCCCTGTGGAAACGGCGCCGCCGTTCAGACCATTGGTCGTCCGGTCATAGGTGACATAATCTCCGGCCTGGAGTGTGAAGTTGGTGTCTGTGTCAAAGAATGTGTTCGAGAAGGCTCCAGAAGTGATATAATGTGTAAAGTTCGCCACCGTGGCCGGCTTGTCATGATCGAATAGCTCCACCAGCAAATTGCTGCTGCTGCCGTCGCCGAACTTGGAGATGGTCAACTGGATGATCGTTCCTGGGACAACCGTCAACACCGCCGGCGCGCTTGTCACCACTTCCCCATCCGGCGCCGTGATGACGACCATGTAGGAGGAGCCGGACTGGATGGCGCTCACATCCTCCAGGGCCAATGTCGCACTGGTCGCCCCCGTGATTGCCCTTGTCCCCACCAATTCCCATTGATAGCTCGCGGCATTGCTCGCCGTGACACTAAAGTCTGCCGAGGAGCCGGTATTGACCGTCAGGTTGGGTGGTTGGGAGATGATCCTGGGTGGCGAGACCAGCGCCGTGAAGTCTTCCGCCACCAATCCCTCCTGGCCCAACGAATCCGCGGCCACAACCACAATCGTGTAAGGGCCGCCGGCCAGATTGCTCACGGCCACCGACCAGTTTGTGCCGTTAATGGCCGCCGGCAGAGGAGCGGTCACAGCGTTGGATTGGGAAAAAAGCTGGCAGGTCAATTTTGTCACGGTAATCGATGGCGGAAGAGTTCCGGTGAAGGTCAACCCATCGTTGGTCGTTTGCACCGTGGAACCGGCGGCGGGGCTCGTTATGGTCAAGCCGCCGGGCAGGTTGGTCGAGACAAACGTCACGGTGAGCGCGAAATTGGTTTCTGCCGTGAACTGCTGCACCGGGTCAAGCGACACCACTCCCTGGTTCTGCCAATTGACGAACAAATCCCCAGCCAACTGCGCCGCCGTCAGCGAATACGTCTGCCCCGGAACCAGATACTGCACGTTGGTGGTCAGATGTCCGTTGACGTTTGTAATGATCGTCAGTATCGCCAGGTTGGTGAAATACTCCGTGGCCGGCGCGCTGAGGTTGCCCGCTCCATCCTGGGCATAGGCCGTCAACTGATAAACTCCCGGCGCGTTGGTGCCGAAATCCAGCGACCAATTGGTCGTGCCCAGCGCGGCATTGGTTTGGCTCGCGCCCTCGTAGACGCCCGTGAGCGTGTTCAAAGCACAAAACACTTCTGCCAATCCGACATTATCCTGTGCCGTCCCTCGCAGTGTCAAATCGCCTCCGTTGGTTAAGGCCGCGTTGGGCGCCGGATAGGTAATGGCCACCGTTGGCGGTGTGGTATCCACGGGGGGCGGGGTTTGAAACGTAAAATCGCAATAGAACAAATTGGCGTCCGTCGGCTCGTTGGTGCCGTCGTAATTGACGGGCAAGGTCGGAATGCTTGGCTCCAGGTCGAAAATTCCGTTACTGGGCGCGCTCAGAGTGTTGAAATACTGCAAAATGTTGGTGCCGGTCAGGATTCGGCCGAAGACGGTGAAGCCCCCATTCTGAGTGTCAAGATTGGTCGAATTGTCCGCCAAATTGAAAAAGAAAGCGCTGGTGGCGGAATTGGGTTCCCCGGAGACCAGAGCCATCGCCAACGTGCCAAAGTTATTGTGAATAAGCGGCCCTACATTAAATTCGCTGTCAACTTGCGAAGGGAATATGTTGGTCCCTGTAGAAACGGCGCCACCGTTCAGCCCGTTGGTCGTCCGGTCATAAGTGACATAATCGCCCGCTTGCAGCACAAAACCGGTAACATCACGGTCAAAGAACGTATTCGAATACGATCCGGAGGTGATATAATGGATGAAGTTTTCCACGGTGGCTGGTTTGTCATGATCGAAAAGCTGCACCAAAAAATTGCTGCTGCTGCCGTTTGGGTAAGTCGAAATGGTCAACTGGACTATTGTCCCGGGGACAGTTCTCAGCAGGGCGGGAGGCGTGCTCGTTACGGAAATGTTGTCCGCTGATGTCGCCACCACGGTGTAGCTCCCCGCCTGATTGCTGCTTACGTCATCCAGGCTTAGCGTGGCATTAGTCGCTCCGGGCAGGTTGTTCGTGGCCTGGAACTGCCATTGGTAGGCGACCGCGTTTGAGGCTACGACAGTGAACGCGGCGGCGGAAGCGTTGTTGACGGTGATGCTTTGCGGCTCGGAGAGGATGGTGGGCGTTACGGCGCTGGCCCTCACTGCCACAAGCAGGCAGCCAGCGCCGAGAATCAGGGTTGTGCGGTTTATCACTGGGATACGGTGACGAAATTCGGGGGCGGCGAAAAGCTTAAAAAAATCGACGGGTTTTCCGATACAGGCAAATTGCGAGTTTGAACAATTGACCGATTGGGGGGCTGGCGGGGGGGGATTTGAGGGGTGGATGGTCGGCGGTGAAGCGAACCTTGACTTGGCGGGGGGATGGGGCAAAGTATTGGGAGTGAGCGATTTACTGTGGTTCGTTGCCCATACTCGCCCGCGTTGCGAAAAGAAGCTCGTGCGGTTTTGTGAGCGTGAGGGCCTTTCGGCAGCGCTGCCCTGTTATCGCGCCGCCCACAAGTACCGGGGCAAAACGGTCGTTTTTCAAAAGCCGCTGTTCCCGGGTTACGTTTTTTTGCGAATTTTGGCGGAGCAGCGGGGGAAGATTCATCACAGCGATCATCTGGCCAATCTGTTGGATGTCGGCGACCAGGACCTCTTCGCCCGACAACTGAATGACGTGCTACTGGCTCTGGAGACCGAATGCGAGATACGGCTTGCGCCAACGATCGGACCGGGGACACGTGTGAAGATCAAACAGGGGCCTTTGCGCGGCATAGAAGCGTGGGTGGAACAGCGCTACGGGATGAACACCGTGCTCCTGAGGCTGGATTTCATCGGCCAGGCGGCGGCGGTGAAATTGGAGGCGACGGACCTGGAGGTCGTCTAGAATCACACGACGAAGCGCTCGTTTTGGCAGGGAAAAGCGGAGGGCGGACTGGAAAAAGGACTTGCAACCCTACTGAAAAAATAGAGAATCGCATTTCATCGAATCTTTGTTGGGCCTCAGGGGCGTTCCACGATTAGGCCCAAGGCAATGTGAAGTTGATACGATCAATGCCCGCCAGCATACGATGATCAGTATTCGCAAAGAAACGGACAGCCTCGGCGAAATTGATATTCCTGCCGACAAGCTGTGGGGCGCGCAGACCCAATGACAAATCGTCAAAGATCGCACACTACGCAATGGAAAACGACGTCAGCCTCAGAGTGGCGGCCCTTAAACTCGGTTTCGTCACGGAAGAGGAGTTCGACCGCGTCGGGGATCCGGCGAAGATGGTCAGTCCGCACGTTGCAGAAAGGTAAATAACAATTTTATGTTAGACGGAGACAAATTATGACTCAAAAACGCGTAGCAGAAATTATTATTGAAACTTTGGTCGCCGCCGGCGTAAAGCGAATTTACGGGGTGGTGGGTGACTCACTCAATGGCTTGCTGGAGGAAATCCGCAAGCGCAAAGACATTGAATGGATTGGCACGCGCCACGAAGAAACGGCGGCCTTTGCAGCAGGAGCCGATGCCCATGTCACTGGCGAACTGGCGGTCTGTGCCGGAAGCTGCGGGCCAGGCAACATGCACCTGATCAACGGCCTCTATGATTGCCACCGCAGCCGGGTGCCCGTCCTGGCCATTGCCGCCCACATTCCGAGCAATGAGATTGGCAGCAGTTATTTCCAAGAAACCCACCCGGACCAGCTTTTCCGGGATTGCAGTGATTATTGTGAATTGATCTCGCAGACGACCCAAGTTCCGCGTGTGTTGGAAACCGCCATTCAGACGGCGCTGACAAAAAGGGGGGTCGCCGTGGTGGCGATTCCAGGTGACATCGCCCTCCAGCAAGCGGCCTATCGCAAGCCCAGCGCCGTCGTCAAGCCGGCCAAGCCGGTAATCTGCCCGTCCGAAGACGAAATCAGACAACTGGCAGAACTCCTCAACAAGACGGGGACAGTTACAATCCTGGGAGGCGCTGGTTGCGTCGGCGCTCACGCCGAATTGATCGAGACGGCTGGAAAACTGAAAGCGCCCATCGTTTCGGCCTTGCGCGGACGCGAGCACATCCAGTTCGACAATCCCTATGACGTGGGACTCACCGGCCTAATCGGCTTTACTTCTGGCTACCACGCCATCAAGGACGCCGACACGCTGCTCATGCTTGGCACTGACTTTCCTTACACGCAATTCTATCCCGAAAAGGCCACCATCATCCAGGTGGACCAACGGGGGGAGCATTTGGGAAGACGCACGCGCCTGGACCTCGGCTTGATTGGCGACGTGAAAGCGACGCTTGCTGCTGTGTTGCCGTTGCTCCAGGAAAAGAAAAATGACACACACCTCAAACAATTCGTGCAAGACTATCAGGAAGTTCGAAAAGGGCTCGAAGAATTGGCCGTCGGACATCCCGGCCGCAAGCCGATGCACCCGCAATATGTCGCAAGAATCGTCGATGAGTTGGCAGCCGACGATGCCATTTTTTCCTGCGACGTTGGCACGCCTACCGTCTGGGCGGCCCGCTATCTAACCATGAACGGCAAGCGCCGTTTGCTAGGCTCGTTCAATCATGGCTCCATGGCGAATGCCATGCCCCAGGCCATCGGTGTACAGAGCGCCTTTCCCAATCGCCAAGTGGTAACTTTCTCAGGCGATGGCGGTCTGTCGATGCTGCTGGGCGACCTGCTTTCGCTGCGCCAACATCAGTTGCCAGTAAAGATCATCCTTTTCAATAACAGCGTGCTCAGTTTTGTCGAATTAGAAATGAAAGCGGCGGGGATTCTTGGAAGCGGCACCAAGCTGGTCAATCCGAACTTCGCGGCGCTGGCAGAATCGGCAGGGCTTTTCAGTGTCCGAGTGGAGGATCCGGCTGGCTTGAAAGGAGCAGTCGCTGCCGCGCTCCAACACGACGGCCCGGCGCTCGTCGAGGCGGTGGTCAATCCGACCGAACTTTCCATGCCGCCAACCATTAAACTGGAGCAAGCAGTCGGTTTTAATCTATGGGCTCTCAAAGCCGTGTTAAATGGTCGTGGTGACGAGGTAATTGACTTAGCCGTTTCCAACCTGCTCCGGCGTTAGACCAGCCGGCACATTCAATTAAAAATGACGAATTATGAAAACGAAACCAAACGGACCGTATCGGAGGCGCTATGACTGAACTCTGGCGTCTGCCCGCGACTGAACTCGCCCACCTCATTCGTACGCGCAAAGTCTCCGCCCGTGAGGCTGCGGCGGCCGCGCTCCAACGGCTCGATGCAGTCAACCCGCAGATCAATGCGATTGTCGCACACCGGCCAGAACTGGTGCTGGCACAAGCAGAAAGCGTTGACCAGACGATAGCTCGCGGCGAGGACCCCGGCCCATTGGCTGGCGTTCCGGTGACAGTGAAGATCAACACAGATCAAGCGGGGTTCGCTACTACGAACGGCACTCGGCTTCAAAAGGACCTTGTGGCGAAGTCCAACAGCCCGGCCGTCGATAATCTGGTGCGAGCGGGCGCAGTACTTCTCGGCCGCAGCAACGCACCGACCTTTGCCCTGCGGTGGTTCACGAGTAACTTGATTCATGGCAGCACGCGCAACCCGCGCGATCCATCACTCACTCCTGGCGGCTCAACCGGGGGGGGAGCCGCAGCCGTGACATCCGGTATCGGGCACCTCGCTATCGGCACAGATATTGGTGGTTCGCTGCGCTATCCGGCCTACGCCTGCGGCGTCCATGGGCTGCGGCCAACTCTCGGGAGGGTTCCTGCCTATAACGCGTCTTCACCGGAGCGCGCAATCGGGCCTCAGCTTATGTCCGCTACCGGCCCGATCGGCCGCACAATTGAGGACCTTCGCGTCGGCCTCATGGCAATGTCGGCCCCCGACCCCCGCGACCCCTGGTGGGTACCGGCGCCACTGGAAGGTCTTCCCACCCCGCCCCTTGCCGCGATGTGTCTTCGTCCGGGGGGAATGCAGATTGCAAAAGAAGTTGAAGCGACTGTGTTGCACGCGGGGCGTCGACTTTCCGATGCCGGATGGAAGGTGGAGGAGATCGAAGATACACCGCCGATACACGAAGCGGCCGAGGTGCAGGAGGCCCTCTGGCTCGGTGACGGATTCGCGGAACTTGCCGATGCGGCGACGCGCGATGGCGATCCCGGGGCGCTCGCGACCGTCGCGGCCTTCCGCGCCAAGGCTGAGACGTTTCCCCGCGATGTGGTAGCCCGCTCACTGCTTCGACGAGCCACCCTGACGCGCGAATGGCTGTTGTTCCTGGCCAAGTATCCGGTGCTGTTGCTCCCGGTTTCGGCTGAATTGCCGTTCCCTGACGGGCTTGACTTGCAGGGCGAGGCAGGTTTCTGGCGCGTGTGGAACGCCCAACTCGTATTGAGAGCATTACCCGCCATGGGGCTGCCGGGTTTGACCGTCTCCACGAACCTCGTCGGTTCCGTCCCGGTTGGCGTACAAGTTGTCGCCAGTCACTATCGGGAGGATTTGTGCTTGCGCGCAGGCAAAGTTATCGAGGCTTGTGGCACGCCACCCTCTCCGATTGATCCCGCGACATGAACCAGTCGCCGCTACTATGGACCCATGTCCGAGAAAATTAAATTGATCTACTATCTGAGGTTCCTGGCACACATCCGTCGCCGATTTGACAAGGTTAGCAAAGCGTCACAGTTCTGGTCGCAATTTCAGTTGAATTTTATGAATGAGATTTTTGAGTTCCTGGTTAGAAATGGCGCGGCAGTTCTGTTCATTGCGATTCTTGCAGAACAAATTGGCTTTCCTTTGCCCGCTATACCCTCGTTGCCGGCATCCGGCACCCTGATCCGTGAGGCGCGAGGGTGGAAATTGAGATTAAGGCGTGCTGTTAAAAGGTATCTTGCCGAGCTGGAAAGTGTGACCCGATGATCCTCTCCGATTTCACCCAGCTTGCCGGTGCAACCTTGCTGATTGTAGCCGGATTATTACCCGTAGTTAATCCGTTGGGCTGCGCTGCTTTGTTCCTGGCGATGACACCAGGATGCGATGAATCGACCAGGGGCGAACTGGCAAAGCGGATTGCCATGTACTCGTTTGCGCTGATGGTCGCATCGATGTTGCTCGGCTCTTTCGTTTTGCGTGTGTTCGACTTATCCATACCCGTCGTGCAGGTTGCGGGAGGCGCGGTGGTGTCCGCGCTGGGCTGGAAACTCATGGCCGACGACTCGAAGCCTGCCGAAGTGCCCAACGATCCAAGTCAGCTCAGACTCATAGTGCTGGGTCACACTTTCAGCCCCCTGACCATGCCATTGACGATTGATGCCGGAGTCATTTCCGTCGCAATCACATTGGGCGCAAATCACGCGCATACAATCGAACATTTGCTGGTTCAGTTTTTGGCAGCGATCATAGGCGCTGCCATCGTCGCGCTGTCAATTCTCTTGACGTATCGCTACGCCGAGCCTGGTGCGCGGCTAATCGGCCACACTGGAATGATTGTGGCGTTTCAATTGTCGGCGTTTATTGTTCTATGTATAGGTGTTGGAATAACCTGGAACGGTGTCAAGTCATTGCTCGCACAAGTCGGCATTCATGGTTGATGGGATAGCCGAAAGCAGTTGGAACCGGACGAATGCGTGTTGGTGTATCGATTTGATCGACAATTTTAGCTCTCAAATCTGAATGAAACGAGCCTTTATTCGTTCAAAAATCCTGCAAAACACCCCAATTTACTTGCACTTTACTTGCACTTTTATGTAAGTCGTTGATTATCAATTGAGCGGGTGAAGGGAATCGAACCCTCGTTTCGGGTAAAGTTATAAGTAATTGATAATGCAGCACTTGTGAATTTCCATGAAAATTCAGAAATTGGCCCCCAAAATCAGGCTATCGTTTTTCAGATTTTCAGAGATTAGCGTCCCGTTTTGATCGCGTAATGCCGGTTTATTTGAGCTTGATTTGGTGCGCGTGATTTGGGACTGGTCAAGCGTAGTGAGTGACATCACGCTCATATTGAACGCGGTTGAGCAAGGCGACCTCAAGGTCGCCGAAGAACTTTTGCCCTTGGTCTATGAGGAGTTGCGCAAACTCGCGGCCTACCGGATGGCCCAGGAGCAGCCGGGTCAAACATTGCAACCAACCGCGCTCGTTCACGAGGCGTGGCTCCGACTGACAGGAGACGCAAACGTCCAGTTCGAAGGGCGCCGACATTTCTTTGCCGCGGCGGCCGAAGCCATGCGCCGCATTTTGATTGACCGGGCGCGGCAGAAGCGCTCGCTCAAGCGCGGCGCGGGCGCCGAGCGGGTGAGGCTGGATGACCTGCAACTGGCCGCCGCGGCGGACGACGAAACGGTGCTGCAGGTGGATGAGGCCCTGACGAAGCTCACCAAGGAAGACCCGGACTCCGCTCAATTCATCAAACTGCGATTTTTCGCCGGCATGACCAATGCCGAAGCCGCGCAGGCCCTCGGCATTTCTGAACGCACGGCCCGGCGGCACTGGAGCTTCGCCAGAGTCTGGCTCTTTCGCGAAATCCGAAAGCAATCCAGCGAGTGAAAATTATTTTGGCCAGTTTAAGCCGTGATTTACGCATGATGACGTATGGCTGACACTCCTCTCTCATTGCGGGCGATTTTCGACGTAGCGTCGGAGATCGCGTCCGGGGCAGGACGCCAAGCCTACCTGGACCAGGCGTGCCGAGACGACGCATCGTTGCGGGCGAACGTCGAGGAACTTCTGCGAGTCGAGGAATCGGCGGGCGGTTTTCTGGCCGACCGCAAACACGAGGCCACCATCCAGATCGCCCCCGTCACCGAAGGCGAGGGCGACCGCATCGGGCGTTACAAGCTGCTGGAGAAGGTGGGCGAAGGCGGCTGTGGCGTTGTCTTTGTGGCGGAGCAAACTGAGCCGGTGCGACGCCGCGTGGCCCTCAAGGTCATCAAGTTGGGCATGGACACCAAGCAGGTCGTGGCCCGATTTGAAGCCGAGCGCCAGGCCCTGGCCATGATGGACCATCCCAACATCGCCAAAGTGCTCGACGCCGGCGCGACAGAAAAGGGCCGCCCCTATTTTGTGATGGAATTGGTCCGAGGCATCAAGATAACCGACTATTGCGACCAGAATAATCTCACCACCAAGGAACGGCTTGACCTGTTCATACAAGTTTGCCAGGCCATCCAGCATGCGCACCAAAAGGGCATCATTCACCGCGACATCAAGCCGTCGAACATCCTGGTGACGCTGCACGACGGCGTGCCGGTGCCCAAGGTGATTGACTTCGGCATCGCCAAGGCGACGGAAGGACGGCTGACCGACGCGACGGTTTATACGCAATTGCACCAATTCGTCGGGACACCCGCCTATATGAGTCCGGAACAGGCGGAAATGAGCGGGTTGGACATTGATACCCGCAGCGACATTTACAGCTTGGGTGTGCTGCTCTACGAGTTGCTGGCCGGCAGCACGCCGTTCGACGCGCAAGAACTGGCGGAGTCCGGTCTTGACGCCATGCGCAAGACGATTCGGGAGAAGGAGCCGGTGCGTCCAAGCACGCGACTGGCCACGCTGAAGGGAGATGAATTGACGACAACGGCCAAGCGCCGGGCCACCGAAATAGCGAAGCTGCTGCACCAACTCAAGGGCGATCTGGATTGGATTGTGATGAAGTGCCTGGAAAAAGACCGCACCCGCCGATACGAGACAGCCAACGGATTGGCCATCGACCTCAGGCGGCACCTGCACAACGAGCCGGTCATGGCCCGTCCGCCCAGCGTGGCTTACAGATTTCAAAAGGCCTTTCACCGCAATAAGCTGGCCTTTACGGCCGGCCTGGCCGTCGCCGCAGCTTTGTTGCTGGGCATTGTCGCCAGCAGCTGGCAAGCGATGCGAGCGAAGCGGGCTGAAGCCCTGGCCTTGCAGAGCCGCAGCGACGCGGAGAAACTCTCGAACTTCATGCTCGATGATTTTTATACCCAACTTGAACCCAGTGGGCAATTCGACACCGTGGCCGCGCTGGCCAGGCGGGCCGTGGCCTATTACGATAGCCTGCCGGCTTCGCTGCGGAGTCTCGACACGGAGCGCAACCGCGCGTTGGCCCAGGCGAGGCTGGCCTTGGTTACCGCCCAACAAGGAGATGCCAAAGCCGCGCTGCCGATCGCCCAAGAGACGGTGGCCACGCTGGAGCGGATGCGCCCGCAAGGGGACCAGAGCGAGGAGACAGCTTTCGCCATGGGGCTGGCCCTCAAGGCTCAATACTTGTGCTACAGAATACAAGGTGACGCCCCGTCTTTGGCTGGCTCCCTCCAAAAGGGGACCGACATACTCCGGCCATTCGCAATCTCGGCGGGCGGTTCTCGGCGCATCAAACTCGAGTATGCCAGCCTGCTCAATTATCTTAGCTATCTGCAGCCGCCGGAACAGGGTCTGATTACATGCGAGCAAGCCTTGCAAATTCTCGCTGGATTGGGGGCGTTGGACTTGTCGGACCTAAGCGCGGCGTCGGTTTGGGCAGGTACCGCCGATACAGAGGCGCGGCTAGCGCTGAAGATTGGCCGGCTTGACGATGCCGAACGGCTGGAAAAACAAGTGCAGCCATTGGCGGAGGGCGTGCTCGCCCGGCGGCCCAGCGATTTCATGGCCAGGCAGGACCTCAGCATGGCCCCTGATGTGTTGGCCATGATCGAGGCCAGGCGGTTCCACGACACCGATGCACTGCGCTTGGCGACCCAATCCCGACAAGCGATCCAGGACTATCTCAGATTTAATCCCTTGGATGCGCATGCTTCCAGGGTTCTGGCCAACCAGGTTTACCACATTGCCGCACTCTTGTTTCGCCAGGGTCACGCTTCGGAGGCGCTGCAAAACGCGCACGCAGCGACGCAGGTGGACGGGGCCTCCGGTCATGGCGTCCCTGTGCCGGCACCCAGGCTATGGGCAGAGATGGCCGATTGGGAAGCGCAACGCGGCAATCGTGGCGCAGCGGATCAAGCCCTTCAGGAAGCCAGGCATTTCATTGATGCCAATGCGATCAGGAAACAGGTGACGGAGATCGCGCATGAGATCTCAGTGATGCGGTTCGACGATGCCGAACGCCGGGTGAGAATGGCGTTTGGCGAAGACGCAGCCGTTTACACCAGGGCGACCAATGCGCTGCCCCGCCTCGTTCAGCTTAGGGGGAGTGAACATGATCCTGAGGTTGCTGCCCTTTTGTTATTGTGGCAGCAGCAAGCCCTCGATGAAGCGGCCCGGGCCGCCCTCAATCTGAGTCGCTATACTGAGGCGGAGGCCGCCGCGGGCGCGCTTCTCTCACTCCCCTCCCAGCCTGGGGATGTGTCGGAGCGATCTTATTGGGACCGGCCTGAGGACATGGACTGGGGGCTGGTGCTTCTGGCGGAGGCGGTCCTCAAACAGGGCCGCAGGGCCGAGGCGCTCAAAACGCTTGAGCCGGCGCTGGCGCATTACCACGATGCCCAGGCCAAAGGCGCGGGTTTCCTTGCTTTCCGCCAGCATTTCGCCCGCGCCCTTTACGTGCAGGCGCTGGCCGAAGACAGCGACGGCGGCGGAACAGCGCGCAGCCGCGAGGCGCTTGCGCAGGCCGTCGCGCTGCTGCAAGGACTCACGGACGAAGCCAGACAATTGCATGATTCCAAAGAACTTCTTTCGTGGATCGCCGCCGCGCAGAAAAAGTTGAACCCAGCTACCGAGGAAAAGAAGTGAATTAAGAAAGGTAAGAACAAAATGAAAAATATAAATACAATGGCCGTGATTTACGCATGACGACGTATGGCTGACACTCATCTCTCATTGCGGGCGATTTTCGACGTAGCGTCGGAGATCCCGCCCAGGGCAGGACGCCAAGCCTACCTGGACCAGGCGTGTCGAGGCGACGCGGCCCTGCGGGCGAATGTCGAGGAACTCCTGCAAGCCGAGGAATCGGCGGGCGGTTTTCTGGCCGACCGCAAACACGAGGCCACCATCCAGATTGCCCCCGTCACCGAAGGCGCGGGCGACCGCATCGGGCGTTACAAGCTGCTCCAACAGATCGGCGAAGGCGGCTGTGGGACGGTTTACATGGCAGAGCAAGAGAAGCCGGTCAGCCGCCGCGTCGCCCTCAAAGTCATCAAGCTGGGGATGGATAAAAACCGACACCGAAGCCATCAACCTCGTGGACAGCGTGGATGAGGAACGGGCTGAGTTTATCCAGCACTACTTCAAAGTCCAATGGCCCAGCCGCCATCTTTATCACGCCATGCTCAATACGGACGCCGGAGTGGAGGAGACCGT
>DATKFW010000030.1:0-4129 GCA_035511075.1 Vulcanimicrobiaceae bacterium
AACATCCGCGCCACCGAGCGCAGGCGGTAATGCCGCCCCCGCAGAACAGCCCACTTTCAGGAGCAACCCGGAAGTGGATGCCAAAATTGATGCCTACATCAAAGAAAACCCGAAATATTGGAGTTACGTCCAAGCCATGCCACGCGAACGCCTCGAACGCAGCGTCGTCCTCAACGAAGTGCGTGAACTCGACCGCCAGCAGCGCATCCGGGAAGGTGTCCTAAAACAGATCAATCGGAATCCAGAATTGAAGCGGGCTTACGACCTTTTGGTCAAAGACCTCCCGGAAGACCAGAAGGAAGGGGTTATCGCTCAACTCGGTCGCACGGCTAGGCGCGCGGTCGCCCGCGTGCAAGGCCAGCAACAGGCAAAAACGGAGGCTGTCACTGTGTAAAACCGCCGTCGCGCCTCGGTTTCGTTAAGCCGGGGCCACGACGGATACGCCTTGCAGCCGCTTGCGAAATCCGTCTCCAAGCGCAGATCCGGCTTGAGAAAACTTAGCATGAAACTTGCTGCAATTTATCTGCCGGTAGGCGCCAAGAATCGAAAAACCGTTGGAGAATGGTATGGAACATCCCGTGGTTCATTTCGCCCGTGCGACCAAACTCTTGAATCACCTGATTCAAAAGCCAGCGAAGTGTTTTTTCGTCGTTTTTCCCTGCCTCCCGATCATCACCGGGATATTTGTGCGCCGAAGCAAATTCCCAGTGACGCTCATTCCGGTTGTGATTGTGATTCTCCCAGTGGGCCATGCGCCACAGCGCGAGCCAGATCGCGGACCACCACGCTTCGAGGAGCATCCCGACCCATAACCCCTCAACCACAGCGCGACACTCGTTGGGTTCAAATCAGCCTGGGCCTTCCTGTTGTTCACTGCCATGAAGCCCACCACAACCATTGAAGGTGCGTATGCGCCACGACGATAATGTCATTGGCCAGAATGTCGCAAAGTTTCGTTTTCAGCGGGGTTGGACTCAGGACGAGCTGGTGGGCAAACTGCAATTGCTGGGGTGCTACATGACCCGCGACATCCTCGCCAACATCGAAACTCAACGGTGCATTGTGAAGGACAAGCAGATTGAGTATTTCGCCGAAATCTTTGGCGTGAAAGAAGGCAGCTTGTTCCCGGAAAAACGACGCTTCAGTGGCAGGGTGGTGGGTTTGGATATGAAAATCGTGACCCGGCGTCCCTGTCCAAATCGTCGTCCGCGCAGCAGAGCGCGACTTGATCAACCCGCGAAAAAGTAGGAAAGTCTCATGGCCGTACGACGAAACAACTTGAATTCGGACGCGCAGCTTGACCTTTTCTCAACCCAAAGGCCGAAATATGACAACGTTGACACAATACGGCCGGATGGCCGAGAAACACTGGCGCGAACATCTTCCGAAGATGGTGCGCGACTTGGAACAGAAAGGACTCCTGCACCAAATGCTTCTGGAGGCGGAGGAAAAGACGAAGGACGAAATGGCCACGTTGCGGACGGAATTGATGCAGCGGGGATCAACGGCGCAACAGGCGCAGACGCAGGCGTGGGAAATGGTGCGGGAGAAATACATCCTCCTGCAATCCGAAGAGTCCTAGCGGACGGCCACCGCCGTCATCACGAAGAACCGCCAAGAAATCTCAACGCCTACCGCATCACCGAAGCTGATCGTCTGGGCGAGGGCGGGCCGAAACTAAAGTTTCAAAAGAATCTCGCGGCCATTGAAACGCTGCGGCTACTTGATGCCGAGGAACGGTCAGCGACGCCGAAGGAAAAAGCCACGCTCGTAAAATACGTCGGATGGGGCGCAATGCCCCAGGTGTTCGACGTGGATAATACCGACTGGCGTAAAGAGCAATTCCGGCTATCGGAAATCCTTTCCGATGAAGAACATCAGTCTGCCCGCGCCACCACCCTCAACGCCCATTACACCGCGCCGACCGTCATCGGCGCGATGTATCGCGCCGCCGAACGGTTTGGATTCAAAGGCGGGCGCGTGCTTGAACCCGCCTGCGGCATCGGCCACTTCGTTGGCCTCATGCCCGAAGACATGCTCTGCCGTTCCACCGTCACCGGCATTGAAATTGATCCGTTGACGGCACGCATTGCCAAAGCCCTTTATCCCGATGCCGACATTCGCGCTCAGGCGTTTGAACAGACCAAACTCGCCGATGGATTTTACGACCTCGCCATTTCCAATGTTCCGTTTGGCGATTACACCGTTCACGATCCTCGTTGGAACAGTTACAAATTTTCCATCCATGATTATTTTTTCGCGGCGGCGCTGGAAAAAGTGCGACCCGGCGGTTTGCTGATGTTCATCACGTCGCGCGGCACAATGGACAAACTCGATTCCACGCTGCGCGAAATGCTCTCCACGCGCACGGAGTTGCTGGGCGCAATCCGCTTGCCGAATGACGCTTTCAAAAAAAACGCCGGCACGGAAGTCACGACCGATATCGTGATGCTTCGCAGGCTAAGCCCAGGTGAATCGCCCGCTGGTCCGGCGTGGAAGGAAACCGCCAGCCATGCCAACGATGTCGGCGAGGCTTTTACCATCAACGAATTCTTCGCCTCCCGACCGGAAATGATGCTCGGTCAAATGCGCCTCACAGGTGGAATGTATGGCGGCAACGAACCTACACTGGAACCGGACCGCCGCAATTTGGCGGAGGCGCTCGCTCAAGCGGTCGAACAACTTCCGCAAGGTGTTTACGAGGCACAGTCGCACAAGATCGCCGAACCCTCGCTGGATGAATCCATTCCCGCGCCCGATTTTGTAAAACCAAACGCCTACTGTCTCCACGATGGCATCGTTTGCATTCGTGAAGAAAATGTTTTGCGCCCACTCACGGACATGCCCAGTGATATTCGCTCGCGCATCCGTCATTTGATTCCGGTGCGGGATGCGGTTCGGGATTGTCTGCGGTCGCAGATGGACGGCAGCGCCGAGGAACACGTCGTTGAAACGAGACACCCGGCTGCGCACGTTCAATGGCGACCATCTGACGTTGCCCGGCGCGAGTGGGGCGATTCAATTGCACCCCCACCAGAAGACTGGTGTCTGGCGCATTTTGCAAACACCGAACACGCTGCTGGCTCACGTCGTTGGCGCGGGCAAAACCTACACGATGGTCGCCGCCGCGATGGAGTCCAGACGGCTCGGCATTTCCGGCAAGCCGATGTTCGTCGTCCCCAATCACATGCTCGGCCAGTTCTCCACTGAGTTGCTGACGTTGTATCCGGGTGCAAACATCCTGGTCGCTGGCAAGGAGGATTTCGAGTCGCGGAATCGGAAGAAACTCTTCAGTCGCATCGCCACCGGGAATTGGGATGCCGTCATCGTCACGCACTCCGGTTTTGAACGCATCCCGCTGTCGCGCGAAACCCAGGAGCGGTTTTTCAAGGAGCAGCTTCACGAATTGGAAATGATCGGCCGTCAGCACGCCGACAGTTCCAACCGCCGTCTTGTGAAGGAACTGGAAAAGGCGAAGAAGCGGCTGGAAGCCAAACTTCAGACGCTGGCGGCTGAACACAAAAAGGACAACACGTTGACTTTTGAAGAACTTGGCGTGGACCGGCTGCTTGTGGACGAGGCGCACTATTTCAAGAATCTGTTTTACGTCACCAAGATGACACGGGTTGCGGGGCTGCCACAAACGGCCAGCGAGCGGGCTTTCGATATGTTTTTGAAGGTGCGCCACGTCCAGTCGGTCAACGGTGGAGGCGGGGTGGTATTTGCCACCGGCACACCCATTGCCAACAGCATGGCCGAGATGTTCACCATGCAGCGGTATCTCCAGCACGACGAACTGAAGAAACACAACCTCCATCATTTCGATTCATGGGCGGCGACGTTTGGCGAGCCAGTGACCGCGATGGAACTTTCGCCAGACGGCGCGGGCTATCGTTTGAACACGCGCTTCGCGCGTTTCATCAACGTGCCTGAATTGATGCAGATGTTCCGCCAGTCCTCCGACGTGCAAACCGCCTCGATGCTGAATCTGCCGCGCCCGAAACTGGACGGCGAAAAGCCGACCATCCGCAATGCGCCGGCCACGGAGGAATTGAAGGAGTTCGTGCAATCGCTCGCCGCGCGTGCCGAGAGATTAAAAACCGGCCGGGTTGACCCCAGCGAGGACAAC
>DATKFW010000031.1:0-17862 GCA_035511075.1 Vulcanimicrobiaceae bacterium
GAAATCCGTGCCACCGGTGATGAGCGTCAGGCCACCCTTCTGATTCAGCAACTCCAGCAATTTGCCTGTTTTTCCAGGGGCATGGGCCAGGTGCGGGTCATCCAAAGTCGGGTAAGCCCGACAGTGGGCCTCGATGAAAGAATGGCGTTCTGTCGGCGGCAATCGCTCCAACAGGCATAAAAAGCCGAGCACATGCGGGTGGTGAAAGATGTCGAACCAGTTGTAAGTGGTGCTCTTGGACCGTCCGAGCATTTTTGCCAATCGCTCGAAGCTCAG
Source organism: Vulcanimicrobiaceae bacterium (assembly GCA_035511075.1). Taxonomy (GTDB): domain Bacteria; phylum Verrucomicrobiota; class Verrucomicrobiia; order Limisphaerales; family Palsa-1400; genus DATAUD01. The sequence goes on from DATKFW010000031.1 coordinate 277, forward strand.
CGGGCGCCGGTGCTCCGCGGCAAGTCTGGAGCGCAAATCGCCGAAGATGTCGCGGGCCGAAAACGGATAGCTCGGAGCGGTCATAAATCCGTCATCGAGAAGTTTTGTTTTCCGAGTTTGCTTGTTCATGCCTTTTGGTTTGCCAGCAAACTCGCCGTGACGGCTTTTGTTCAGGCCAGCATTCCACTTTTCGCGAAATCGACTTGGGAGTATCCCTTGGCGCAGAAAGAGCGTCCAGCGGGTTGGAAATCTCTTCCCTACCCCGCCATCGCATGGCAGCAATGCACGCAAGCACGACCCGTCCTGCCGGCATGTGGCCGGCTCGTGGGCGCTCAATGGCCTCGTCGCCATTCGCGCAACGCGGCCAGACCGATGGAGCCGTGAGGCTGTTCGAGTAGGTTGCGCTACTGGCAGCCGGTGGCAGCAGATAAAAGATGGCTGCGGTGATTTTTTTAGCAGCTTTGCAGGTCACTCCCAACAATTACTAAACAGGGCTTGATTTTCGGGGCCAAAACGCCGAGATGTATTTCAACTTCTCGCAATTGCGATTGGGTGATCGGAAAGGGTTGCTCTCTTTTTTTTCGTTTGTGGAACCAAAAAAGGGCTGGCGTTATGTCAGATAATCATATACATATTTCTGACAATATATTTCAAATGAATGTGTCAAATCCAATAGAACAAGGGATGCTCACGCGGATTAAAAAACGCGGGCACGGCTGGGTTTTCTCGGCTTCCGACTTTCCTGATCTTGGCTCGCGGCCTGCCGTGGACAAGGCGCTTTCACGAATGGCGACGGCAAAAACCATCCGCCGGGTGGCGCGCGGTTTGTACGATGTCCCCCACCAACACCCGATTGTTGGATTGACCGCGCCCGACATTGACAGCGTGGCCAAGGCTCTGGCGGGCAAAACCGGGACACGGTTGCAGCCCACCGGCGCGTATGCCGCCAATCTGCTGGGGTTGTCAGATCAGGTTCCGGCCAAAGTGGTCTTTTTGACGGATGGACGCAGCAAGCGTGTCCGGCTGGGAAAGCTCGATATTTCCCTGAAACAAACCTCCCCACGCCTCATGGCGACGGCAGGAAGCATCAGTGGTTTGGTAATCCACGCGCTGCGTTATCTGGGCAAGGCTCATGTCAACGAGGTCACCATTAAGCAGCTCGATTCCAGACTGGCTCCCGCCGACCGCAAACGATTATGGGCAGACGCTGCCTTCGCGCCGGCTTGGATTGCCGGCATCATGCGGCGTCTGGCCGCTGGAACTTGACACATGGACGATTTTGCAAAGTTGAAACCGGAGGAGCGGAGGATTTATTTCGAGGGCACAGCCACCGTGCGGAACATCCAGGCCCAAATCGTTGAGAAGGACTTTTGGGTTTGCTGGACTTTGCAGGAATTGTTCCGGCTGCCGACCATTGGCGGGCATCTGATATTCAAAGGCGGCACTTCGTTGTCCAAGGTGTTCAAAATCATTGAGCGGTTTTCCGAGGATATTGACATTTCGATTGACCGGGGATTTCTCGGATTTGGAGGAGCCAACGAGCCGGAGGCCGGCACCAGCAACAAGGAAAAGCAACGACGCATTCAGTCCCTTATCACCGCTTGTCAGCAAAAAATCTCAGGCGAACTACAGCCCAACTTGGAATCCGCCATCAAAGCAAAGATTGGCCGTCGCGAGCAATGGGCGCTTCGCCAGGATAATGATGACCCCGATCAACAGACCTTGTTGTTTGAATATCCAACGACTTTCCCCCAGGATACATCCCGCTACATTCGCCGGGCGGTGAAAATTGAAATGGGGGCGCGGTCGGACCATTGGCCGTGCAAGACAAAAACCGTCACATCGTATGTTGCCGAGCAGTTTGCGAAGGGATTCCGGGAACCGAGTTGCGCCATTAAGGTCCTTTCGGCGGAGCGTACATTCTGGGAAAAGGCCACCATTCTCCACGCGGAGTTTCATCGTCCGGCAGAGAAGGCGATCCCCGAACGGTTTTCGCGCCATTACTATGATTTTTGCGAGTTGATTCGCAAAGGCGTCGCCCCGGAAGCCGTCCAGCGGCTTGACCTCCTGGACCGGGTTGCCAAACACAAAAGCCTGTTTTTCAGATCATCCTGGGCGAGATATGAGGAAGCGGCCAAGGGAACCTTGCATTTATACCCGCCAACTCAACGCATCGCGGCATTGCGGGAGGACTACGGAAAAATGCGGCAAATGTTCTTTGCTGAACCACCTAAATTTGAAGCCATGCTCGACACCCTTCAGGAGTGGGAACAGAATTTCAACCGGAAATAATTAGCAGATTGTCCAAACAGATAAGCACCACGCCAGAATGGCACAGCGACTGCAATCCGCGCAGTCCCGGTGCCACGCCGAACCCTTCGCGGCTGGAGGAAATCAGTGGCGGGGGAGGATCATTTCGCTTTGCTTCATTATGGGCAACCGGCGCGCCCCGTCCTGGTCTTGCACGCTGGCGGAGAAGTCCAGGACCATCAACAACGGTCCCATCGTGTCCACCAGGATGTGCCGCCCGCGCCTGTTGACTCTGCCCGCGTCGTACCCGCGCTCCCGGCTGGTTTCGCTGCTCTTCACTGACTGGCTACCACACACATAAAAGGGTGGCTGCCGTCGCAAGGGCCAAGGACAGCCCGCAGGTTCAGAACTTCCTCACTTGATGTCCGGCGGCGTCGCGCCAGGAATGTGAAATCGAGGGCAAGGAACTTGCCGTAGCTCACAAGCCGGCTCGGCATTCGGCCGTCGAGTGCAGCATCGATCTCCTGCACCAAAGCGCCCACCAGATAATATCCCTCATCATCATCGGCCATGTTCGGCGCAGTATATTTTCCAAGCAGTTCGGGATGAACACGCATGGCGAAGACGGCGTCCCACTGCCGGGCGGTTTTAGTGACGTCCGTCAATGATGCTTTTAAAGAACGCCGCCAGCATTCCGGGCGCTCGAAGATTCGGTTTTTGGGCATAACTCGGGAATCATGGTTGAGAGGTACTGTTGGAGGCTGGAGGGTTTCTCCCAACCTCGTTTTTGTACTGCCGGCCAGGTTGGCCAACGGAACAAGTCACCGCACAAATCCGGCCGCGCATGTCAGATTTCGCGCTCCAGATGAGGGGGTAACCGCGGCGCGAATAAGGCACCCCATCAGTACAGTGACGTTCAGATTCGACATTCTTTTTTTCTGGTTGATTGTTTCATTTTGCTGCCCGGTCCTTTCTCGAGCCGGCTTCAAAATCTGTGTTCGACGGCGTTTTCGAGCGGGTGAGGAGCCGCCAATCGAAGAAAAACTACCGAACTCGCATTTTCCGGCCGACAAATTGTCCTCTTGTTCAGCAGTACATAGGTGGAAGGACAAAATTGTTATGAAACCGGGCGACGGCGTATATCCGAAGGCGCGCGAGATTCTCCGCGGCGAACCGACCATCGGGGAAGAAGCGACTGGCCCTACAGTTGGGTATTAAGACTCCAACGTCGAGGCGGATGCCCGAATGCACGAAGCCGTCCTCCCTTTTGTCTCGCTTCTCCCAGCGGCCCAGCATAACTCTATTGCATAGCTAGCTTGGTTCTATGCTTCCAATGCCGACGGAAAAAACATGGCAACAATGGCTGGAGCGTTTCTACAATCTCCGGCGCGACAAGCGCGGCTCGCATGAGCGACCGCACAAACCAGTCCTTTTGCTCGCCATCCTCGACCTTTTGGATCATGGCCTTTTGGACAAGAACGAAATCCCGCTCAACCCTGATTTGGTCAAAACCTTCAAACGCTACTTTGAGGTGGTCCGCCAGCGCGACGACCAGCCCACGATCGAGAATCCCTTTTACCACCTCAGCGGTGATGGCTTTTGGCAGCTCGTGCCCAAACCTGGTGAGCGGCCACCATACGAACCCGGCAACGCCTCACGGGTGCCAACCCTAAAAGCGCTCAGAGAAATTTACGGCCGGTTCGACGATAACCTCTGGAACGCGTTCCTCACCGATGCCCAATCCCGCCACCACCTGCGCGAGGCCCTGGTCACTCGCTACTTCCCAGAGCACCGCGATAACCTCGCCGCCATCGCAGGCGAAAAGGCCGTCCCTTCGAAAGAAGATGTTTTGCGCGACGAGCCGCCAGGCCGAGATGCCGCCTTCCGGCACACCATCCTTGAAATCTATGACTACCGATGCGCGGCATGTGGCATCCGCGTGAAAATCAGCGACGACCTGTCCCTGGTAGAGGCTGCCCATATCATCCCATTTGGTGTCAGCCGTAACGACAAACCAGACAACGGCGTGGCCCTCTGCCCCAATCATCACTGGGCCATGGACCGTCGCCTCATCGCACCCTGTCCGGATTCCAAGCACCGAGCCGGCATCTGGCGCGTCGGCCCAGGCTTGGATGCCCGCATTGAAGGCCAGAGGGACCTTGTGGCCTTCAGCAACCAGCCCGTCATCCCTCCGACCGAAGAAAAATTCTATCCAGCAATTGAGAGCCTCCGATGGCGTGAGAAGCACCTGAACGCTGAATATTGACCCGGAGCATGGAATGGCTGATTCAAATCACAATGCCTCAGCGGCCGCGATCGCCTCGAATTCGGGGAAAATATCATGAAAATTGGCATTCAAAAACCTCACCACTTTGGCGTTGTCGAGAAGCTTTTTGATGTACCCGCGGGCACAAGTCAGATTCAGCACGTTTTCCCCGTATGATTCCTCTACGGCTTTCAGGTCGCGTTCAAGCGATTCCATCTCCTGCTCCATCTTGCCAATTTCTTCGGGTGTTAAGCCCTCCTTGACTTTCGGTTTCTCCGGGTGGGCCAATTGAGCCTTCGGGGTGCCCAAAACCAATGCTTCTGCATATCCCGCCGCGAAATTATTGGCGGTGACCATCAGCTCGGCAATTTCGATCTGCCGAACGCACCCAACCTGTTTCAGCAATTGGATGGCCTTTGGGCAGATTGCTTTGTCTTTCAACAAATCGGCGGCTTCCTTGTGGATTCCGTCCAACAACTTCATGGATGCGCGCACATTCCTGACGGAAATGTTCAGTGCCGCCGCAATTCGCTCCGGCTTAACCCCGTTCCGAACGGCTCGCACGATCATTTTGTGTTCCTGGATCGGCGCCAGCCGGCTGATGCGCGCATTGTAAGTGAAACTTTCGTCGTCGTTGGCGATGACGCAGTCCGCCTCCGTTTCCCCCAATTCCTTCAGCGCAACGAGACGGAGATGACCATCCAGAAGCAGGTATTTTCCTTCACCGCCCTTCTGAGGATGCACCACGAGCGGTTCGACCAGCCCCACCTCCTTGATTGATGCGCGGATGGTGTTATAGCGATGGACGGTTTTCTCAGGGTCTTTCACCTGGCGGACTGGAAATATTAAGGCAAGTGAAAGCCGAATCTTCCGCATTTCAAATCCAATTTTTACGTCAGTCATGCAGCCTCCTTATGAAAAGTAACTCTCGTCGTCGTTGGCGACGACGCAGTCCGTCTCCGTCTCCCCCAATTCCTTCAGCGCGAAGAACCGCAGATGGCCATCCAGAAGCACGTATGTTCCATCCCGGTCCTTGTGTGGATGGACCATGAGCGGTTCGACCAATCCGATCTCCTTGATTGATGCCCGGATTGGTCTATATCGATGGACGGTTTTTTCCGGGTCCTTCAACTGGCGGATGGGAATTATGACGGCAAGTGAAAGCCGAATCTTCCTCATCTCGACTCCGATCTTTAAGTTTGTCATGCGGCCTCCTTGTGTTTGGGGTTGAGCTTCGACCAAAGGTATTTGGGCATGGTGGAAAGTGATTCAGCTCGGAGGAGGGTCATGAAATTCTCATCCCGGACAAGTTTGTCAAATGCCGTGACGATGAAGACCAATTTTGCGTCGCAAATCTTGGCTTTCCGTATCATCAACTTCTGCTTCTGGCTTTCGCGCCGGTATGCATGTACTAGGCTTTCGGCGCTGGTCAGCCTCTTCCGCCCGGCACCATTACGGATATCACGGTGCTTGCCGGCGAAGCGTCGCTGGTCAATTATCCGTTTCACCGCGCGAATGGACAACTGATTGAGCTGTTTGGTCTCGTAGGCCTTAAGCAATTCACGTTGCGTCTCCACATCATTTGCCTTAGCGATGTCCATCGCGACGCCGAGTGGAATTGTCCCGCTCGACGCCGCATCCAGAAGCCGCTCTTCACCAGCGTTTCGCAGGGCTATCAACCCGGCGACCATTGTGTTATCAAGATCCAGCTTTCTTGCGATTTCGGCATTGCCGTACCCCGCTAATTTCAGCCGTTCAATTTCACGAATCAGAGCCAATGGTGCCGGGTATCGGCGCGCCATGTTTTCAACCAGACTGCGAAGCAAGCGTTCCTCCTTCGAGATTTCCACAATCACCGCCGGGATTTCTTTGTGGCCAAGCGCGATAAATGCTTCGATTCGGCCCTGGCCGCAAACCAAGTCGTAGCCAATCCCCTCCACCTCCTGGGCCGAGCGCAGACTGACCTGAATCGGCTTTTTCAGCCCCAAGTTCTTGATGCTCTGGACAATAACTTCAAATTTTTTCCTGTCTCGATGTCTCGGGTTCAGTATTCGAATCTGATCAATTGGTATCATTTTGATTTCATCATTCATGCAGCCTCCTCAAGTTTGATCCGTTCCGCCATGCCAAGAAAATAATCCAGCGTTTCAAAGCGGTACGAATCCAGGTAAACACCATTCTCTTCTGCGACGCGCAGAGTTTCCCACGTCATGTCAATGGCCGGCAGGAAATAATAGTCGCGGATGCCCTCATTTGTGGCATCCATCCGAATGGCGATCGTGATATCCGGCTTCAACTCCTCATCCAGCCTTACCACCCACCGCGATGAACCGGAGCCTGTGGTGCAGTGGCGGCAGAGCACGATGGACACACGCAGTTCGTTGTTGAGGTGAAGCAACTGGGTTTTCTCATCCAAGATCATGGTCGCGCCCAGGCTCTCAATCTGACGAATGACCGATGCGACAATTTTCGGGTGCTCCTCGCGCAGCTTGCGGTTGATTTCAACGAAGCCGTAATCAATGCCGGAATCGTAGCCGATCAACTGGTAAGCGGAGACCAAGCTGCCGAAACGTGACCTGAACGCCGTGCTGGATGGAAGGTCGTCGGTTTCGTCGATCAATATTCCGCTGATGCGTCCGTGCTGTTTCAGAACTCCCCGCAGTTTCTCCAACATTTCATCATTGGAGAGCTTCCGGCTGCGGGCCAGAATGATCCCCTGCGCCGTGTGGAACAGGCTTGGCTCGATAATGCCTTCAAATTTGCCATCCGCTCGAATCCATTTTTCCTGCGGATTCACGACATGCTTAAGTTTCAGTTTGAATGACGTGCGATGATAAACATTGTTGCCGATATATTTTTCGTTGGTGAGCACCTGGTGGATCGTGGCACGGGTCCATGCGCGCCCAAAGTCCGTGAGCACTCCCTGCGCATTGAGCGCCCTGGCAATTTCCAGTTCGTTTTTCCCTTCGTTGACGAACGCCTGGTAAATCCACCGAACGATTTTGACTTCCTCCTCCGGTCCCGGCATCAAGATCACCCGGTCCGTTTGAATGCTTTTGTGCTCCCCCATTTTCAGCACGCCTTTATGCTGGCGGTTCTGGTCGATTAGGGCGCGCCGCAGGCCGAACCCGGCGCTGCCGCCCTGTTTGAACCCCATTTGGATCAACCGGCAGGCGCCTTGGAACACCTTGGTTGACAATTCGCGGCTATATTCACCAGCCATCGTCCGCTTCATGGTTTTCATGACCGAAGACATCGGGCTGCCGTCATTTTCAAATTGCTCCGCGCAATAATGGACCGAAACTCCGGCTCGGCGGCAGACGTATTCGTAATAGGCGCTTTCATCGGCATCTTGGAATCGCCCCCACCGGCTTACATCGTACACGAGGATGGATGAGAAATTGATCTGGCCAGTCTGGACATCCTCAATCATCTGCCCCAGGGATTCGCGCCCCTTGATATTTAGGCCGCTCTTGCCTTCGTCTGAATATTCTTTGACGATTTCCTTTCCGCGACGTTTGGCATATTCCCGGATGACATCCATCTGGTTGCTGGTCGAATACTGCTGGTGCTCCGTGGACATCCTCACGTAAGCGGCGGCATTGTTGGGTGGCAAGACTGTTCGGGCGGTGCTCATGGAAAATAAAGTTCGTTGCCGCGCGCGCCGAAGGCAAAATCTCGGCTTTCCAGTTCCCTGGTTCTGAAGCGATCGCCTCCAGCGGTGCGGTGTTTATCAACCCAGGACAATTCAGTGACCATTTTCATTTGCACGGATGGATACTTTGACACATTTGATGATTGTGGAGACGGCGGTGACCTCAATTTCAGAGTGCCCGGCGCAATAATGAACCGCGACTCTGGCCCGCCGACACAGGTATTCATAATAGGCGCTTTCATCGGCATCCTGAAATCGCCCCCACCGGCTGACGTCATGCAGGAGGACGGCGGAGAAATTGATTTGCCCGCTTTCGACGTCCCGAACCATCTGCTGCAGAGCTTCGCGGTCCCGGATGCTCACACCACTCTTGCCGACGTCAGAATACTCTTCGACGATTTGCATTCCATGGCGTTTGGCATACTCCCGGATGACGTCCATTTGGTTGCTGGCCAAGTGCTGGTCCGTTGTGGCCGTTCTCACGTAAGCGGCGACATGGTTGGGCGGCAGGTTCGTTTTATTGGTTTTCATAAAGAATAAAGCTCGTTCATCTGCACCTAGAATCCGCATCCCTGATCATCCAACCCACTCCGGCCCTTATCTGAGTATTCCTTGACGATCTGCATTCCGTGGCTTTTGGCATACTCCCGGATAACGTCCATTTGCTCGCAGGCGACAGGATGCGGGTGCTCCGCCGACATCCTCACGTAAGCGGCACCGCGGCTGAGTGGTAAGTCTGTTTGGTTGGGGATCATGGAAAATATAGTTGGTTGCCACGAGTGCCAGCGGCAAAATCGCGGCTTTTCAGTTCCCTGGTTTTGAAACGGACGCTTCCAAGAGGGCGCCGCTTATCGCTCGAACATGATTCAGAAACCATTTTCATTGCGTGGACACCTTTGCAGACGTTGGTTTTCAGGGAAATACATAAGTTGTGTGGAGGCGCGTCAATTCGTCGGCGGCCCTGGAAAACATGGAGAATGGCAGCGATAACGACCAAACAGTGTGACGCCGAATCGACCCACCAGCATTGCTGTAATCCTTTCAAGGTCCCCAAACGTCCCGGCCAAGACCTCCCACCATCCATCTGCGTCCGGGTGAGGCGGGGCACGTGCAACCACGGATCTTACGATGAGATCGACCCGTGGAAGCCATTTTGAAAAGCGGTTCCAGTACTGCTTTAAGAGATGAAGCCATGAAAGCGCTCTGGTGCTGAGGGTTCCCCCGAAGAAGTCGCTTATGGTGACGTTCAGAACCAGGCGGTATGGTTGCACAAATGAGGGGAGGATACTGACCGTTTTGCGGCAAGCACGACATCGAAACCGCCGAATGGAAATGCGAAGAACACCACTTTCCACGTTCGTAACATTGCGGGAATAATAGCAGAGCGCTTCCAGTGTATTTTGGGTGCGACAATGAGGACATTCGTCCGGGGGTTCAATATTCCGTTGAAAGTTCCTGCTTACGTACTGAATGGCGCTCACGGGCACCGCGCGAATGATCTGCATGTTCAAAGTTCATCAATGACCTGGCCGGCAAACGCCCGCGTTTTGGAAGGATGTATGTTTGCAGATGCACCCAGCACCCACGAGAGAGCATGGATGTGCCTTCCCCGTTTCAAAAACGACACACTCACTTCATGTTTGCGTCTGGTTTTCAGCTTGCGTCCGCCTGCCCAGTCGTGGCCGCAGAAACTTCAAAATAGAAGGGGCGCGAACTCAACGCACCCTGTCCCGAGGCACCGCGAAGCGCCTGTTACACAAGCACGCCAAGCCGCGCCCGATTGGGCGCGTGCTCGGTGGATTGTGTAACGGGCTTGGAAAATTCGCGGTTTTCGGGACAGCCCGCAGCCGAAGCTACGCTAAGTATTTAAGTAGTAATTCTCGATCGTTTTTCTCCATTCGTTTCGGACGCCGTCCAATTTACTGAAAGTAACCCTTCACAGCAAGTCGGCACCCAAGCCCAGGGCCACGCCCGAGAAAATACCGGCCACAGCCTTAGGAAAGACCCTTTCCTTCAATATGTTTGATAATTTGGAGGTCGGTGGCATAATCCGCCAGCCATGTCGGGACTTCCAAACAACCCAGGCACACATGACGACCATGAGAGAGGAATGGTCGCGGGTTCCACCGTTGGCTGAGGTTTAAAATGCCGCGCATTTTCGACAATATCGAAACTGAACTGCTGCCCGCGCTTGAGCAAACTTTGCTAGTGTCGGGCCGGGCGGATTTTTGCGTTGGCTATTTCAATCTCCGCGGCTGGAAAGCGATTGACGAACATATCGAGAAATGGCCGGGGGGAGAGGGTCGTCAATGCCGCCTTCTTGTTGGGATGCAGCGGCTTGCGCAGGACGAACTGCGCCTCGCCTACAGCCTTTTGCCTCAGGAAGACCAGATCAGCCAGCAGGCGGTCATCCGATTGAAAAGGCGCCTCGCCGAGGAGTTTCGCGCCCAGCTCACCTTCGGCGCCCCCACCGACGCCGATGAAGCTGGCCTTCGCCGCCTCTCGGCCCAGCTCAAGGCGAGCAAAGTGGTCGTGAAACTGTTTCTTCGCCATACCCTTCACGCCAAGCTTTACCTCTGTTTCCGTCCCGACCCCAATAACCCCATTACCGGTTTTCTTGGTTCCAGCAATCTCACGCTGGCGGGTTTATCCAACCAGGGCGAACTCAACGTGGACGTTCTGGATCACGATGCCACCGCCAAGCTCGAACAATGGTTCAAGGACCGCTGGGGGGACCGTTGGTGTGTGGACATCACCAAGGAACTTATCCAGGTGATTGACGAAAGTTGGGCGCGGCCCGAATGTCCGCCTCCATACCACATTTACGTCAAGATGGCTTATCATCTGGCGGAGGAGGCTCGCGCTGGCCTGTCCGAATTCACCATCCCGCTGGACATGCGCGAAACCCTGCTCGAATTTCAGTCCGCCGCGGTACGCATCGCGGCCAGGCACCTGGAGAAACGGGGTGGGGTCATCCTCGGCGACGTCGTCGGTCTCGGCAAGACTCTCATGGCCACCGCCCTGGCCCGTGTGTTCCAAGACCCACCCCGCTCGCTCGAAACGCTCATTCTCTGCCCCAAGAATCTGGTTGGAATGTGGAAAGACTACGCCCATCGCTACCGATTGATCGCTGAGGTCGTCTCCATCACCCAGGCGCAGAACAGCCTGCCTGACCTGCGCCGATACAGGGTCGTCATCATTGACGAAAGCCACAACTTGCGAAATCGCGAGGGTCGACGTTGGGCTGCCGTGCGTGATTACTTGGCGCGAAACGCCAGCAAGTGCATCCTCCTCTCAGCAACGCCTTACAATAAGGCCTACCTTGATCTGGCCAACCAGCTTCGTCTGTTCATGAATCCAGACGACGTGGTTGGCATCCGACCCGAGGAATATCTGCGGCGTAACTGTGACGGTCGTCCAGACGAGTTTACCCGGCGGCATCAATGTGCGGTCAATTGCCTCTCCGCCTTCGAAAAAAGTGAATATGCTGACGACTGGCGTGAGTTGATGCGCCTATTCATGGTTCGCCGCACCCGCAGCTTCGTTGAACGGAACTATGCCTTCACGGAATGCCCAACCTGTGCCACGGTGCTGCTGCCCACCCAGGAAAAATGTCCAAATTGCCAGCGCACGAAGGCCAAAGGGGACCGTCGCTTCCTCATCCTTGAGGGCGGCGGCCGTTTTCATTTCCCCAAACGCCAGCCGAAGACCCTTACGTTCCGGATTCGTGACAGCGACCCGGACGACCAATACGCCCGACTTTATTCCGATAAGGTGGTGGACACCGTCCGGGTGCTGCACCTGCCTCGCTATGGACTTGCCAATTATCTCAAACCCACACCCGACGTGCCTCCATCGCAGGATGAAGCCGAAGTGATGGACAATCTTTCCCGCGCCGGCAAGCGGCTGATCGGTTTCTGCCGGACCAATCTATTCAAGCGGCTGGAAAGCAGCGGCCATTCGTTCCTCCTTTCCGTCCGTCGCCATATCTTGCGCAATTATATATTTCTGCACGCGTTGGAGAACGGGCTGCCGTTGCCTATTGGCACGCAGGATTCCGCTCTGTTCGACACCCGTGCCGATGACCACGACAGCGACAGCAGCCTTTTTGGCGCTGGCGAGACCGTGGCTGCAGCTCCAACCGAAATCACCGCCAATTCCCTGACTGATTTTGCCAAAGCAGGAGCTTCGGGCTATCAGACGCTCAGAACCGAGCACACCCGCAATTTTGATTGGTTGCGCGCTGACGTCTTTATCCCAGAACTTGCCGAACACCTGCGGCAGGACGCCCAACGGCTTTTCTCCATCCTCGAAGTCGCTGGCCAATGGGAGCCCGACCAGGATCATAAGCTGGCCGAACTCCACAAACTGGTGACGAAAAAGCACCCCGGTCAAAAAATCCTCATCTTCTCCCAGTTTGCCGACACAGTAACTTACCTCGCGGCCCAGCTACAGACACGCGGACTCAAGCACATGGCTGGTGTCACCGGTGATATCGAAGACCCATCCCGGTATGCGCGTCGTTTTAGCCCCGAGAGCAACAGGGCGCAGGACAAAGGGTCGCCCAGCTACGTTTCGCCGGCCGAAGAACTCCGGGTTCTGGTCGCGACCGATGTGCTCAGCGAAGGCCAAAACCTCCAGGACGCCGCCATCGTCGTGAACTTCGATCTGCCGTGGGCCATCATTCGTCTCATCCAACGTGCGGGCCGCGTGGATCGAATCGGCCAGAAAGCCGAGGAGATTCTGTGCTACTCGTTTGTCCCGGCCGAGGGGGTTGAACGCCTCATCCGACTGCGCTCACGTGTCCGCCAGCGATTGAGCGAAAATGCTGAGGTCGTTGGGACGGACGAAACCTTTTTTGAGGACGAAAAGCACGACACGGTCATACGCGACCTTTTCACCGAAAAATCCGGAATCTTGGACGATCCGGCGGACGACGAAGTGGACCTGGCTTCGCTGGCTTACCAGATTTGGAAAAACGCCTGCGACACCGATCCGTCGTTGAAAAAGACCATCCCCGATTTACCCGGTGTTATTTTCTCAACGAAGGCCCTTTCCGCCGTCCCCGCCAAGTCGGCTGGAGCCGCCGGCCCACAGCCCACTTCTGGCGTCATGGTTTATGTTCGCACCGCTGATGGCAACGACGCGCTGGCTTGGGTGGATGAAGAGGGGCGCTCCGTGACCGAAAGCCAGCACGAAATCCTGCGTGCCGCGGCATGTGAACCGTCCACACCAACACTCCTGCGCTTGGCGAATCACCATCCGCTCGTACAAAAAGCCATCGGCGGCATCCAGACCGAACAAATTACCACCGGCGGCCAGCTCGGCAAACCCACCAGCGCGCGCCGTCGCGTCTATGAGCGGCTGAAGGATTACACTGCCCGTGTAAAAGACAGCTTGTTCGACATCAAACCGCTCCACCAGGCAATTGACCAAATCTACGAGTCGCCCCTGACCGAGGCGTCTCGCGATTTGCTCAATCGGGAACTCCGTACTGGAGTGAGCGACGAAAAACTTGTGGCCCTTCTCCTCTCGCTCCACGAGGAAGATCGACTCTGCATTCCGAAGGATGATGTTGAGTCGCGGGAACCAAAAATCATTTGCTCGCTGGGCATTCGCAAAGACTGACCTATGGCATTCGACTTTCAACGCGCACGTCCCCTGTTGCAAAGTGGGCATCTTGCCAAGTTGTTTGTCGAGGAACTGGGTTGGGAGCCGTGCCGTCAGAAGCTCACCCTACGCACGGGGGAAATTGATTTTTCTTTTACCGCGGTGGCCGAGAAACGCGGCTTTACCGCTTGGCTTTGCGGCAGCGCAGACGGAAGCCTGCCCGACCACACAACACGGCTGAAACTCGACCGTGCTCTTACCCAGACCAGCTTCGAACACCTCATCGTATTCGCTACGGGCGATTTCTCCCAGCAATCCTGGACTTGGGTGCGCCGCGAGCCTGGCCGCCCACTCTCGGCCCGCAAGCACGACTTCAATCGCGCCCAGCCAGGCGACTCCCTGCTCCAAAAACTGCAAATCCTCTTCGTATCGCTGGAGGAAGAGGAAAAGGGAGATCTGTCGACCATCACGATGGCCGGGCGCGCTCGGGCAGCGTTCGATATTGAGCGCGTCACCAAGGCCTTTTACCGGGACTTCGACACTCATCGCAAAGCTTTCCTCAAATTCATAGAAGGCATTGGCGAGGTGGCTGACCGCGAATGGTATGCCTCCGTGATGCTCAACCGCCTGATGTTCGTCTATTTCATCCAGCGCAAGGGCTTTCTCGATGGCGACCACGATTACCTTCGCAATCGGCTTGAGCGTTGCAAAAAGGAACAGGGCAAGGACAAATTCTACACGTTTTACCGTTATTTCCTGCTCCGGTTGTTCCATGAAGGCTTTGGCAAACGTCGCAGGGATCGTGCACCCGACCTCGAAAAAATCCTTGGGAATATCCCGTATCTTAACGGCGGCCTTTTCGACGTGCATGAGCTGGAACAACCCGACCGCTACGGGAAGGATATTCAGATTGAGGACAAGGCGTTCGAGCGCGTCTTTAAGTATTTTGACGAATACCAATGGCATCTGGACGACCGACCGCTGAAGAGCGACAAGGAAATTAATCCCGACGTGCTCGGCTACATCTTCGAGAAATACATCAACCAAAAACAGATGGGGGCGTATTACACCAAGGAAGACATCACCGAATATATCAGCAAGAACACCGTCCTGCCGATCCTGTTCGATGCCGCCCGCGCCAAATGCAAGGTCGCCTTCGAAAACACCAGTGGCCCGACCATCTGGGACATGCTCCGGGAAAATCCAAATCGCTACATTTACCCCGCCGTGCGGCATGGCGTGAACAAAAAACTTCCCCCCGAAATCGCCGCCGGACTCGATGCCACCAAGCCCGACCTGATCGAGCGCCGCAAAGGCTGGAACAAGCCTGCGCCCGGCGACTACGCCCTGCCCACCGAAATATGGCGCGAGGCAATTGCCCGCCGACAGCGTTACGAAGCTGTCAGGGACAAGCTCGCCAAGGGAGAAGTCCGTGAGGTTAACGACTTTATTACTCTCAACCTCGATTTGCGCCAGTTTGCGGAGGATGCAATTCAGTACTGCGAAGGCCCGGACCTGCTCATGGCGCTCTGGCAGCCTGTGACCGCCATCACCATTCTGGACCCAACGGGCGGTTCAGGCGCATTCATCTTCGCCGCGCTCAACGTCCTTGAACCTCTCTACGAAGCCTGTCTGAAACGAATGGAAGAGTTCCTCTCGGAATGGGGCGAGAACGGAAGCAAGACCCATCCCAACTACCACCGGAAATTTACGGAGGTCCTCGCCCGCGTGGGAGCCCATCCGAACCGCCGTTACTTCGTCCTGAAATCCATCATCCTAAATAATCTCTACGCCGTGGACATTATGGAAGAGGCGGTGGAAATCTGCAAACTTCGCCTGTTCCTCAAACTTGCCGCCCAGGTTGACCCACACCCGGAAAAGGACAACTATGGCATCGAGCCCCTGCCCGATATTGATTTCAACATCCGCGCCGGCAACACGCTCGTCGGCTACGCTACGAAGCAAGAAGTGCAGCGTTGCATGAAGGAACTTGGCGGCGGCCAGATGAAATTAATGGGTGAGGATGAATTAGGAAGCTTTTCTCGCTTCAATACACGCTGTGCGGATGTCGAACAGGCTTTCAGCAAATTCCGCCAACTGCAGACTGAGGGTGACGGTTCGGTGCCGTACGCCGACAAGCAGGAACTTCAAAATCGGCTCCGGGCACTTGAGGAGGAATTGAATCGTAGTCTCGCGGCCGACTATGGCGTGAAGCCGGAGGGAAGGGACGAGTACGCCAAATGGCTGAAAACCCACCAGCCGTTTCACTGGTTTGTTCAATTCTATGGCATCATTGCCAATGGCGGCTTTGATGTCATAATCGGCAATCCGCCTTACGTGGAGCTTAAGGAACTTACCGGTTACGCCACGGTCGGCTACAAATGTGAAGAAGCAGGTAACCTGTATGCGCTTGTCATCGAGCGTTGCGAAACGCTCGGGCGTAAGAATGGGCGACAGGGCTTCATTGTCCCGGTTTCTTCGGTTTCAACCGACAGATACATTTCTCTTCAGCAACTCCTGCTTCATCGAGAAAATTTCTTTAGCTCGTATGATGACCGGCCATCACGACTTTTCGATGGCCTGGAACACATTCGCCTCACGATTCATCTTCTCGGAAAGGAGGCCAGCCAACACCACCATTTTTCCACAAGGTATAATAAATGGAGTACGGAGGAAAGGGGCGCGCTTTTTGCCAAGCTGACGTTCGCAGCAAGTCAGCCCGCGATCGTTGAACGCACGATCCCAAAGCTCTGTTCGCCGCTTGAACACTCCATCATTCAACGGCTCGCCGAACAGCAGCGCCCTTTGAGTTCATTTTACAGTCGCACGAGCCGACATCAGATCTATTACTCTCGCAAAGTTGGCTATTTCCTTCAAGTGCTCGACTTTGAGCCGCGCGTGCTTGACGGCAAAGGTCGCCGCCGACCCCCTTCGGAGTTCAAGGAGTTGACCTTTGGTGAGGAGTCCCAGGCCAAGCTCGCGCTCTGCTTGCTAAACAGCAGTTTATTCTACTGGTTTATCACCGTGTTTTCCGACTGCCGGCACGTCAATAAGCGTGAGGTTGATGCGTTTCCGATCGATCTTGAATCTCTTTCGCGCGGCGAAGCCAAAAAGGAACTTCAGGCTCTCGCCGTCGAGTTGATGGCCGATTTGAAGGAGCATTCGGTGAACCGCAAGATGACCTTCCAACACGACACCCTTACGGTGCAGTGCATCTACCCCAAAGCCAGCAAGCCAATTGCCGACAGGATTGATCGAGTGCTTGGCCAACATTACGGGTTCACAGGCGAGGAATTGGATTTCATCCTGAACTACGACATCAAATACCGCCTCGGCCGCGGTGCGGAGGAAGAAGAATGAGCAAGAACCCCAATATCTACGAAACTGATAATCCCCTGATCTTCAGCGTGCCTCACGACGACATCCGATCCGGCGACACCACAAGGGTGCTCACACCATTACAGGGCTTTCTCGAAAACCGGAACGCAGTGGTCGGCGGGCGAGGCAGAATCACTCTATTGTTTGAGGGCTATGATGATGACCCGAGGGACGTTTACGACATTCCCGAAATCCGGCGTTACGCCAAAGCCCTGGATGAAGCCTTCCCCTACTGGTTCTATTTCGCCAACCTGCAGGGTGACACCCTCAAGGTGTTGGCACTCTGCGTGTGCCGCATCGTCAAGGTCTCCGGCTTTTCGACTCCACAACCCGACGACTTAAAGCAGTTCCTGTTTTCGCATATTATCGCCCTCAACCAACTCTGCGAACGCTTTCAACTTTCTGATTCGGTCAAACAGCATCCCCT